>JBNLDQ010000044.1:0-142713 GCA_050304475.1 Turneriellaceae bacterium | reverse complement strand
ACAATATGCGTATCTACCGCTTGTATAAAATCGCCTTCTTTTGCTGCCGGTTGTCCCATCTTTTCCTCTGTTTTCTTTAATTCAAATTCCTGTATTCCGGTTTTTAATTTAAGTTAATGGTAGCGCCTTTGGCATCGAGATTGCCCGAAGCTTCCATGGCTATATCGGCCCCGGCCGTCACGTTAATAGCCGCATCAGTCTCCATGTTGATTTCTTTGGCGGTAATGTTCAAAGCGTCGCTAAACGTAAATTCGCCCTCTTTCGCCTCTATGGTGACCTTGCCGTCGCTTGTGATTAATTTAATTTCTTTATCCGCCTGAATGGTAATGGTGTTTTCGGCGACATCAATGATGATTTCATCTTTTTCATCTTTCGCTTGAATGTGAATTTTTTCGGCGCCGTCTTCGTCGTTAAATTCGAGTTTATGACCGCTGCGCGAACGGATGACCCGTATATTGTTCGCTCCGTCCGAATTGGTTTCCGGGGGCGCGTCGCTGCCGTTCCAGAGAGCGCCAATGACATAGGGCATAGAGATATCGCCATACTCAAAAGCCAGCAGCACTTCATCGTCGACTTCAGGCAAAAAGAACGAACCGCGTTCGGGCCCGGCCATCATGGTCGCCACCCTCGCCCAATGCGATTCGTCATCCTGACCGGTCAGACGGGGGATCATAACTTTCACCCGGCCCATGCCGTCCGGATCTTCATTGTTGGTAACCACCCCGCTCACAACGCCAAAAATACGGCCCGGCGAATTGCGAACTTCATTGTTTTCATTTATAATATCGATCAGGCTCATGCTCCGGTCCTCTTCGCTTTAAATCTTGTTTTATACCCGTTGTTTTTGTCATAGATATGCGTCGTATGCGTCAGATACCAGGAACCTGAAAAACTATCGCCCAGGCCCTTGAGTTCTACCGTCGCGCCGGCCAGCATTTCATTATTGCCAATGCACTCGCCGTCCCCGGTAAGAAAGTTTTGCAGCATCTGGTTATACATCCCCTTGGCCATGGCTTCGGCGTCCGAATCGTCAACGGCCGGGAATTCAACGACAGCCAGTTCCGAATCCTGGATTTGGGTTGAATACTCGTACCCGTCTTTTTGGCCTTTCATGGTTGAGTTGGCCGCGCCCGATTCGGCTTTGCCCGATATTTCTTCTTTTTTAGCGATGTCCCACCCGCGGACCTCTGTTGTTGAACCCTGGGTCAGCGCTTTTAAAGATGCGGAAAACGTCGTCAATTCCATACCGTATTCAATGGTAATGGCCGGGTCTTCCGCTTCGCCGGAGGGGCGGTAAATCAAGTCATCGCCGTCGCAAATCAGTTCAAATCCGATCCGTTTTGCCCGTTCAACCAGAAACCGGTAATTGCTGACATTGTTTTGAAAAACATACAAATGAACGGTCGAGGTATCTTCCGCCTGGGCCGATAGCGAAGCGTCGCCGGCAATCTGCTCGACTATTTCGCTGTCTTTCATTTCAAGAAAAGAGCGGCGGTATTTTCCGAAACGAAGCCGGTGCATTTTGTCGTAACCGCGGATTGTCAGCGAAGAGTCCTGGCTAAAGGTGGGTTCAATGGCGGTGATTTCGCCGGCAATGATTTTCGCAGAGGTTTCGGTTCCCATCGAAATTTCAATGGTATCCCCCAGTTGAAAATCTTTCAGATCGATGCCGGCCCAGTCGCCTTTTTCAATATTGTACAAAGCAAGAGTCATTTGAAACATCCCCGGCACATTGATTTCATGATCAACCTGCACCTTTGATATGGCAACGGCATATTCCGTTTTAAGGTCAGCGCCGTTATGCGTGACTTTAGCAGAGGGATTATTGGTTGTCTCAGCCATTCTTGCCCTCGGCGGTGTTATAGTAATCAGGTATAATGAGAGTTTTACCCAAGTGCGTTTGCAAAGGGTAGGTCCGCGGGTTGTCGATAATTTCGGGATTCTCTTTGACAATTTCTCGCCACAAAAACGGGTTATGCAGAGTGCGGTTCGACAACAAATCCAGGCGCTCGCCCTGCCGGATCGTTGTGACAATCCGGCTGTTGCTTTTTCCCTGGTCTTTTTCCGCCTGCGATTTTTCAATATGATTTTTAATCGTAATCGTCATCTTGCAGCGAAGCGGAGTTCCGTCGCTTTTAAACAAAGTAAAATTTTGTTTGATCGAAGAAATGTACCCCTCGTAGATAATTCCATTATTTTCGCTGCCCTTGGGCCCCCATACAAAAGTTACTTTTTTAGGCACTTTCCCTGTCGGCGTAGATTCTACCGCGTTAATGGACTCTCTCAGGTCTTTAAAACCTTTTGCATCGCGAACATCCTTTTGCTCCTCGAAAGTATCAAAAAGAAGCTCAACGGTAAAGTCGTCTCTTTTGACTTCATTGAATTGAATATTGTTTCCGCTATTCGATAAAGTGGCATTCAGTCCGAACGAATATGAGCTAGGGTTAAATTGTACGGTAACCTGTTTATCCCCGAGATCAATCGTAGCTTTCCCCAAGTTTCCCGGCACTGGTAATCCAAACATTAGCTTCTCCTCTCCATTTCAATGGCAATCATTCGTTCTATCCGGTGATAGACCTTTTGCGTAATCCATTCCATATTTTTCTCAAGCATCACTTTTGTCTCTTTCTCTTTTGCCACCCGGTGCTCGTGCGAATGGCTCTCATCGATCACCGGAGTTTCGGGAACATACGTATTTTCATCCTGCCACCACTCTGAACTTTTCACTCTGTTTTCAACCGGAGTTTGGCGATGAGCGAGGGGCGCCGTTTTCGCCATTTGCGCCATTCTTTGGTTTGCCGCCTCTGATCGGTTCTGAACGGTTTCGCCGGGCATCATTGTCGTCGTGCTGCGATTATAAAGCGAGGCCAGATCGCGTATATCGATAGAAGACAAATCCTGTACGCTAAGGATTTCCTCATTGCCCGTTGGCCGGTTTGAGACTTCCGGGCTTGGCGGTTCCTGTTTTTCTTGCTTTAACCGGGGTTCGTACTTTCGCGAAAATTCGGCAAACAGGTTGCGAGCCATATCCCGGTTTTTTTCGCCCGGCAACTGGGCCGCTTTTCTTTGGAACAATCTTTTTTGGGCCAGCGTTTGATACTCATTCCGGTAATCTTCGGTAGAGTGCGCCAGGCGCTCATTTTCACCTTGACCGGCGTACCTTAAAAATAGCATTTTTACTTTTTGGTTCACATTCTTGCTGATAACCCTGTCGCCTTCAGCGCCGCTGATCATTGTCTCTTGCGATTCAACATCTATAGTTCTATTGGAGTCGCCGGAGTCGCTGATATCGTTTGTACTCATGGCCCGAATGACGTTCGCTGCCGATGCAGAAGGGGCGCGTAAAGTATCAAGCGGTATGGATCTCCCGTAGGTTAAAAACCCGCCCTCATTTTGACGCGCGATTGCAATTTGTATCCGGTTGCCAATTCGGTCGGTAATTTTAATATTTTGAAGGGGAATGTCAGAAATTTTATCGATAGCTTTTTTGGTTTTTTCTTTCTCAAGTTTTTGCTCAATTTTATGATCAAGGTTTTGCGACTTGCCTTTTGTCCGGGCGGTTTTTTTAGCGCCGGTTTTACCTGACTTTGATTTTTTCACGCCTTCTTTCGTTGCTTGAACCGCTTTTGAGGCCTGCTCGCCAGATTCCGATCCTGCAATTTTATGGGTTAACTCAGGCCCTTCATTTGCATATACCTCTTTGCCGCGGGGGCTTTCTTCTCTGGCCGCCACTTTTTCCAGACGGGAAATCGCTTTGCCAAACAATTGATCGCCATGGGTCACCGCACCGGCAAATCTTTCGGGCGTATGGTACAAGACTGATACAATTCGATCTTGCGCCAATGTATTTGTTTTCCAAAAGCCGGTTGGAGCCTCTGCCCACATAGAGCGCTTTTCTGTGGTTTCTTGCAACAGGTCGGCAATTTTAGCATCGAGAGTCTTTTCTTCATTACTGTTTGCTTTTAACGGCGCCTCACTTGCCGTGTCTTTCGCGCTTGCACGGTCTCCCCTCTCTAACCCTGGAGTCTCTTGCGCTTGTCCCGTTGCAGGCGACGCTTGCTGAGATTGAAAATAGCGGTATGACAACGGCACCAACGCGGAAATCCTGCTTTGTTCGGAAGATCCCGCAGCCCCTGTTTGGCGCATGTGTTTTAAACTGGCCAGCTGCATTTTCAAGTTTGCGCCGGCAACCGGAGCGGTGTCAGTCAACCGGTTTGCGCCCGGACCCTCGCTTTGAGCAATCGGAAATTTAAAATCTGCCGGGACGCGAAGCGGCTGTTCGGAACGCTTTTGTTTTGGTCTGCCTCCGAATCCCGGATCCGGTTTCCCGTAAAAAAGTTGGGTGGCGCGCATCAATTTTTGGTAGCGCTCCCGGTAACTTTGCTTTGAAAAGTAAAAATGAGACGAAATTTGATCGCCCCCATGTTCAAGAACGGCTTGCGCTTCGCTTTCGGTTTTTCCGGATTTTAAACTTGTAGTTTGCAGCGGCAAAATGCGAAATAAATAAAGATAACGTTTGTAGATATTTTTATAGATGACTGGCTGCGCCGTTGTATGGCGGACACCAACGCCCTTCTGGTCCGGGCGCAACAAATGATTGAGCTTAAAAAACGAGTTTTTATACCCGGACGACTGAAAGCGCGCCGCCACTCGATCGTATATCAATTGCAGTTTTTGCATTGATCGAGGGAGCTTCCTGTCTTTCAGGGACAAGCTCTCTTTTTGTTTTATTAAATTCCGCCGTTTCATAAGGTTGGTCTCTCATTCAAAATAAATCGAATAAATGAGTATAATTAAAAGACACCCCCCAAGCTGGAAAGTCCGCCGCCAATACCGGCTTTTTTGATGCCATGATGCACCAACGTCACGCTTTCCGTAACAATCCCGTTACTTGAGGAATTTAACCCGCTGGCTTCCCATTTCGTAGGGTAGGCATCGGTAAAGTCCCAGGAGATCGTCGGGACGCCAAACGAGTTGAGTACGCGAATACTACCGCTTCGTCTTTCAATTTTTTCTCCGCCTGCAATCCCGTGAAACCAACCGCCGACCATGTTCACATCCAAAAGACCGCGCTTTAACACAATGTCGCCGTACTTCACGCCTTTTGGCAATCGGTGCTGGTAGGTATTCACCCCGCCTTCTTGCACGTTTTCCGTTTCGATCTCAATCGAAAGACCGGAGACTTCTTGAAATCCCCCGGCAAACATACCTTCGATTTCAACCATAAAGCGAAATCCAAGGTACGGATCGAGAAGTTTGCTCCCTAATTTTGAGCCGGCAATATTTGCCGCAGTAAATAATGGATTCATTATGATACCTCAAAAATATTTTTATCTCCCTTACCGGCGCTAAGCGTTTTATTGATTTTACCCGCTTCTTCGCACCACTTTTGTCTCTGTTGATGGTCCAGTTCCATCAGGCTGTCATGATCCCAATGAAAGTAATAGGCCAGGAATGCCACCTCCTCGTAGAGACGATCGAGGGGGTAGCGAACTACTCCCCCGCCGTTTCTTCCTCAACCTGGAACTTGTGTTTGCATTTAGGACAACTGACTTGAAGGGCCGTTGAGCCGTTTTGATTTACCCGGTTATACAGGTTATGCAAATAATCAAAATCGCTCGTATACAACCCTTCAATGATATTTGTGCCAATGTTGCTCAGGTTACCAAGTTTTGTGATCACCCTGGACAACAAAATGACCGAGAGGTAGGCCGGGTTCTGTTGAACCCGGGGGTCCCGCATCGGCAAAATCTCATCGGCAGCTGTCGCCAATCTCATTGTCCCTTTTTTATGAACCTCCCCGCCTTCTTCAATGTATCCGCGGGGAAGCTCAAATTCAAATTCGGTTTGCAGCATATTTCCCATGAGGTTTCCTTATCAGCTGATTAAATGCATATTAAGCAACGCGGCTGACTCCTTCATTGACCAGCTCCAGGGTTTCGATCATTACTTCGTTCCCTTTGGCGCTGAAATCGGAAGGATCATATTTGGTTGGCCAAGCATTAACAATGTCCCAACGGGCTTTGTCGGCGCCTTCTTCATCGACGAGAATCAGAGAGACGTTTTTTCTCGAACCGATGGCTCCCAGATCGACTACGGCTTTATGCCATGCATACAAATCCAGGTTATCCGTGATTCCTTTTTTCAAAGTGACATTTCCAAATTTGGTTTGTCCTGAAAGCTTTCTCGGATGCGTTGCATCGGTGCCTTCGCGATAGTCGACAGCTTCTACCGACGTATCGGGTACTGTCGCATCGGAAAACGCGGCTGTTGTAATGCCGTCGATTTCTACTCTGAATCTAAAACTTCTATATGGATCTACTCTTCCTGCCATATTATTCTCCTTTTACTTAATCCTTAATCATGTTTTCCTGTTTATGCCGTTTGGGTTTTCTGAGAAATGCGAATGATCACAAACTCAGCCGGCTTGACCGGCGCGATGCCAATCTCAATGATCAGTTGCCCCAAATTACGCACAGAGGGCGGGTTGTTTTCCGCGTCCACTTTGACGTAAAACGCTTCTTCGGCGGTATTGCCAAAGAGAGCTCCCGCTCGCCACTCGTTGGTTAAAAACGCGGTAATATTGCGTTTTACGTTACCCCAAAGAGCGGGCGTGTTGGGTTCAAAGACAACCCATTGCGTTCCTTCATCAAGGGTCTCTTCTACATACATGAAGTACCTGCGTACGTTAATGTAGTGCCATTCGGCATCGACCCCGGCGGCAAAGGTACGCGCGCCCCAGATGACGTTTCCCGCTCCGGCGAAATTCCGGATAACGTTCACGCCAATCGGGTTGAGCTCTTCCTGCTCGCCATGGCTGGTTGGGTATTCGATACCCACCGCTGTTCGAAGCTTGCCGTCAATGACCCCGGCAGGAGCCTTAAACACGCCGCGGTCGGCATCGGTGCGCGAGATCACGCCCATGACCGCTCCGGAAGGAGGTACATCAATGCGGGTTCCGCCAAAAGATGCTTTGATCCACGGGTAATAGATTGCCCCATACGATGATGAGACCATCAGTGTGCTTAATTTAAACGTAGCGGCTTCGGTAGGCGTTTTGCCTGAAGGAATATCGCCAATGAAAAAGCAATCTTTCCGGTTTTCGCAGTAGGTAACCCCGCCAATGATTCCGTCAACAGTATCGGTTTCGCCGGCGGTATCGATAAAGTGAATGTCAGGCATGGCAATCATGTTGACTTCATCCACTTCATCAAACGCAACCAGTCCGTTTTTACCAACCGGGTCGCCGAGAAAATCGCCGACAGTAATGCCTGTCAGGACTTCGTTCCCGCTCGCCAATACCGCGCCTGCAATCACATCCGGCCGCGCCGTGGTAAGATGGTTGAACGTAATGTAGTTGCTCTTGAGTTGCGAACTAAGCGGCTTGTTGGTTAAATCCGAGACATCCAGATTTGCATGCGTTTCAAGCGTATTGCCGTCCAGATCTTTTAGAATCAGGTTAAACTGGCTGGGGGCATTTGCGACATCCGTCACGTCAACGGTGTAACCGTTGGCCCATGTGCCGGGCGAACTGGCCGTTACCGTCAATACATTGACGCCTGCAGCTTGCAGGGTTACAAACGCGGGTACCGCAGTTGCGGGAACTTTTACGGAAAGATTTCCCCCGTAAGCGACAGTACGTATGACATAGCATTTGCTGCCACCCTCTTTAAAAAATTGCTCTACCGCATAGGGCATATACCAGCCATCCACATACCCGCCAAAAATGGTCTTGTAGTCGGTCAGACTGGTGATGAGCTTGGCCTCGCCAATCGGGCCTTTTTCGGCAATCCCGACAAAGCCGCCGGTACCGGTACCGACGCCGGCAATGGGTTTTTCACCCGATGATTTCTCTTCTACATATACTCCTGGTGTTAAATACGCCATTTGTTACTCCTTACTTTTAATCGCTCTTTTTTGGCGGTCATTATGAAGTCAGCGTTTTCTGGCTGATTCGAATGATCACAAACTCGGCCGGTTTCACCGGCGCGATGCCAATCTCAATGATAAGCTGCCCCAGGTTACGTACAGACGGCGGGTTGTTTTCCGCATCGACTTTCACATAAAACGCTTCTTCCGGGGTGCTGCCAAAGAGAGCGCCGTTACGCCATTCGTTGGTTAAAAAAGCGGTAAAGTTTCGTTTTACGTTACCCCAAAGAGCGGGCGTATTGGGTTCAAAAACAACCCATTGCGATCCTTCATCCAGCGATTCTTCAACGTACATGAAATAGCGGCGGACGTTAATGTAATGCCATTCCGCGTCGACGCCGGCGGCAAAAGTACGAGCGCCCCAAACCACATTGCCCGCTCCCGAAAAATTGCGAATCACGTTGATGCCTTTCGGGTTCAATGACTCTTGTTCTTTGTGGTTGACTTTGTACTCGATACCGGCTGCCGATCTCAACTTCCCGTCGATGATCCCGGCCGGAGCTTTGAATACGCCGCGAGCTGTGTCGGTGCGCGATATCATTCCCATGACCGCTCCCGAAGGGGGCAGCATGATTCTGTTGATGCCAAAGACCGATTCAATCCAGGGGTAGTAAATTGCGCCATACGAAGACGAAATACCCGATGTCACAGTTTTAAAGTCTCTTGCGTCAAGCGGCGCTTTCCCCAAAGGCACGTCGCCGATAAAGAAGCAATCTTTTCTGTTTTCACAGTAAGATACCCCGTCGGCAATTGTAGCGGAAAGCCGCGCATCGTCGATCCCGGAAATGAAATGAATATCCGGAATGGCAATCATGTTGACTGCATCAATCGGGTCCATTGCATAAATTCCGTTTTTTGCAGCGGGCGCCGCAGAACCTTTAAAATCAGCTTCTGTAATACCCGTCAAACCGTCATCGCCGACAATGGCTCCCGCATCGCCAAATGCATAGGTGCCAATAGCAGGCGGCGGATTTGTGCCGGTTACCAGACTGGTCAGCACAACGTCCTCGACCGCTTCTACAGCCGAAAGGTCATCTAGGGTCAAATCTTCAAATGCACCCAATTCGGTACCACCCAGACTAATGGTCAGGTTAAACCCATCCACCAGCGTACCCGTCGTGGGAGCTGCAATGACAAAGCTGAGGCTATTGCCCCATGCGCCTGCCGATGATGCTTCAATTTTCAACACATCGGTAGTAGCCCCGTCAGTGATGGTGACAGATCCGGTGACTGCGGTCGTTGCGTTTGTGGCTATGTTTGAATAATGCGCTGTGCGCACCACATAGCATTTGCTGCCGCCTTCTTTAAAAAACTGTTCTACCGCATAGGGGGTAGCCCAACCCGATACATACCCGCCAAAGATACTGGCATATTGCGTCGCGCTGGTAATTAACGTCGCTTTGCCCATCGGACCTTTCTCGGTTACCCCTACAAAACCACCGGTCCCGGTGCCCACGCCGGCGATTGGTTTTTCGCCTGACGATTTTTCTTCTACATAAACTCCTGGTGTTAAATACGCCATTTGCTACTCCTTACCTTGGGTGACCGGATTAATCCAGATCATCCTTGTTCCTTTTCTCGAATTTCTGGATCTTCTCATCCGTATCGCTTTTCACCTCGGTTTTTGTCTCGCTTTTTGTTTCGGTTTTCTCCTCAGCTTTTGGCGCTGACTTTGAGGCCGTATCCCCTGCGAGGATTGTAATGTCCTTACCACCCAGCGCAGTTTGTACCCCGTAAGAAGATACATCTTTATCGCTCACTTTCGCCTTGGCATTGGCTTCCAGAACAACCCGCTTGCCATTACCCAGGTTTATCGAAATTTTATGCTTTCTTCTATTGAATAAAACAGGCATAAAACCCTCCTTAAGTTAATTTTTACGGCCTTTTTGCAGGTGTCGCTCAGAAGCAAGGCCCGCCGGCTTCTTTTGCGATGTGTTGAATCATGTTCAATAATTACATTGTCACCAATCGCCGGGTTGCCTATGGCACCCAGCGAATTTTTATCAATATGGTTTTGTCTTTCGTTTTTTAATCCGGTCATTTTTCGTTTTTCATTTCTTCTTTGTTAACTTTTATGATATCATTATATCTTTACCATGCTGATATCGGCGGTCAAAGTGACCCGGTTCTGGTCCGTAAATCCGCTTTCTACATGAGATGTTCCGCTGTACAAAGTATGCGAGATATTCAGAGTCAGCGTTTCGCCGGCTGCGGCAATGACGCCGGGCTGGTAATAAATCACAAAGCGGCCTTTTTCATCCGAAACCGCGGCGCTTGCAGGCCGGGCGTTATCGACAATCGAAGCCTCGGTCACCGGCGCTCCGCTCACGCTGTCAACCAGGCGCCCGCGCAAATAAGTGACATTGGCGGGGAAATTATAATCGTAACCCGGTTGCAGCCGAATGGTTGTCGGGCTTACCGGAACACCGGCAACGACAAGCTGTGTTTTATTCGTGATAAAACGCGCGGCTGAAATTTCAATATCATAGGTATCGTCTGCCAACCCGGTAACGCAGTAGAGACCTGAGGCATTTTGAAAAAATTCCCCCGCTTTGCCGCCCGTCGTATAATTGACCAGGCATTCGCAATCGCGTTTGCTGTAGTCCGCAGGGTTGCTGATCGTGATTGGCGCCCGGTAATCGTCGACAACCAGCAAGAGCCCGGCAAGAACGCGCCGGTTCAGGATCACCTGAGAATATTCGCTCATACCTGTCCTCCTTTGCTGGTGATCGGCGGAGCCGCCGGAATAATTTTCGGAGTTTTAATCATGACCGGCGAGAGCGTATAAAAAAGCGAAAGCCGGTAAACCTTGTTCGGGAAAATGCTCCAGATTTTGTTAATTTCATCGAGGTTATGCGATACCGGTTGAATCCGGATTTCTTCATTGCCGTTGTCCGCAAGGGTTCCGGTCATCCATGCGCCCTTTATGACCGCATCGCCGTTTAGAACATGAACAATTCTTTCCAGGATGCCGGCTTCGTTTTCGCGCGAATCGCTAAAGGCTGTGATCATATACGATAAATCCAGCGCAATATCGATATTTGAAATATCATACGCCCCGGTCACATCGTTATACGAAGCGGAAGTCCGGTTTCGGACATACGTGCTTGGCTGCACCTGGTAGAGAAAAAGACTGACCATATTACCCGACCAGGTGTCAATATGGCCCGGCGAGTTATCGACAATATTGACCGGGTCTACGTTTGTTACGCTCGACAAATCAATTTGACCGGGGGGTTCGATATAAGTCGCCGTCGGGTCGCCGCCCGGCGCAAGAATATACGCAAGAAGGCCCTTTAAACTTTCATGGACATCTTTAAATACGTTATAATGAATGTTAGGCATGACTTAACTCTCCGGAATATGGCTCGAAATCCTGCATATGAAAGGCCTTTGCTTCTTTTTGATATTCTTTGCGCACTGCCTGCAGAATATGTTTCATTTGAATAGGTTCGTCATCCTGGGCTGCGCAAATCGCCGAGTAAACGACCATGTTCTTGATATGACCGCCTGTCATGGTGACCTTTTCCGCAAGAAATTGAAAGTCAATAGCCTTGTCGATTGGCGCTTGGGCTGGGTAACATTTTTGCCATATCTCTTTGCGTTGTTTGACATCGGGGTGCGGAAATTCGACGATAAACTTGATTCTGCGTTTAAAGGCTTCGTCAATATTTTGCCTGAAGTTGGTCGCCAGTATAGTGACCCCGTCATACTCTTCCATTTTTTGCAGCAAGTAACCGGTTTCAATATTCGCATAACGGTCATGCGCATCTTTCACTTCGGTTCGTTTGCCGAAAATGGCGTCCGCTTCATCAAAGAATAAAATGGAATCGGCCGTTTGGGCTTCTTTAAATATTTTAGAAAGGTTCTTTTCGGTCTCGCCAATGTATTTGCTGACAACGGTTGAGAGGTCGATTTTGTACATGTCGAGACCAAGCTCGGTCGCCATAATGGTCGCCGCCATGGTTTTTCCCGTTCCCGATGGGCCGGCAAACATCAATGAGAGTCCTTTGCCATATAATACCTTTGATTGAAAACCCCACTCTTCGTAGACTTTCCGTTTTTGGCGGTAAGCGGCAATGACGGCCTTCAGTTGTTCAATTTGGTTGCTCGGCAAAACAATGTCCGAAAATTCATGGCGATTGACAATCCTCACGCCAAAGCGATCCAGATCATGAAACGATTGGCGGGAAGAGCCGTAAAAAATATCGTGATCTTCAAGCTGGTCCCGGCCCGCAATCGCCTTGCGGATTTGCGCCGTTTGAACGGTATTTCTAATTTGTGCGATATTAAATTGAAACCTGTCAGACAATGTATCAAGCAGAGATCCGTTTAGCCCGCTGCCATGCAGGTACTGAGCCCATATCTCTTTTCTCCGCTTAAACTCGGGAATATCGAATCTAATTTCGGCAAAAGAATTTTTATTTTTCGGAGGCAGAATGACATTGGCGTCAAGCAAAAGGACCGAATAACCAAATGCTCTTTGTTGCTTTTGAAAAAACAATTCAAGATAGGGCTCTCTTTCCGAAAGCGCGTCAAATTCCTGAAAGTACAATACGGCATTGGTTAAAAGCGATTCTCTAAAAATCCGGTCGACAATATCCGAAAAGCGACTTTCATCAAGACCCGCCAAAGAGGGCGTGTCGACCGAAAGCGCCATGCTTTGCAATTCGTTTGCCACCAGCCTTACGGCTTCTCGTTTTTCATCGGGAGCGTCTCCGGGAAAAATCACCCCGGCCGGCAGAGAAACAGCGCCTCCTTCTTTTCCATACGAGTGATAGAGGGTGCAAAAGTTCCGCAGCGATTCTTGCAAGGCGCTTGAAAGGGTGCTGTTTTCGTCTTCCGAGCGGGGTTCCAGCACCTGCAGATACCCGGAAATTTCGGAATCAATAAAGTGCCCCCCCAAAAGATAATCGGCAATGCGGGGATCAATTGAATACGAAATTATGGCCGCATTATTTGCGTACGGTTCGCGCAGGCGAATCAATTTACCGGTAGCGAGATTACCGGAACCGGAAAGAACATCCCGGATATAAGCCACATCCTGCAAACCGTTGGCAAAGAGTTGGTATAATAAATGTAATGTCGGGTCGGCGAGCGAAATATCGTCTTGCAAATAGCCGTAAATTTTAGAATAACGATTGTCGATAAGAGGCGCAAGCGCAATCACAAGCACTTGAAATTCAAATTCGGTCAACTGAAAAATGGAGGCCAGTTTGTAATATTCAACGCAATTCCCGGAGGCGAGAGACTCTTCCAGGTTTTTTTGAATCTCAGCCCGTTTGTTTTCCAGCTCTTCGCTTTTCCAGGAAGAACTCATGCCGGCATTTTTTTCCGTTGTTTGAGGCGGAGGTTCAAATGCCGGAGGGCGGCTGAACAATGATTGAATATACCCTTTCTCAAAAAACAAAGGATTGTATTGCGTCTCCGGAGAACTGTTTTCTTCTCTCGAATGAACGCAATTGAGCAATACCATGTCAAGGTAGGCCAGCTCTGCGGACAGGTACTCCGTAATGTCACGATACGGACCTGTATTGTCAGAATAGTTGTCGGTTTCCACTTTCGTTTTATCGTCCGGCTTCTTTTTTTTTACAGCCGATCCGGGTACCGACTCCGGTTGATGATCAACCAATGGAGTTTCAGGCGCTTGTTTCAACAATTTCCCCCTCTATTTAATTTTAGAGTTATCATATTGCCCTTTTCCTGTAAAGATATTTTTGACTTTTTATATGATTTTGGCTTATATATTCTTCCTTCTTCCTTATATACAAGTATTATCTTTTTTATATTTTTGTCATTTTTTTTATTTGTTCTATTATCATAATATTGATTTGTTCTTATATTTGTTGTGGAATTGCAATTTATATTGGTTTTATATATTTCACATGAAAGATAAGGGTTTTAAGAAGAGGCGAATCGAGAAATGAAAAAGTTTTACAAAGGGATGTAATTTACTATTTGTTCTTTGTCATCTTGACGCAGTTTTTCCCCGACTTCTTTGCCTCATAAAGGGCTTTGTCTGCCCGGTGGAAAAGATCGCGGTAACGTTCGCCGGTACGGAAACGGGCGATGCCAAAACTGGCGGTAATCGCTTGATCTGCGCTGTTGCAAAGAGAAGTTTCAATCAAGAGACGGATTTTTTCGGCCATGGCGACAGCAGCATCGTCGGAAGAGCTTTGGACAACCAAGGCAAACTCTTCCCCCCCCCACCGCGCGAGAAAATCTTCGGAACGTATGGAAGAACTGACAATTTCCATGACTTTAATCAGCACATCATCGCCGGTTGAATGACCAAATTGGTCGTTGAGCAGTTTAAAATTATCCAAATCCAGCACAATTAAATAGTGATTTCCGTTTTGCTCGGACTTCTCGAGGCGGCTCATGTACTGCTGGAAAGCCCGCCGGTTGTAAACGCCGGTGAGCGGGTCGCGCTCGGCCGCTTCGCTCAACCCCCGGATCCGCCTTGCCAGAACCAAAGAGAGCAGCAGGGCCTCTAAAGCGCTGGCTGCCTGCAAACCGTACGATTGCACAAACGGCACGTGAACGCTTACCGAGTTTAAGACATAGAGAAACAGCATAAAAAAGAACGCCAGCCAGGCAAAAGTAAAATCGCGGGCAAAAGCATTGCTGCGGGACAATAAAATGCCCCCTAAAAAGATAATTATCAAGAGCGTAAAAAGGAGAAAATTAAAAACAGCAATAAAAACAGAAATCGATACAGGGTACAACAGGTACACAAAGGGTAAAATGTACAAACAACCGCGGAAAACCCGGTCCCAGAAAGGCAAATGAGTGGCGAAATGCAAAGCGGTCCGCGCAAACAACGCGCCAAAAAGCGCGGCAACCATCATGATGATGGAAAAAACCTCCATGCTGGCGTCATATTTGCCATGCAAAAGATAGATATGTCCATACCCCTGCAGAAAAAACATCGTTAACGCAAAAAAGATATGAAACAAAACATAATAAAGGTAGCTCAGGTCGCGGATTGAGACAAAAATGATGAAGTTGTAGATGATGAGTGATATAATAATGGCAAAATAGGCCCAGTGAAACCCTTCATTGCGGGACAATAGCTGAATTACCCCTTCGGTATTCGCCAATTTCACCCGAAGCTCCCATGGTTGGTCGGGCGCCCTGACCCGAAAATAGAGATAACCGGGCGGCATTTTATCCGGTAGCGGCAATATCACTTTATGCGAATGAAAAACCCGGAAGTTTTGCAGTTGATTATGGCCGCTTTCCACATGTTCGTAACCGTTTGCCCGGGGGTAATAAAAATCAACGTTTTTTAAAAACGGGTGATTAAAGTAAAAATAGCCGCCTTGAAACCATTTTGGCAGGTTTTTTGTGGCAACCCTGGCCCATATCGCCGATTCCGTCATCCAATATACCGGGGGGCTCCCGCCGGTTTTTTGAAAAATAAATTGATCCGGGTTGTTTGCGATCTCTTCGAGAGTCAACGCATTGCTTGTATCTTCATAAATTTCAAGATCGGCCGATAAGTCGAGAACATTCGCCCCGGGTTGTCCGGCCAATACGGCCCCGGAAAAAGGATAAAAAAAGCCGGGAAAGATAAAAATTATAAAAAGGTTATAAAACGCTTTAGCTGTTTTTTTTTGAACCGGGCCGCGCACACGTTTGTTCATCTGCATGAGATTTTTTGTATACAGTAATATTGTATTAAATATCTTGTCAACAAATGATACGGATTTGTTTGGCCCTTGATTCCGGGAAAAACGCAACGGAAAAATGACAAAATGAACTTGCCGCCAAAATACTCGATTGTTATCCCCGCTTACAACGAAGAGAGCCTCTTGCCCCGCACACTTAAAAGCGTGAAAAGCGCCATGAGTCAAATTCAACTTGCGGGGGAAATCATCGTCTGCGACAACAACTCAACCGACCGGACCGCTGCCATTGCCGGGCAAAGCGGAGCCAGGGTCGTTTTTGAAAAGCACAACCAGATATCGAAAGCCAGAAACACCGGCGCGCGGGCCGGCCGCTCAGAGTTTCTGGTTTTTATCGATGCAGATACGCAGATCTCTCCCGAACTGTTAAAAGCTGCTCTCGATCGCCTCATGTCGGGACAATGCTGCGGCGGCGGAGCCGTTTTGACAATGGATAAAAAACTAAAACCCGGCGAACGGTTCGGCGTTCAATTTTTCAACCTGTTATCGACAACCTATCGCCTGGCCGCCGGTTGCTTTATCTTTTGTTCGCGCGAAGCGTTTGAAAGCGTAGGCGGTTTCAGCGAGAACCTATACGCCAGCGAAGAGATCCGGTTTTCACGGAAAATGGCCCGCTACGGGAAAGACCACAAAAAGCCGTTTTGCATTATTCGCACTCCCCCCGTTCTGACATCGGCCAGAAAAATGGAATGGTACGGCCCTGTAAAACATGGCCTGTTGATCACGGCGGTGGTATTTTTCCCGTTTTTATTGCGCTACCGCTGGTTTTGTTGGTTCTGGTACAAAAGGCCGAAACAGTAAATTATTCGATCTCACCCGTTTTTTTTTGCATGGCATCATGCAGCAGAACCAATGAGTTCACCCAGTCGAGCGCCTTACGTTCGTCGCCAAACATACGGATACGACCTTTATCACGGTTAAAATTCATTAGAAAATTAGCCGTATAAACGGTAATCATCGATTCTACAATCATAGCCAAAGCCACCCCTTTCTCGTCGTTGCTCCGCGCATAATGCATCCGCGCTTCGGAACTGACTGAGGACATCTGCCGGATATCAATGATCATTCCGTATGTCTGCCCCAGAGTTAAACCGTGCTGTATTTTACTCCACTCCCCAAATTGTCTTTTCGCTTCGTTTATATCGATGCGAGCCCCGCTCTTTATTTTTATATAAAGAAGCCTTTGGTTATAAAAAGCTTCGCTGCTTGGGGTTTCAATGACTTTGGTTTGCGGTAAATAAACAGGATAATCGCCTTGTGTTTTTAATCCTTTTTTTTGTCCAAATGTTACAATTTGCACCTTCCTGTTAGTCTCCTGGGGAAAAGAATACGGGAAAGCGATATTTCGTAAACTACATTTTGACGTTTAAAAATCCGGATACACAACAAATTAGCCTAAATCAATAAAAAAAAATGCATTTTTCCTTTACAACTTTACTGATATTGGATTATTGTAATAGATCATTTGTCACAAAACACACAAAACAAATTAAAGGGGAATTAAATGTACCGACGAATAGCAATGATGAAAATAAAACAAATAGCCCTGCTCGGGCTCTTTTTTTCCGGAACCTTGCATGCCATTGATTTAAACGAAGAGCAGCTAAAACAGGTGATCGGTTCAACATACGAGGTTGTCTTGAAAAAGCCCGTAAACGACCCGATAGAATATGAACGCGAGTTACCGTTCCACTTGCTGCCATACCAATACCGTAATGACGATTATTACCCGGTCGGCAGCGCTTTTTTAACGGAAGACGGCCGCTTTATCTCAGCCGCCCATGTCGTCGGGATCGGTAACGCCAGCCAAAACGAAGATATTGCGATACGAGACGGCGAAGGCAACGTATACCCTATTGATACGGTCTACAAGTATTCCCGCAAGCGCGATTTTGTTGTTTTTTCGGCCAAAGGCTTTCAGAAAACGGCCGGTTTAAAGTACAATCGCAATTATGCCTTGAACCAGAAAATTTACGCTGTCGGGAACGCCCTGGGAGAAGGGATTATTATCCGCGACGGTTTATATACGTCAAACACTATGGAAGAGGTCAACGGCGAATGGAAATGGATTCGTTTTTCGGCTGCGGCTTCGCCCGGCAACAGCGGGGGCCCCTTGATCGACAAAGACGGAAATGTCATTGGCGTGATCTTGAGAAAATCGGAAAATGAAAATTTAAATTATGCGCTGCCTATCAATGAAATATTGAACCACAAAGAAGAGGCAATTTACAAAACCACCGCAATTTACCGGCTGGACATCACCACCGATACATACGAATTTCAATACGACATTCAACTTGATCTGCCTTTAAATATTCATGAACTGGACAAAAAGCTGAGAAAAGAGATCATGACCGCTACGAAAAAAGCGGCCGGGGAATTTTATAAAAAATACGAAGACAATATGTTCCCCAATGGCGAAGCTTCATTGCCTATTCTCTACAATCGATATGTCTTTTTTTTCCCGGGCATCATAGCCAAAGGCGAAGAAAATTTATGGGATATTTATAAACCCGAAAGCATTGAAAGCACCGACACCGGCAATGACGGCTGGATCAATTACGGGCGAATGAGTAACTTCCTGTATATCAAGACGCATCGCCCCTCAAATATTTCCGCCGAAGATTACTACGGCGACTCCAAGGTTTTTATGGACCATATTCTCCAGGGGATTGTCTTCAAAAGACAAGTTAGCGTTGAAGAGATCAGAGTGAAATCCGTTGGCAAGGCGGTCGAAGAAAAAACCCATGTAGACACATACGGCCGAAAGTGGATTGTTCGCTCTTACTTAATCGGATACGAAGACGCAAAGATGATCACCTACTCTCTGCCCACCCCCGACGGTTACATGGTCATGCTCTCATACGACGATACCGACAACGCCGACTATATGGAAATCGATATGCAGATGATTGTCAACAATCTGTATTTCACTTACTACGGTACGCTGGAACAATGGAGTTATTTTTTATCGCGCAAAGATTTGCTGCCGGAATTTGCAAAAGATATCACGCTTGAAACCGATTATAGCAGCAAAATCAAATACGAAGATAAAAACTTTTCTTTTTCCGTCGGGCAAGAAGATATGAAAATCTCAAAAGATTCCGATTTTCAATTGAGATGCACCTATGTAAAAAACGGAGACACGGTCACATGGGAGCCGATTTCAATTGCCATTGGCGAAAGCAAAGATACCAACGACTATGTCACCGTCACGCAAACCCTCAAACCCCCCGGCAACATGCCAAAGCGGTTCTCCGAACGGTGGGACAAAGTATCCGGAAAACTTTCTCCTTACAACGGGAAAGCGTACTACGACAACGACAGTAAAATGACCCACTTGTCTCTGGTCATGGAAAGCGCCGATCCTCTGCAAAACCAGGACGTTATCTTTGTGGTTTCCTGGCACCAGCAAGGAAACATCGCCAATAAAAAAATGAAAATCCGGACCCGCGACTTATCGCAAAATCTGGTTACCAAAGACAAATAAAAAGAAAACAAACGTTATATCGCCGGCGCCTAGATGGAATCCAGCAATTCATCGAGGGGCGCCGGTTTGCAGAAATGATACCCCTGGAGCATATCGCACCCGGCGTTTTGTAAAATATCCGCCACCAAAGCCGACTCCACTCCTTCGGCAACCACAGGCAAATTAACCGTGTGAGACAAGCGAATGATCGCTTCGACAAAGGCGATGCTTTCGGGGGATTTTTCCATTTCAAGAATAAAACTCTTGTCAAGCTTCACATAATCTGCCGGAAGATTTCGCAAATAACTTAAAGAAGAATAGCCTGTTCCAAAATCATCGAGAACAACCTGAAACCCGTATTGGCGAAGCTCGCTTAACTTTTGGATATTGTCGGCGGCCATGTCCAGAAAAATCGATTCCGTTAATTCAATGACAATATTCTTCGGGTCGATTTGAAATTGATCGACCATGCGCATCATTCTTTTCATGTATTCGTCGTCTTGAAACTGCCGAACCGAAACGTTCAGGGAAATGCGCGGTATTTCCTTTTTTGCCTTTTTTAGTTTTTGGTAATCTTCGCCCAGCGTTCCCAAAGCGCTTAAACCGATGTCTTTGATTAAACCAATCTCTTCGGCAATGGCTAAAAAACGGTCGGGCGAGACTACTTTGCCGTCCTTTTTCCAGCGCATGAGCGCTTCAAACGCTATGACTTTCCGCGTTCTCGCATCGACAATCGGTTGGTAATAAAAGACAAACTGCTTTTCATTCAAAGCCCGGCGCAAATCGTTTTCAAGCTTTACATGTTTTTGCAATTCAACGTTCATATGCTGCGAATAAAACTGGTACATGTTGTTGGCGGAATGTTTCACTTTTGTCGCGGCGGTGTAAACATTGCCAATTAAATCTTGCGCCGTTTGCCCGTCCTGGGGGAAAATGGCAATGCCCACGCGCGCTGTAATGATCAGCGGCTCTTCATTGTAATGAATCGGTTTTTCCACGCTATTGATGACCCTCTCCGCCAGATGCTGGATAATATCCGCATCGCCGGTCCCGTCCAGAATCAATACAAATTCATCGGGTCCGGTATGGCCTAAAATATCGTCTTCGCGCAATGAGTCATGCAAACGCCCTGAGATAATTTTCAATAAGTGGTTGCTGGCCGCTTTGCCAATCATCTCGACTATCCGGCGAAACCGGTTTAAGTCAATCAGCATAACGGTAAAGGAAGAGCTCTTTTTTTGGCTTTTTTCAATTAAGGATTGCAGTTTTTTTTCAAAGAATTCCCGGTTTGGCAGGTTTGTAAGAGGGTTATATAAAGATAGAACACGCACCTGTTCTTCTCTTTCTTTTAAATGGGTGAGGTCCGAAATCATTACAATGTAATAAATTCGCTGCCCGAATTTGTCATTTACCTCATTGACCATCAATCTTGCCGGCAAATCTTTCCCGCCTTTGACGCGAAAGACAACCTCCCCTTGCCAGCTCCCTTCGCGGAAAATGGTCCGAATCGCATTTCTCTGGATACCCAACGGGCTTTCATTGGCGCCAAGCTGAGTAATTTTCGTATTGATAATATCGTCGTGGGTAAAACCGGTGACCTGGGTAAAGGAAGGGTTAATCGCAATGATGAATCCGTCCGGATCGACAAAACATACGCCGTCATTCGTGGTTTCAATGACGCGTTCAAAAAGTTGAATTTGCTGTTCAGCATAATCCAGAGCCTTGTTGCGTTCCTGGACAATTTTACTCAGCTCCTGGATATAAACAAACTCCATGCTGGAAAGGATGTCGGCAAACCCGATGATTCCCAATAGCTTGCCTCGTTTGTTGGTGATACCCAAATGGCGGATTTTTTTCTGCTCCAGAATCTGGCGCGCTTTGTAGAGGTTAGTATCATCGCTTGCCGTCTGCAACGGGATAGTCGCCAATTTACCTACGGCAACATCGCTTACTTGCTCGGAAATAAAACGGGTGAGGTCGCGTTCCGTAATGATCCCGTAGACCTTTTCCATAACGACAATAATTGCGTCCGCTTTGACGCGGCGCATCCGGCTGGAGGCTTCGCTCAAAAGCATATCTTCATCGACCATTACCGGCGAATGATACAATACCGAACTGACTTTTTGCAGTTTTAAATAATGCTCGACAACGGGAGTTAAAACGATATCGGTTTGGGTTACAATGGCATAGGGTTCTTTGTTTTCATCCAGGACCAGAAAATGCCTGACCTTGTTTAAACGCATCTGCACGGCCACTTCCCGCATGGTCAGAGTATTCGAGATCGTCATGACCGGCGAACTCATCACATCCCGGATCGGCATTTCGTAGACATTCCGGTTTGCAAAATCGATTTTTAAAGCGTCGTATTCCGTCCAAATCCCTATATATTTTTTACCTTCACGAACCAGGATTGAGCTGCAGCCGGAGCGCGACATGATGAGAGCCGCTTCATGGAGAAGCGTATCCGGCGAACAGTAAACAATCATTTTGCTGACAGCTTCCGAAACCGGGAGTTCAGCCTGCGCTAGAGAACGGTATATGGACCGCGAGACTTTATTGTTATAGTCTTCGGGCGATGGTCTAATCTCAACAGTAGACATTTTTCTTCATTTTCATGCGTATCCGTTAGTTAACATTAAATTACCATATGAATGAACACAACATGCGTATAACTGATAAGAAAATGGAACGAGATATGATGGCTAGTTTTTTTCCGGTCCGCCGGCAGCTGACAAAAATAAAATACGCGGTTTTTTCCTTTACCGATTCAATCCAGTCGAGGTCTTGCTTTTGGCAGAAAACTGACCGGAACGGGGGAAAATTCGCAATGCATTCTTTTATTACCGACATTGGAACCGCAATTATCGTCGCTACCGTCATGGGGATATTAGCGCACCGCTTAAAACAACCCATTGTTTTAGCTTACTTGATTGCCGGAATCATCATTGGTCCGGAATTCGGAGCTTCATTCATTCAAGAAAAAGAAAACATCGAAGTGATTTCCGAAATTGGCTTGATCTTGCTGCTTTTTATTATCGGGCTTGAGATGAACCCGTCTCATCTGAAAAAAGAGTTTCGCTCGCTGCTGGCGCCCGGCATTATGCAGTTTCCTCTGGTTGCGGCCGTCTCTTTTCTAACTTTGCTGGGGATCGGGTTCGGGTACGCCACTGAAAACCTCGATTTGCTGTATTTGGCGGTAGGGCTTTCGTTTTCAAGCACCGCTATCGTAGTAAAAATACTTACCGATAAATTTGAACTCAATACGTTATCGGGCAAGGCTTCAGTGGGTATGTTGATCTTTCAGGATCTCTGGGCGATTTTGTTTCTGGCCCTTCAGCCCAACTTAACCAACCCCGAAATTTTTCATGTGTTGCTGGCGTTATCGAGGGTGGCGCTTTTGCTTGCCAGCGGGCTCATTGTCAGCCGCTTTGTGTTAAAGCCTTTGTTTGAGACATTTAAACTCGCCCCGGAAATGCTGGTTTCCATCGGCCTGGGGTGGTGCGCCGTTATGGCGGGGTATGGCAAGACCATTGACCTTTCCATGGAGATGGGGGCTCTCATTGCCGGTGTTACTTTGTCCAGTTTTCCGTACGGGGTTCACATTACGTCAAAGGTGGCGCCGTTGCGCGATTTTTTTCTTACGTTGTTTTTTATTTCGCTGGGCATGGAAATTCCTTTCCCCCAGGGCGAATTGCTTGGCGACGCTTTCATCATTGTCGTTTTAGCGCTGGTGGCCAGACCTCTTTTGTTTTATCCATTGTTGCGGCTGGGCGGTTCGGGCAAGCGGACGGCTTTTGTCACATCGCTTAACCTGGCCCAGATTTCCGAGTTTGCTTTGGTCATTGCCTCCATCGGTTTTAAGTTTTCGCACATTTCGGAACACACTTTGTCCACCCTGCTTTATGCCATGTCCATAACATCCATTTTAGGTTCGTACATTATCAAATACAACCGCCAGATTTTCAGAGCATACGAACGGTTCACTTTTTTGTTGGGCGCAAAAAACGAGACAGACGCCCCCGAACCTGCCGAAGATGTTCGGACCATTACCATCCTGGGCTACCACCGCGGCGCGCACGCTTTGATCCATTGTTTAACCCAAATAAAGCCCGAAATTTTAAACAAAATCCAGGTGATTGATTTTAATTCGGAATATAAAAAAGAGCTGACCACTTTGGGAATCCGTTTTCTCATTAGCGATATCTCTTCCGCCGAAGCTTTGGAGCATGCAAATATACGGCAATCGGATATGATCATTTCAACAATCCCCGATTTTCTTTTAAAAGGGACCGATAATGAAAAGCTGGTGCGGCAATGCCGCGTTTTATCGCCCAACGCCTTTATCTATGCCAATGCCGATTTTGTCACACAGATCGACAAAATTATGGCAGCCGGCGCCAACCAGGTAATTCTCCCGTACGCTCTTGCCGGCGAGATCATTGCAGGCGATATCATTCGCCTTTTTGAAAAATTTAACCCGGCGAAAGAAGCATAAGTTTTGTAAGCGAAGAACGTTATACGAAAAGAAACGCAACCGCTAACCCGGTTTTCTTTTTGAAAACCGGCGACCGTTAATGCCGTTAATAATGAGAATTAAATCATTTGACATTGACAAAAATTACTCTAAAATGCCGAACACAGACATATAACGGAGGTTAAAATGCTTATAAATCATAAAAAAAGAGTATTGCACACTTTGGTTTTTTCTTTGATTTCTCTATTTGTGATAGAGTGCAGTTCTTCTACGACAGCGGATGCAGGATCAAACTCAAACAACAATACCAACAACAATAATACGCCACAATCATGCAGCGGGATTCCGGCCCCTTTGCCGGTATATTCTCTCTGCCCTGGGACATGCCCGGCGGCGGACGATTCGACCAATACTTCGTATACTTACAATGGAAATTTATTAGTCTCTTTTAGCTTTGATTTCGTCGGCATGCTATCGACGGTGAATTACTCGTACGATGCAGCCGGTAATTTAACCCAGGTGCAAAACACAACATTTAACACAACCACAACGTATACTTATACGGGAGGCAAATTAACCACTCGCCCCTCGTCTACCTATACCTACATCTATACCTGGGGCGCAAACGGCCTGGTATCCAGTTTTGAATCCTGGGCCGCAGGTACGCACACCACAACAAATACGCTGACCTACGATAGCTGCAACCGTTTGGTCCAACAAGACTCTCTGGATATTGCCGGCAATGCCACCACTACCTACAAATTCAACTATGACGGCAGCAACCGTTTGTCTTCCGAAACCCGCAACGGCATTCAGATCAGAACGTACGGCTACGACGCGAATGGGCGTCTCTCTTCGGATGGCGGCAGCAACTATACCTATGATGCAAACGGCAACTTGATCAATGACGGAGTGGTAAACTATACGTATGCCCCCGGCGATACCGACGGCAGACCGACCTGGTGGTATATCGATGAGCGTTATTTGTACGGTCAGTATCTAGGGAATTGATTTTTTCCCGTATCTTTTCATTCAAAGCATAATGCAGGGGTAACATCTTTTCTCGTTACTCTTGCATTTCCAAAACAATAAACGCTGACCTGATTTTGAGCGCCCCTCCGGCTCTGCAAAAAAAGTCTTTACCGGTATTGCTTGCGCAGAACTATGCAATATTTGCCTAACCAAACCGAACACTGGCAAAACAGGTTCCGTTAAAATTCAATTCGTTTTTACAAAAGGAGTAGTGTATGATCCATATTGCAAAAATAGCAAACAAAAAATTGCTGGCGTTATTTTTACTGATTGCCGCCCCTCGATTGTTTGCCGGGGAGATTGCTTTAACATATGATTTTAAAACCGGAGATAAAGAACTCGACGTTCGGCTCAATGACTTAAATATCCACGCCAAAGCGGATATGAATAATTTTCTCACGGAAGCAAGCGCAACGTTTCAAGTGGAAAAGTCCGTTGTGTCTTTATTGATAGAGCGCGACAAGATGGAGCCGGCCGAAGCCTACATGGCATTGCGTCTGCAAGAGTTAAGTAAAAAACCTCTGGAAACGGTCGTCGAAACTTATAAAAAGAATAAAGGTAAAGGTTGGGGAGCTATCGCCAAAGAATTGGGTATTAAACCCGGGTCGCCTGAATTTCACAAATTAAAAGCCGACCGCGGCGGAATGCTGGGCGGACCTGCCAAAGGCGGCAGACCTGATCACCGCATGACGCCGCAAGAACGGCACGAACAAATGCTCAAGCAACGCCAGAAAGACCGGCCCGGGGGGGGAAACGCAGCCGAAAAAAACAACGGCAGCGAAAGCGACGAAGACGAAGAGAGCGAAAAAAACAGTGAAAATACGGCAGCCCCAAATGCCGGCAAAAAGTCATCCGAACACCCACGCCCGGGTTCGGGCTTTCGCCCTCCTCCGCGTTCCCGGTAATTTTTTCCGGCGCCGGTACTCCGGCGCCGCACCGGCTTTTATAAATGAACAAGATACCGGCCAAATACACGGCACCTATCTTATGAACTCAACCGTTACAACGGTGTAGCAAGGATAACTTTCATGACTGCGAACAATGAAACTGAAAATTCTCACCAACATTGGGAAAGCATATACCGGCAAAAGGAAGACAGCCAAATGAGTTGGTTTCAGGAATCCCCGGCCTTTTCTCTGGAGCTGATACGGCGCTGGGCGCCGAAAAAAGAGAATCGCATCATCGATGTAGGTGGCGGTAGCTCCCGCCTTGTTGACGAACTGTTAACGCTGGGCTACCATGATCTTTCCGTATTGGATATTTCTCAATCGGCGCTGGACCGTTCCCGCCAACGAGTAGGCCACCTTGGCGAAAACGTAAACTGGATTGCAAGCGACATCCGGGACTTTGCTCCGGAACGTCCGTTTAACCTGTGGCATGACCGGGCTCTCATTCATTTCATGACAAGCGAAAGTCATAAACAATCGTATCTGCAAACGCTGGATCGCTCGACGACCAATCATGCAAAATGTATTTTTGCCGCATTTTCTTACCGCGGCCCGGAAAAATGCAGCGGCCTGGTCATTGAACAATACGATCAAGAAAAGCTATCCGCGCTTTTAGGCCCGCGGTATCAGCCGCTGGAATGTTTTGAAAAAGAACATTTAACCCCTTCCGGTAAATTACAGGCGTTTCTTTTTTGCGTTTTTGAAAAAATGGAAAATTAATTCGGCATCATAATGTATAATTTTAACTTGACGGGTTAAAAAAAGGTTGCCGATTTTTGTTTATTTTCCTACTTTGTTTATAGGATTTATATGAAACTTACGACCAAGAGCGAATACAGCCTTCTCCTTTTATTAGCCCTGGTCCGGACGAAAGACAGCAATTCCGTTGATCTGGCTACCTTATGCGAAGCGACGCAAGTGCCGCTGAAATATGCCGAACAACTTTTTGCCGTGTTAAAAAAGGCGAATGTTGTCAAAAGCCGCCGGGGGTACGGCGGCGGCTATACGCTGGCCCGCAAACCGGCCGATATCACTTTAGCCGAAATCATACGCATGATGGATGGACCGTTAGCCGCTACCGAAGCGGCAAGTATACACTTTCATTCGGCCACCCCGATTGCGCGCGAACAAAAGTTACTCGGTTTGTTTCGCGAAATCCGCGACTATGTGTCAAACCGCCTGGAAAATATCAGCTTGGAAGATCTGGCGTAAAGATTCGTAAAAGGAAAATATTGCATATGACAGAAATATTAATCGGTTTTTTTGTGTCTTTGGCTATCGCCATGACGGGAGTCGGCGCCGGAACGGTAGTGGCTCCTGCGCTGATCTTGTTTTTACACACGCAACCGGCAATTGCGATAGGTACGGCGTTGCTTTTCGCCCTGTTTGTCAAGATTCCCGTCGGTTATATTTATGTAAGACAAAAGATGGTTGATTGGAAAGTCTTGTCGCTCATGGTCCTTGGCGGTATCCCGGGCGTAATTGCAGGGGCGCAAATTCTGGGCCATTTTTCGCGGACCCCGCAACTTGAAGCGACAATCTTGGGCATTGTCGGGGCGATTGTTTTGTTTTCCACTGCGCTGAATTTGTTTTTTACTTTTCACAAAAAAGAGACGCAGCCCTCGCCCGGAAAACTGCCCTGGCTGATTCCCTTATTTACGTTTTTTATCGGTTTAGAAGTCGGGTTTTCGTCAGCCGGGGCCGGCGCGTTGGGGACTCTTCTTCTAATGTTTACCACCCGTTTGTCCCCCAGAGCCGTTGTGGGAACGGATATCTTATTCGGGTTGCTTTTAGCCGCTGCGGGCGGAGGCATCCATTTGGGGCTAGGTCATGTATCGGCGCCGCTTTTGGTTAAATTAATCTCAGGCGCTTTGGCGGGAATCCCCCTGGGGATTTATTTTGCCTCCAAGCTTCCGGCCCGGCCGGTTAAGATCGGTTTGCTCACCTGGGTCGGCCTCATCGGAACCCAGTTGATTTACCGTTCTGCCATTATTTTATTTCCGTAACGATTAAGCGCAGGTAAGTGAATTTATTTATTTGCTTGCGCAAGCCCGAATTTTACAAGAATTTCATGCGGGGTGCGAACGGGCTTTCGGCTTTTTAAATCAATGAAAATTGCCAGAAAGTGACCTTTCGATACAAGTTTACCCGATTGCATGCTGTAGATATGCTGGTGGATGGATGTACGCGTTTTGCCAATGAGCCGGTCGAGCCAGGTAACCACATGAAGAGTATCCGGGTGAAAGACTTCCCCGAGAAAATCAAGTTCGGCCTTATAAATAACCGGCCCGATTCCTTTTTTTCGCAATTCGGCAAACAAGTCAGAGCCTACCGAGTGCACCCGGGCTTCGCTAAAATAGTCCAAATAACTGGAGTAGTTGAGGTGGCCGTTTGCGTCCATTTCATCCCAGCGGACTTGAAATTCAATCGTATGGTACCGGATATTTTTTAACTCTTCAGGATAAAGATCGTCCGTTTTTTTTGGTTTGCCTGGTCTGTTTAATGGCGCCATCGCGTTGTGCCCTTTCGTATAGATTTTATCCGTTTTTTGGCGCCCTTGTCAAATAATTTTATACAAATATAACTGACTCTGGGTCTTTGGGAGGTTCACGGAAAAGGCAATGCGACATTTTCTTCGTTTTTCTATTGACAGGCAACAAAAAGGCGAAAACATCTCTTATGAAATATACCTTCAGTCATCATCCCTCGTATGCCATGATCAACTTTACATTAAATGATGGCGATTCCGTTCAAACGGAGGCCGGCTCGATGGTATACATGGACGAAGGCCTGGAGGTAAAAACCCAAATGGGCGCGGGGGTTTTATCCGCCCTTGCCCGGAAATTTTTTGGGGGCGAATCCGTTTTTTGGAATACCTACACAGCCCGAAGCGACGCCAGGCTTGGAATCGCGCCCTCGTTTGCCGGCGATATCCGGAAAATTGAGCTTAAACAAGAGACGTTGATCCTGCAAAAAGGGGCTTATCTTTGTTCTACGGGGAACATTCAATTGAAAACACGTTGGGGCGGCATGCGCAGTTTTTTTTCGAGAGAAGGCTTTTTTCTGCTTGAAGCCAGCGGAACGGGCGATCTGTTTTTCTCTTCGTATGGCGCCTTGTTTCAAAAAGAAATTCATGGGGAATATATTCTCGACACCGGCCACTTGGTCGCTTTTGAGCCAACGCTTGATTTTGAAGTACAAACCACGGGCGGCTTAAAATCAACTTTTTTTTCGGGCGAAGGGCTAACCATGAGATTCAAGGGATCGGGGAGCCTTTGGCTTCAGACCAGAGTGCGCAAAGGTCTCGTAAGCTGGATCATGAGTTTTTTACCCCGGTAAACTTCGGACCAAAATAACGCCATGAAAATACAAATAGAACATAAACCGAGTTTCGCTTTAGCTACCATTGATCTTGAACCCGGCGAACAAATCAAAGCCGAATCGGGGGCAATGGTCAGCAAGTCGGACCAAATTTCCATTGAGACCCACAAAGCCCAGAAAGGCGGGTTGTTTAAAAGCCTCAAGGGAATGATATTAGGCGGAGAGTCTTTCTGGATGAATACCTTTACCGCCCAGGGAAAATCGGGGCATGTGAAACTGGCCCCCACTTTGCCGGGGGATGTTGTCCGCATTGACCTAAACGGGCAGACGATTTTTGTTCAGTCGACGGGTTTTTTAGCGTCTACGCCTTCGATTGAAATTGATACCAAGTTCCAGGGGTTAAAGGGATTTATTAGCGGCGAGTCTTTATTCTTTTTAAAACTTTCGGGCAGCGGCCCCTTGCTGTTATCCAGCTATGGCGGGATTGAGGCCATTGATGTGGACGGAACTTTTATTATCGATACCGGTCATATCGTGGCTTTTGAAGATTCCTTAAACTACGAAGTTACGAAGTTTGGCGGCTGGAAAAACTTTTTCCTGGGAGGAGAGGGAATTGTCGCCCGCTTTCGGGGGCACGGCCGTGTATGGATACAAAGCCGAAACGCCCCTGACCTGGGAAAATGGTTTCGCCTCAACCTGCCGCCTAAAAAACGATAAATAAAATAAATAGAAAAGCGAGATATTATGAAATACGAAATCATCGGAAAACCCGACTTTTCATCTTTGGTGGTAAATATGGAGCCCGGCGAAAAAATCCTGGCGGAAAGCGGAGCCATGATCTCAATGACGCCGAACATAGGAATTGAGACAAGAGCGCGGGGCGGTATTTTTTCTTCGCTCAAGCGCAAGATCTTCAGCGGCGAAAGTTTTTTTCAAAATACGTTTACTTGCACGGACAGACCCGGCGAATTGATTCTGACCGGTTCCGCCGAGGGAGATTTAATCCATCGAAAACTGCAAGACGAAGAAATGATCCTGAGCCGGGGAGCGTACGTGTGCGGCGACCCATCGCTAATCATCGACAGCCAATGGGGCGGTTTTAAGAGCTTGTTTGGCGGCGAAGGCCTCTTTTTTTTAAAAGTCTCGGGAACAGGCGACTTGTTTTTCGCCAGCTTTGGCGCTGTCGAAGAAATCGACGTTGACGGAGAATATATCGTGGATACCGGGCATATTGCCGGCTTTGAATTATCGTTAAACTATTCGATTGAGAAAGTGGGCGGCCTGAAATCGCTTTTTTTAAGCGGCGAAGGCCTGGTCTGCCGTTTTTCGGGTCATGGCAAACTTTACTTGCAAAGCCGGAATCACAACTCGTTTGCCTGGTGGGCCAACACCTGGCGGAAGGTGCAGCGCAGCAACTAAGGCCGGGGTATCACTTCAATGAGCTGGCAAGGCAACCTTCATTTTCCGGGAAGCGATCGCGAAAGAATGTTATGTTCCGTAGAGCTGGGACCGGGAACCATTGTCGCCTCTGCCGGCACAACGTTTGTTTATGATTTTCATTCTTTGACTCTCGAATGGGGGGGATTCAGTCACGATACATTATACATTCGTTCGGAAAAACATAGCGCCTTGCTTGTTATCCGCGATGAAGATTTTATCCGCGAGTTCGCCCATAACGCCCCGCCTGAAATAAAGCGGATCATCAAAGGCGGGGCCGCATTAAGAAAAAAACGCCAAGTTTCCACCCTGGCCGGTTGGTCAATTGTTTTGCTTTTATTCATCGGGCTGTTTTTTTCTCCGTTAAGTTCCGGTTTGATTGTCGCGATGATTCCTTTGTCGGTTGATCAGGCATTGGGGAAAGCGGCTTTTGCTCCTGCGGTGGCTTCAATGGCCGGGCAATACCGCCCGGTGGATGATCCCAAAATCACGAAGGCGCTGCAAGTTATTCAGCAACGCCTGGAAAATGGCATGGAAAACCGGCGTTTTCAATACCGGATTCAGGTTTTCGACTCGCCTTTGGTCAATGCCGTCGCCTTGCCCGGGGGGTACGTCGCCGTTTTTTCCGGTTTAATTCAAAATGCGGGTTCGCCCGAAGAGTTGGCCGGAGTCATCGCCCACGAGCTCTCTCATGTAGAAAGAAGGCACGGGATGAAACAAATTATCCGGCGCGCCGGTTTTTTTCTGGGTGTGCAATTGCTATTGGGCGGCTCAGAGGGGCTCCCCGCTGCTCTAGCCGACGGCGCCGCCTTACTGGCAAATCTAAACTATAGCAGAAGCATGGAAAATCAAGCGGATGAAGACGGCGCCTTGACCATGATACGCACCGGGGTGGACCCGGTGGCAATGGTCCGTTTTTTTGAAGAGAATATCATTATCAATGAAGTAAACGGCAATTCAGACATGCAAGAATCGGACCGTGACAACGGCTCCGTTGATCAACCCGGCGAAGATTCAACAAGTGGTAGCGAGATAACCATTCCAAACCTTTCCTGGCTTTCTACCCACCCGGATACCAATGAACGTATTGAAAATATTCTGGCGATTAAAAGAGAAAGTGAGAAAAATAATGCGCAGCAATACAAGCCGTTGCCATTGAACTGGCGCGCTGTACAAAATGCTCTTTAAGATCAAAGTCCGTATTTTGCCGGAAATCCAGGGACGGAAAACTCTTTTCTTTTACTTGCATGATAAAATGATGTACGGGGAAACAATGTTATTTACTTCATGAAAAAACAGCGGCAAATACCGCCTCTGGTAATGAAGTTACAATGATTTTAAAAGAAAGATTACTCTCCTCGGTCTCTAGCGGTAAACATCGCGGACCGTTTTTATTGGTTCGCTCCGTTTTTACCGGGGTTTTCTTGGCGTTTATATTAACGCATTTCATTGCCAAGATGAGTCTTGAATTTTTTGAAGTATCGGAACATTCGATGGTTCCTACGCTATACCCCGGCGATATTGTGTTGATTGAAAAATTATCGCCAGTGAAAGCCGGTGATTTATTGGTGTTTGTAGAACCGGGTTCATCGAAAAGGTTATTAAAACGCGTCCAAGAGATTACCCCGGGCGGGTATTTTATGATAGGAGACAATCCGGCTCAATCCAGAGATTCGCGTGACTTTGGGCCAATCTTGCAAAGCACTGTGGTTGGACGCGTTATTTATATAGTGACAGGTTCGGAGCATAAACATGCCGTTGAAGTTCCCGGCCGGTAAATAAGATGAAACGTTATACGATTGCCATAGGGACCCTGGGACTCATTTTCCTGTTTTTTTGCTATCGGGCTTATGAGCTTGTTTTCCACTCCCCGATTCCGTTTCCCTTGATCTCGGAAAATGTTACATTGCGCCGCGGCACCATATTTGACGCAAATGAACATGAATTGGCGATTTCTCTGGATACCTTTTCAGTGGCTATCCGCCCCTTTGAGGTGGTCAACCCCGAACAAACTTCTTTTTTATTGGCGACCGCACTTGATATGGAGCCGGATGATGTGCATCGTAAAATTGCGTCGGCATCGCAATTTGTATGGATTAAAAGAAAAATTCCAATGGAGCGAATGGAGGAGTTACGCCGTTTAAAATTACCGGGGCTTGTCATTAAAAAAGAGGCGGCGCGCTATTATCCGAATGGGCATTTGGCGTCGAGCACACTGGGTTTTACCGGGATAGACAATGAAGGGCTGGCCGGGCTTGAGTACCAGTTCAATGAGCAGCTTTCGGGCGATTCCGTCGATGCTGTCGCCGGAAACAACCTATACTTGACCATTGACGCTTATATTCAACATCACCTTGAAAATGAACTGGCCGAAGGAATGAAGAAAACAAAATCCAAGGCCGCGATTGGCTTAATTATGGAAGTTTCGACGGGGCGGATTTTAGCCATCACCTCGTTACCTGATTTTGATCCAAACGATCCTCTGAATTTTCCGGAAGAAAACCGCAGGAATCGGGTCATTTCGGAGAATCTGGAGCCAGGCTCAACGTTCAAAATTTTTACGCTGGTTTCACTCATGAAAGATAATTTGCTTGATGATGATCGACGATATTATTGCCCCGGGAAATTCGAGTACAATGGCAATACCATTAAATGTAACTCAACACACCAAGAGCAAACCATTGCTCAAGTAATCCAAAATTCCTGCAATACGGGGGTCATTGAGGCTTCCTGGGAAATGCCTGTTACGAGGTTTTATGAGAATTTAAAGTATTTCGGTTTTGGCTCTCCAACGTACATTTCTCTGCCCGGCGAGCAAAAAGGGATACTCCCCCCTCCGGCAAAATGGGATATTTTTTTGAAAATGACAATACCGATCGGTCAAGGGGTTGCCGTTACGCCAATTCAATTGGTCCGGGCCTCCAATTCAATTGTAAATGGCGGTTCGCTTATGAGACCCACGCTGGTGGAAAGAATCGAATCCCCGGAAGGAAACATTTTATATCAATTTGAACCCGAAAAAGTATTTCAATCGACAACCCCGGAGATTGGCGAGACAATATTGTCTTATCTGCAACAGGTAGTAACGCGAGGCGGGACAGGGTATTTAGCGGCAATCCCTGACTTTCCGGTTGCGGGGAAAACCAGCACAGCCAATATTTCAACAAAAGAAGGGTATTTAACCGGAAAATACCAAGCTTCTTTTTTGGGATTTTTCCCAGGGGATAAGCCGGAAATTAGCGTGTACATTTGGTTTGACGAGCCTGCCGGTAGCGATTATCAAGGAGGGCGAGTTGCCGCGCCTGTCTTTAGCAATCTCGTACAGAAAATTATTCCGATTATCCATAAAGGCAAAGTTCGCGATACACCGCTTTTAATCCCCCATCCCTCTAAATTACCATCAACTGCAAACAATCGGATGCCAGCTTATATTGGTCTATCTAAAAAAGAAGTGGTCACTCATGTATGGAAATATTATCCGGGGTCGCATATTATTACCGGAAGCGGTTATCTTATCCAGCAATCGCCCGCGCCAGGAGCGAAGCTGCCAAGCGATGGTAATTTACAATTTCGCCTGCAATTTGCCGAACCTTAGATCTCTAAATAGCTTTGCTAATGAAAAAACCAAGCAATCACTTTCGTATAAAAAAAGGATATGACCGGTTATCTTTTGTTTATGACTGGCTCATTTTTTTTAGCGGCAACTGGGTTAAAAAATCGCAGCTCTCGCTTTTGGATCAAATCAATTCGATTGAAAATGCTCTTTTGATTGGCGATGGAACCGGTTATTTCATGACAGAACTGGCAAAACGTTTTCCTTCTGCAAAAATTTCATATGTCGATATTTCATCAAAAATGACCGTTAAAGCCGCTCGTCGATGGAAGCGCTTGTCTAGAAAGAGTAATCTGGATTTTTGCAATCCTCTCATGAAAACGATTTCTATCGAGGAATTTATATCTCAAAACAGCGATTCGCCCGGATATGATTTTATATCTACCAATTTTTTTTTAGATCAGTATGACTCAGTACATGTTGAAAAGCTGCTATTGTCTTTACAAAAACTATTGAATGACAAAGGCTTGTGGTATTTTACCGATTTCACACCTTCAAACCGTATTTGGAATCATTGGCTCATCTTAGTCCTGTACTATTTTTTCCAAAAATTTACGTCAATTCAAGCTAAAAAATTATTAGACTACCAAAATTTGTTTTTAAATATCGGGTTGGAACCTCTATTTGAAAGCAATGGCCCTTGGGGCGTTAAAACAATAATTTGGAAAAAGAAAAGCCCTTAGTAGTATTCAAATTTCATATATCGCTCAAATGACCATTGTTTTTCCATTGCGGAGCTGGCGTGGAATTCCACACCAGCATTTACCTTGATCCCTAACCAATAAAAAAACACTTGCGACATCATACTTTTCCAAAGACCGGCAGAACGGCCCACTAAACTCAATAGTCGAGGAAGATACATCTCAAGAGCCAATCGTACCAAATGTGTCATAGAACACTCTAAACTCACAGCCGTTAACCGAATATAAAGCTCATCTTCGCCATATAAGCACAAGCGGTGCCGATGTTTTAAACTACTATTCACCCTTCGTTTCCAAGCTTTGTTATTTAAAGATCTAATACTGCGGATTTTTCCCCAGTAAAAAATGATCTTTTGCGGATTTCCTACCTGACCAATAAACCGAAGAGGATTCTTTCGTCGAATCAACCGAAATAACGCATAACGAACTACCCACGAATAGCTAACCCCCCTTACCTTGGCAACAGTCGCAATATTTTCCCACATATCACGGCAAATTCTAATTTCTAACACAGAGTTCACATGAACCGGGTTTTTCTCGAACAACCAACTATTTTCCATATATAGACTATAGTTGCATTTACTGATTTTTTTCAAAACGCCAAAATTTGTTTCGGAAAAGGGATAAAATTTAACTTTACATTGCAATGTTAGGTTCATAGGTGATTCTATGCAAGCTCAATTATCAACCGAGAACTCTATTATTAGCGCACAACAGTTTATTTTATGTGAACAAAAAAGGAACATTAGCGCTCGTGGGGAGTTCTCTTGGTTATTATCCGCAATCATACAAGCCAGCAAACAAATTGCAATGCAAGTGCGACGAGCCGGATTAAATGATATTCTCGGAAAAACCGGCACCAAGAACGTCCACGGAGAAACCGTTGAAAAGATGGATGAGCTCGCCGATGCATTGCTAATCGAAAGTCTTGGCCGCAATGCAGACGTAGCTATTATTTCATCCGAAGAAAACGAAAATGCTGTCATCTTACGGGAATCGGGCGGAAAATATGTTGTTTTCTTTGACCCGCTCGATGGTTCCAGCAACCTAAATGTTGGAGTATCCGTTGGAACAATTTTCTCGATCATGGAAAAGCCCGATCACGTAGATGACCGAAACGACGAGCCGCATACGGATGAAATTATACTTCAACCGGGCACCAAACAATTAGCCGCCGGGTATATTGTATATGGCTCCTCCACTGTCTTGGTTCTCACAACAGGAGAAGGCGTACACATGTTTACATTAGACCCAACCGTTGGCGATTACCTTTTGAGCAAAAAAAATATTCAAATGCCATCAACTGGAAATTACTACAGTATTAATGAAGGAAATGAATACTCTTTCCCCCCTGGCTACCGGGAATGGCTTGATGCGCTGAAAAAAGAAGGCACATATTCCGGAAGATACATAGGCTCGCTAGTAGCTGATTTTCACCGAACGCTATTAAAAGGCGGTATTTTTGCCTACCCTGCTACGGAAAAAGCCCCGGATGGGAAACTCCGCCTCATGTACGAAGCCAATCCCATTGCTTTTCTAGCCGAACAAGCCGGAGGGGTCGCTTCAACAGGAAGCCAAAGAATTCTTGATATCCAACCAACCTCTTTACACCAGAGAGTTCCCCTGCTTGTGGGATCATCCACCGAAGTTGAAAAACTGCTGAACTTTATCTAACCAAAAAATTCTCTTTGAAAGAGAGCGGAATATGCAGAAAAAAAATTGATCGCATCAAGTTTGTGTATCCGGTAACCCGATAAATAGTAAGAGTAAGAAAAGGAAGTCTTACACCATATGGTAACGAAAGGAAGGTAAATGATGAAACTTCAAAAATACTTAACCATACTTTTGGCCGGTTTCTTAGCGTCAGGGATGACCATGGCACAACCGCAGACCGAGCCACAAGAAGCGCCGACAACTGCAGAACCTGCTGCTGCCGACAATACGCAGGCAAATGAAGACTCGAAAGCCGACATCTACTGGAACAATCCGGATTTTAGATCGTACGAAAAATCGCTCGATTCTCTCATTAGTCTTGGAGACGAATACGCTGAGAATAAACTGCGCCTAGCCCGGGCGAGCTATCAAACGGGAAAATCAATCCTGCTGCGTATGCAGGAAGATGTGAAAAGATACCGCGAAGAATCCGCTGAAAGCCGGCACCTTGATGAAAGATGGTTCTGGCAAACGCAAGATCGCAAAATGCGCGAAGAAAGAGTAATTGCAGATAAAAAACGCGCTGCTAAATTACAGGCAATCACATACTATTCAAGGGCAATTTACCACTTGGACGAAATTAACAGCCAAAAAGTACGTAATTCGGAAGAGTTTAAAACCCTCTTGGCTAGCGTTTACCGAGAATGGGTAATGGCCCAATACGATGTCGGAAACCTTCGCCAGACGATTGATATTCTGGAAAGATATATCAAGCTGGATCCGAAATATGAAGAAGAAGTGTATCCGCACCAATATCTTGCTTCAGCTTACGCTCTGGAAGAAAAGCTGATTGATAAATATGGCGGTTCGGAACAAGACCTGCTTCTTTATCGAAAAAAGAAAAATCAACATTTGCTTCGCGCTGCCGAACTTATGTACCAAAAAGGTTCGCCTGAATACGAAGCCTTAATGGACATTGTCAATCGTGACGAAACAGTAGCAGTAAGTCCGCAATAATTGTTGGCTTAACGGCAATAGTAAAACCTTCTTTTTAAAAGACATTACAAACCCGGTCGGAGTATCTACGATGGCCGGGTTTTATTCTTTTCAAGGTTTGATTTGAAAAACTTGCAGAGTGTTTTGATACACTTGCTCAGCTAACTCTGTTTCTCTTAATTTCTCCAGGTACTCCAAAGTATAGCGTACCCAGCCCGGTCGATTGATTTTACCCCTGACCGGTACGGGAGCTAAAAAGGGAGCGTCCGTTTCTACCAAAAGCCGTTCAGGAGGAGTTGCAGTAGCCGCTTCTCTTAATGAATCGGCATTTTTAAACGTTACAATGCCTGAATAAGAGATATAGGCTCCTATTTCAATAAATTCATCCATTTCTTTCCGGTTACCGGTAAAACAATGGATGAGGATAGGAACTTTTCCATTTAATGTTTTTAAAATATCAACGGTATCCCTGTGGGCTTCTCTGGTATGAATTGCGATCGGTTTACCTAATTCCAGCGCCAATTCGACATAAGCTTCAAATACTTCGCGTTGCAGGTTTTTAGTATCGACGCCGTAAAAATAGTCGAGCCCAACCTCCCCGATCGCTACAAAATTCGGATCAAATTGATTTGACTTGGCAAAATCAATACCGAATACCCAATTAGATTCATGAGCCTCGCCAGGGTGTGAGCCAATGGTATAGTAACGCCGGTAAGCGCTTTCCTGCGAGCAAAAATTCCGCGAAAATTCCATCGCTGCGGGGTCTGCTCCGATTTGAATCACAGCAGAGAGCCCGGCTTCGGAAATACTTTTATCGACTTCTTCTCGTGAAATACCTTTTTCAAGGACCATATCGATATGGCAATGCGAGTCGATCAAAGGTTTATCGGTTAACATCAATTGTGATCAGATATTGTTCTAGCGGCCCGCCTGCGGCGGGCCGCTTTTCATTTACCCGAGGCCGGAATTGAACCGGCACGGACTTGCGTCCCCGGGATTTTAAGTCCCGTATGTCTACCAATTCCATCACTCGGGCAGATTGAGGCGTCGGCCGGATTCGAACCGGCGATCAGGGCTTTGCAGGCCCCTGCCTTAGCCACTTGGCTACGACGCCCGATGGAAGTTGCACTCTCGAAGTTATTCATACATCGTCAACCTCAAAATCGCATCAAAATACCTATGAAAACAGCCCCTGCCTTCTGCGCCTCTCCCAATCGCAAAATAACAAAAAAAGACATTTGTACAAGTTTAGCAAATTATCATATAAAATCGCTTGTCCTGCTAAATTAGTTTTTTAACGTGTCAACTTCTTGGAGACTGACACTGATATGTATAAAGTTTTGATCATAGACGATAACCACAGCTTCATTGACTCATTAAAATTATCGCTCCGCGAATTCCATCTTCACATGGAATCATCTTATAAGTTTGAAGCCGCCCGAAAAATCCTGCTCAAAGGCGGGCCCTATTTAAACCGCCAAGTCCTGGGCCAGCTTCTTGATTATAAAGAAGCCATGGACTCCCACGCAAAAGCCGCCAAAGAAAACGCGCGCTCAAAAAGTGCGGAAGAAGACGAAAGCCCTCTGCCCGAACCGGAAAAAATCAAAATCAAAGCCCCTCCTTTTCAGTCGAAAGGGTACGCCTTGGTGATTGTAGAATATGATACCGAAACCGGCACCAAAGGAACGCAATTTATTCAAGATTTGATCCAGCATCAAAAAGGGTGGACAGATGACGATTTTATCCTTTTAACATCTAACATCTCAAAAGTTGAGTCTTCCATTAAAAGATTGAATATACCAACATTTGAAAAACCGTTAAAACTAGCTGCATTAAAGGCTCTCATTCAGAAAAAAGTTCAAAAATGGAACCAACTGGAACAAGTTGTCAGCGATATTTCGGATATTTACCAAATCTCTCTGGAACCGCAAGCGCCTAAAAAAACAAGGGTCCGTAAAAAGGCAACTTCCGACACAAACTCCCCGGACACAAGCGACCCCGAAACCGAGAGCCCGAAACCGAAAACCAAAGCAAAAGCAAAAGCCGCCCCAAAAAGCGCTTCAACCAAAAGTAAAAAAGTAAAATCGAAATAATAAGCCGTGAGATGAAGCCAAAATGCCCGTTCTTCAATATGATTTCCTGGTCATTGGAACTGGCATAGCCGGCCTCTATTTTTCTTTAGAAGCTTCCCGTTTGGGAAGCGTCCTGATGATCAGCAAAGGCGCCATTGAAGCGGGCGCAACGCCGCTCGCTCAAGGCGGGGTCGCCGCGTCTCTTTCTCCCTCGGACTCCCCCGAAGAGCATTTAAAAGACACCCTGGAAGCCGGCGCCGGTCTCTGCGACCCTGAAAGCGTAAAAGTCCTTGTGTACGAAGGCGTAGAATGCATCCGCGACTTGATTTCCAAAGGGATGAACTTTACGCTCAATGATACCGGCTCTCTGGATCTCGGTCAAGAAGGCGGTCATAGCCGCCCGCGCATTATCCACTCGAAAGACCATACCGGCCAGGATATCCATACCTTGCTGGTCCGCCTTGTTCGCGAAAACCCCGCCATTGAAGTCCTGGAAAACCACTATGCCATTGACCTTATCACGGAACACCATGTCTCGGATCCCCCGCAACACCCGGAGCAGTGCTATGGCGCATACGCCCTGAATACCCAAACCAATACCGTCTCTACCATTCTGGCCGGGTATACCTGCCTCGCTACGGGGGGCGCCGGCCGGATTTACCCCTATACGACCAACCCGGCGGTTTCGACCGGCGATGGAATTGCAATGGCCTACCGCGCCGGTTGCCGGATACGAAATATGGAATTTATTCAGTTCCATCCAACCGCGCTTTATACGGAAAAAACCGGTCGCGCCTTTTTAATCTCGGAAGCCGTTCGGGGCATGGGCGCCAAGCTGACCCTGATCGACGGTTCCACTTTTATGGAAAATTACCACCCCAAAGCCGAACTGGCCCCGCGCGATATTGTCGCCAGGGCAATTGACACTGAAATTAAAAAAAGCGGCGACCCTTACGTTTTGCTCAACACCCCCGCCCTTGGCGCCGAACGAATTCAAAAAGAGCTGCCTCTCATTTACCGAACGCTTTTGGAAGAACATCAAATCGACATGACGAAGCAAGCCGTCCCGGTTGTGCCTGCGGCGCATTACATATGCGGCGGCATTTTAACGGACCTCCACGCCCGGACCGATTTAAAACGCCTTTTTGCCATCGGAGAAACCGCATCTACCGGCGTTCACGGGGCCAACCGGCTGGCGTCTAACTCTCTCCTGGAATCGCTGGTTTTTGCCCGTTGCGCCGTTCAATCCATTGAGTCCGGTCAAGGCTCCCAAACAAAAACAAATAATTCACCGCCACCCCCGCCCGAAAAAGTGCCCGAATGGAAAACAATCGGCGAAGAGACATTTCAGTCGTGGGGCGTTTACAACTATCACTTAAATGAGTTGCGCCACACCATGTGGGATTATATTGGAATTGTCAGGTCGACCGACCGCTTGAACAGAGCTTTAAAAAAAATTGATATCATTTACGAGGAAGTGCGGGAGCTTTACAAACGAGTAAAATTAAACAGCAAAATCCTTGATCTCCGCAACATGGCTCTGACCGCCCAGCTTGTCATTCGAAGCGCCGTCCGCAGAAAAGAGAGCCGGGGTTTGCACTTTATGAGCGATTACCCGGAAAACCGGAACGCAAGCCGGCAGGATACGATCCTCCAGCCTTCCTTGCATCCCGATTTTCCTGCTATCGATCGGTGATAGAATTTACCCGAACGTTAGACGGTTTCCACTTTTTGTGTGACGAGTAACGTTACAGATATTTCCGGAATGCAATAAAAGTGGCGTACACAATGAGCCCAATCAATGCTACGAAAGCATAGATAATCATCGTGATCACGTCGCCTTCAAAAAAACGGGTCATGAACCCCCAGGAGTCATACGCTAAGTAAAGGTGAATCAGGTAAGGAATACCCAGACCTAATGTAATCCACAGCGCCCTTCTGTTAATCTTTTTGATTTTTTCGGCATCCGCCCGTTTTTCGTCTTCTGTCATTTGATTCTCCATAACCATTGTATATAAATTTTGAGACATAGCGTCAACTATATTAGCATTTTCTGATACTTAACCGGTTTATTTTGCATTTTTTGGTTTTTTTTTTGATTTTTCTAACATTTTCTTCATTCATTTTTGCTTGTCAATTCATCTTTGTATATATTGGTGGCATAAGACATAATTTAGGGTGTCTAAAATACAAATAAAATTTAAATTAAACTAAAAGGAAAAAGAAATGCCAGCAAGAAGAAAATTGGATGAAAAGGAAGCGCTTGCTCACCTCAAAAAGATATATAAAATGTTTCTCGAAGAAGGCGGCGATCCTAAACGATTTACCATTCGTCACTACAACAGACTAAACGAAAACTCACGAATGTATATTGATGTCTATGTAAAAAAACTCGGCGGTTGGAACACCTCTTTGCAAAAAGCGAAAATCCCTCTAGGATTCCGCCAATACAAAGAGTTCAGCAAATCTCAAATTGCTCAATACGTCAAAAAAGTCTATCGAGCGTTTCAGACTGAAAACAAAAAACCCGGTAAATACAAAGGGCAAGAAAAGACCTTTCGCATGAAAGACTTTTTAAAGTACAATCAAAAAGCGGGGGGGAACTTTTCTCTGGCCGTTATTTTAAAAAGATTTGGCTCTTGGAGCAATGTTTTGCGCGAACTTGACATACCCATCGGCAGAAGCCGCGGCTTAAGTCATGATGAAATTAAAGATCATGTCAAACAAGTCTACGACAAGTTCCTGAAAAAAGCCGGGCAGGATAAAGTCTTTTCAAAAGAAATGTATGAAAAATACAATTTTATTGAAGAAGTCTATATATCCTCCAAGCTTGTTGAACGGCGCTTTGGCACATGGTTAAACGCAAAAAAAGAACTGAAAATTAAATAATCCATTCGCCATGCGCGGCATACTTGTCTGCGCATGGCGCGCTATCTTTCCCGCCGCCAACCATAACCGAACTAAATTTTACGCCGCCTGATTGAAACCCATATCAACAAACGGTTACCGTTAGGTAGATTGAAATTGCATATCGTATAACTCTCGATATAGCCCGTTGAGTTCAAGCAGAGAAGAATGATCGCCCTCTTCGACAATTTTCCCTTTGTCGAAAACTAAAATCTTATCTGCCTGATAAATCGTAGATAAACGGTGGGCAATTACAAATGTGGTTCTCGTTTTCATGAGAACCTCCAGAGCTTTTTGCACCAGACGTTCGGAGTTTGTATCAAGAGCCGAAGTGGCCTCATCGAGAATCAATATTTCGGGGTTTTTCAACAATGCCCGGGCAATGGAAATACGTTGCCGCTGCCCCCCGGAAAGCATCATCCCCCGTTCGCCAATGACAGTATCGTATTGCTCGGGCATTTCCATAATAAAATCATGGGCGTACGCCAGTTTTGCCGTTTTCTCAATCTCTTCTTGAGGGATATCGGCCCGCCCGTAGGCAATGTTATCGCGGATGCTGGCGTTAAACAAGAAAATTTCCTGGGTTACAATTCCGATTTTTGATCGTAAAGCTTTCAACGAGAGCTTTCGAACATCGGTGCCATCGAACAAAATCTTGCCATGCACCGGATCGTAAAAACGCGAAAGCAAATCCGCAAAGGTTGATTTGCCGGCCCCCGAATGGCCAACCAGGGCTACGGTGCTGCCAATGGGCACATCCAGGTTAATGTTCGAGAGAACCTTTTTTTCCGTATCGGGGTAATGAAACGAGACATTTTGAAATTTTACGTTTTTTTCCAAACGAGGGAAATCCGTAATGGCGCTCGGGTCAACCGGTTCGGTTTCCATATCGACAATTTCAAAAATTCGGCCGGCGGCGGCAATGCTGCGGTTCATGATATTGTACCAGGTCGCCAATTGCTTGATCGGGCTCATGATTACCATGAGAGTAAAAAGGAACGTAAAAAAGCTGCTCGCTGAAAAGTGACCAACGGTAATTTGTTGCCCGCCGTAGACAATCAATCCAATGATAATCAAAGAAGATGCAAACTCAACCAGCGACGGACCAACGGTATGATTTAGACGGTGCTTAAACGATTCGCGGTAGAGATGATCGTTGACATGAATAAAACGCGAAGACTCATAATCTTCCATTGCAAAAGCGCGGATTACCCGGATCCCCGCTATCATCTCTTGCATGTGCGCGTTTAGTTCGGCAAGTCTCGATTGTTCGTTTCGGGTGATTCCTTTGATTTTCCGGGCAAAATGATTCACCGGCCAGAGAAAAATCGGAACGCCAACCATTGAGATCAAAAGCAATTTGTAATTTAAAAAAGCCAGCAGCAAAGTATGCGTAATTACAATAAAGAAGTTATTGATTGAAATTCGCAAGTCATGCGAAATCGCCTCGGACAAAAGCATGACATCGTTAATGACCCGGCTCATCCAGGATCCGACGCGCTCTTGCACAAAATGCTGGATTGGTAAATTCAACACCTTCAGGTTTAAATCGGCGCGGATATCTTTCACGACAAGCAATCCAGTGGAAGCGATAAAATAAACCGTCGCCAGGATGCTGATCAACTTTAAAAAATAAACCGGAAACACTGCAATTGCAATTTTCACCAGCAATCGGAACGGTTCGTACTCAATGGAGTACTCATTTGCCCTTAATTTCAATTCGGCTATAGAACGCGTAAGCGATTGCGAAATGTCCTTTGGCTCTCTGTATTCAAGCGAAGGTAACTTTTGAAGGTCGCCAGCATAACGCGAATCCTTGGCAAACAACTCTTGCAAACGGACCCGGTTCTCTTCGGAGACCAAAAGCTCAAGATCCTCTTCGGTAAATTCAACCTGAAAAGGCACTGTCGTATTTTCGCCCATGATCGCAAAAATCGGTTTTAAGGCGGCAAGGCTCAGCCCGTTAAAAAAAGAAGCGAGAAATGAGAAGGTTACGCCAATTAAAAAACGTTTTTTGTAACGAGCGGCGTAACGAATCAGTCGAGTAAATACTTTCATTGGGTTTCGGGAACGGTTCATACGGGCGCCGTTAGAAACACGCCCATATGTTTTTTATTCTTTACCAGTCTCTATATCACTTTTTGTTTGAAAACGAGTTTTTTATTTCAATCTTGACCCATGAAGTTTAAGGTAAGTGTGCCGGCTACCTCGGCAAACCTGGGCCCCGGCTATGACATTTGGGGAATTGCTGTCGATATTTACAACGAATTTACCGTAAAAGTTACCGGCGGCGCAAACGCTATCCAGCCGGTTCTTGGCCCGCTTGCCGAAAAAACGTCCGATACGAGCCAGAACGCTCCGGATTTAATTGCCGAACTTTCCAACCCGCAAGAAAATCTGTTGTTCCAGGGGTATCGTCTTTTGTTTGAAAAGAGAAAAATCAAGCCTCCCGGCATTTTGGTCCGGGCCGAAATCAATATTCCCCTGGCCCGCGGGTTGGGTTCGTCTTCTACCGCTGTTTTAGGGGGGTTGGTCATAGCCAATGAAATTTTACGCAAACGACACAGCCAGGCCTTTACCATTGATGAAATTTTTCGTTTCGCTACCGAGATGGAAGGTCACCCCGACAATGTCGCCCCCGCCATTTGGGGCGGGTGGGTTGCCGGTATCCGCGATTTTCACAGCAAGACGGATATCCCCTTGTCGTTGCCCTGGCGGGCTCCGGTCCGCTTGGGCGGGGTTGTCCCCCATATCCCGCTGTCGACAGCCAGGGCGCGGCAAGTGGTGGAAAAAACGGTTCCGACCGGTGTCGTCGCCGGGCAGGCCGGCCGCACAGCCCTCATGACGCATTTAATGAGTTTAACGGACTGGACAACCAAAGAAAAAAAGTTACTGCAAATTGCCCTGGACGATCAAATCCACCAAAATGCGCGCGCAGCCTTGATCCCGGGGATGAAGCGCGCCATGCAAAACTGGATGGCCCGGGGGGCTTTGGGGGTCTACCTCTCAGGCGCCGGTACCACTCTACTTGCGTTTTGGGATATTCATGAGCAGGTTGACCGCCATGATTTAACCGCCCCCTTCCGCGAAGAGGGCGTCGAGGCTACGCAAATTCACCCTTCGCTTGACCGCAAGGGGTTAATCATTGAACATTTATAACATCATTGATAAGGCATCATAAATGCGTATAACGTTTTGATCGCCGGCGCAACGGGCGCGTAACGCCGCGTTATGCCGCCCGCCCCGGAGCCACCGGGTAATCGCGTTGAAACAGGCGAATGGTTCGCCCTTCGCCAATCGGTAACAGCAGAACCAAAATCATCAACGTATAAAAATAAAACCCGAACCAAACCCAACCTACCAGCGGGTTTATCCACACCTGAATGATTGCCCGGCCGTCTTCGGCCACGCCGCCGAGTTGCACATAGATATCTTCAAGCGGGGTGGATAAAATCCCCGGTTCGGATGTATCTTGTGTCCGGTCATACTGGCCGGTTTGAAACGAAAACATCGGGTAAGTACGAACCTCGGTCAATGTATCGCCGACAAGACGATTGTCTTTATAGACTTGAATGGCTGCCGCCTTACTGACATATAACGGCACATCTTGCGTTCCGGGGGGCACCTGTATTTGCTGTAAGCTGTTCACTTTAATCATATACCCGTTAAAATATTCCGCTTCTCCGGAACCCAGGGTCATTTTGGTTTCCGTGGTAAAACTCTTGCCGGTGAACCCGACAAAGAGGATCGCCAGGCCCAGGTGAACCGCATAACCGAGATAGCGTCTTTTGTTTTGAAAGAAGATCAAAAGAAAAGCAATGAAAACATTTTCACCGGTAAAACGTTTGCGCGTTACTGTCGTACGAATCCACTCATCAACAACACCCGCAACGACAAAGGCGCAAAGAGAAAAAGCAAGCCCGGCCATCCTGTGCCATTCAACCGCTTCGCCTGCATTGGCCGCAATAAAATAACGAACCGTAAAAAAGGCCAAAGCCGTAACCAGCCCGGCAACCAGCGGCCAGAAAAAGTTTTTTAAAAGAGTTTCAGGGGCGGTTGTTCGCCATGCCAATAACGGACCTGCGCCGGTTAAAAACATGAGAATCAAACCCAACGGAGCCATAAATTTGTTAAACCAGATTGCCGATACTGAAACCCGCTCATGAAAGAAAAATTCGGTAAATGCGGGGTACATAGTGCCCCAAATAACGGTAAACAACATCACCACCAGCAAGACATTGTTAAACAAAAAGCCGGCCTCGCGGCTGATAAAAGAGTTAATCGGCCTGTCGGAACGAAGCCGTTGCAGGTTCGTAACAATATAATACACGCTGAAGCAAATGACCAGCACCATATATGCGACAAAAAACGGACCCAGATTTGAGTCGGCAAACGCATGTACCGAACTTACCACGCCGGAACGGGTCAAGAAGGTGCCGAAAATACACATGAGAAAAGAGATGCTGACCAGGACCATGTTCCATACTTTCAGCATTCCTCTTTTTTCCTGGACCAAAATGGAGTGCAAAAATGCGGTTCCGGTCAACCAGGGCATGAGCGAAGCGTTTTCCACCGGATCCCACGCCCAGTAACCGCCCCAGCCCAGCTCTTCATACGCCCATTTGCTGCCCAACATGATCCCCGTGCCCAACGAAAACCAGGAAAACAGGGTCCAACGGCGAACCAGCCTGGTCCAGTTTAAGTTCATGCGGCCTGACATCAACGCAGCCATTGCAATGGAAAAAGGAACGGCAAAGGCCACATACCCGGTTAGCAAGATAGGCGGGTGGATGGTCATCGCCCAATGCTGAAGCAAGGGGTTCAACCCCCGCCCGTCATTGGCCGCTAACGGAACTCCGTTTTGATGCCATAAAACAAACGGATCGGATGTTTCGGTAAAATTGCCTAAAATCGAAAAAAACATGCTGGTTGCCATTAAGATTAAAATCATATACGGAACCAGTACCGGCTCTTTCCGCTGGACATGGTTCACAGCAAGCACAGAAAAGAGAGCCAGCAAAAAATTCCAGAAGAGCATCGACCCTGCCTGGCCGGCCCAAACCGCCGTTATCTTGTAAAAAAGCGGCAAGGCGTGATTCACATTTTGAACCACATAAATAACCGATAGATCCGGCAATACCAGCAGGTATATTAACACCAGCATAGCGAAAGCCAGCGTTAGAAAATGCAGATAGACCGCCTGGCGGCTGAGTATCAGGTAATTTTCGTCTTTCTTGGCAATCCCCGCGATACCTGCGGCAATGGCAAGCGCGGAGGTGCCCAGAGAAAAGGCTAAAAATATGGAACCGGCTAAAACCAAATTATTCTCCTTGGGGGGCCGGCATGGCCGACTGGTATTTCGAAGCGCATTTCGCTAACGCCTTATCGGCGACAAAGCGCCGCTCATTGGCATCGTAGCTACCGTCCAAACTGACTTCCGAGCCATCCTGGAAAGTATCGGGCAAGAGGTTTTTTCCCGTGTAAAAAACATTCATTTCACGACCTTCTTTTTCTATCACAAACTCGGCCTCGATCCCCTTGCGGACAATCGAACCTTCTTTGACATTGCCGTAAAGCGTCATATAAAGCCCTTCCACTTTCCCCGGTGATGTTTCCATTTGTTCATAGAATTCGGTTAATTGATAATGGGGGTGAGCTTGTTCTCCGGAAGAAGATACAATCATAAACCCCATGCCCGCTAAAAAAGCGGCGACAACAATCGTTATTTTCATGTTCATATTGGCTCCTGAAATGGCCGGATAAACTGTCCAGCGATTTAATCGGTTCTATTTCGCATGACGCGGGTCAGGAATTGGATTCCATAAATTCGCTATACGAAACTTTTTTATTCTTTTTTACCACGCCCTGCGACCGGAACCAGTTTTCAAGCATGGAAATATGAAAATACTGTAGAAAATTTTCCAGAGCCCCGCCTGCCCCGCGGTTAATTTGCTCTTTTCGGACCGTTTCATATAGCTCTTTGACAGCGCGCGCCGTTTTTCGATCAAAATTCCTTTCGAGATATTCAAAAAAGGCGTTTTGGTACTTTTCGCCCCGAAACCCGTCTAACGCTTTCGATATTAATTCTTCATTGACCAGCCGCTTTTTTTGCTCTTTTTCAAAGATCGTTCGAAATTCTTCCAGTTGTTCGGCGGGGATCATATCCAGGCTTTGTCCATGCGACTGCAAATACTCGTTCATTTTTTCATCGACAAACCCCTCGGGGAATTGAACTTCCGAGCTTTCCACTATTTTTTCAATGGCTTCGGCAATCTGGCTGTCCATATTTTTACGTTTAAAGCGGCCCTCCAGATTTAAACGGATATCCGAGCGCAGCTCTTTCGCCGAAGGGAAAGCTTCATCGTACTTTACGGCTAGTTCGTCATTGACTTCGGGTAAACTTACCGAATAAATGTCTTGTACGGTAACAATAATCCGGTGTTTTCGTTTGACGGGGGTTTCCCCTTCTGTGGCGGGCGGCGCTTCGCTTTCGCGTTCAATTTGCACTTCGCTCCCCGCTTTGACATCGCCGGTTAACAGCTTTTCTTCAATTTCCTTGTCTAACTGACCTTCGCCTACCCAGATTTCAACATTTTCCGCCGGTTGGCCCGAGGGAGTTCCGTCCACCCACTGTTCATAGCGGATACGGATCATATCCCCTTTTTCAACCACGCCCCCTGCTTCTTTTTCTTTTTTCTCGGCATAGAGTTTGCAAATTTCACGCAATTCGCGGTTTTCGTCTTCGGTTGAAATGACCGGTGTATCTTCTTTAATTGTAATTCCTTTGAGCTTGGTCAATTTCACTTGGGGCATGGTATCGTATTCGATTTCCATGGTATAGGCGCCTTTGTCAGGTTTAATATTTTGTATGTTTACAATTTTATAGATTTCGATTGGCGACTCGGTAGCCAGTTGGTATGAAACCGTTTCAAGCAAATTGTTGATCGACTTTTCGGTAATTTCACCCGCAAATTTTGCCCGCAAAACATGTTCGGGGACTTTCCCCTTGCGGAATCCGTCGATTTTAGCTTTTGATCTGACCGATGCAATGGCCTTGTTTTCGCTTTGTTGAAACTCTTCGGGTTCGGTTTTCACGCTGGCTTTGTAGCGCACGCCACCCACTTCTTTTACTTGAATTTTTGCCATAGCTACAACTCCTTAAAACGAGACACATTGTCAAATCACTTGCACAGCCAATATTTCAATGTTTGGCTGCCGCAAGGACAAGATTGCGGAAATCTTCGCCCCGCACTTCAAACGAGGCATACTGGTCCCACGAGGTGGAAGCGGGCGATAGTAGATAAATCACGCTTGGCGTTTTTTTTTCCGCCTGGTCTTGGCGGGCCGCGCCAAAGGCAGACGACAATGTCTCAAAACAACCGCCAAATTGAAACCCGGACCGGCCGCGGCTTTCGTTTGTTTGTTGTAAACCGGGGTTTGCTTCAAATAAAGCCTGTTTGATTTCTTCGCGGTTTTGACCGAACAGATAAACGGTTGCCCCCTCTTTTTGGGCCGCCTTTTCCAGGACAGGGCGCAAAACGCAATAATCTTCGCCCTTCGATTGGCCTCCCAGAAAAACCGCGAGGGGGGCCGGCTTCACTGCGGCCGCATTTTCAATTGCAATTTTGGCCGCCTGGGTCGTCGTAGCCTTGGAGTCATTGATATAGACATTGGGGCCTGGCAGTTCTATTTTTTCAAAACGATGGGCTAAACTGCTAAATTCGGTTAACGCTCGCCCTAAACAGCTGATCCAATCTTCTTTATTCAGACCGGGATCGCTTGGCTTAACTTTTGCAGCCAGCCATTCGGCGGCATTTACGGCAAAAAGAATATTGGACTCATTGTGTTTCCCCCGGATTTTCAAAGCCGCCGCTTCGGCTACCGGGCGCTCCGTTTTGCTTTGATCCTGATGATAGAACAAGACGCCGTCTTTCCAGGAAAAGCCGCCGCCGCGTAAGTTCTCCGTATCGACGCTTACATAGCCCGGCGGTAAAGACAACTTTTCTTGCCACATGCCGCTATTTTCAGGCAAAAGCAAACGATTGATTAAACTAAGACCGTTTGGCTTTATCTTTTGAAAAATATTCCATTTCACGAGGCCATAGGCTTCGAGGTTTTTATAACGGTTTAAATGGTCGGGCGAGAGATTTAAATAAATGGCGACATCCGGCGACAAGTTGCGAGACAGTTCCAGCTGGTAGCTGCTGAGTTCGGCAACCAGCACTTCCGGGCATTTTTCCCGGAACAAGAGTTCCGAAAAAGCGATTCCGTAGTTGCCGCAGGCAACCGCATGCTCTCTGCCCAACAAAGCCTGCGCCAGTTTTTCAATGAGAGCGGCGGTTGTCGATTTGCCGTCGGTGCCGGTAATGCAAACCCAGGTTTTGTCTTTGAGTTGTTCAAAACAGTACTCAAGCTCGGAAAAAACGGGGATATTGCGCTTTTGCGCTTCGGTAAATAAGGGCAACCCGAGAGGAACGCCGGGCGATAAGGTAACGGCGTCTACCTGATCCAGAATGGAGAAGTCATTAAATTTCTCTGAAGAGACGACCGTAAAACGTTCGCTGGCGGTCAATTCGTCTTCATACCGAACCTCAGGGTTGGCGTCATACGCAAACAGATGTTTGCCGTCGCGGAGCAATAGACGGCTATAGGAACGGCCGGTCTTTCCGCCTGCCCCCGCCAGTAAAATACGTTGATATGAAAAATTCATTTGTTTTGCCGGGCGAATCGAAACGAGTCAAGAATCAACCGGGTCATCCCCTTGTTCTTTTTTTTGAAGAGAACCCTTTATCTCATCAATCATTTCCAGAAAACGATTCTCGTCCATAGTTTTAACGCCCAGTTGTAACGCTTTTTCCAGTTTAGAGCCGGCGTTTTCCCCAAACACGACATAGCCGGTTTTTTTCGAGACCGAACCGGAAGCGCTCGCCCCGAACCGTCGAACCAGCTCGGCCGCCTCTTCTCGCTTCATTTTTTCCAAAGTTCCCGTAAAAACAAAGGACTTACCGGAAAGCGGCAAATCCGAATCCGAATCCGAACGCTCGGGGTATTCCAAAGAAAAACCGGCCTGAAACAGTTTGTCAAGCAAGCGTTGGTTCGCGTCGATATGAAAAAACGAAACAATTGCGGAAGCCATCACCGGGCCAATCTCTTTAATTTGCTGCAGTTCTTCAGCCGAAGCCGACATTAACTCTTTCATCGATGCATAGGAACCGGCTAAAATACGCGCCGCCCCCGCTCCCACTTGCGAAATGCCCAGACTGCGTAAAAAGACGTCAAAGGGAACCTTACGCCGGCTTTCAATAGAAGCTAACATATTTTGCAGCAACTTCTCGCCCATCCCTTCCATTTGCGAAATTTTTTCCACCCGGTCGGGTTGGCCAAGAAAAAAGATATCGGCAATGTCGCCGATGACCCCGGCCCGGTAGAGTTTTTCAACCCACTCCGAGCCAAGCCCGTCAATATCGAGCCCGTTTTTCGAGACAAAATAACGAAGAAAAGCGGCCATACGCCCGGCGCATTCATCGTTGGGGCAGCGAACCAGGATCTCCTGCACCTCTAACAGCGAGCCGCATTCGGGGCAGATCGTCGGGAATTCAATCGCCTTTTCGATAATTTCCGGGGCGTCCGGAAAACTCTTCGCTTCGTTATCGCCGATGGCGCCGGAAACACCGGAAACGCCGATAGCGCCGGAAACATTTGAAGCATCCGATACTTTTCGTTCGATCTTGGGAATCACATCGCCGGCCCGAATCACTTCCACCAGGTCGCCTATCTTCAAGCCAAGGCGCTCAATTTCACGAATATTATGGAGGGTGGCGCGGCGGATCACTACGCCGCCGACATTGACCGGGAGCAAAACTGCGACGGGCGTAATGGCGCCGGTTCGCCCCACCTGAAATTGAACATCAACCAAGCGGGTTTTTGCGGCACGCCCCGGGAATTTTAACGCAATGGCATACCGGGGGAATTTTGCCGTATAGCCGGCCTTTTCCCATAAAGAAGTGTCGTCCAGTTTGACGACCACGCCGTCAATATCGATGCCCAGCGAAGCCCGTTTTTCTTCTACCCGGGCGTAAAATTTTTCAATTTCGTTTGCATCTCCGGTAACTCGTTCCGGCGACACTTGAAAACCGATCGATGGAAAATATTTTTCATACCGCAGGCTTTGCAACGCGGGGACCGGGTTTTCTTTTTGAGAGGCGGAACTTTCAACGACCTTGCCAATGGCATAAGGAAAAAATTTCAACCCCCGGGAAGCGGCAACGGATGAATCTTGCTGGCGAAGCGAACCGGCCGCGGCATTACGCGGGTTGGCAAACGTTTTTTTGCCTTCGCTTTCGAGCTTTTGATTTAAACTTTGAAACTCGGCCATGGGCATCACACACTCCCCCCGGATCGAGATAAACTCCGGTGGGTGCGTGGCCCTCAACCGCAAAGGAACGTTTGAGACGGTCCGGATATTGTGCGTAATCTCTTCGCCGGTGACGCCGTCGCCCCGCGTCGAGCCTGTAACCAAAAGACCGTTTTCGTAAATCAGCTCAACGGCCAAGCCGTCAAACTTCAGTTCGGCGTTAAAGATATGTTCCGATTGAAAAAGCGTATTTTCGTCTTTTTGATTTGCCTCCGGCAATTCCAGGTTCCGGGTAAGTCTTTCGCAAAAGGCGCGGAACTCGCCGGTATTGGATGCATTGTCCAGGCTGCGCATGGGCGGGTCGTGAGTGACCTGGGCAAACTCTTTGCGGACTTCGCCGCCAACCTTCAGGCTGGGCGAATCGGGCCGCTGCCAATCGGGGTGTTCGGCTTCAACGCTTGCCAGAAGACGAACCAACTGGTCGTATTGGGCGTCTTCAATGAGCGGTTGGTCGTCGCGGTAATAGGCGTTGCCATACTCAAGCAAGTTATCCGCCAGTTTTTCATATAAGGCCCTGTCAAACAGGGCCGGTTCGGACGGAAAATGAAACGGAGTGTTTTTCGCCTCTTTGCCCGTATTTTTACTTTTCTTGCTCATGCCCATGTCTGTACCTACCCTGTGCCTGAAAAGCCGCCTTTTCAAGCTTTTCAAGATCAATTGATTTTTCTTCCATCGCTACCGTCAAAAGAGAATCAAGTTCATGAACATACCTGGAAGAGTTCCCCGCGCCAACAAATAAAATAACCGTTTTTTGTTGCGCCTCTTGCATTGTAACGCCCGTTTGCTGCGCAAAACCCCGGGCCTGTTCAGCATGATCGGGCTCAATGTAGATTGAGTTTTCTTGTATTTGCCCGTACAGCGTTCTAAACTGAGGGAACTCGCCCGAGGCTTCTTCGCCGGCCGCATCGAAAACGGGGAAAAGAACAAGAGTGCGATTTTCCAGCTCTTGGTTTAATACCTGCCGGTACTCCCGGTAAAAGGCGCAAAACCGGGAAACGCGGTGAGGCTCCCAGCACGGTTTTACGAGATAACCGGCCGAACGGTAGGCATTCATCACGGTTTCAATCTCTTTGGGATGGTGGGCATAATCGTCCACTAAAATTGTTTCAAAACCCGCCCGGTTCCGGTAGGCGGCTATGATCTCCATCCTGCGGCCCACCCCGCGGAAACTTTTTAATATTTTTGCAATCAAATCAACGCCAATCCCAAGGTAAAGCCCCAGGGCAACCACGGCGCTGGCGTTATACAAATTGTGGAGCCCCGAAAGACCGACGGGCATGACCTGCGGTTCGTCAATTGCCTCGTGAATGGCCCCTTCAGGCGACTTAGCTGCCGGCTTTACCAAAACGCTGTGCCGCTCGGCTGAAATCGACAGTCGCTCCATAATCGGTTGCATGGATTCATGACGGGCCTGACCGGGGGTAAGCAAAGAAAGCGACTCCAGCGTCGGTACAAAACAACCGCTTTTGGGGTGCTCCGGTTCATGCGTTTTTTTAGCGGCATCAGTTCGGGCGCCGTTCTTTTGTAACCGGTTGATAAATTGGCGAAAATTTTCTTCAACCTCTTCCATGCGGCTATAACGATCGACATGATCAAGATCAACGTTAGTCACTACGGCAACGGCGGCGTTTATATAGAGAAAACTGCCGTCTGACTCGTCGGCTTCAATGACAAGAACCGGTTTGCCCAGCGGGCTTGATTTACCGCCCAATTTTACGTTGGAACTCCATTCATGCACGGTGCCGCCCACCAAGGCGCTGGGTGTAAACCCGGCTTCTTCCAGGAGAGTCGCAACCCATGCCGTTGTGGTTGTTTTTCCGTGTGTGCCGCTCACGGCGATGGTAAAATAACGTGAAGTTAAAATGCGAAGAAGTTCATGCCGGGGCAATACGGTCAGGCCGTTTTCTTGCGCCCACTTTCTTTCGGCATCGTGCGGCGGGATCGCGCTGCTATGAAACACAACCGAACCCGGTTCAATTTTCTTCGGTTGCGAACCGCTCCAGACCGTAGCCCCCATGGAAGCGAGTTTGTCCAGATACCCCCCCGCCGATTGGTCCGAAGCGCTCACGCGATAGCCCTGGTTTAATAAAAACATACCCAGGGCGCTCATGCCAACGCCCCCCCCGCCAATCAAGTGAATGGGCGGCCGCCTGGCTAAAATTTGATCAAGATTTTCCCCGCAGGTCATCACAATCAATTCGATTCGAGAGACTCGCCTTCAAGTATTTTTCCGGCGATTTGACAAGATTCTATCTGATGTTGCCTGTAAAAGCGCCAGACCCGGACAAAAAGAAAAAATAAAAAAGAAAAAAAACAAGCCTAAAAAAAACATGTAAAGAGCTTTACACTGTGTCAGCCCCCTTTGCAAAGGGATCTTATGTCAACACCCCGACTTTTAATGGACGGAGCGCGAATTCTCGACGCTTACAACGAGATTAAAAAATCGCTGCCCCGGTTTAATGTTGCGTATGCCATTAAGGCTAACCCGCATGAAAATATCCTTTCCATGCTCCGGCACGCCGGTTCGCATTTTGAGACAGCTTCGTACGAAGAAATCCGTCTTTTGTTAGAGATGGGGATTGAACCCGAACGTATTATTTTTTCAAACCCGGTAAAACCGGTTGAATCGATCGACTCGGCCGTCAAAGCGGGGATCACTACCTTTACTTTTGACAGCATCGAAGAGGCGAAAAAGTTTATCCCGTACCGCGACAAAGCCCGTCTGGTTTTGCGACTGGATGTTCCGAACAAAGGAGCTCTCTGGGCTCTCGACGGAAAATTTGGCGCAAGCCGTTTGCTCTGGCCGAATATCTTCAGCTGCATGCAAGAAGAAGGCCTGCCCTTGGCGGGGGTTACGTTTCACGTAGGTTCGCAGTGCGAAACTCTTGAATCCTGGGAAAAAGCCATGGAAGAAGCGCTGGTCGCCATCGAAACATCGTACCAGTATAACCTTCATCCCGACCTGTTAAATATTGGCGGCGGGTTCCCGATTTTTCTGGGCCGCGAAGTTCCGTCCGTCGATGAAATCGGCCGCGTGATACACCGCCACTTGAAAAACTGGACCAAAAAAGGCATTAAAATGAACCGTCTGCTTGCCGAACCCGGCCGGTTCATTTGCGGAGCGGCGGGGACCATGGAAACGAAAATCATTGGCATAGCCGACCGCGAATCAAACGGCAAGCTGCAAAAGTGGGTTTTTCTCGACGCGGGCGTGTTTACCGGTCTCATGGAAACCATTGACGAAATTACGTACCCGGTCTTGTCAAACGGCGAAGGCGAACTCATTGAGGCCATGCTCTGCGGGCCCAGTTGCGACTCGGCGGACAAAATGTTCAAAGCGATGATCCCTTCCCCTAAAATTGGAGATACTCTTTACCTGTCGGGCGCGGGGGCCTATAGCAATGTCTATGCTTCGCGTTTTAACGGGTTGCCGATACCTGAAATTGTTTTTATGGATTCGGTTAGCCGCACGGACGAAGAGACAGTCTCGCGTTTTTAATTCTTTTATTTTTATTTCGTTTATCGGGAAATATCGGAAAACAAATAGCGGCGCCTCAGACGGCGCCGCGCATATACTCGAATTGTTGATTTATTGATATAACGATTTAGACGATTTGCAATCTGGCGGGGTTTTAGCCGGCCAAGGCGTAGCCGACAATCTGGTTTTTTTCAACGGCGCCTTTTTGAATTAAAATTTCATCCAACGTCCCCGGTTCGGGGGCTTCCAGGGAAAAGGCCGCTTTGTCCGTTACCATCTCGCAAAGCTCGTCGCCGGCCTGAAAGGTCTCTCCGGGAGCAATGTTCCAGGACAGCAATTCAATGGAGTCTGAGTCGCCCAAATCGGGCACGCGCAACTCAATTCGATTTGGCTTCATTTTTCGCCTGGATCAAATTGATACTTTCCAGGGCAATTTTCAATGTCGTTAAATCCTGCTCATTGGAAACCTGGGGCTCGGTTTTGTTATGAATGCATTCGAGAAAGTGAATTTGCTCGCTTTTCAGCGGGTTGTCTTTGTGTATGTAAAGATTCTCCACAAAAGATTCTTGCGAATATTTAATCTCTTCCGGGGTTGTCAAATGTGCGCTTGTCGCCTGGCGGTGAATTTCAATATCCTGGGTTGTATAGTTTAGTTTGATAAAACTTTTTTCCTGGGTAATATAGAGCTTTCTTTCTTTCGTTTGGCTGAGACGCGAGGCAATTAAAGTGGCAATGGCTCCGTTTTCAAACTCAAGATTAATGGTGGCAATGTCTTCGTGTTCGCCTTTTACGCAGCTCCCCATCGCCGAATAACTCTTTAACGGCGATTTCACCAGATTAAGAACAATGTCCAAATCGTGAATGAGCATGTCGAGAACCACCCCAACATCGGTGATCCGCGGCGTGTATGGCGACAGGCGTCGCGTTTCAATGAGCAACGGGTCAATGGCAATTTTTTGCAGTTCCAGAACGGCGCCGTTAAACCGTTCGACATGGCCCACCTGCAAGATTAAATCTTTTGCCTTGGCCATTTCAATCAGCTTTTCCGCTTCTTCCAGCGATTTGGTGATCGGCTTTTCAATCAAGACATGTTTACCTTTTTCAATCGCCAGCGAAGCCGTTTCAAAATGTTTGTTGGTAGGTACGGCAATGGTCACAGCGTCGACATGATCCAAAAGCTCTTCCATCGTATCAAATGAACGAATGCCAAACTTTTCGGCTACATCGGCGGCCTTTTTCTTGTCAACGTCAAAAACCCCCACCAGTTCCGCTTGTTCCAGAGGAGCCAGAACATTCACATGGTACTGCCCCATGTTTCCGACGCCCAATACGCCGGTTTTAAACTTCATGCTCATTTAAACCTGCCAAAGAATCCGCTGCCGGCCGAAATTTCTTCGTCTAAATCTTTCACCAGTTGTTTGGCCTTGCTGCTTAACGTTTTCGGAATTTTAATGTCTGCCTGAACCATCATATCTCCATAGCGGTTATGTCCGCTCATGTAGGGGAGCCCTTTCCCGCGCACGCGAAAAACGGTTTGCGGTTGTGTGCCGGCGGGTATCTTAAGTTTCACTTTGCCCGCCGCTAATGTATCGATTTCAATTTCGCCGCCCATCATAGCCATCGTGACCGGCAACTCCACTTTGGCGGCCAGGTCGGCGCCTTCGCGCTCAAACTTTTCATGCCGCTTGACTAAAACAACGACGTAGAGATCGCCGGAAGGGCCGCCTTTTGGCCCGGCTTCGCCTTCGCCGGCAACTTTCAGCCGGGTGCCCGATTCAATCCCATGGGGGATGCGGATATTGATTGTCCTCTTTCGGGAAACCAGCCCGCCCCCGTGGCATTCGGGGCATTGGTTACGAATGATGGAACCCGCGCCCCCGCAGTTGGTACAGGTAGACGCAATTGAGAAAAACCCGCTGCTGCGGCGGATTTGCCCCGAGCCCTGGCAGGTGGGGCATACATCGGTTTTGCCGTCAGCCGAACCGGTGCCATGGCACTTTTCGCAATGCTCTTCGCGGGGGATTTGGATTTTTACTTCTTTGCCATGAAACACATCATCAAGAGATATCTCCAGGTTGTACCGCAAATCGCTGCCGCGGCGAACCCCGCCCTGGCTTCGCCCGCCGCCGCGAGCCGAGCCGAAGCCGCCCAACCCTGAAAAAATATTCTCAAATAAATCTTCAAAGGTCGACCCCTGAAAGATATCGGAAAAGTCGGTATAGGCGCCCCGGCCAAAACCTTCGGCGCCGCCGCCGGAAACGCCCTGGTGGCCGAATTGATCGTAAAGGCTTCGTTTTTTTTCGTCGCGCAAAACCTCGTACGCTTCGGTAGCTTCTTTAAAAAGCTCCTCGGACTTTTCATCGCCCTTGTTTTTATCAGGGTGATACTTTAAGGCCAGCTTTCGGTAGGCTTTTTTAATCTCATCGATTGTCGCCGACTTGGAAACGCCTAATACTTCATAATAATCTCTTTTCGAGCTCACCGGAATTCCTTATTTATGCAGCTGCATCCGCCGTCTAGTTTTTCTTTTCTTCGTCCACTTCAACGACTTCGGCATCTACCACTTTCTCATCGGTCTTTTCGTTCGATTGGGCCGAATCGGACGGCTCTTCGCCTTCCGCAGAAGGTTGGGAACCGGCCGCATCTTGCGAAGCCGCCTGGATATCTGCCTGGTATTTTTGCAACAAGCCGCCAAGCTTTTCTTTCGCGGCTTTCATTTTTTCAAGCTCACGGGTAGCCATGGCTTCTTTGGCTTCGTTTACGGCGTCTTGCAGTTCGTTTTTAATGTTATCCGGCAATTTCGATTCGGAAACAATGCTCTTTTCGGTCGTATAGGCAATTTGATCCAGTTCGTTAAACTCTTTTGCGACCTCTTTGGCTTTTTTATCTTCTTCGGCATGCGTTTCGGCGTCCTTCACCATGTTATCGATTTCTTCGTCGCTTAAGCCGCTTGAAGCTTCAATTTTAATTTTTTGTTCTTTATTGGTTTTCAGGTCTTTGGCATGAACATGCACAATGCCGTTAGCGTCGATATCGAAACTAACCTCAATTTGAGGCATTCCCCGGGGCGCCGGCGGAATTTCGGAAAGGTGAAAACGGCCCAATGTACGGTTATCCCGCGCCAGCTCGCGTTCGCCTTGCAGTACATGAATTTCAACCGAAGTCTGGTTATCTGCCGCCGTTGAAAAGACCTCCGATTTTTTCGTCGGGATCGTCGTATTTCTCGGAATGATTTTCGTCATCACGCCGCCCAGGGTTTCAATCCCCAGAGACAAAGGCGTAACATCCAACAGCAAAACGTCATGCACTTCGCCGGCCAGGACCCCGCCCTGGATAGCGGCGCCAATGGCAACGGCTTCGTCAGGGTTCACGCTTTTGTTGGGTTCTTTATTAAAAAGTTCTTTTACTTTGTCACGAACAGCCGGGATTCTCGTTGAGCCCCCGACTAAAATCACTTCGTCAATTTCGCTCGCGGAGACACCCGCGTCTTCAATCGCCCGTTTGCAAGGGCCGACAGTGCGTTCTACCAGACTTGAGGTAAGTTGGTTGAATTTCGCCCTGGTGATGTTCATGTTCAAATGGCGCGGGCCGGAAGCGTCAGCCGTAATAAACGGAATATTAATGTCAGATGTTTCTTTTGTAGAAAGTTCGATTTTCGCTTTTTCCGCAGCTTCTTTTAAGCGCTGTTGCGCCATTTTATCGTTGCCAATGTCAATCCCGGTCTCTTTTTTAAACTCTTCGACCATCCAGTCCATGATGGCCTGGTCAAAGTCATCGCCCCCGAGATGAGTATCGCCACTGGTCGATTTTACTTCAAAAACGTTATCTGCCAGCTCTAAAATGGAAATATCAAATGTACCGCCGCCAAGGTCAAAGACGGCAATCATTTCGCTTTCTTTCTTTTTATCGAGGCCGTAAGCCAGAGAAGCGGCCGTCGGTTCGTTGATAATACGCAGGACTTCCAACCCGGCAATTTTACCCGCGTCTTTGGTAGCCTGGCGTTGTTCATCGTTAAAATATGCGGGAACGGTAATCACCGCTTTATCGACGCCGTGCCCCAGGTAGTCTTCAGCCGTTTGTTTCATTTTTTGCAGAACCCTGGCTGAAATTTCTTCCGGACGAAAGTCTTTCTCGCGAGTTTCAATCATGATGGCGTCGGTGGAAGATTTTTTCAAGGTGTATGGCACCAGACGGATTTCTTCCGTAACTTCGTCAAATTTTCTACCGACAAAACGTTTTGCAGATCGAATGGTATTGACCGGGTTTGTGATCATTTGGTTTTTTGCCGTTTGCCCGACCAACACCTCATTTTTTTCGGTAAAGGCCACAACCGAAGGAGTCGTTCTTCCCCCTTCAGAGTTGGGCACAACAACCGGTTCGCCGCCTTCCATAACGGCAACGCATGAGTTTGTCGTTCCTAAATCGATTCCAATTACTTTTTCTTTTGCCATCTTATTTCTCCTTAAATAATTATAAGACTATTTTTCCCTGAATTATTTGCCTTCTTGAATCTGGTCGCCGGGTTGCGCTTCAGGTTGCGGCGCTTCGGTCGAGGTCTCTTTTTTGGGCGCCGGTTTTACCACGGCTACTCTGGCCGGCCGTATCACGCGGCCATCCATTTCATAGCCTTTCTGATAAACCTGACCAACGACTTCATGTTTCGCTTCAGCCGATTCGGAAACGCTCAAGGCTTCCATCCGGGCCGGATCAAACTCTGCCCCGCCCGGGTCAATTTCTGCAACCCCTAAATCGGAAAACACCTGCCACATCTGTTTCTGGATTAACGCCGCCCCCTCAAGAAAACTGGAAACAGAGGCGTTATTATCCGTTGATGCCGTAAAAATTTGATCAAAAGCATCCAATACGGGCACCAGATTGCCCAGAATTTTTTCGGTAGCTCTTTTGTTCGCTTCGTCTTTTTCTTGCTGGCTCCTGCGCCGGTAGTTGATAAAATCGGCCCGTTCGCGCAACAAGGTATCTTTCAGCTTATCCACTTCAGCCTGCAGATCAACCGTCTCCGCTTGCGTCTTTTCGGTTTCGCCGGCCGTATCGCCGCTTTGCGCCGCTTCGCTTGCGCCCGGCCCGGTTTCCTGTTGTTGCACTTCTTCGGTTGTTTCCTCTTGCGTTTCGCTGTGCATTTCTTCCTGGTTTGATTCTTTTTTCTTCATCTTTCTGCCAAATACTCTTTTCATTCTCAATCTTTCTTGGTAACTTTCACTACTTTATCATTCTATTTAAAATAAGTACGCTTTCATTCATTGCTACTGTCACTATCGTCCCGCATTATCGCCTGTGCCGGCCAATCCCCCCGGTTCCGAATCGCCGGTAGACCGTCAATCCCCCAGACTATATCCTGGTTAAACTCCAATTCGTTTCTTTCTTTTAGTACGTTCGACAAAATTTCGGAACTATACCCAAGACTGCGCACTGTTTTTTCATATGGCATCCGGCTCATCCCAATGACACCCAAAGCGCCGACATTTCGCCCGCCCACGCAATAGCTCCGGGCCAGAACGGCCACGCCATGCATCATTTCGCCGTCCATTTCTATGCCTACCCGCACGTTGACATGATCGTCGTCTTTGACTTCATTGATCATATCATGGATAAAGCTTTTGTCTTCGAGTTTTCTAATTAACTTTTCAGCCAACCGCGTATCGGGGTGCTCTTCCAGCAACCGTTTGTAAAAAATTGCTTCGCCTTCCACAATCACCTGCTGGTCGGGAGGCATATACACCAGATTTTGCGCAACCTGCATGGCGCTTGCGCCCAGATCGCCTAAATCATGAGAAGAATCGATAAAGAAAGAGAGGCCTTTTTCCCGGATATCGCCAACCTCATGCCCTTTGAGCATATGATTTAAAAAACGCGATATTTTATAAAGCTCTTCCTGGTGGTGGGGGGTCTCCAGCTTGATCTTTTTTTGAAAGATCGAACCGGACCGGCTCACCATCACCATCAAAACGATATTTTCGGTAATGGAGACGAGTTCTATTTGTTTGATGACCGAACCCGACGCCTGGGGAGCCAAAACAAGACCGGCGCTTTCCGAAGCGGCCGAGAGCTGCTGGGCGGTGACTTTCAAGAGCTTGTCAAGTTGTACATTGGCTGTCTTGTAAAACATCTCCAGCTCATCGTCACGAATCAAAGCCCCGTCATAGAGGCGGATAAGTTCATCAACATAAAGTTCAACCGCCTTGTCGGTCGGCACCCGGCCTGCCGAAGTATGCGGGCTGAACAAATAGCCCATTTGTTCGAGAATGGACATTTCTTTACGAACGGTGGCCGAAGAGACATTGCAGACAAATTTTTCAACGATAATTGCCGAACCTACGGGTTGCCCGGAATTCAAATAGCCGTTCACAACGGCATGTACAATTTCTGCCTGTCGTTTTGTAATTTGCTCGTCCATTTTTCCGTTGTCCGGGTTTTTCGGCATCCATCTGTTAGCACTCTTAACTATCGAGTGCTAGATTCAAAGGTAATATATGGATATTCAGGCAGATTGTCAATTATTATTTCATTCCAAGATCAAAAACAAGATTAAAAACAGGAGCGGCTTTTGAACCGCTTACATGATATCCATGTTTTCCGGAATGGTATCGTAGAGGTACTCCAGACTTTCCAGGCTTGATTCAACCTCAAAGTGCATGACTTGCGCCAGTGAGTCCAGCAAGGCTACCGCATTGCGGTCGGCATCGCCTGTCGTTACGGCGCGCAAGCGGGCGGAAATACCGCTATTGACCATTTCCACCGATTGATATCGTTCAAGCAAGCCGGTGAGGTCAAAGTCGACGTTTTTCCCTCTTTTATATGAGAAATATTGTTCCAGCAAGTACGATGAAACCGAACGGAACACTGTCTCTTCCATACTGGAAAACGGAAGGTGAAACCGGGCCATTGGTTTTAAAAAATTCATGACGGGGCAATCGCTGGTCGACATGATCAAACCGTAAACGGAAGACAACCCCTCTTGCAGGGAAATTCGTTTGGAATAAAAACGGTCATTGGCTTTAACCAGCACCAGCGCCTCTTTATAAGAAATTTCGTCTTTAAAGTGGTCGACAAAAACGGCTAAATTTAGCGCAACCGGGCAATGAGGGTCTTTGGTCGAATCCAGCGGGCAATTTTCACAACGATGAAAATTTAACCGGGTCCATTCGGGGCGGTCCTGGTTGTCTGCCGCATACGATACCGTTTCAGGGTCAAGACTGATCCGGTAATCCTTAATTTCGCTATCGTCAAATTTAAACCGGTAATGAATGACTGTTTCTTCCATATTTTTTGCCGTTTCCTTTTATTATCGTCTATCTTTAAAAATAACTTGATGTACTATTCATACACATACCCGACCCGGACAATCCCCCACTTGCGGTCGCGAAAATGAAGGGTAACCGACATATCCATGATCGGTTCGCCCGTGTTTCCCAGGACGCACTGCAAGAGGTAGATATCGTCATTGCGAATTGCCGTCATGGTTGGGTAGTCCTGGTAAATCCGTTTGTTCCGGCTTAATTTAGCATCCAGACCATCGTCGCCGGAGAGCTCCGAAGAGTAAATCGAATTGTGAACCGGCGCATACCCATGATCATCAAGAACATAAAAATAAATAAAGTGTTCGTCAAGCCCGAGGTACTCGTCCAGTTTCGGCTGGATACTGGTTTCAAACAATTGATCGTATTTTGCAGTGAATTTCCCCATCTCGTCTTCGAGCGGGTGATAATCGCGGTTAAACAAATCCTCTTCGGTAACCCCGCCGGTGGCAATGGCATTTTCAAAAATCCGTTCGCATTCCAGGGCAAACCGGTTGAGAAGCATATAGGCTCGGTCGTTTTGCTGGGTAATAGCATCGCTGATATTTTCAACGTCAATTAATTCCAGAATATGGCCCGACTGCGTATTCATCTCTCTTGCTTTTTGACGCAGCTCATTCATCCTGACCTCGTTCTCGCTTACAAATTTGTCAATTTGCTCAAAATGGCTGGTGATTTCCATAGCCATGCTTCGGTTGGTTTCAAACTCTTCGAGAATCAGGTCGACCTCGCCTTTGATCGAGTCCATAATGGAAACAACATACTGAATCGATTGCCCCCCCAAACGGGCGATATCGAGACCTTTCAGCGACTCGAGCGCTTCTTGTTTGATGATTTCTTGTACGGAATGGGTTTTTCGTTTAATTTCGCGTACCGTTGTGGTGATATTTTGAACCGAGACCTGGGTCATGGTGGCAAGCTTCTTCACCTCATTGGCGACCATTAAAAAACCGCTTTCTCTTCCTTTTAATCGGGCAGCTTCAATGGAAGCGTTCAAAGCCAGCAAACGGGTCTGGTTGGCAATTTTGTCAATCACCTGAATAACGCCCTCTACTTTTCTGGTCGCCATGTTCAGGTCATGGATACTTTTTTGGGTGATATCTACAATTTTCACCATTTTGGTAACCATCTCGAGAATTTTACCGACGTTTTCTTGCCCCTTTTTCGCCATATTGAGCGTATCATTGATAATTTCAGAAGTTTGATCGACAATCTCAAACGTCTCTTTAAACCGTTCGCGCATGGAAGAAGAGACATCGAGAACTGTGGCCAGCTTGCTTTTTTGGCTATAGAGCCGGGCGATATTATGGCTGGAAGTATCCTGGATGTTTACCGCCTGGCGGTCCATCTGGTCGGAGATCGTCTTAATAAACATCAAATACGGGATTTCATGCGATTTAATGTATTCGCTCCGGTAATCCTCGAGCTCGTCTTCTTTCATCACATCGTAATAACCCAATAGCAGCTTAATCATGTGCAGGCTTTGCAATAAAATTAAAACAAAAACGACATAAAAGAGAGGGTAAAACGGGTGGTAGACGCTGCCGGCCCCGGCGCTATACTCGTTCCAGCCAAAAAGATAGCCGAGTTCAATGCCCGCTAAATACAAAAGCAAGGGCCACTTTTCAAGATACAATATGAATAAAATAGCAGAAAGCCCCGGAGCAAGGTGAAAAAAGACGTCTCCGTGAAAAAAGATTTGCATTGATACCGAAAAGAATATCAGCGATATCACGCTTGCCAACCGGACAGTGGCGTTTTCTTTTTTATTGAAGGTCAGGGTAATAAAGTTAACAAATAAAACCAGCGAAGCGGCCATCATGTACGAGAACGAATTGTGTAAAATAGAGCCGTATATTGCGCAACCCCCTGTTAAAAACAAAAACAGGGTAATGATTTTCTGCACTCCGGCAAAAGAGCGGTCTCTCCAAAGAATATTTTGATCGGTCGCTGCCATTTTTTTTTATTCTGACTCGCCTTGTTATCGTGTAAAGCAGTTTCAATTGGCAACAAACGCCCCGACTGCCTTATCAGCGAACTTACAAGTTCTATCTTTTTATCATTTTATTATCGGCGTTTTAAACTGATGTTTAGCAAATACCGACAATAAAATAGTGGACTTCTTGCTCAAATTTATGAGAACACCCGATAGAGCCCCATTTTCCGCTGAAAAAGGGGCGATTCGCTGTTTGCAGGCAAGAGGCTTTCGCCAAAAGCAAAAACAGAGGGATATTTGATGAGTTTAACAATGGTCACACCAGAGGCGCCCCCGATCCACATTTCCGCACCTAAGGCTCAAAATGTCTCTTCTCGTGAAACCCGAAGTCTCTTTTCGAGGGTTCTAAAGCCGATTAACTTTTTCACTACGGCCGGCATTATCACCGGTGTAACATTTTTAGCGGGCGAAAATAACCTGGCCCCCATATCGCTTTATCTTTTCATCACCGCCGCTTTTTTTTACCGCAGCATCCGCAACCTGATCTCAGCCGCTTTGTATTCGTACGCTTTAATGGCAATTAACACTGTTTTTTATTATTATTTTGAAGGCGCCGGTTTTGAGTGGCAAATCGATCATGTTGGCATAGCGTTGTATACCGGGGCGCTGGCGGTGATCATTCACTCTTTGGGCATTGAACGCACCCAGGACGAGCTCTGGGCGATGCGAAAGGCCGAGAAACACACCGGCCTCTTGTCGCAAGAGAGCAGCAGGGTGAAACTCAGCGAGGTTGTTTTTCTACAAACAATCATTTCCATTATGAAAGAACTTTCCGGACGGATTGACGAATTGACCGGCACCAACGCCAGCCGGTTGCGGGAGCAAATTGGCCAGTCTCATGAAATCCTGCATTCAACCCAGGAGTTAATGGACTTTTACAACGAAATCGACCATAACGTTACTATCATTAAAACCATGTCGGAAAAGGCCATTGAGTCGGCGATGCTGGGGCAGAAGATGGCGGTTGATACCGAAGTTGAAATTAAAAATGTGTTAAAAACCATGTTCACAACGACCAATCTAATCAAAGAGCTGTCGGCATCGACGTTAAAAATCACAGAAATCATCCGTGAAATTGAAAATATTGCCGACCAGACCAACTTGCTCGCCTTAAACGCGACCATTGAGTCTGCGCGCGCGGGCAGCAGCGGCCACAGTTTTGCCGTTGTCGCCGAAGAGATCGGTAAGCTGGCCGAAACGACCCAAAAATCCACTCGAAATGTAATCGATATGATTGACTCGATCCGAATTTCAACGAACGTGGCCATGGACATGGTTCCGAAAGAGACCGCGCAAGCTGAAAATATCATTGAATTCTCGGGCCTGGTGCACAACCAGTTGCAAAATGTATTGAGCGGCGTTGAGTACATGACCGACAAAATTCACGAGCTCGCCGTAAACTCGAAAAAACAAGCGTCTCAATCTACCGAAATCAACCAGTCGGTTCATACCATTGCCAATTTTATTGCCGAAAACTCGGAAGGGGTTCGCCATATTTTTGACTATGTAGACGCCATGGAAGAACAAACGACAAACCTTCTGGCCATTACCGATCGTTTTGACTTTGAATCCAGGGTAGACAACCCAACGGACCGTTTTACCGACCTGGGCAATGACTTTCTGGAAAGATGCCGGGAGATCTTTGAAACGGGTCTTCAGGACAACACGATCACCGAAGAAAACCTCTTTGATCGCAAGTATCATATCATTGCCGGTTTTGAACCGCCAAAGTACCATAGCTCGTTTGACAGATTTACCGATGCGCACCTGGAAACGATCCAGGAGGAGTTCTTGAGCAAAGACAAACGGCTGGAATATTTCGTGCTGGTTGACAGCAACGGGTATGTCCCCACGCACAACCGGAAATTTGCACGGAGAATCACCGCCAACAAGGAGTACAACTTGACCTACAACCGGACTAAACGTATTTTCGACGACCCGATCGGTATCAAGGCCGCCCGCAATGATTCCGGGCCATTGCTTCAAATGTACAAAAAAGACACCGGCGAATATATCAATGATCTCTCCATACCCTTTCAATTTCGAGACCGGCACTGGGGCGCTGTCCGCATTGGATTTATATTTTAATTTTACGTAAACTATGGATACAAGTTCGACATGGAAACTGCTCAAAGAGCATAGCCGCAAGGCCTTAAACTGGTCTTTGAAAGAGATCACGCAAGACAAAAAACGCGTTCAATCGCTCAGCCTCGAAACCGATCACATCTACTTTCAATTTGCCAGAAACCTCGTTCAACCCGAAACCATTGACCTCTTTCGGCGGTTTATGGAAGAGAGTCATTTTAACGAATTTAAAGAAAAGTTGTTTTGCGGCGAAAAAATCAATGTAACCGAAAACGAACGAGTCATTCATACTCGCCTGCGAAACGGCGGCGGCCCGGACGATGAGACCGGCCGGCTCATTCGTTCCACCCTGGAACAAATGAAGAAAATTACAGAGAACGTTCATAACGGCGAGCGCCTTGGGTTCACTAAAAAGCCGATTCGATATGTGGTAAATATCGGGATAGGCGGCTCCGACCTTGGGCCGCAGTTTGCGGTACACGCTCTTCGGCGCTTTTCACCCCCACAGGCTCCGCCGGTATTTTTTCTCTCTACGCCGGACCCAGCTCATGTTTCTGAAATTTTAAACAAAGTAAACCTGGAAGAGACCCTTTTTCTGGTAACCAGCAAAAGTTTTTCTACCAAAGAAACCATTTTTCTCGCGCAAAAAATAAAAGAAAAATACCGGGCGCTTCTTGAATCCGCTGAGATCAAGCCGGCGGGAATAGCGCCGGAAAAAGCATATGAAGCCCATTTCCTGGGGATTACCAACCGGGCGAACAAAGCCGCCGCTTTTGGCATCGCCCCCGAAAACATCTTGCGTATCCCCGATGGCGTGGGGGGGCGTTACTCTCTTTGGTCGGCGGTTGGGTTATCCATCGCTTTGGCCTGCGGGTTTGATATTTTTCAGCGCCTGCTTGAAGGCGCGCAAGAAATGGATAACCACTTTCGGGAAAATGAAGTGCAAAAAAATATCCCCGCGTTGCTCGCGCTCATCGGATTCTGGAACAATAACTTTTTAGGTTACCCGAACCATTTTGTCGCGCCCTATGCGCATGAGTTACGCGAACTGCCGGTCTACCTGCAGCAACTTGAAATGGAATCAAACGGAAAAAACGTATCGCTTGAGGGAAAGATATTGGACTACGAGACGGTGCCTGTTCTTTTTGGCGGCGTTGGACCAAACTGCCAGCACAGCTATTTTCAAATGCTGCACCAGGGGAGCAATGTGATCCCGACCGATTTTATCGGCGTGATTGAAGACCGGGGCGAAACCGACTACACCGACCTGAGACTTTCCAACCTTTTGGCCCAATCGCAAGGCCTTTGTCTCGGACGCGACAGAGAAAAAGCCATCGCTTTGATGAAAAAGAGCGGCTACTCCGAAGAGCAGATCAAACAAATTGTAAACCACCGCGTTTTTCCCGGTAACCGGCCAAGCAATGTCTTACTGTTAAAAAATTATTCTCCGGAATCGATCGGTTCTTTATTGGCGCTCTATGAAAATAAAGTCATTACACAGGGGTTTATCTGGAACATCAACAGCTTTGACCAGTGGGGCGTTGAGCTGGGCAAAGAGATTTCAAATTCAATTGAAGAGGCGATCCGAAAAAGAAGAAAGCACGAACTGCCGGCCGCTGACGAAGAACCGGTGACCGCTGAAATATTAAATCTCATTTTCGGGTTGCAGAGCGGTCCTACAGATTCGGAACATCCGAAAGAAACATGAGACCTCTTCGCACCCTGAAAATTATCGTTCTTTTAGCGCTCAGCGCTGTATGGCAAGCCGCCTCTCTAAACCCGGATCCTCTCCCGGGTATAGGCCTAATTGCCCTGACGCCTTTTTTATTTGTGGCTTTGACCGAGAAATTCACCTGGAAAGAAGCTCTTTTCTGGGGTTATGTAGAGGCTTTGTTCTTTAGTTCGTTTGTCACGCCTTGGCTCATTGAGACGTTTGTGATTTACGGGCACCTGACGCAAGCCGGCGCCATCGGTATCCTGGTTTTATATAGTTTAATCAACTGCGGCCGCTTTGTTCTTTTTTTCTACTTCTGCAATGCGCAAAACCGGTTTTTACCGGACCTGACTCACACCCTCCTGCCGGGAAATTCGCAACCACCATTTGGCAAACTGGGCAAAGCAAACCGGCAAGCGCTGCGCCTGACCCGCGCCATTATGCAAAACAGGTATGTTTCGCTGGTATTTTTCTGGGGGCTGGCAGAGTATCTGGGCTGGCAACTGTTCCCGGTCCTGGCGGCAAACTTGATCCAGGGGAATGAAAACCTGATCCAGACGGCCAGTTTGTTTGGCGTGCGAGCGCTTTCTCTTTTTGTCTTTCTTTTGAACCTGACGCTCGTTGATCTTGTTCTGGGTTTGGTGCGACGAATCAAACCCGCCTTGGTAAATACGGAGTCTTTGCCGCCGGTCCAAATCCCCGCGGTGTTGTTTATTGTCATTTATCTTTCCGGCGTAACCTACGGCACCTGGGCCCGGGGGTATTGGTCGCAAAAAGAAGCCGAAGCGAACAAAGTAAACATCGGGATTGTGCAAGGGAACTCTCCCCTGGCCTTTGAATCGGTCCGGGATATTCGGCAAGCTCTTTGGCAAATTTTACTTGGAATGGAAAACCAGACAAGGCGCCTTTTGGCCGAGGCGGAACTCATGCAGACCCCGCTTTCGCTGGTGGTCTGGCCCGAAAGCGCCGTACCTTTTTTAAGCTACCGGGAAACCGCCGCCTTGCGAAGCACCATTGAAAAACTGCAGCAAGACCACGCTGTCCCGATTATGCTCAATGATGTCAATACCGAGTTTGCCAACCAACGGCGCCAATCGTACAATAACATTTGGTTTATCGAACCGAACGGCAATAAACAAAGCTACCAGAAAATTCTTTTGCTGCCTTTCGGGGAGTACATGCCCCTTGGCCAATATTTCCCCGGCATAGTGGAGATGTTCCCCGAAGTATCGAACTTCACGCACGGCAGCCGGAAAACTTTGATCCGGACAAACTTCGGCATGATCCTGCCTTCGCTTTGCTATGAACTCATGACCCCCGATTTTACCAGCGGTTATTTTTTCGACACAGACCGCCAGGCCGGTTTAATAGTCAACTTGACCAACGACGCCTGGTTTGGCGACTCCGTTGAAAATTACCAGCATCTGACCGTATCCAAAATGCGGGCCATTGAACTCAGGCTCCCGGTCATTCGATCGACCAATTCCGGGACCAGCGCATACATAAACATGACCGGTCAAATCATCCACCCCACCGCCAGTTTAAAGCGGGAAAGCCGGATATACCGGGTTCCGATTCCGGAAAAGGCCGGTTCTCTCTTTGCCTTTTGGGGCGCCATTCCGTTTGCTCTTTTTATGTTTCTCAACCTGCTTTCATGGGGTTATCTTTATACTTTTCGTAAAATTCAAAAGCGCCGCCTGCCTCAAGAACATGTATAGTTTTAAAAATTATATTTACAAGTACGCATAACATAACGACATAACCACAAGGGTATACGTACGCAATTGAGATGAAAAATCGATTTTTTATTCATGCAAGACGCTTTCTTTTATTGTCATCTATTCCCGTTTTGACGGGTTCCTGCACGGTCATGGAATTTTTTGATCCCGCGCATACCGAATTTGAACCGGTGGAAGACGCGATCATGTACAGATCCAATGTCCTCAGCTCGACGGCGGCGCCCGCGGGGCCAATCGTCGTCATGACCTGGAACATTAAATTTGGCGGGGCCCGGATTGACTTTTTTTTCGATTGCTATGGAAACCGCGTTCTCATGAGCGAAAGCGAAGTCATCTCAAACATGCGGGGGCTGGCTTCAAAGATCAATGAAATCAACCCTGACATTGTTTTATTGCAGGAAGCCGACGTTGAAGCCAAACGTTCCGCCTATGTCGACGAAGTGCAATGGCTGCTAAATCACACTTCGCTCAATTATGGCGCCTATGCTTCGCAGTGGAAAGCCGATTATATTCCCAGCGACGGATTGGGGAGAATGAACTCCGGCAACGCCATTTTAAGCCGCTGGCCCCTGAAAAACGCCAAACGTTATGCGCTGCCTATTATCGGCGAGCAAGACCGGCTTACCCAATATTTTTATCTGCGGCGAAATTACATACGCGCCACGGTCAACATCGCCGGTTACAACGGATTTTATGTATTTAACATTCACACCTCGGCCTACTCCAAAGACGCGACGAAAAAAACGCAGCTTGATATCTTTCTAAAGGCGCTGGTAGAGGCAAACCAGGCAAACCGTTCGTTTCTTGCCGGGGGCGACTTCAATGAAATTCCACCGGGCTCAGATCAGCTAAACGGTTTTGACGACGCCGCCTGTACCCACCCCGAATATATTGCCGACGATTACAGCGCCGAAACAACCTGGCTTGACGAGTTTTATACGCAATTTACGCCGGCGGTCGCTTTTACAGACTACCTGCCGAACAACCAGGCGTACTTTACCCATACCGTAAAGAAAACCGGTTTCTGGAACCGGAAAATCGACTACATTTTTACCAACACTTCGTTTGTCGCAGGTTCTACCGTTACCTACCAGGACAGCTCGACAGGCATTGCGACAATGCCCCTTTCGGACCATGCGCCCATTTCAACGCAATGGAGCGTACCGTGAAACGGCCCGCGTTTGTCTACCGGCTGGCAGCTTTGCTTTTGTCAATGCTCGTTACAACCCCGCGCCTGATAGTGGCATCACAGGCATGGGACGCCGGCACGGCATTGCTTCTGGAACCGGGCCAAAAAGAAGTGGGGGTTTTTAACCCGCTGCGCATCGGCTTTGCCGGGGGAATCGAACTTGACGTTCACCCTTTTTTCTTCTTTGCCTTTCCGCATATGACGGTAAAAAAAGAGTGGTATAAAACCGGCGCAATTGTCGTCTCGACAGGCCACTCTCTTCGCTACCCCACCCTGCTCATTCAAAATATTTCGCGCGAAGGCACCGGGGGGATTTTACCCGCCGATACGGAACCCAACCGGATGGTGACTTTCGGCAATGAACTCTATTCGACGTTTCGTTTTTCCGGCTCTATGCTTACCTTGAAGATGCGATATGATCGCACGTTAGGCGCCGAAAAAGACCACATTCCGACCATTGACTTTGCGCTCGCCTACCCCCGCACCGCGTCGCTCTCGACGGGCCAATTGATGGTTTTCGGAGCCGATCTCGACGGGGTCATTGCCGGCCGCTTTTCCTATACCATGGATGTTGACTATTTCTACTTTCCGCCACTGGAAGACGACTATGCCGTTGAAAGCAAATTATTACTCCACTGCCAGCTTGGCGAAACGGTCCGCATTGTGACCGGCGTAAAAAGCGTGTTTGGGGCCTACCCCTTTGGCAAAGAACGGCGCTTTCTTCCTTTACTGGATGTTATTTTTCGTTGGTAGCGGTAAAAAAACCGGCCAAACGAAAGAGAGGGTCTATGGCTCCGCCCGCAATCCATATGCATAAACCATACGCGTATATATTACATATCATATAGCACATATAGCACATATAGCACATTTAGCACATTTTTCCGGCGGCAAAGTCCTTGACAAAACATTGGGTACTTCAGGTTAAACTTTGGTATGATCAAGGTGAATCACATATCAAAATCGTTTGGCGAATTTCAGGCCGTACGTAACATCAATTTTAGCATCGGCAAGGGTGAAATTGTCGGCCTGTTGGGCCCCAACGGCGCAGGCAAGACAACCACCATGCGAATGATGACCGGCTACTACGAACCTACCGAAGGGCAAATTGAAATCGGCGGTTACCCGGTTGGCGAAAAGAAAAGAGAAGTGCGTAAAATGATCGGGTATCTGCCCGAGAACTCGGCGCTTTACACCGACATGCTCGTTTGCGATTATCTTGAGTTTATCGCGAGATCGCACGATTTGTCAAACGAAGCGCTGGCGCAGGGCATCGAATATGCCGTAGAAGCCGCCGGTCTTGAAAACTATTTTTACCGGCCGATCCACCATCTTTCCAAAGGGTATAAACAGCGCGTCGGGATAGCCGCTACGTTGATCCACAGCCCTCAAATCCTGATTCTCGATGAACCGACGTCGGGGCTTGACCCGAACCAGATTGCCGAGATCCAAAAACTGGTCAGGAACCTGGCAAAAGAGAAAACCATTATTCTCAGCACGCATATTTTAAGCGAGGTAGAGGCCACCTGCAAGAGAGCCATTATTATCTCGGAAGGCAAAATCGTTTTAGACGACCCGCTTGAAAAAATCAACCGCACCGAAAACAACGCCTTTAAAATTCACCTTCGCCTGAAAGGCAACCACCCCGATATTGCCGGCGAGTTCAACCGTCATTTCAATGACCGGGCGCAAGCGAACGGCGTCGAAGCCGCTTCGGAAGCAACAAGCCTGACATTGACCGCATCGACCCATTTAGGCGAAGATATTTTTCAACTGGCCGTTCAAAAAGGGTGGGTTCTTCAGGAACTCTATGCAGAAAAAGAATCTCTCGACGATATTTTTCAAAAAATCACAGGAGCCAACTCATGAATCTATCGCAAGCGCCGGCCGCCCCAGTCAACGTTGCCAATGTAAAAACCATTTTCCGCCGGGAATTTGAAAACTATTTCAACACCCCGATCGGCTATGTTTTTCTGGCGACCTTTTCCATTTTTACCAATTTTTTCTTTTTTTACCTGCCCGGCTTCTGGGAAATTAACATGGCAACCATGGATAATTTTTTTAGTTGGGTCCGTATTGTTTTTATCTTTTTTGTCCCGGCCATCACCATGCGGCTTTGGGCGGAAGAAAAACGTTCGGGGACTATTGAAATTTTATTTACGTTACCCCATACCCCCGCCGAAGCCATTTTAGGAAAATTTTTCTCTGCGCTTTGCTTTCTGACGATTGCGCTTTTGTCGACCCTCTTTATTCCGGTTTCCATCGGAATTGTCGGCGACCCCGACTGGATGGTGATCATAGGCGGTTATTTTGGAATTATCTTTTTAGGCGGCGCCTACATTGCGCTGGGCCTGTATATCTCATGGCTGACCCAGGACCAAATCATCGCTTTTTTAATCAGCACCGGAGCCTGCTTCTTCTTTTTCTTGCTGGGGCTCCCCCAACTTTTGCAGTTGTTGGGGCCGGTCGGCCCGGCGGCAGCCTACCTCTCGGTAAGCTGGCACTTTGACTCCATTTCGAGGGGACTTTTTGATACGCGAAATTTTTTATACTTTCTAACGTTTATTTACCTGTTTCTCTACCTGAATTACCGCGGTATTGAACAAAGCAGATAACAAGTCAGATTAAGGGACAAACATGGAAAAATTCAACCAAAACAAAACCGTCACCACGATACTTATCATTGTTAATTTATTGCTGATCAACTGGCTAAGTTACGCTTTTTATACCCGCTTTGACCTTTCAGGCACGGGTCGCTACCGCTTGACTTCGGCGAGCAAAGAGATCATACGCGAAGTGCCCGAGAAGATTTTAATTGAAGCCTTCTTTTCGGGGGATGTTCCCGAAGTTTACATACAGCCGGTAAAATTTCTACGCGATTTTTTAACCGAATATGCTTCGGCTTCCGACGGAAAAATCGATTTGGTTTTTCTCGACCCGGATGACGACCGCGAGCTGCAAGCGCGGGCGCGCACATTGGGCATTGAACCCATGCCCATTGGCGCGGTCGACCAAAAGAAACGCGAGGTATCCAGCGTTTACTTTTCTTTGGCAATTTCATACGAAGACCGGGTCGAGGTGATCCCCGACATCTTGCGCAGCTCCCAGATTCTGGAATATAACCTCACCAGCCGTATTTATAAAATGGCCTACCCCGGAGAACGAAAAATCGGCTTTTTAACCGGGCACGGTCTCTTAACCCTTGAGCAAGGTGATAACCCCTTTGCTTCGCTGAGTCTCTTGAACCGCAGCGTCGCTTCTTTTTACGGGCCGATGGCGCCGATCAACGCCGAGTCCGAAAATATTCCCCCGGAAATTTCGGTATTGGTCATTGGCGGTCTCTATGAATTAAGCGATCAGGAAAAATTCAGAATTGACCAGTTTTTGTTAAACGGCGGTTCTTTGCTGATTGCGCAAAACGGCGTGAATATCAACTTTCAAAACGGGCAAGTCACCCCGGTTTCGCCGGACCTTCTCTCGTTTCTCGCCCATTACGGCATACGCATCCAAACCGACCTGGTAGAAGACCCCGGCTCGTATTTGCCGATCCGGCAAAGAGCCAACATCTTTCAGGTTCTTGAAATCCCCTACCCTTTATGGATTAAAGTGGAAAAAGACAAGATGTCCGAAAAAAGCCCTATCATGCTGAATTTAAAAAGTCTGCTTTTCCCCTGGGCCAGTTCCATTGCCATTGACGCCGCAAATCCGGAAAACGTAAAAGTAGAGACGCTTGCCAGAAGCACCGCGCGGGCAAAAGCGAAAAGCGGGCAACTATCCATTGACCCGAACATGGCAAAGATGAGTATAGAAGACACTTCCCCCGAAGGCAGACAATCGTTTGAGCTGGCTTATTTCATGGAAGGCGAATTCACCAGTTATTTTAATAACCGCGATGTCTCTTCCATTACGTCTTCTTTTCTTCCAAAGAGCTTGCGGCCCGGCCGGATTGTCGCATTCTCGACCCCTTATCTTTTAGCCGACCAGAGTATCCAGGCGAGCCAGGGGCTAAACCTTCAATTTTTTCTATCGGCAATCGATACCCTGAACGGTCTGGAAGAGCTGGTCATTGCGCGCTCGCGCGAACTTGCCAACCCGGTGCTGGGGGCAATTGACCCCTGGGTTAAAAAATTAATTACCATTATCAATTTTCTGCTGCCCCTTTCTCTCATTGCGGGGTATGGCGCCTTAAAAGCCATGGCGCGGAAAAAAATCTCCGGTATCAAATACCGTGGCATTCGCACGGCGAACCGGGATGCCGAAAAAATGACCGAAAGCGAGGCATAACATGTTGACTCAACAAAAAAATACAATTTTATCCGTATCAGCTCTGGTTTTATTTTTTGCCGCTTTCCTGGCAAACGACCCGTTTGGTTTGTTTGAGGGCGGCTATGATACGTCAGATCCATTGCTACAGGGGCAACCCTCGTCCGTAGAAAGCGTTACCGTTGCCAATTCGGGCCCGGCTGCAACGCCGGAGGGCGCAAACAGCGGTTTTATTTTAAAACGAAATAGCAACGGGTGGAGCCTTTTCGACAGCGTCACGCAACACGAGTACCCGGCCAATGCGGGGAAAGTGGAAAATGCCCTGCGCAACACCTACCAAACGCGCCGCTTTCAAGTCGTCTCAAGCGACGCCTCAAAACACATGCAGTTTGGCACCGCCGACAACCAGTTTTTCATAACTCTGAAAAGTACCGGAGGCAAAGACGAAACAATCGTACACATTGGCAGCCAGGGGGGGGCGCATAACTCCACGCTGCTTCGCGTGAACGATGAAAAAGAGGTCTATTCCGTCAAAGGCAACCTGAACAACGACTGGAACCACCCGGCCGATTATTTCCGCGAAAAGAAGTTGTTTCAATTTGAAAAAGAAAATATCCGGGCGCTTTCGGTCAAGACCGCATCATCGTATAAACTGTTTCAAGACGCAGAAGGCAAATGGAAAATCACCCGGCGCGGCGCCAGCCTTGATGCCGACCCAAACCGATTGAGCCGCTTGCTGGCCGACCTGGCGCAAGTTGAGGGGACCTCTTTTTTTGAAGGCAAACCTCCGAAGGCCGATTTTATTTCCATTGAAATTGAGCTGAATACAGGTACGAGCGAGTTGTTGAACGTGCGAAAAATCCGCGATATTTACCTGGTAAAAAGCGTCAATAACCCGTACTGGATGGAAATCCCGGAATACCGGATTACGCCCCTGGCCCCGGACGCAAGCGAGTTGACCCAAAGTCAAAACCAGGCCGGCCAATAAACGCCAGTAAACGAAAAAACAAGAATGAGATGCGGCGCCAAAGGTTGAAAAATCTTCTATACCCGCTATATCGGTTTTCTCATGTTGGCGGGGACTCCATGCGACCTGTTTTTTTTAAAAGATTTTCCGTTTTACTTTTATGCTTTCAACTCGCCCATTGCAGTAATGCGAAACAACTGGCGCTCCAGGGGTTGGAAGCGTATGATGAAGGCAAAAAAATTACCGCCTTGCGTTATTTTGAAGAGGCCCTAAAAAAAGACGCGGGCAACCCCTATGCGCTTTACGGGAAAGGCCGCTTGATGCTTGATTCAACCATCACCATTGACATCGGCAAAAGAATGCTGCGGGACTCCATTGACGGGCTTCCCCCGCAATACCAAACCAAGGCGTATCTGGCGCTCGCTCAATCGTATGCAATGACAAACCAGTACGAAGAGGCGCTGAAGATTTTAGACGAAGCCGAAGACAACAACTTGATGAGCGCAGAGCTTGCCATTGAAAACATACGTTATAATATTCTGTTGAGAAATTTTACCTTGTCAAGAAACCGGATAGTCAAATATATCGAACGGTTCCCCGACTCGGTTCCCTTGATGATTCTTGCCGCCGTAAACGAAGTGAAGTACGCCAAAGGTTATACGCGCGCAATTGATTACTTGAAAAGCGCCTCGAAAGTCGAGCCCGGCAACCCCGAGGTGGTCAAAAAAACGGCGATTGTCTATTACGAATGGCGCAAGTATGACCAGGCTATTGAATGGCTTGAGAAATTAAAAACCCTGCAAGCCGGCGCAGAAGAAAAAGCCAAGATTGACACTTGGATCGAAGAGGTACGCACCAGGGAATGGAACATCAAAATTTAGAAGATAAATTTTCTGACTCTGATCGCATCTGGCTTTCCTTTTTTTTCCTGTCTTCCTGGGTAGTCATTACCGTTTTGTTTCTTACGGGCATCCCCCTCGAAATGCTTTCCAAAGCCCATCAAACGAAAAAAGATACCATGGAAGTCCTTCCGGTCATTCTCGAAAACGATAAAGAAAATCCGGTCGAGATGCCCGAGGTAATGCCAAACCTTTCAGACATCACCCAGAAAGAGAGCGGTAAGCTGACCGATAAAGAGGGATTTGAAGCGCTAAGCGAAGATTCAAAACTGGAATTTGCCGCTCCGGGCCAACAAAACAACGCCGACCGCGATTCCAAGCTGGGCGCTCTGCAAACCGACCGTACCAATGATTTTACGATTCAAATCATAGAACTGCCGAAAACCGGGTTTGACGGTTTGTTTGACTGGGGCACCGGCAAAAAAGATTCCGTACCTCTCAGCATGGAGTTTCACGAAGAGCTGGCTCTTTCGTGGAACAGCTACGGCGAGCCTGTGATCCCGACGATCCATTATAAGCATTACGAATACTACCGCCAAATGCTCGATAAAATACAAAAGCATTGGGCTCCTCCTGGCGGCAACCCCTACCCGGTGGCGACCAATTCGTATCACACCATGACGCCCGGCATCCCCGGGACAACGACATACCAGACCTTCCCCGAACAAGAAGTCGCCGTTATTTTTTTTCTAAACCCCGCAGGGAGCGTGGTCAGCGCAAATATTGTTCAATCCATGGGGTACCAGACGGTAAACGCTTCCATTCTCGACGCCATCAATGACGCAAAAAACTTCGGGCGGGTTCCGGCAGAGCTTTTAAAGAACAATCTTCTTGAAGTGCAAATTACATTTAAACTATACCGGCCACGTTAACGAGGCTTTTTTTATAAAAGGCTCCAAAAGCTGTTTCCGGGCCCCTTGTCTCTTCTCTTGCAAAATTTTGCAGAAAGTTCAAGACGAAGACGCCCGGATTTGAAATTTATTCGAGTACGCCGCCGCGAGAAGCGTTGGTCACGAGTTTTTGGTAGCGGCGCAAATAGCCCCGGGGTATCTCTTTTTTCACAGGCTGCCATTCGCGCTTGCGTTTTTCCAGTTCCGCTTCGCCAACTTCAAGTTCAATGGCGCTTTTCAAGATATCAATCTTGATCTTGTCGCCGTCTTGCACAAGCCCAATGGGTCCGCCCTCGGCGGCTTCGGGCGAAACATGCCCAATGCAGGCGCCGCGGGTTCCCCCGGAAAACCGGCCGTCCGTGACAAGGGCGACAGAATCGCCCAGGCCGCGGCCCATGATAAACGAAGTCGGCGCTAACATCTCTTGCATGCCCGGCCCGCCTTTGGGGCCTTCGTAACGGATAATCACAATATGGCCCGAACGAACGCGGCCGTCGAGAATTCCGTCAACCGCTTCTTCCTGCGATTCAAAGACAATGGCCTCGCCTTCAAAAGTAAGCATTGAGGCGACAACCCCGGCCGTTTTCACAACGCAGCCCTGGGGCGCCAGGTTCCCGTACAAAATCGAAAGACCGCCGGTCTCGGAATAAGGGTTTTCAGCGGTGCGTATGCAATCTTGCGGGTCAAAACCCAGGTGTTCTTTGTCGCGCTGGCCGGCAGAGATAACGGCGTCGCTTTCCAAAGCGGCCTGCCCGACTTTCCCGCTGGGCTTGACAAGCGACATTTCCATCGCTTCCTGTGTCACGTTCGCTGAGCGAATGTCAAACTCGTCGATATTTTGTCCGAGAGTTTTCCCGGTCACGGTCATGACATTTTCGCGCAAAAGCCCCGGTCTGGCCCGGCGGAGCTCGCCTAAAATGGTATGAATGCCTCCGGACAAATGAACGTCTTCCATATGATACGCAGACGAAGGAGACACTTTGCATAAATTCGGAGTCTGGGAATTTAACGAGTTAATTAGCGATAGGTTGAACTCGTCCGCTTCCGCTTCATGCGCGACGGCCAAAGTATGCAATACCGTATTGGTCGAACCGCCCATGGCCATATCAAGCATCATGGCGTTTTCCAAAGATTCTTTGGTGACAATTTTACGCGGCAACAACGAATACGAGTTGCCTGCTTTCTCGTGTTCTTTGGCCATTTCAACAATGCGGGTTGCGGCTTTGCGAAACAAATCAATGCGTTTTTTCGAGGTGGCCAGCAAGCTACCGTTACCCGGCAAGGCCAGCCCAATGGCTTCGTTTAAACAGTTCATGGAGTTGGCCGTAAACATACCGCTGCAAGAACCGCAAGTAGGGCAAGCGTACTTTTCGCTCTCTTCCAACTCTTGTTCGGTCACCTTGCCTTCTTTGAGCCCGCCAACCGCTTCAAAAACCGAAATTAAATCGACCGTGTCGCCCGAAGGGGTTTTACCGGCTTCCATCGGCCCACCGCTGACAAAAATAGAGGGAATATTCACGCGCAATGCCCCCATCATCAACCCGGGCACAATTTTATCGCAGTTCGGAACGGCAATGACGCCGTCAAAACAGTGCGCATTGAGAACAATTTCCATTGAGTCGGCAATGACTTCGCGCGAAGGCAACGAATACTTCATCCCGGAATGGCCCATGGCAATCCCGTCGTCAACGCCAATGACGTTAAAGACAAAGGGAACGCCGCCCGCCTCTCGAATAAATTCTTTTAAAAGTTCGCCCACCCGGTTTAAGTGCACATGGCCGGGAATATGGTCCATGTAACTGTTGGCAATGGCAATGAACGGCTTGTCAAAATCACCGTCTTGCAAACCTGTCGCGCGCAATAACGAGCGGTGGGGGGCCCGCTCCGGCCCTTTTTTTATCATATCGGAACGCATACCGGCAAATACCGCCCCCGAAACAGGGGAACAAGCAGTTTTCATATTGGCTCTAAAACAAAAGGGGGCAAGCCTGCCCCCTGGCTTCGACCGCCTTTGGCGTTCTTCGCCACCCCCGGCGTTATTTTCTTTCCACTAACCACCCCCACCCTGAGGGTGGGGCCGGGATAGCGGTCAAATTTTCGCGCTTTTCTTTAAAATCGCTTTTTTTCGGTTATTTTTTCGCAAAAAAAGAGAACCGGCTTGAAAAATACAATTTCAAAGCAAATGAACCGCAACGTTTTAAAGCAAAAACGCCCCACCCGTTTTCTTTCTTCATACGAAACGCTTGCCCTTACGTCTGCCGAAATTACTCTGGGTGACGGGAAAAAAAGCCATGAACATTGAAGAATTAATACAAGAGATAAAACTCAAAATACAACAAAATAAAAATCAAGATTTAACTACGCCCGAAATCGAACTTTTGGCCAACCGCATGCGCAAACAAATTGTCACGATGGTTCACCGGGCCAAATCGGGTCACCCCGGAGGCCCCCTCGGGCTGGCCGATATTCTCGCCGTCCTTTATACAAAACACCTGGGCATAACGCCTGAAAACAGCAAGTCGCCAAACCGCAACCGCTTTTTACTGAGCAACGGCCATACCTGCGCCGGGCTCTATGCCGCCATGGCGCTGGCAAACTTAATTCCCGAAGAAGAGCTAAACGAGTTTAGAAAACTTGGCTCGCGCCTGCAAGGCCACCCCAGCACGCGCTATTTACCAGTACTTGAAAACTCCAGCGGCTCGTTGGGCCAGGGGCTTTCGCAAGCATGCGGCGTCGCGTTAGGCCTTCGGCAGCAAAAGATTGGCGCCAAGGTCTACATTGGCATCTCTGATGGCGAATGCCAGGAAGGCATGACATGGGAAGCCGCCATGAGCGCCGCACACTACGGTCTCGATAACCTTATTGCTTATATCGATTACAATCATATTCAAATTGACGGACGCACAGAAGACGTAATGAACCTTGGCGACCTTGAAGCCAAGTTCCACGCGTTTGGATGGCTAACACGGACTGTCCCCGGGCACGACATTGAAAAAATCGACGAAGCATTTCACTGGGGCGCCCAACCTGAGAAAAAACCAAAAATAATTTTATTTTCAACCACTCTGGGCAAAGGCGTCTCTTTTATGGAAAACAACCCGGCCTGGCACGGCTCTCCGCCCGACGATGAAAATTATAACCTCGCCATTGCCGAACTCGAAGCCATTGACACATCGCTAACGGCAAAATTATCGTAAGCTTGCCTCCTTTGCATTCAGGGGCAATCAGGGGTATTGTTTTTCATATATTGATTTACATAAGGAACCGTTACGATACTTTGAACCATGGCTGCCAAGTTGCCGAAAGAACTGACTTTTGAAGACGCAATGTCCGAATTGGAGCATATTACCCGCAAGCTGGAAGACGGGAAAGAGTCTCTGGAACTCTCCATGGACCTCTATGAAAAAGGGATGCTGCTCAAAGGATTTTGCGAAGCAAAGCTGAAAGAAGCGGAAGGCAAGTGGATGGCCTTAAAAAAAGACAAGAACGGAGATATTGTCGCTGAAGAGATACCGCAATCCGAATATGGCGAAGACGGACAAGGAAACATGTTTTAATGGTTTTAGATTTCGCTGTTTTATTCTTCGGCGCCGGGTATTGTTCATCCCCTTTGCCAAACTAACAAAACCAAACAAATCTGACAAGTGAACATGGAAATTCATACAATCATAAAAGAGACCATTGCCGCGCCTGCCGACTCCATCGCTTTAAATCTGCAAAACCCGTCTTTTATTCAAACGCTAAAAGAAGCAGCCGAACTGCTCAAAGACTCGCCTGATCGTATTATCACAACCGGCATGGGCAAGTCGGGTTTAATCGCGCGCAAGGTAGCCGCAACGCTCACCTCGACCGGCTCGCCCGCTGTTTTTCTCCACCCGGCCGACGCTCTCCATGGCGATATGGGGAACATCCGCCGGAACGAAGTGATCCTTGCGTTTAGCAACTCCGGCGAGACGCGCGAAATTGTCGAACTCTTGCCTCATATCCGTTTCCTGGGGAACAAGCTCATTGCCGTCACCCAGAACGAAAGCAGCACTCTGGCCACCAGGGCTGACGTTGCCGTGATCTTTGCCATTACCAAAGAAGGCTGCCCCTTAAATCTCGCCCCCATGGCTTCCACCAGCGTTTCGTTAACCATTGGCGACGCTCTTGCGGCTGCATTGATTCATTTAAAGAAATTCAGAAAAACCGATTTCGGTAAATTCCACCCAAGCGGCTCTCTGGGCAAAAAACTTCTGACCGTAGCCGACGATGTTATGGAAAAAGACGTCAAAAGTTTTACCGTTACCCGAGAGACCGGCTTTAAAGAAGTTCTTGCGGCAATGGTTTCCAGCAACATGGGCGCCGTTATTGTCATTGGCAGCAAAGGCCACCTGCGCGGGATCATCACCGATGGCGATTTAAAGCGCATGCTCGATCAATTTGAAAAACGCGAAAATTCACTCTTTCACCTGACGGCAGAAGAGATGATGACAAAAGACCCCCTCTGGATCGAACCGGAGACCATGGTCGCCAGGGCCATGGAGATCATGCAAGGCCAGAAAATTTACACTCTTCCGGTTTTAGACGGCAAGAAAAAGCCGGTCGGGTTGGTGCGCATGCATGATATTGTCGCGTATGTTTGATTTTGTTCGACTGCTTTTCGTTCCTAAAAAAAGATCTTCTCTTTGGTTTTCTGCATTGCCCCCCCTTCTCTTGGTTGGCATTGGTTTACTTGGCGATCTTTTTGCCAAGCCGGGCCGCGACCAAACGCAGCTTCTTCTTGAGTGGCTTGTCCCCCGCGACGCCGCCCTGTCCGAAAAAGAAAAACCGGCGCCGGTCCTGGCCGTTACCTCTTCGCCGGAAACTTTTTCGAAGTGGAAAAGCTCTCTTTCTTTATACCGCACGCCCGAATTTTTAACCGCCTACCAAAATGCAATACGCATGAAACCGGTTTCGTCAAAAGAATTTTCATCGGCGTTCCCGGATATCCCCGCGCGTTTGTCGGGTGATACAATTGTGTTGCATATTTTTTCGCCCGACGGCGTTTACCTTTTTTACCTGGCTTATCGTTCCTTTGAACTGCCCGATTACCGGATCCTGGATCGTCTGGAAAAAGAACTTTCGGAATATTATCTCTTTAAAAATACGGGGAAAAGCAAACGGGCTCCCCTTTATTGGCCCAACCAGGCCTACATCAGCATCCGTTATGCGCAATCGCTAGAGTGGCTCGACGCGCTGGAGCCTTCGCAAATGTCTACGCCGGAACGCGCCGCCTATTTCCAATTGTACGGGCTTAATCGCCGGAAGGTTTCTGCATCAAATCCCTGAGCACGGCAGCCCTTTCAAAATCGAGTTCGGCGGCCGCTTTCATCATTTCCGCCGTTACGGCTTGTTGCCAGGCGTCGCGCGTCTTAAACCGTTTGGGGTTAAATTTTTCCAGGGCCTCTTCGGCGATCAGCTCCGGCACCTCTTCTCTGGGCCGCCGCTCAATGATATCGACGATATTTTTTTGAATGGTTTGCGGCGTGATCCCGTGTTCCTTATTATACTCTTCCTGAATAGCCCGCCTTCGTTCCGTTTCGCCAATCGCATCTTTCATCGAATCGGTCATGTTGTCGGCATATAAAATTACCTTACCGTTTACGTTTCTCGCCGCCCGGCCCATCGTTTGAATCAAGCTGCGCCGCGAGCGCAGAAACCCCTCTTTGTCGGCGTCTAAAATGGCGACAAGAGAAACTTCGGGCAAGTCAAGGCCTTCGCGCAAAAGGTTAATGCCGACCAGTACGTCAAACTCGCCCTTTCTCAAATCGCGGATAATCTCGGTTCGCTCCAAGGCGTCGATCTCGGAATGCATATAACGGATCTTAACGCCGGCATCGGCGTAGTATTCGGTCAAATCTTCCGCCATTTTTTTCGTTAGAGTTGTGATAAGCACGCGTTCGTTTTGCTGAACCCGTTTTCCAATCTCCGATGCTAAATCCTCGATTTGGTTGGGCGTGGGGCGCACCTCCACGACAGGGTCCAATAGGCCGGTCGGCCTGATAATTTGCTCCACGGGACGCCCGCATTGCTTCATTTCGTAATCGGCGGGCGTTGCCGAGACATACAAAATATTTTTAGCAAACGTTTCAAATTCCGGGAAATTCAACGGCCGGTTATCCAGCGCAGACGGCAACCGGAACCCGAATTCAACCAGGGTCTCTTTGCGCGACCTGTCGCCCGCGTACATCCCGCCAATCTGAGGAATACTGACATGCGATTCGTCAATGATAGTTAAAAAATCTTCGCGGAAATAATCGAGCAGACAAGCCGGCCTGGTCCCCGGCTGGCGGCCAACCAAATGGCGCGAGTAATTTTCAATGCCGCTGCAGTAGCCCATTTCGCGCAGCATTTCTATATCATACATGGTGCGTTGCTTGATTCTTTCGGCTTCCAGCGGTTTGTTGTTCGCTTGAAAATATTCCACGCGTTCTTTCAGTTCCGACCGTATGGCATCTAACGCTTCTTTTAATCTGGGGGGAGATGTGATAAAGTGCTTTGACGGGTAGATCGCCGTCCGCGAGAATCGCTCTTTTTGTTTCCCGGTCAGCGGATCCACTTTTGAAATCCCCTCCAGCTGATCTCCAAAAAACTCCAGACGAATTACATCGTCGGCATAAGCGGGAAAAATTTCCAGAGTATCGCCCCTGGCCCGGAATTTACCGCGCGTGAGCTGCACGTCGTTGCGTTCGTACAGCATCCGCACAAGACGCGAGATCGCCTCTTCGCGCGAGATTTCGTCGCCCTCGTTCATTAACAAAACGGACTGCTGGTACTCTTCGGGCGATCCCAAACCGTAAATGCAACTGACGCTTGCGACGACAATGACATCGCGCCGTTCCAGCAAAGACGAAGTGGCGCGCAAACGAAGCATCTCAATTTCATCGTTAATTGCCGCATCTTTTTCAATAAACGTATCGGTTACCGGAATATAAGCCTCGGGTTGGTAGTAATCGTAATAGCTGATAAAATATTCCACCGCATTATCCGGAAAAAATTCCCGGAATTCGCGGTATAACTGCGCGGCTAACGTCTTATTATGAGTAATGACAATGGTGGGACGCTGCACCCTCTCAATGACATTGGCCATGGTCATGGTTTTTCCGGAACCCGTCACCCCCATTAACACAGCCTTGCCGTCTAACGGCGTTAATATTTCGGTCAGCTCTTCAATGGCTTGCGGCTGATCCCCCGCCGGTTGGAATTGTGATTTGAGCGTAAATTTCATTTCTGTACGTTATACGACATTGAATCGCCTTACGGCGTTTTTTCGATGCTGCGCTCCTCCGGCTCTTTGGCGCGATCCCGGATATCCGTATCGCCGCCGGTCAAATGAATTTCAGGCAGTTGGACCGAGACAATTCTGTCCCCGGCCTGCACCGGGAAATAACCCATTTTATCGCGGTAGAGTTTTTCAATTCGCTTCGGGGTGGAATAGTTGGCCACGCGTAAGCGAAGTTTTTCCACTTCTTCGTAAATCTCTTTTTTTTCTTTTTCCACCCGGCTGATTTCATACAACAAATTGGCAAAGCGAATGTTACGCCATGTCGCCGCAAAAGCGACCAGGCTAACCAATACGACAATGAACAAAATAAACAATAAATTCGGCAGGTCATTGTGTTCTTTATCTGGTTCCATCCGGCTTATTCTCCGTCTTGCTCCGCTTTGTTCCGTTCTGCGTCACCTGGGATTTCGAGTCAAGGTGTAAAAGTAAAATATCTATATCGGTAGGGTCGACCCCGCTGATTCTGGCCGCTTGCCCCAAATCCGCCGGTTGAATTTTTTTCAGTTTTTGCCGCGCTTCGGTTTTTAATCCGTAGATACCGTCATAGTCGATATTTGCCGGGATTTTTTTACGCAGCGACTCCTGGCGCCGTTTGGTTTTGGAATGCTCGCGCTTCAGGTAACCCTGGTATTTCATGTCCATGACAATGCGGGTTTTTTCCGCACTGGTGTATTGAGACAAAGAGGCTCCTTCGCCGTCTTGATTGTTGCCGCCGTTTATCCGGTCTCCGATAGCGGTAAAAAGCTCCAGGCATACCGAAGAGGTAGCTTGAGGCCGCCTGAAAATATTTTCCATGCTGGTGCCTTTTTCAACGCGAATATCGTGCCGTAGCAACAACTCTTGTATTTGCCCGTCTACGCGAATCGAAGCCACCTTTTTTTTAGCCTCTTCAAAGCGCGCATAACGTTCGCTCATTTGCCCGAATAGTTCCGTATTGATGCCTAACGCTTGCGGGTATTTCATTAAGCGCTCATCGGCATTGTCCTGGCGCAAACGCAACCGGTATTCGGCGCGCGAAGTGAACATCCGGTAGGGTTCTTCCACACCTTTGGTCACCAGATCGTCAATTAAAACGCCCAGATATGCCTCGTCTCGCGCCAGCACCAAAGGTTCCCGCTTTTGTATCTTATGAATCACGTTTAAACCGGCGACCAATCCCTGGCCCCCGGCCTCTTCATAGCCGGTAGTTCCGTTAATCTGACCGGCGAAAAAAAGGCCGCGAACCGTTTTGGTTTCAAGCCATGGGTGCAGTTGGGTGGGCGGGGCAAAATCATACTCGATTGCATAACCGGGCCGCATGATCTGCGCATGTTCGAGTCCGGCCATGGATTGGACCATTTTCCATTGAACGTCTTCGGGCAAACTGGTAGAAATACCGTTCAAGTAGACTTCTTTTGTATCGAGGCCTTCGGGCTCTAAAAAAATTTGATGGCGCTCTTTGTCGGCAAAACGGACAATTTTATCTTCGATAGAAGGACAATACCGCGGCCCCACCGATTGAATTTTACCGCCATACAAGGCGCTACGGTTCAGGTTGGTGGATACGACTTCTTTGGTTTGATCGCCGGTATAGGCGATATGGCAGGGGATTTGCGGCAAAGACGGAACGGCCCCCCGGTACTCGTTTTCATAGCTGAAAAGCTGGGCCTCTTCATCGGGTTCCTGGATTTCAAGGCGCGAATAGTCAATGGAGTCGGAATGCACCCTTGGCGGCGTGCCGGTTTTTAAACGCGATGTTTTTATGCCCAGCGACAGCAAAGAGGGCGAAAGGAAATCGGCGCTGCGCGAACCGAAACGTCCTCCGCCTGAACTGAAATCTCCAATGTGAATTAAGCCGCGCAAAAACGTACCCGTGGTGACAATGACATAGGGCGCCAGATATTCGTTGCCCCGTTCGGTTTTCACGCCACGAACCATTTCCATTTTATCGCCAGCGATGATCTCGGTTGCGTTGTCCTGCATGATGTGCAGGTTTGGCGCGCATTCGAGCAGGTATTTGGCGTAATTTTTATAACGCGTCTTATCGGCTTGCGCCCGGGGGGACCACATGGCCGGCCCTTTTGAGCGATTCAGCATTTTAAAATGAATGCCGGTATGATCGATGATCTTGCCCATCAAACCGCCTAACGCGTCAATTTCCCGGACAATATGCCCTTTGGCAATGCCGCCAATGGCGGGGTTGCAACTCATCTGCGCAATTTCATCCAGGTTCAAGGTCAAAAGCAATGTCCGGTAACCGGCGCGAGAGACGATATGCGACGCTTCCACGCCGGCATGACCTCCCCCTACCACAATACAATCAAAATCGGTTTTCATAAAACTCACAAATATATTTTATTTTTTACAATATAATCGGCTACGCCTTCCGGAACAAATTTTTCCAACTCTTCTATTGAAAGCGGTTTGCCCGCTTGAGCCGCCTCTTTTATATATTTCCGGATGGCGGTAGAAGAAAAATCCCAATGGGGGTTATCCAGAAAAAGATCGTTCCTTTCTTTTTCCGGTTGTTGTGAAAACCCTTGCGGTAATTTTTTTTCTTGCGCGTTTTTTTCCGCTTTTGTCTGCCTTGCCAGCACGACAAAGCGGTACGCTTGCAACGCCTCTGTGTTTTTCCAAGACGAAAGGGTCAGGTAGTTGTCTAACCCGATTACCGGCAAAATCTCCGCCTGGGGGTTTTCAACGCTCAACGCCTCATAGGTACGGTAACTGTAACTGGGCTTTGGCAGGCGGCTCTCGATCTCGCTGACTTGAGCGTCTCCGGATTCAACCATTTCGGCAAAGGCAATTTCACACATACGCATACGGTCACGGTAACTTGCAACCGCTTTTTTTTGATGCGGCGCCGAAAAGACCGGGATAATGATCACCTGGTCAAACAAGCGCTGCTTCGCCAGAAAACGAACGGTCTGCAAGTGCCCCTCATGCGGAGGGTCAAAAACGCCTCCGTAAACGGCCAGCATCCTGGCAGGGCGGTACATTCTTACGGGCGCACCTGCCCGCGCCCGGTCACAATGTATTTTGTGGTTGTTAGGTCCGTTAAACCCATGGGCCCCCGGCAATGAAGCTTTCCGGTGGATATCCCCACTTCGGCGCCTAACCCGAATTGCGAACCGTCATGGAAACGGGTGGATGCATTGACAAAAAGCGCCGCCGAATCGAGTTCCGATGTAAAACGCTCAATGGCATCGAAATCGTTGGCTAAAATCGCTTCGGAATGCTCCGACGTGTATTGTTGAATGTGGGCGATGGCGTCGTCAATAGTATCCACAACTTTAATGGACATTTCCAGGGCAAGGTATTCGCAATCGTAACCTTCTGGCGTTAGATCCTGGATCGGCATATCGAGAAAAGCTTCTTTGGTCGCATTGTCGCCCCGCAAAACAACGCCCGCTTCAATGAGGTTGGTGAGAATTTCACGGCTGCAGGGGGTATCTTTGTCTAACAACAAGGTTTCGGCTGCATTGCAAACGCCGGGTCTTTGCGTTTTCGCGTTTAAAACCACTTGCACCGCCTGAAAACGGTCTGCCGAATGGTGAACGTAAATGTGACAAATGCCTTTGTCATGTTTCACCACGGGGATCAAGCTGTTTTCGGCGACAAACTCAATTAAGCCGGCCCCTCCCCTCGGCACCACCAGGTCAATGTGGCGGTTCATTCGTAACAAGGCGTGCATCAACTGGCGGTCCGTCCGCTCGACCAGTTGTACGGCATCGGGGTGCAAACCGGTTATCTCCAGTGCTTCGCGGAACAATCTCCCTAAAATTCGATTGCTGTAGATCGCTTCTTTACCGCCGCGTAAAATCACGGCGTTGGACGATTTTAACCCAAGCGCGCCCACATCAATGGTAACATTGGGTCTTGATTCATAGATAATGGCAATCACGCCAATCGGGACTCTTCTTTTTTCAAGACGCAACCCGTTCGGTAAAACCCAGCCTGTCGCGACTTCGCCCACCGGATCTTTCAATACGGCAATTTCTTCTAATGAACGAATCATGCCGTCAATGGCGCCGTCGTTTAACTCCAGGCGGTTGACCATCGCCTCGGAAAGCCGGGCGCCCTTTGCATTTTGTAAATCAATCCCGTTTTGTTCCCGGATTTCACCGCGCTTTTGATCGAGCAGTTTGGCCAAAGCATGCAGGGCTTCGTTTTTCTGTTCTGTCCGCACCGATCGTAAAGAGACTTTGGCTGATTTCGCGCGTTTGGCCAGCGATTCAATATACTCTTTTTCTTCGTCGGTCACCTTTTTTGCTTCCATTGCTTTCTCCGTATTTTTGCCATAAAAGATAAGGCCAATTGAATGCGGGTAGATTCAAAGAGCGAAACGAAAGAACAATCAAAAAACAGCTCTATCTTCATCAATCTCGTCTTTGAAAAATACAAAAGTATACGAACAACCTTGACACTGCACTCTTGAAACAAAAAATATCAATAGAATCAGTAAGGCCGGGCCTGTTATGCATTGAGTTTCCGGTCGCCGCAAAGTAAAATGAGTATGAGCAAAACAACCAATACAAACCGATCGTTTTTTATCGCCCTCTCGCTGGTCCTTGCTTCCGTCGCCCTTATTTATCTTTTGTATATTTGCGTTCCCTGCCGTACCCTGGCCCGTTATTATTTAATCTACTACTCCTTTTTATTTATCATTGCGGCCATCCCGCTCGTGGTTCTAAAAAAATTGGAGTGGTCGGTTGACCGGTTCGGTATTTTCATCTGGTTTATTTTCATGGCCGGTCTGGCTCTCTACTTTTCCGGCGGCAACGAACCCAATATCCTGAGCCTGGCAAGCGATCTTTTGACGGGGCAGTTTCTGGCTGATAAGGCAAAATATACCCTTTTTTCACTTGCGGCGTATACCGGTCTGGTTTATCTTTTTTATTTTGGGGTGGAAATCGTATACCCTGAGCTCTTTGATCACCCGAACCAAAAAATTAAAATGAAAACATTCGGGGTATGGAACGCCGTTTATTTGCTCTACATCAACGCCATGATCTCTATTTTAAATCCGTTTTTTTCGCGCCCTTTCTGAATTTTTCGTACGCTTCTTTTGCCTGTTCCCGCCGCCACTCTTCAATGCGGGCATGATGCCCCGATAGCAATATCTCAGGCACCTGAATTCCCTCAAAGGTTTCGGGGCGGGTAAACTGGGGGTATTCCAGATAACCCTCTTCTTGAAACGACTCTTCTTCAATCGATTGAGCGTTCCCCATGAACCCCGGCAACAACCTTGCCATGGAATCCATTAAAATCATGGCTGCCGGCTCGCCCCCCGATAAAACATAGTCGCCGATACAAACGGACTCATCGATAAAAGAAGCAACGCGTTCGTCTACGCCTTCGTAGTGACCGCAAATGAGGGCTAAAGAGCGATCCCCCCTGGCGGCTAACTTTTGCAGAGACTGCCTGCATCGTTCCTGGTTCCACAAATACCCGCGCGGGCTCAGCAAAACAGTGTAAGGGTTAGCCCCCCGGTTGCGGATATGATCTAACGCTCGTTTGATCGGTTCCGCCATCAAGACCATGCCGCTCCCCCCGCCATAGGGGGCGTCATCCACCTGACCGTACCGGTTCATGGCAAAGTCGCGCAAATGAACCAGTTCAACGCGGATAAACCCGTTTTTCAAAGCGCGGCCAAACAAACTGGCCTCTAACGGGCCGGTAAAAAATTCCGGGAACAATGTAATGATATAAAAAGTGAGCGGGTTTGTCTCAGTCGGGGCGCCCGCTTTGTTTTCCGGGCCCACCCCTGCGTTGCGTTCGGGCTGTTCTTTCGATTGTTTTGATGGAGAACCGCTCATGCCTCTTCGGAATCCGCGCCTCGGGGTTGGTTTTTTTGATCGGGTTCTTCTTCTTTGGATTCTTTCTCGTTAAGAGTTTCGCTTTGCATCCCCAGTTGGGCGACGCCCCTGGTAACCAAACGGTTGTTTTGAAAATCAATGCTTTCAATGAAGGGGCCGTTCATCGGGACCATGATCTCTTTGCCGGCGGCTGAAACGACCAGCCATTGGAGGCCCGACTCTTCGACGCGAAGAACGCGCCCGATCTCTTGCTCTTCTTCAATCAAGGCCATGCCAATGTATTGAAAAAGCCAGGGTTCTTTCGGGTCGCCAAACCGGGCTTTCGCTTCATCCAGCGGCATACCGATGAAAGAGCCCTGGTATTTTTGCGCTTCTTCCGGGGTGCGCAGTCCGGCCAGTTTCACGGAGATAACCTCATGGGCAACCGGGTAAATGGATTCAAGCTTGACCGCCTCGCTCAACACGGCCTGGTCGATAAAACCGTCTTTGATGGACTCCCCGGTATAAATATGCAATACCGAACCGGGCTGCATCCGGGGTAGCAGGTCGCCCCTGCAAGTTACGCGAAGCTCGCCATGAACACCCCTTGGCCGTTGGATTCTCCCCAGCAACAAAACCGGGTTGTCGTTTTCCGGAGCCTGTTGTTGAGAGCGATTGTGCTTTGTTTTGTCTTTCAAGGGAGCCTCGAATATGTTTAAAAACCGCCGCCTTTTTCAAGGCTTTGCGGCAAGAGTCCTTTTCGCAAAGGCAAGCGTTACCTCTGTTCGCGAACCGGGCGTTTGGGTCTATTGATCGATAATTTCAAGAATGATTTTGCTATAGTTCTTGCTTTCGCCTTCGCCCTGGGTGATGGATTTGACATTGACGGAACTCAACAAGGTGCGGATGGCGCGCGCAATACGCCCGTTTTTTCCAATGACGGCGCCCAGATCGTTTGCGTTTAAGTGGAGTTCAATGACCAAAGAGGTCGGTCCGGTCACCGGGACAACCCGCACATCATCCGGGTTTTTCACCAGGTTTTTGGTTATGTACTCAACCAACCCTATCGGATCGGACATCACTTCGCTCATGTTGCGCTCCTGTTTTCGTCTACGATATCGTTTTCTTCATTGCAACAAGACAGGATATTTTCGGATCCCGGCCTGCTTTTTTATTTACACTTGTTTATTCGCTTTTAGCGGCTTTCGGCGCAGCGGCTTTTTTAGTTTTTCGTTTTGCCGCCTGGGCTGCCGTTTGTTTTATGTTTTTTTCGGCAAAATACTCTTTCCAGAGACCGTCTTTTGTAAAAATCGTTTTGACCGTATTTGTCGGTCGAGCGCCTTGGTCCAACCATTTACGGATTTTATCTTTATCAAGACGAACCTGGCTCTCTTTGGGAGAGATGGGATGATACAAACCTACAATATCCAAAAATTTTCCGTCACGTTTTTTCGTAATCGGGGCGGTAACAATGCGATAAAAGGGTCTTTTTTTGCTTCCAAATCTTTGCAGTCGAATTACTACTTGCACTTTGGCTCCTTCGTCGGTCTTTCGTTTTTTTCATCCGGTTTTCTTGCGCTTGACAAGCGAACCCGGACAAATAGCGACCAGAATAATTAAGGCAAACTTTAATTTTATCTCAAGCCGTCAACCGAATTCAGTATCTGCGCTGTCATAAAGTCACTGCTGGTGTTTGAGATTGCCCTGAAACGCGGGATCTTCCAAAATCAGGCCCATTTGGTACATTGTCGTATACGGAAACTCGTCAATAAACAAGTTGATAATGGAAGTCGGAATTTGCCCCAGGGGATCGTAATAAAATTCAAACTCTACCAAAACCCACCCTTTTTGATCGGGCGGCGGTCCGCCGGGCCGGCCGGCCGGTATCATGCGCACCGCCCCAAAAGAGTCGCGTACGCGCACAATCCCCTCCTGGGGTTGCAGATAATCGGGTTGGGCTTGCAAATCAATGTAGACTTCGCCTGTCCGATGGCGCTCCATCGTCGCCCTTAAAATATTATCCCGGTCAGCCAAAGGCCAGGGTGAAGCGGTTACAATATAGACAATCAAGCTGTTTTCGTCAATGGTCTCTAACGTACGGGAATCGCGGCACTGGTACATCCAGCGCACATAGTTATCGACATTGCTCCAGAGCCGAACCAGCTCTTCCACGCTCTTTTGTACCATGATCGTACCTTTGACTTGCACCACTGGGCGATCGGGTAACCGGCGGGTATAAACGGTAACGCCGTCTTCTACCAATTCAAGCTCCCAAGGGTAGAGAGTTTCGGGAAATTCCACGGCAAATACCGGTTGGGCCGGCGCCAAAACCGCAATAAAAACAGCAGCACAGACGTAGGCATGGGCTCTGCTAAAAACGCGGGCAAACAAAGAAAACCTTCTTTGATTTAAACCCGGGCCAAGCCCTCTTTTGCATTTTGCCTGCCGCCATTTTTTTTCCATCATTTCACTCCAACCGAAGCCCCTGGCTTCTTTAGCCGATAATATCGAGAAAAATTTCAAGCCCGCGCTCAACGACTTCTTCCTGTTGCGCATAACTGATCCGAACCGTGTTCTTTTTTTTGCTGAAAATATAACCGGGAACAACCAGCAACTCGCGCTCAATCGCCCGCTTGACAAAGTCGGTACCGTCCATCGGGATCTCGGGGAAAAGGTAAAAAGCCCCGTCGGGATGACCTGCATTTACGCGGCCTTGAAGCATGTTGACCGCCAGGTCGCGTCTTTTTTTCATGAGCGACAACTCCCGGTCTATGGATGTCTCAAGCGCGGTCACGGCGGCCCATTGGGCCGGTTGCGGCGAGCAGACAATCGAGTACTGCTGCAAGGCGGCGACCTTTTCAAAAAGATCGCGAAGCGTTGGCCCAACTCCCATATAACCGACGCGCAGTCCGGTCATGGCATGCGACTTGGAAAAACCCCCCAGAGTCACGGTTTTTTCAGGCAAAATGGACGCCGTGCTTACAAATTTGCCATCGTAATCAAAAGCCGAATAGATCTCATCGCTAATTAAAATCGCGCCCGTTTTTTCGGAAATGCGCGCCAACCAGCCAAGCTGTTCTTTGCTTAAAATTTTTCCGGTCGGGTTTGACGGAGTCGCAAAGATCACCGCTTTTGGGGCAAACCCCGGTTGATCGATAAGTTCGTTCACTTCGTTTTCAGTGAAATCTTCAGGCAGGTAATGCGCCTGCAGGTTATGAAACCTGGCCAGCGAATCGTAAATGACAAAATAAGGATCAATTAAAACAACTTGATCGCCGGGGTTAAAAATAGCGTCGTACAACAAAAACAAAAGAGAGGCGACCCCGGCCGAAACCAAAATATCACCCGGCTCTACGGCAACCCCTTCTTTAGCCCATTTTGCCGAAATTGCCTCGCGCAGAGGCAAAATACCCTGGGTTGGCGTATAGGCGTTTTTGTTATCAAGGATAGCCCTGGCCATCGCTTCTTTTACCGGTTCCGGAACGGGGAAGTCAGGTTGGCCAATGGAAAGGTTGGCGGGATTTTTTAAACTGCCGGCCAGATCGAAAAGTTTTCGGATTTCGCTGGTATCAATTCTGGCGGCTGCCTGCGATATATATTCCATACCGTCCATTTCTGGAACCGATATGCGATGCCAACTAAAATTGCTAGTTATTTTTCTCTTTAAATCTCTCTGAAAATTGAATTTCAATTTCTTGCTGCCGGGCTTCCATCTCTCGAATAGAGTCAAGCACGCCAATGCGCTCTTCGCATTCGGCAACGCTCATTTTTTCCATATCCTGCATTGCGGCATGGCACGATTTGGCGTTGCGATTCTTGCAGGCCAGTTTTTTGTATTTGATGCAACTGTCCCCGCAAGAAAAAAACGAGAGAAGAGAACAGACAATCGCCGAAATATAGAGAGCTTTCACACGATAAAAACGCGTTCTTGTCTCAGCCCGTCAATATTTTCCGCGGATATTGCCTTCTTAATTAAAAAAAGAATGAAAAAAAAGGGCGAAAATCAAAGCAATTCGATAAAGATATGAGCAAAGCGCAGCGGGGTATGCCTTGCGTTTTGCTTTTTTCTTGACGTACGGGATGATTTTTTTGTGTAAAACAGTGTCAAGCCAATAGATATAAAAAAAGATACAAAATTGACATTCCGGATTATACGTGAATAATTTCTCGGAGAAGTGAATATGGAAAATGCCATTGATACAGTATGGGTGGCCGTCTGCGCCGCCCTGATTTTTCAAATGGAAGGAGGGTTTGCTATTTTAGAGTCCGGTTTCATACGCAGAAAAAATGCGATTTCAATTATCGTAAAAGTCATGACTGACATCTGCTTTGGCGGACTGGCTTATTTTATCATCGGGTTTGCCCTGATGTTCGGACCTTCCTCAGGGTGGATCGGAGAAGGATGGGGGATCCTTGAAAACAGCAGCCCCAACCCGAATATATCCGACTCGATCTTCTGGTTTTTACAAATGGGTTTTGCCGTTGCGGCAGTCTCCATTGTATCCGGCGGTGTGGCGGAACGGATCAAGATTTGGGCTTATGCGATTTATGTCTTTGTCTTTGTCGCCCTCATCTACCCTGTCGCAGCCGGTTGGGTGTGGAACGCCAACGGCTGGCTTGCCGGCATGGGCATGAATGACTTTGCCGGTTCGGCGGCCGTTCACGCCGTAGGCGGCTGGTCGGCCCTTGCGGCGATTATCGTGCTTGGACCGCGCCATGGAAAATATAACGAAGACGGCTCCATTAACGCCCTGCCTGGGCACAGTTTGCCCATAGCCGCGATTGGCGGGTTTATTCTCTGGTTTGGCTGGTTCGGTTTTAACCCCGGTTCAACCCTGGGCGCCGTCGGCAACTGGGAACTCATCGGAACCGTCGCCAGCAACACCTTTCTTGCTTCGGCGGCAGGCGGAACGGCGACCATGATCTACACGCAGATCCGGTACCAGGCCATTGACCCTTCGATGGTCGTGAACGGCGTTCTGGCCGGTCTGGTTGCCATCACCGCAGGTTGCAATGTCATGAGCCCCGAATGGGCGATTGTCACCGGCTTGCTTGCCGGCGTGTTAGTCGACATAGCGGTAGTCACTGTGGATAAATTTCACTTTGACGACCCGGTTGGCGCGGTCGCCGTCCATGGGGTGAACGGCTCTTTCGGTACGCTTGCCGTCGGACTTTTTGCCGCAGACGGCGGTCTGTTTACCACAGGCAGCGCCGAACTGCTGGGCATTCAAGCAATCGGTCTTGTGTCCGTTTCCGCTTTCGCCTTTGCGTCAACCTTTGCGGTTTTAACCCTTGTCAATAAGGTGTACCGAATCCGGTTGAGCAAAGACGACGAAATTCTGGGCTCGGATCTCTCGGAATATAAAACGACCGCTTACTCCATTTTTGAGTAACCCGGTAAGGAGTGTGACATGAAAAAAATAGAAGCATACATTCGCCCCTCAAAACTCGAAGAGGTATTGAACGATCTGACCAAAAGCGGCATCACCGGCGTTTCCATCACCCATGTCAAAGGGCATGGCACCCAAAAAGGGTATACGGAAATTTACCGGGGGACCGAACGAAAAGTCCAGCTTCTGGAAAAAGTGCGCCTTGACATTGTCTTGTCCGAACACAATGTCGATCGTACCGTACAGACGATCATTTCGAGCGCTCGAACCGGCGAACCGGGCGACGGAAAAATCTTTGTTGTCGATGTCGACCAGGCGTACCGCATACGAACGGGCGACAAAGGCAAAAAGGCGATTAACTAAGTCAAAACGAAAAACGCCCGGTTGCGCTATTTGCGACCGGGCAACTTCCATACCGCTGCGGCAAGCCGCTAAACCCGCCGGAAAAATATTCATTTTGCATACTTTATTTGAAACAAAAACAGGCGAAAACTTTTTCTATTTCACTCATTCTTGCTAATATGGCGAGGTAATGACGTTCCCGCCCGTGTCGATGACGGCAAACTGAGTTGAGTCCCAGGCGATTGATGTACCGCAATATCCGTTGAGCTCGTCTTGCGTAACGGAGCTTTCCGTCTCGTCTCCGTAAAACCTTATCGCAAGCGAGCTTATGCCTGCAGCTACCGCCTCTGCGTCTGTCAGTTCGCACCCCGGATCCGAAACGACTTCTATAGTTCCGTAACAACCCAACAATACACTGCATACAATTGCCAATATTCCCGCTACTCCCGCTTGTTTCATTTCTCCCGCCAACAGGACTATTTCTACTTTTAAAATAAAGTAAGAAGGTGCATTTTGTCCATATATTGTTCCCCGACTGGCATGTTTTCCGGGTTTTTCTGTTGCCTTTCAAACCTGGCGAAAACTCCGGTAATTTGTAAAAATTGCCGCTAACACAAGAAATGATTCATCCGGTTCAGCGCTATTGAACGGCTTTGAATGCCAATTATTAATAAAAAAACAAAAATTTTGCCCATTTCACTTGGCAATGCATATATCTTTAAATGTATCTATATAAGGTAGAAAGAAAATTAATTAAAAAAGGGAAAAATTTTTTTCCGGTCGAAAAGGTTGACAATAAGTCAAAAAATATTTAATATCCCAAGATGAAAATTCAAAAAATGTTGCAGACCCTTGGTCTCTTGGTTTTAAGCGTCTTAGCTTCTACAGCTCCGGTTTTTGGCCAGACGCCCCAAAAAACCAAAAACAATGATGCATTAGACATGAATTCTTACGTAAAAATTTTCGCCGGGCAAGTATCCGGTTACCAAAGCTATTCTATCTCATCTCCCGTCGCCGGTGCGGATTTTTGGACCAATCTGGAATATGAGATGGATTCAACAAGCTATCTTGAACTTACCCTCAAAGCGGGTCTTGAAAAATACTTTCAAGATGTGGAAAAAAGCGCAGGAACGCTTGATTCAACCGAAATTTCGCTAAAAGGCCGTTACGGCTACGAAACAAGCAATATTCACGCGGGATTTAACTTTGAGTATGCATACACGCTTCGTAAAGATTGGCCCGATCAGTACCAAGTCGCCCCGAACGGACAGCTTCTCCTCACAAACAGAAAAACGTATTCCCGTATGACTCCGGAATTTACGCTTGCCTACCGCGGCTTTGACGATTATGGTTTGTATACCAGAGTCTCTTATTTTGCCAACAACGGCGCCGTAGACCCGAACTACAGCTCAACAACGCCGACTCACCTGACGCCGAATACCTATACCGGCGCAGAACTGGAAGGCGGGGTCAAGTACAAAGGCAACTCGTTGCCGTTTGGCTGGGAAATCTCGCATCGTTATCGCTCGAAAAAGGAAAAAGTGGAACTTGCGCGCGACGCAGGAACCGGAGCCACTCACTATACGACAGCGCCAAACCCGAAGTACCAGGAAAGGAATAATAAAACTCGTCTTGAGCTTCTCTTTGAAATCGCGTCAATCCGTCTTGAAATATCGCCGTTTTATTCATTTGAAAGAAACAAAGACATTTTTCAAGACTACTACACCTACAATGGTCATACCGCCGGGTTGATTGTTGAGCAAGAGATCGTCAAAGACAAGCTTGAATACAAATTGGGCTACTATCATGAAATCAACAATTATACCGGCAGCGCCTATCAATATGACCCGGCCGGAACACATGTATTACCGCTCACTGACGGCGATACGCTGTATAAGATCTACGACACGGCTTTCTTGCGACTCACTTACTCAATCAATAAAGCTCTCAGCTTCTCCGGTCAAGGCGGCTGGGGAAGAAAACAAACCAACTACCCCGCTTATGTTCCGGGCGTTATGCCGGCGAACAAAAGCTATGACATCGACTTTAGCTATGAAAATTATTATGTAAATACTTCGGCGCTTTACCGTTTCTAGACTGATTTAAAAAAGTCTAAAGAACCGCTCGTAACGTTATGAAGTATTTACGAAACTGGAAAATAATGGCTGCCGGGTTTATCCTTGCGCCGGCAGCCTTGATTTTGTTCAAAGTTTTCTTTCTGGAATACCGCCTGAAAGACCTCATGCCCGACAAAGCCTACCGGCTGACATTATCCGTCTTCACGACCAACGATAACCCCGGCTCGATTCGTGTGCGTACCTTTGCGCCCTTGAATGATATCAAGCAAACCGTAATTGAAGACCAGGGCATCTCGGATTCATTCTCGTATGAAATCCATAACGAAGGCGAGAACCGCGTCATCACATGGCAATCGAACAAAATATCGGGCGAAAATAAAATGGAATATTCGGCCCTTATCCAGTCGAATCAGGTTCGATTTTTACTGGATGAAGAAACCGTTTTTGACAAACGAATCCCGGCCCATATCGAAAAATATCTGGGCGATTCCGGGGAAATTCAAACGAGTTCCGAACTCATTGCGAAAAAAACGGACGAGCTGACCAGAGGAAAAAGCACTCTCCTGGAAAAACTCGAAGCGATCCACCGTTATATTGTCGATGAAATCCGTTACAAGAATTTTTCGGGCGGTCTTGACGCGCAAACGGCGCTGCTATTGCAAGAAGCGAGTTGTAACGGGAAAAGCCGCCTTTATGTGGCCATGGTACGCCGTCTTGGAATCCCGGCCCGCGTCGTAGGCGGGATCATTTTAAACCGGTCGCCCAAAAAGACGATCCACCAATGGGTTGAGGTCTATATCAACGGGCAATGGGTAACCTTCTGCCCCACAAACGACCATTTTGCCGAACTGCCGAAAAATTATATTACTTTATACCGCGACGACGAAGTTTTGTTTAAACGTTCTACCGGGATTAAATTTGATTATGCCTACAGCTATGAAACCGAATCGATCCCGAAAGAAAACCTGGCGGGAACGTTCCATAACCTGGAGATCAATATTTTCGGGCTCATTGAGTATTTTGAAAAATTCAATCTTTCGTTAGGCATTTTTGTCTATTTGCTGATGCTCCCCCTCGCGGCGTTTGTCTCGGTCATCATGAAAAACGTCATTGGGCTGGAAACCTTCGGAACATTCTTGCCGATTCTTCTGGCCTCGGTCATGGACTCAACCGGACTGCTGACGGGGCTGGGCGTCTTTTTTTGCGTTATCTTTTTTGTCTATCTGCTCAACCGTCTTATTGCACCGCTGGAACTCCTCTACCACCCGCGGATGGCGATTTTACTTTCTTTTGTCATTTTAGCTCTTTTGGTCACCTTTAACCTTGGGCTATGGATTAAAAACTACAACCTTTTGTATGTTGTCTTTTTCCCGGTGGCGATTTTAGCCATTACAATCAACCGGGTGGTGAATCTGGTCGATGAAGCCAGCTTCAAACGGTTGATGCTGGTCTCCATCAATACGGTGTTTGTGACCGCAATCTCGTTTTATTTTATTCATTCCACAATTTTGCAGCTCATCATGCTATCGTTCCCTGAAACGGTTCTTTTGATCATTGGTTTAAATATTCTCGTGGGCCGTTGGGCCGGTTTTCGCATGACGGAATACTTTCGCTTTGAGGGGTTTTTCCGATGATCCCCCTTTTAAAAGCCATGCTCACCGCCGACCGGAAAAATGTGCTGGGGATCAACCGCCGTAATATTGATTATGTTTACCCGACCGGAAATCGCAAGTTTTTTAAGCTGGCCGATGAAAAACTTTTGTCAAAAGAACTTTTTCTGCAGGCGGGCGCGGCTGTCCCCGAAACGCTTGATGTCATTGAAGACTTCAGGCAAGCGGCCAATTTGAAAAACAAGATCCCCGGGTGGAGCGATTCTGTCATTAAACCGAACCGCGGGCGCGGCGGCATGGGTATCCAGGTACTGGGCGAAGCGGCTAACGGCGGTATCTTCGACCTGCACGGGAAACTTGTCACCTACCATAAGATAGAAAAGCATATCCGTGAAATTATTTTCGGTGTCCATTCGCTCGGGATGCAAGACAAGGCCCTCATTGAAAAACGGATCATTCCTCACCCCTTTTTTGCCAATATCTATGACAAGGGGCTTGGCGACATTCGCCTGATTTTTTACCGGGGCAACCCCGTCATGGGGATGGTTCGTCTGCCAACATCTCATTCCGGCGGAAAGGCAAACTTGCACCAAGGGGGGATCGGCCTTGGACTCGACCTGGACAGCGCACGAACGACGGGCGCAACCATGCTTGGGAAAACAATTCAAAATCACCCCGATACCGAGATACCGCTCTTTGGCCAAGTTGTCCCCGCGCTTACCGATATGCTTCAAATGGGGAAATCCATTTGCAAAAAAATCGAACTTCAATACATCGGTTTCGATTTCACTCTCGATGAATTGCATGGTCCTTTGCTTCTTGAAATGAATGCTCGACCCGGCCTTGAGATACAAAAAGCCAACCAACAAGGGTTGCTGGAGGTTCTTTCATGCGCGCCCGCATAAAAAACTTTTTTACCGAAAGCTTTTTGCCTTTCGCCATTATACTGATCGCACTGGTCATTTTTCTCCAGTACATGGATCAAAGAATCGAAAGCGCGGAAACGACGATTATGGTCAGGCTAAACTCCGAATCCGGCGAAGAAGAACCGCTGCTGCATGTATCGCGCACGATCCCGGTCTCGGTGGCGCAAACCCCGGAGTTAAAAACAACCATTGAAGAGATCAATGCAGTCATTGAAGTCGGCGCGTTTAAAAACGCAAAGAAACTCATCTTAAAGCTAAGCGGCCCCATTGCAAGTCAAAAAGATGTCCTGTTGAGTCTTGCGTACCTTCATTACAAATTAGGCGAAATGGATTTGGCTAAAAAAATCCTGATGTCAGACGCGTTAAAAGACGATGTCCGCTCTTACTATTCCCTGGGCCTGGTATACGGCGCTTCGCCGGACACCTACCAAAACGCCCTCGAATATTACCGGAAATTCCTGGATCAAAACGAACGTTCTTACGAAGCGGCAATGAACATTGCCCTGATTTATTACCGCCTCGCTCAAAACGAACAGTCATATGAGTTTTATGAAAAGGCCTCAAACATGGCCCAGGGCGCCCGGCGGGCCAGGGCCTTATATATGATGGGTAAATTAAAAATCCGGATGAACGATCGCGGTATGGCGCTCGACCTTTTTCAACAGGGGATCCGGCTCGACCCGGGCAATTATCGATTGCGCGTAGCCCAGGCCGAAGCCCTCATTGAGAGCAAAGAGAAAAAACAAATCGAGACCGGCTTGCAGCAGATGAAAGAGATCATTAACCTTGATGAGAACGACGAAACCCCCTATTATCATCTGGGCAGATACTATATGGAATCAGGTTCATACGGCCAGGCAATCTCCTGGTTTAAGGCGGGCCGAAAAATTGCGCCGCATTCGCGCCTCATTGTCTCCAGTCTGGGTTTCGCTTATCTGCGCGCCGAAGAGTATATGACCGCCTCATCCATTTATCAAAAGCTGATTAACGAATACCCCGAAGAAAAAATATACCATTTTAATATGGCCCGCGCGCAAACAGGTCTTGAAAATTACGAAGACGCTTTTGCGGCGTACCGCCAGGCGCTGGCAATCGACCCCCGGTATTATGAAGCCTTATTGAACATGGGGGTTCTCTATGCCAAGCTGGATAACTATGAAGAAGCGGTCCGATATTACGATAAGGCTTTGCGCATCAACCCCGATGCGGCTTCGGTTTATTACAACATTGGGGTTCTCTACCGAAAAATGGAGCGCCCCGATAAAGCCAGCGAATACTTTCACCAGGCCATTCAAAAGCGGCCCGATTATCCCGAAGCGTACTTTAACCTCGCCATCAACAGCGCTGATCAGGACAAATCGAAATCGGCTGAAAAATACTATTTAAAGGCCATTGAAATTGATCCGAAATATGATTCGGCGTATTACAACCTGGCGCGTTTGTATGAAAGAGAAGAACGCTATGGCGATGCCGTTAGCTTATTGGAAACCGGTTCGCAAAAAACCTCTTCGACCAAGCTCATCACCAGGATGGCGTACAACCAGTATAAGCTCAACCGCTTTGAAGAGTCTTACCAAACGTACCGGCAAGCGCTCGAGAAAGACGCCGAAGAAAGACTGGCTTTACTGGGGATTTCCAGGGTGAGTCTTGTCTTGAACAAATACGATGAGTCTAGAAAAACAATTGAAAAGTATTTATACCAAACCCCCAAGTCCGCCGAAGGGCGTTATATTCATATGAGAGCCCTCGCTCATCTCGATCTCATCGAAGAAGCCCGCCAGGAGTGGCAGGTTCTGCAAAGAATTGAGCCCGGTTTTGAAGATTCTGACGCCATTGCCGAAAAATTCGGCTTAAACCTTGATCCCGCCCAATAAAAATATTTGAGCGCAAATTTTGAGGATTTGTATAAAAAGAGTGGACAACTCGCTAAATCCGGTAAATTTGGAACGGCCGGATCCGCTGGGCTGCCCGTGCTTCGAAACATTATTCGAACCAATTTGATATTCCGGGATTCAAATATTCCTGTCAGGCAAAAGTAAAGGTACACCTTGAAGAGTAGCCTGGCAGGTGATGAAACCCACCTGAACCTTAGAGTTCGGAATATTTCTTCGACACGGCAGTCCGGCCCCGGTCACTTCTATTTTTGCCAGGCGTTTAATCTGACAGCTTCTTCCTGGCTGATTAAACCGGCCTGTTCGGCCTCTTTAGCTTGTATTTCGCCCCGTTTGACGGCTTTTCGCAAGAAAGCCCTGGTTTGGCGGTCAGTCGCCCTGTCGGCCATGTTCCCTGAAATGATGGTCGCGCCGCGGTTTTCTTCAACCGAGTTTGCATAGCGTTTCATTTGCTCCCATTTGGTTTCTACCAATGATCTGGGGTGCGCGGTTTCAAAAGCCGCTTTTACCGCCAGCATTTGAAGAGGGTGGCCCACCCATTTGCCCGCCATCCCCAAGTGAATGGCATGCAAGGTATGGTCATAGACCAGTTTCATTCGTTCTAAAATAAAGGCTTTGTTTTCTTCGCTCGTTTTTTCCGGGTCGGCGACCGGGTAGCGAAAGGTCATCGCGTCAATGGCGGCTACGCCGCCAGCCGCCGCCGCGTTGGCAATTTTCAGGCGCGCGGCGTCAAATGCAGGGTGGTGGTTTTCGGCTTCGGTTACGCCAATTTCAGACCCATAGTCGGCCAGCCCAAAGATAACTCCGGTCAAACGGCGACCCGCCCTTTCTGTCAAGAGAGAGAGATTCTCAAAACCCCTGGCGCTCTCGGCCAAAAATTCAAACGCAATTGAGTTTTCCGGCAACCCCAGGGTATGTTCGATTTCCCCTAAAAGGTCGCACACCCACCCGATTTCGCTCTCATCTTCGGGTTTCGGGTAAATTACGCCGTCAATCGGATAGCTCCCCTCTTTCTCCAAGGCTTCGGAAACGCCCAGCAAAACAAAAAGCAGATCTTCGAGGCAATACTCAAGCTCAAACCCCGAAGGCCGGTAAAAGCGCAAGGGCGCATGGCTTTGCCCCCGGCGAGACCGCTCTTGGCCCGAATTTACCGGAACGCCGGAGCCCCCCCAAGGCTGGGTAAAAATTTTCACCGCATTTTCACGCGAAGCGGCAATGGTCTCCGGGTTCAAAGCGTTGGCGTCTTCTCCATCAACCAGCACAAGATCAGGGGGCGAATTTTCGGCAATGAGGCGCGTTATGACTTCGGGGGGCGCATTGAGCGAGCGGGCCAGCTCTTCACCCGAAATTCCGAATTTCGCCAGCAATTGACCGGCCTTTTCGCAACCGAGCGAAGCGGCTTTTTCCAGCATTTTCATTTGCGAAGCCGGGACAATAAAATGGGTCTCTTGCGCAGGGAAAAAAAGTTCGCCTGGCGCATATTTTCCCTCTCTTTTTTTTAATATATCGTTGCGTAAAGCGCCATATTTTTGAAAAAGTTTTTTTGCGTTTTCCCCGCCAATTTCAGTCATACGGATAACTTGAGAAATCATGCCGCAAGTCAATAAAAAACCATATATCTTGACACCTTATAAAACAAATACAATAAGCTCTATATGTGCGGAATTGTAGGATATATCGGTCCGAAAGCGATCGATTCCTTTCTGATTGTGGGATTAAAAAAGCTGGAATACCGCGGCTATGATTCGGCCGGGATTGCCGTCATTGACCGCGGGGAACTTGTGATCAGCAAACGGCCCGGCAAAATATCGGACCTTGAAGAAGAGTTGAAAAACAACAAACTGGTTGGCAGCGTAGGGATCGGGCATACCCGCTGGGCCACCCACGGGGAACCTACCCAGGTCAATGCCCACCCGCATACCAACTCAGGCGGAAATATCGCGTTGGTTCACAACGGGATAGTAGAGAACTACCATAACCTGAAAAAAAGGCTGTCGAGCATGGGGTATGTCTTTCGCTCCGAAACCGATACGGAAGTCATCGCCCATCTCATTGATTATCACATGAAGCACCACCATGACTTCGAAAAATCGTTTTTACAAACAATTCATGAACTGGAAGGAAAATATTCCATTGCGGTGATTTCCGAGATGCACCCGGACCGGATTTATTTTGTCCGCAACGGGGCGCCGCTCATTGTCGCCCGCAATGACTCCGGAGAAACGTTTTTGGCTTCCGATCTCCCCGCCCTGGTTCCGATTGCAACCGATGCGTATTACCTGGATGACCTTCAATGGGGCTATATGAGCCAGGGGAACATCCGCTTTTTTTCCTGGGAAGGCGTCGAGTTTGATCCCGTTTTTGAAAAAATTGAAATGCGGCCGGAAGAACTTGACCGCGGCGAATACCCTCATTATATGTTAAAAGAAATTTATGAGCAACCCGGTATTATCCGCAATCTTCTTTCCATGCGGTTAAACGAAAAAAAAGAAATTTCTTTTGAAGAACTGAAAATCAGCGATGACTATTTAAAAGAAATTGGCCGGGTGATCATACAGGCAAGCGGCACATCTCTCATTGCCGGGCTTGTAGGTAAAAATTATTTGGAACAGTACGCGCAAATTTATACCGATGCCGATTTCTCGTCAGAGTTTCGCTACCGCAATCCGGTCATGGGCGGCGACACTCTTGTTGTCGGAATCTCTCAGTCGGGCGAAACAGCCGATACCATCGCGGGCATCCACGAAGCGAAATCGAAATTTCTCAAAGTACTCTCATTTTTAAACAATATGAATTCCACCATGGCCCGTGAATCTGACGGCGTCATTAACTTGCATGCAGGGCCCGAAATCGGAGTAGCTTCAACCAAAGCGTATACGGCGCAACTCATCAGCCTCTACCTTTTTTCGCTTTTTCTTGCCCGCGTCAAAGGGGCAATGACTACACAACAAATCGAACCTTTACTAAATGAAGCTCATACGCTTCCCGAAAAAATGGAGCTTATCTTAAACAATATCGAGCCGATTCAAAAAATAGCCAACTTCTTGACGGACAAGCATGACGCCATTTTTCTCGGCCGAACCTACAACTACCCCACCGCTCTTGAGGGCGCGCTGAAACTGAAAGAAATTTCCTATATCCACGCCTCCGGCTACGCAGCGGGCGAGTTTAAACACGGACCTATCGCCCTTGTCGCCGAAGAAGTTCCGGTAATTGTTATTGTGCCCGACAGCGAAATTAGAACGAAAATCCTCTCTAACCTTCTGGAAGTCAAGGCGCGCAGAGGGACCATTATTTCCATAATTACGGAAGGAGACCAAGAAATCATTGACCTTTCCGATTATTATATAGAAATACCGAAAGCGGACGAGTCCATCTCGCCAATTCTTGCGGTTCTTCCTTTGCAACTTTTGGCATATTATACGGCTCTTTACCGGGGCTGCAATGTTGACAAACCCCGCAATTTAGCTAAATCGGTAACCGTTGAATAGATCATGAGCGATACGAGCGTATTACAGGAGAAAGAACAACAAATTACGCCTATCTTATCGAATTTACAAGAAAAAAATCCCGAAGCTATCAATCGGTTTTTTGAAATTTTTTCCGACGAAATTTATAGCTACCCGTTGCGCTACTACAATTTTTCCGAAGACGAAGCCGGCGACTTTTACCTCTATGCCTTTGAACACTTAAACGACGGGCGAAAGTTTACGAGTTTTAAAAAGAAATCGCGGTTTACGACCTGGTTGTTTTCCGTGCTACGCAATCTGGTAATTGATTTTTTACGCTCGCGCCGCCATAAAATTCGCACCACAACTTTCGCCAGAACGGATTCCAATGGCAATATTATCGACGGGCTTGACTATATCGCCGATACGGATGAAACTCTTTCGGTAGAAGACGAAATCTTTGAAAACTTCAAGAAGCACCTTTCCGAATTGAAAATGGCGCACCGGGTTTTGTTTAAACTTGCCTATATTTATTATATGGATATTACCGAAGAAGAAGTCGACTGGATTTGCGAAACTGCCGCTTTGCAAAAAGAAGAAGTCCACCGGCGTCTATTTGATTTAAAAGAGATCGGGAGAGAGAAAGCTTCGGAAGTGCGAAAGGTCGAAGATAAGCTCACGGCAAACTACCAGGCGATGACTATGCTGGAAAACCGGATTGAGCATTACTTTATGGAACACCCGACAATTAAAACCGGACGAAACGAATGGAGCGAAGACTTTTCTTCTCCCGAAATTGATCTTGAGGTTTTGGAGTGGATACGAGCGTTTAGCAAAAAAAGGGCAAAACAGTTGCGGCTTTTAAAATCTCAGAAGAAGAGCCTGTTGATGACCCGCGTTCCTTACAAGGATATCGTGCCTCTCATGAATACAAGCGAGGGCGTGCTTTCCGTACAACTGATCCGCATCATTGAAAAATTGGCAAAAACGTTTGATAGCATTACCAGAGAAAGCTCTTCATCAGCCTGATTTTTTTTAAAAAATTGGTCCCAAATATTTTTTTTTGTTGTTTTGAAGGCAAGATACCCGTCTCTTATTAGTGAAGAGAAAAAAGAAAAAGGCATGCGCAGGATCTGTCGTATAACTTGTAGCAAGAGGATATAAAAAACCAAAAGAGGGTAACCATGAACGCACATTCGGAAAAGTCCCGCGATAATCAATGTAATTATCCTATTATCGAAAATTACCTGAGTCCCGAGAACCGGGATAAAGCTTTGGCACATCTGGATCAATGTCAGGCCTGCAGCTTGGCGATCTACCGGCTGGAAAATGTTTTCCCGGTCAGCCGAACCAGCCAGGCCCGAGGTTCGGCGAGCGCAACCCCGGCGGATGAAAACAAACTGGCAGAATCGGCAGAAAAACTAAGCCGGTTTCTTGAAAACTCTGCGGATGAAAAAGCGGCCGGCGGCTCGACGGTTCTTTCTACGGAAGAGCTTTTCCGGGTCATGGAAATTGCCTCGGCAATGAAAGATTTCAGCGCCAACCCGGCGGAGAAAACCCCGGAATACCTGAAAACCATTGTGCGCAACCGCCTTGAAGCGCAAGCGGTAAACCGGTCACCGGCGTCTGCCCCTTCTGCCATAGACAGGATCGCCGTTCGGGTAAAGGAAGGCATTACGTTAATTGGCGAGACAATGGATAATATTTTCACCTTACCAACGCCCGAAGCCGTTCCCGTTCGCTCCGGGGCGCCAAATGAAACACCGCTCGAGAACGAAAAACCTTCCGGTTATTTGCACTTTTTTACGAAAGAAAACGGCGACCGGAAAATGGTCTATCACTTTGTCCAGGACAGCGCCGACACAGTTATGCTCACACTAAAGCTGCAGGGCTATGAAAAGAAACCGAAGTCGGTTAACCTGAAACAAAACGGAACTCTATTGGCGACCTGCCCGGTCACCAAAGATTACGCCTACTTTGCCAGATTGCAATCGGGCCATTATGAAATGGAACTGAAATACAATGGCGACGAGGCGAAACAAGTAAGCCTGGATATTATTTCGGAATAGCACCTCCAAATTTTTTCGGGGAAGCGAAATCTTCCCCGATTTCCCTTTTTAAAAAGCCGTATAAAAACCAAAAGCAATTCCGCTTTTGGTTGATTATGAAAAAATAAAAAATGAAAAAGCTGCCAGCGGCCCGGTTCAAACGCGGGCCCCGGAATTGAAATGTGATTTAGATATTTGATTTTGCGACGGCGATAATTTCCTGAAAGACTTCAGGTTGGTTGATCGCCATTTCGGAAAGACTTTTCCGGTTTAAATCAACATTGGCTTTGGAAAGACCGTGCATAAACTGAGAATAGCTGAGTCCTTCTTTGCGGACAGCCGCATTGATACGGGTAATCCAGAGAGCTCGAAATTCTCTTTTTTTAACCCGGCGGTCGCGGTAGGCCCACTGGCCCGATTTCATGATGGCGTCTTTGGCGGTACGGTAAAGGTTACCTCGGCCCCCCATGAAGCCTTTGGCTCGTTTTAAAACTTTTTTTCTGCGGTTTTTATGAATTGTTCCGTTTACTGCTCGCATAATAGTACTCCAATAAAAATGGCAAGGTTACATGCCAAGCAGGCGTTTTACATTTGCTTCGTTGCTGGCATCTACATAGACGCCTTTGCGCAAATGCAGTTTACGCTTGGCGGTTTTTTTCGTTAAAATATGATTTTTATTTGCTCGTGCCCGTTTGATTTTTCCGCTGCCCGTTACTTTAAAACGTTTTCTCGCAGCACGGTTCGTTTTTATCTTTGGCATAGGGTATAACCAATACTTGCGTCAGGACGTCAATCCATTTTGAATGAATTTGCCATTTTCGGTTGCAGGTTGTTTGGCATAGATGCGAAAATTGAGGTTCGGGAGATTGTATGACATAAAAAGTATAATAGCATCGGCCCCTCTTTCTTTGGCAAGGGGAAACGGGCACCGGGGAGTCATTCATCATCCCAGATGACATCTTCGGAGCCGAACTCCTCTTCAAAGTCGCCTTCATGGCAAGAAAACAGGGCGTACGAAGGCTCTTCTTGATCGCCGCGGCCCCACCCCTCTCGTTCGTAGTTATCTTCGGCGGATACGGCGGCTTTTGTAGCGACATCGGCGACAAAACGCTCGTTTGTTTCCCAAATATGGTTGGTCAGCATATATTCTCCTTGTTTTTTATTTGAACATAAAGTACGCGAGGTTAATTAATATTGTATTAAGAAAATATTTTTTTTAAAAGGAGTTTTTCGATTACTATCTTTGCGTCAGGGGCGGGATTTGGCGTTTATGGCGCGCATCCCGTAAAGCAGTGTGTAGAAAAATAACGTCGGGGTGGCGGAGACTCATTTGCCGCATCGAGCCAATTTTTGCGAAATTTCCCGGGGCTGAAAAAAATCTTTCAAAAAGGCGATTCTTTAAATGGAAACTGAAAAATTCGCGTTTCTTCTGGCCCCACCCATCAGGGCGGGGATGGTTAGGGAACGCAAATAGCCGGAGCCAGGCCGTCTCTCGCCATCTGTGGCTTCGACGGCATTAGCGCATCCATGCGCGTCAGGGCCGCTTGCCCCTTTTTCCTTTTGTTGTTGTTTTTTATGCGGCGTATTTGCGAAAACGCCGGATTCCGATCAAAAATTATTGCCCTGTCCGCTATATTTCATAAATTGTAACCATGCAATTTGACATTCCCATGGAGCAGTTTCAGGATTTGCTCCGTCTTATTTATCTTGGTATGTGGGTTGCCGAATCGCGCAGTCAGGAAGAAGAGAGTGACCCATTGTTTGACAGGCTTTCGAGTTTAGAACAACGGTTTTTTCAAATGGCTCACGATAACGGTTTGGCCGACTGGGTAATGAAAGACCCCGATAATCATTCATACTTTGCCGCTTCTGCCCTTGATGAAGACAAGGAGATTGCCGAGGCAATTGATATTTACGAAGAAAACTGTTTTTGGGACGAGCTCATTGATCGCCTGGCGATTCGCGATATGATCAACCGTTTTGGGGTTGAAAAAATTGCCGGGATGAGCCACCAGGAGCGATATGAGAAAGAGAAAGAGCTGGTTAACTTTTATGAAAACGAATTTCATGATTTCGGTCTGAAACGTCTCTCGGTTCATAGTGCGCCGGATAAAAACACGCCTGAACCGGCCTAGCGCCCTCTGCGTATGCCGGCGAATCAAATGTAACTTATTTAAAAACGTAAGATAAAAAAGGAGATAAAATGAAGAAACAGTTTTTTTTAGCGTTCGTCTTTGCCTTCGCCGTTTTCCACTGCGGCCCGTCGGCAGAAACCAAACAACTTATGAAAGAAGCCGGCGAGATTTTTGGCCAGCTTCCGGACACGATGCCGGGAGCGGAAAATGACACGCCGGAAAAGGTCGCCCTGGGGAAAAAGCTCTATTTTGAGACCGCCCTTTCAATCGATGGCACCATCTCTTGCAACAGTTGCCATGACGCCGCCAAAAGCGGTACGGACAACGCTCAGACTTCGACCGGCGTGGACGGCCAAAAAGGTGGCCGCAATGCGCCTACCGTTTTAAACGCGGGTTTTCATATCGCCCAATTTTGGGACGGCCGGGCCGCTGACCTGAAAGCCCAGGCCAAAGGCCCCATTTTAAACCCCATTGAGATGGCCATGCCTTCGGAAGCCGAAACCATGAGCAAACTGAAAGACATGGAAGGCTATGCCGATGAGTTTGCCGCCGCTTTCCCGGGCGCGGGCGAGCCGATGACTTATGATAATCTTGCGGAAGCCATTGCCGCTTTTGAGAGAACTCTTGTAACCAATGATCGTTTTGACGACTTTATCGGGGGGGACCACCGGGCGCTAACGGCTGACGAGCAAGCCGGTTTGCGTCTTTTTATCGACACCGGTTGCGCCACTTGCCACAATGGCCCGTCTATGGGGGGCGATAAGTACCGCAAAATCGGTATGGTCAACGCCTACCCGACAGAAGACGTTGGCCGCTTTGCCGTTACCGGCGATGAAACCGACCGGCAGGTGTTTAAGGTTCCTTCGTTGCGAAACGTTGCCTTGACTCACCCTTATTTTCATGACGGTTCCGTTGAGACCCTCGAAGAAGCGATTCGCAAAATGGCTTACCACCAGCTTGGCGTTGATATCAAAGAGGATGAAACGGATAAAATTGCCGCCTTCTTAAAGGCTTTGACCGGCAAAAACCGGCAGTAGAACCGAAAGCGGCAAAGCCTCAAAGCGCACGGCAAACCGATCTAAACGATACGCGAACGATGAAGGCGCGCGCAATTCTCTTTGACCTCGACGGAACGTTAGTCGATTCTGTCGGCGATATCGCTTGCGCCGTCAATGCCGCTTTAGAGGCGCATGGGCAGAGTTCTCACACGATCGGAGCTTACCGTAATATGGTAGGCTCCGGCCTGGCCAATCTTGTCGCAAAAGCCCTGCCGCAAGAAGCCGGCGACGATTTAAAAAAACGGGTGTTGCAAACCACCCTGGAAGAATACGCCAAATGCTATGACCGCCATACCGTTGTCTACGACGGGATTGCGCCAACCCTGGACGCTCTGCAAACCCTGGAGGTTCCCCTGGCGATTCTTTCAAACAAGATGGATGAGTTTACGAAAAAAATTGCCGCGACCATTTTACAAAAATGGCATTTTCAAGCGGTGTATGGCGCGAGAGAAGGGGTTCCGAAAAAGCCCGACCCCGCCGCCGCTCTTGAAATTGCAAACGAACTCTCGGTTTCGCCCAGAGACTTTCTTTTTATCGGGGATAGCGGAGTTGACGTGAAAACGGCCCTGGCTTGCGGCATGCAACCTTTGGGCGTTTCCTGGGGGTACCGCACCGTCGCCGAACTGGAAGAGACGGGCGCCCGGAAAATACTAAACCGTCCCGAAGAGCTGATTGAGTTTTTAACCGGAAATTAATCGTTAGTTAGGCGATCCGGACCGGCGACACAACGGAGTTGCCCTCTTCGTCTTTTTTCACTTCGTATGTCAACACGCCTGATACGCTCTTTTGTTTTTCTATAAATTCGCCTATCCCTTCAAGGTCGGTTGCCGTGACAATGGCCTGGCCAATGTTGCCTAAAAATTCGATAAAACGTTTTCTTCGCCCGATATCCAGTTCGTTTAAAACATCATCGATGAGCAATACCGGCGTCTCATGCGTTCTTTTGCCGGTGTACTCAAATTGAGCCATTTTGAGGGCTAACGCCGCCGAACGTTTTTGACCTTGCGACCCTATTTCTTTGATCTCAAGACGGGCCCGGTTTGTTTTTGTGTCGATTGTTTCACTTTCTGCCTGGGGTTTTTGAGGCTTTGCCGCCGTTTTGGTTAATTTGGGGCGAAAGTAAATGCGGTCGCGGTGGACCCCTTTGGTGGAGTGGCGCATTTTTACGTCGCCTTCGCGCGCTTTTTTTAACCCTTGACTATACACCGATTTTTCCTCTCCGCCGGGGATCGACGCCTCGTACTCAAGAGTCCATGCCTCGTTTGCCCCGGATATTTTTTCGAGAGCCGAATCGAAAAATTCCTGGAACTGCGTTAAAAAACCGGAGCGTTCCGATTGGATCAAAGAGCCGGTTTGGGCCGTCTCTACGTCAAGAGAATCAAGATATTCGGCCTGCCCCGCCCCGTATTTTTTCAATACCTTGGAACGCATCTCAAGTAACTTTCGATAGCGTTGCAGTGCGGCCAGATAGGCGGGAGAAAGCGTAGACAAAACCATGTCGATGTATTTTCGCCGCTCCGACATTTCCGTATCCAGAATTCGGATATCGTTGGGCGAAAAAACCACGGTCTGGAATTTGCCGATAAAGTCGTTTACGCTTTGGAGCTGCCTTCCGTTAAACGAAAGTTTTCGCCGGTAAGCGGCCCCTTCTTTGCCAAAGCCCGCCGACAAAACCTGTTTTCCGTTTGTGTTTTCATATTCCAGCCGGACATGATAGTGCCGGTCTTGCCAGCGGATTAAATCGCGGTCGCCGGCATTGCGGAACGAACGCAACGAACTCATTAAACCGGCGGCTTCCAGAATTGAGGTTTTTCCCAACCCGTTATTGCCGGTGATAAAAACCAGGCGAGCGCCTAAATCAAGATCAAGCGAGGGGAATACGCGGAAATTGCGCAGGCGGATTTTTTGCAGGTGAAGCAAAAATCGATCTTCCGGCGCCATTATAGTCTTCTATTCTTTCTTTAATGAAATCTTTATATCTTCATAGGCATGACCAGCGCGACAAAATCGGCGTCTTCGGGATCTTCAAAGACGATCGGTTTGCTCGGGTCGATCAATTTCAAACGAACGACATCTGTCTGTATGTTTTTGAGGATATCCATGAAATAGTTTGCGTTAAAGCCGATTTCCATATCCGCTCCCGCGACTTGAACCGGCAGACTGATTTCCGCTTCGCCGACATCCGGGGTATTGGCCGTCATATTAACGCCTTCGCCCGAAATGGACATGCGGATTTGATACGAAGGCTGTTCGGTCATGACCATTACCTGGCGGATTGCGTCCATGAACAGGTCTCGTTTGATTTCAAACGAAAATTCGGCCGATTCGGGTATGACCTTTTTGTAATCCGGGAACTTGCCTTCAAGCAGACGGCTCGAAAGTTCGGCTTGAGATATTCTAAAAAAGATATCGCGTTGCTCTACGCCCACCTCAATGGTTTGGTCGCCCTCTATGATTTTTTGCAACTCGCGGATCGCTTTAGCGTGAACCACGACGTCGCCGTTATCTGCAGAACCAAGCTCCAGAGGTTCCGGCATGGTTCTGGTCACGGCGGCCAACCGCCGGCCGTCTGTCCCGACCAGAGTCAGTTTTTTCCCGTCAGCCTTGAAAAATATACCGTTATAAATATAGCGATTGTCTTCTTGCGATATGGAATAAAAAGTCTTGGCTAACATTTCGTCTAAAATGTCGGCTGGAATTTTAGCCAGGCGTTCCGATGAAATTTCGTTGATTTCCGGAAAATGAGAACGATCCGAACCTGTCATGCGGAACTTCGCCGCCCTTGCATCTTTGCCTTCCATCCGGACAATATAACGGGCGCCCGGTTCTTCCGGGTTCGGTTCTTCGTCTTCGGGTTTTAACGCTTCAAAATATATTTCATTTGAGTTTAACTGGCGGGCAATTTCGGACATTTTTTTGGCTTTGACAATCAATTCGCCCGGCTGGGTATCGGTGGCATCCATTGAAATCCGGACGGTGCTTTCCATATCCGAACCGGTTATCTTTAACCTGTTTTCGTCAATGGAAATCAAGACATTGGAAAGCAATGTCTGCGTGTCGCGGCCGGGGACAATGGCATCGAGTTGCATCATTGCCTTTTCCAGGGCGGCTTTTTCTACTGAAAATTTCATATGGCTTCCGAAGTAAAGAGGGACAAAATGTCATGAGGCGATATTTAATAAAGCAAAAAAAAATATGCCGAAAACGGAAAAAGACATTAATATAATAAAAATATACCTGCCCGTCAAACAGGGTTGACAGGTTACAATCAAGGCTTGGTATTGCACCATGCCGGTTATTCAACTGATCGAGGGCCACCCCGAGTTCCGCAAGTCAATCAAGGCTGCGTTGAAAAACCGTTACCAGATTTTTCTTTCTTCTTCATATAAAGAAGCGCTCCGCAGCGTGCAAAAAAATTCAGTCGACATCGCTCTTATCCATATTGAAACTCCTTTTAGTACAACCAAAAACTGGATTCAAAAATTAACCCGGCACAAAGACCTTGCGGCGGGCGAACTGGCGATCCTGCTTCTGGTTGACTGGAAATTCGCCTCGCAAGAAAACTTTCCGGAAATCGCCGGAGAAACGGGAATTACCGATATTATGTGGCTTCCTGAAAATGCCGGCCTATCTTCAAAAGAGTTTTACGCCGGGCTTCGCATTTTTCTCGATAAAAATTACCAGACCCTGCAGGCGCGCCGGGGTTATCGTATTCAAACGGCGCAAAAAGAATATTTTGAAACCAGGCTTTCGGGATTAATAGAAAAACAAAAAAACGGTTCAGGGCGAAATCGCGAAGCGGCAAAACACCCCGAAGAGTTGGCCAATTTTTTCCGCACGGGCGCATCGCGTTATGCGCGCCAGCTTCTGGATTTAATTGAAGCCGCGCCCGAAGAAAAATCGCCGGTTTTTCTTTCCGGGGTCAGGGGACTCGAGCAGGAAGAAATTGCAAGAGCGATCCACCGGAATTCATGGCAACCGCGCTATCACGACAATTTTTACCGCATTGACCTGGCAAACATCCCCCCCCATTTGCAAGACCGCGTTTTGTTCGGGAACAATGAAAAAAATCTCCCCGGTTTCGGTCGCGCCAAGTCGGGTCTTCTGGAACAGTTAGGCCGGGGGACTGTCTTTATAGAATCCGTTGAACGGCTAAAGTGGAATCTGCAGGCTGATTTGCTGCGGGCTCTTCGTATGGGGTACTACATGCGCGGCTCCGAAAAAATCAAGATAAAGTGCCGTTTTATTTTTTCATCGTATATCGATCTTGAAAAGCTGGTCGATAAGGGACTTTTCCGCCAGGACTTGAACTCGCATATCCATGGTTATGTCATTCCTATCCCGACCCTGGCCCAGCGAAAAAACGATATTGCGCTTTTCATTGAAAATTTTCTTTCCTGGTACCGTTCAGAGCATGACAGGCAGCTTGAAGCGGACACAGAATTTAAACAAGCGTTGATAAACCGAAAGTTCCCCGGGCAGGTAAGCGAACTGCGCGAAACCCTGCTGCAGCTTTGCCACCTGGCAAGCGGCGAACTGAACTTAACCCTGCTTCGGCATTTCGACACGAGCTCACCCGGCGCAGGCGCCGAGTTGTCAAAACATGATTCTGCCGAAAATGAGCACCGCAGCGCTCGACTGCGCCAGGAGCTGGGGAGCTTCTCACCGAACGTCTTTTTGCGGGAAAACGATCAACCGGAAAACCTGACCTTATTTTCGGATAATTCTCCGCTTCGCCCCGAATACAGCCTGAGCGAACTGGAACGCGAATATATAATACTGGTATTGGAATCGACGCATTACAACATTTCGGAAACTTCGCGGATTCTGGGAATCGCACGCAAAACCCTCTATAAAAAACTGCTTGAATACGGTATCCAGAGAACTCGCCGCAAATCGGGGTAAGCATGTCCGGCCCCGTTGTATCCGGCTATATCCTGCAGGGGAAATACCGCCGGCAAAAACTCCCCTCACCGCCCGCCATTGGACGCCATGACGAAATTACCGGTCAAAAATTAAAAGAAGCTATCTTTAATATAGCCGCATCTCACTTACACGCGCCGCCGGATCTTACTTTGTTTTATGACCTGTTTGCGGGCAGCGGGCAAATCGGCTTTGAAGCCCTGAGCCGCAGTTTCTCTTATGTTTTTTTCTTTGAAATTGACGGCGCCCGTTGCTCTCATTTGCGCCGCTGGATTGACGAGCGCCGGGAAAACAACCATGCGCTTGTGCAAAAAACGGATACCTTCCGCCGAATGGAAAAGATTTTACGGGAACCGCCGGACGATCAAATGAATCTTGCGGGGCGCACGCTCTCTCGTATTTTTTTTGCGGACCCCCCCTATACCAGAGACGGTCTTTTTGACCCCAAGGCCGTAACGCGGCTATTGCTGGCTTTTCAACAATACTCAGAAGAAAAACAAACGGCGGAAATTCAATCTCCGTATGCGCAGGAAATTTTACTGATCCAAACCCCTTCCGTCGGGTCCAAATATTACCGCAGGGGCCGAAACCGGGAAAGCCAGTCGGCGCTTTTGGCGCAAGAAAAAGCCAAAGAAGAGCTGGAAAAAACGGCGGAAATGTGCAAAAAAATTTATACCTACGGTAATCATCGATTGCTCCTGGCAGAGGCGTAAGGCGTAATTTTCACCGAAAAAAACCTGCGAAAAAAACTTGTCATCCAACCAAGAATCCGTTATCCAGCTAATCTATGAAGAAAACAACGCTATTGCTGATCGCATTTTTATTCGCATCTTTCCCCGCGCAACTTCTGCCCTTCGACCCGGCCCAACGCGTCACCGAAAATACGCCGCTCTATTTTGAGGTCTCTTCGACCGAAACATTGTTCCAACGCCTTGAAGAATTTTACTTTGCCCTGGCCGGCGAAGAGCAAGCTTCGCGCGATTGGCTTATGATGCAGGAAAAAGTCAAACAATCAATCGGCATCAACCCCGTAATTATGGAAGACTGGGAAGCTATCGGCCTGGATACGAAATCTCCGATTGGCATCTCTTTTCAAACTTCGCCCGCCGGGGAGAAAAACCCAAACGGGAAACAAGCGCAAGATGCCGTATTTAAATACGCGGCCTTTCTGCCCGCCAGCGATTCTCTTAAGCTCTATCAATATTTTCTGGAAATCAACCGCAACGAACCGGAACAAAACGCAGAGGAAGGCTCTTCGCCGGATGCGCCCCCCGGCCAGGAAGAGAAAGAAAAAAAAGATGACGGCGCAGACCCAGGCGTCCGCGAACTGGAAGCCGACCGCCTCTTTCAAGCCAACGGTCCGGAAAATACTTTTTTTCTGCGCATGGACGATCACATTGTCATCTCAAACGGGCTTGAATTAATTCGATCGTTTGAAACGACCCCCGCAAAACCTCTTGCGGCAACTGAGATTTACCGAATAGAAAAGAAGCATTACGAAAACGAAAAGACCGACAAATCCGAAAAAGTGGCCTTTTTGTTTTTCAGTACGGAACATACCGATGAAGTAATTCAATTTCTTTCCGTTGGCGGCGAACAGTTTTCCGGTCTGCAAATTAAAGATTACATATCCGCCTCGGCCGGTATTTATCTGGGCGCCCGCGGCATTCGTTTTGCCGCTTACCAAAACCTCAGAAAAGAAGCGCTGGAAAACCAGGACTCGCTCACACACCATTTGCTCGACTACGCCCCGGCCAAACCGCTTGTCGATTATGACGACGCCGTTTCATTGCTTTACGGCAAGTTCCAAATGAACTACCAATATTTATTTGAAATTATCAAACAAGCTTCGGAAGAGAGCGGAACGGAATTAAATTCATACCCCTTTGATATGGCGCCCCACCTCTTTTTGGATTTGCTTTCGGGCGACCTGGAAATTAAATCGAAACTTGATCCGCTGGCGTTGATCGACAATAACATATCGTTTAATATTACCGCGATACCCACAATCGCTTATATTGACAACCCGGCCCGGTATAACATGGATATCAGCATTAACATTACCGAATCGGAAGAGCAAAATTTTTTAACGTATCTCTCAAAGCTTGAAAAAGCCGCCTCGGAAGACGAAAACACTGAAGTAATTCATGACCGTAAAAACGACCGCGATGTCTGGCAAATCAACCGCAAAGAGGTGGTGCGCCAGCCGAACGGAGAGTTTACCGAAGAAGTCGTTTCTACCTATCTTACCAAAGACGGGCGAACGCTTTACTTGAGCACGGATCTCGATCTATTTAATAAGGATAAAAAGCTTTCCAAAAAATCGTATACCCAAAGATTGATCAACCAGGAAAGCAAACGCTTGCCCGATACGCAAATTCAATCTTTCATGTACGCCGATCTTGCCTCAATTTATCAATATTTCATGGCCACCCCGACAGCCGCCATGTTATATTCATATAAAGCCTATCTGGAGCGTTTGCAAACGCTGCAAGTGGTTCAATATCTGGAAGGTGCGCGTGTGACCAGCGAATTTGAAATTATCCTGAAAGAGTAAGCGCCGGTTAGATTTTTGCTTCGGATATGCCGATAATAAGACCATGAAACTCTCTAAGCTTCAGGAAACGCTACTTGAGCTGGAAATTGAGTCGCTGGAACGAAAATCCGGCGATTATTTTGAAGAGGTTGAAGTATACGCCGACTCTCTCAATGAAGCCTTGAAACTGGCTTCCAGTGCCACTCATTCGGATATCGGCGATCTGGAGTATGAAATCGTACAAAAAGGAAGTTCGGCTCTTTTCGGTATGTTGCGCACGCCGTACCGGGTCATTGTACGAAAATATGTGCCGCACTACCAAAATTACGATCTCGAAGATCTTGAAATTTCTTTGGAGACCGGCAAACTTTTTAACGAGTTCGGAGAGGAAATCGAGCCTGATGCCGACGGGAAAGCGATTGTCCGCATCTATTCTCATGGCGTCTTTTTAAAGATTATCCCGCCCAAAGGCAGAGGCGAAGCCGCTACCCTGGAAGACGCCCTGGAAAGCGCGCGCCGCTCCGGGGTGATGAGCTACGACAAAGGGCTCATTGAAAAAGCGATCCGTAAAAAAGCGCCCAAACCGGTAAAAATTGGCAATTATATTCCGAAACCGAAAGCCGACTCTGCCATGACGATCGACATCTCGCCCGACGAGATGGAAGTCAATATCATGGTTTCGGCTCCCCGCCCCGGGGGCCGCCACCTGACCGCCAAGGAGGTGGTCCAGGCGCTCAAACAATCGGGCGTGGTTTACGGGTTCCAGGAAGAAAAAATTCAGGATGCGCTCGACAATGACTTTTACGGAGAACCGATTGTCGCCGCAGCCGGAACGCCTGTCCAGCATGGAAAAGACGGGTATGTCGATTATAAAGTACGCATTGATAAAAAAATCGAATTTAAAGAAGACGAATCCGGGCGCATTGACTTTTTAGCAAAAGACCTGATTGAAAACGTGGTGCAAGGCCAGGTATTGGCCGAACTGCTGCCGCCCGAAAAAGGCAAAGCGGGGAAAACAATCTACAATAAAGTTCTCCCGGCCAAAGACGGTTTGCCCAGCGAACTCAGACCCGGCAAGGGAACGATTCTTTCAGAAGACGGCAAACAGTTGATTGCCGAAAAGAACGGGCAGGTTGTTTTTGTGGGCGGCAAGGTCAATGTCGAAGAGAACTATGTCATTAACGGCGATGTCGGTCTCGATACCGGGAATATTATGTTCCTGGGGTCGGTCACTGTCCGCGGCTCCGTTTCGGATAATATGGAAGTCAAAGCGGCCGGCAATATCGAGGTGGCCGGGAGTGTGCAAAAAGCGCATATGGAAGCGGAAGGCGATGTCATTATCCGCCAAGGTATCCAGGGACGCGACGGCGCCGTCATTGAATCTACAACCGGTCACGCTTTTGCCAAATTTATCCAAAACGCCGAAGTCAATGTCGAACGCGATGTGATCGTCGCCGAAGGCATTTTGCACTCGAAAATCCATGCCGGCGGCAAAATCATTTGCAACGGTAAACGGGCGCAAATTGTAGGCGGAGAGATCATGGCGGGCGAAGAGGTTCGGGTGAAACAACTGGGCGCGCAAGCCTCTACCCCAACCTATGTGGTTGTCGGAACCAACCCGAAAATTTTACAGCAAATCAAGCAGCTTGAATCCATTGCCCAGCAGGCCAAAGAAAAACTCGATAAAATCGAACAAAACCTGCGCACCCTGACGGTCCAAAAAAATACGCAAGGCGAAGAATTTACCCAGTCAAAAGAAGAGCTGCTATTGAAAATGACTTCCGCCAAAGAAAAACTCAACGAACGCATTAAAGAAGCCGAGGGAGAAAAAACGCAACTCAGCGAATACATGGCGATGCTGGCCACCGGCGGCAAAGTTCATGTTGAAAAAACCCTCTACCCCGGCGTGCGGATCGAGATTAACGGCGCAGAATTTCTGGTCAATGACGAATACCATAATGTTACCTTTACTGAAGAAAACGGAAATATCAAGATACTTCCGTATGAAAGCGAAGACGGGAAAAAGAAAAGAAGAAGAACACCGTCGGCATAAACCGGGCGAAAAAAAAGTGTGAACGAGAATAGACATGCCAGTTAGACCGCTTGACCTGCAGGTAAACATCAATACCCTGCTGGAGACATCCAGGGAGCAGAGCGTACGCCAAACCCTGGCCGCCCAGGAACAGCGTACGCTGGATAACCAGGCTGTCGAAGACGCTAAAAACCGCGAAAAAATGGTCAACAAGACCCCCAAGCCCGAAGAACAAAGCGAGCTTGAAGACAAAGAAAAACACTTTGGCAACAAGACCGAACCGGAACTGGAGCGCGAGTTTTCCGAAAAAGAGCGCAAGCGCAAGGGCGATTTACACCCGGGCGAAGAACAAAAACCCGCAGATGACGGCCATGTCGATTATTTGGCGTAGACCGACTTCTCTGCAATAAATTGCCGGATTTTTACCGGGTCAGGATCGCCTGTCACTTTCAATACATACGTGTCCGACAGAATATCGTGAAAACCCCGGCCATGGAATTGCATGTAAACCAAAGAGAACGCATAAAACGGAAACATCTTCATCGCTCCCCGCAAGAGAAGACGTTTCATTGGAAGAAATTCGCCATGAGAATCGACAATGATCAACCGGATTTTCCGGCGGTAAAAGGTTGAGTGCCCCCAACTTTTGTTTTTTGACGATTCCAGGTAGGCCATCCAAAGGCGCCATCCGGCCCAGAGAAGCAAGATCCCCAGTACCAATAAAACCCCGGCCAGCGGGATACCGTTTGCCAGGTATTTCGCCGCGGAAGCGCTTTTGACATTCGTTAAAAAATGATCATATTGTTCCCATTTCATTTTGTAAGTTAAAAAAGGTTTAATGAACATGACCCAAAACAAAACCCAGGCGCCCACTGCCAGGCGAAACAGGTTTTTTTCATAGTAGTAGCTCCAAATGCGCAAGCCGATTGGCGCAAACTCTATCGGGTCTTCTTTTTTCTTTGCCAAAAACTTCCGGGCAATTTCAAAGCGCTCCACATCGCCTTCCAATTCGTAAAAAAGCATCAGCTCTTTGAGCTGGCGGTAATTCATCTTTTTCAACTCTTCCTGGTGAATGAAAGATTTGTTGCTGTACGACTCGAGAATTTCCGATTCGTCCATGTCCATGACAACCGACGTTTCAAACTCATCCGTTTTTACTTGAATGTTTTTTCGCGATTTTTTCGATTTTTTCATTTCAAGCTGGTTTTTTTTCATTATACTTTTCATTGCTTTTTTCTCTATTTTTTCCCTGGATTTTTCCCGGGACGTATCGCCTTTTTTTTTCGAGTTTGCCATAGTATTTCAATTTCGTTTCTTTTATTTCTTTTTCGTTGAGCGCTATTTTTTACTGTCCCAGCGATACCCTTTGCTTTCGCCTTTCACAAAAGAGTGAAAGACATAACCGCGGTCTTCCCAGATCGAATAGTACGCCGGCACCACAATCAAGGTAATCATGGTTGCAAAGAGAAGCCCCCATGCCATCGCCAGGGCCATGGGTTTTAAGAACGGGTCGTTTCCGCCAAGGCCGTATGCCGTTGGCAAGAGTCCGAACACGGTTGTTACAGTCGTTAAGATCACCGGGCGCAAACGCGAAATCCCCGCGTTGACAATGGCGTCATGGCGGTTGTACCCCAAACGGCGCAACTTGTTAATAAAGTCAACCATCACAATTGAGTCATTGACCACAACCCCGGTTAACCCGACCACCCCTAAGGACGCCAGAAAACTAAAGACCAGTTTCGGGTTAAAAAAGATTTTATGCAAGAAAAAGGCAAGAGAAACGCCAATGATCCCCATTGGAATCACAAGCAAAATAACGCGCGGGTGGCGCATGTTGCCAAACAACATCACGAGAATCAATACAATCCCGGAAACGGCGATACCGGCGGCTTTCACCAGATTGCTCATTGACTCGCGGGTGTCTTCCACTTCCCCGCCGCTATCCAGCGTATACCCGGTGTATTTTTTATCTTTCATCACCGGCTCCATCATCTTCATGATTTGCAGGTTCACTTCAACCGCTGAGTTTTTTCGCTCATCAATGTTGGCGCGCACATAAAGGGTTCGCTTTAAATTATCGTGCGTGATCACGGCTATCCCCGGGTGCTTTTCAAACCTGGCCAGCTGGGTAATGGGAACCAGGTTGCCAATCCGGTTTCTCACCATGACTTTGCTGAGAGAATCAAGCGAGTTGCGCAACTCTTCGCGAAAAATAACCCTGATTTCAATTTCTTCATCCATCTTTTTAATGGAGGTGGCGACTTTTCCGTCAAAGGCGGTCTGCAAGGTTGACGCCAGTTGAAAGACGCTCACCCCGGCCAGCGACGCTTTTTCTTCGTCAATGATGGCATGGTACTCGACCTTGCCCCTTTCCCAGTTGTCGCGGATATCAAATACGCCGCTGATGGTTGCCAGCTTGTTTTTAATGTCTTCGGCAATTTCCAGCAAAACCGGAAATTCATCGCCGCGGATTTCAATCGATACCGGGTCGCCTACCGGCGGTCCGCCCGCCACTTGTTTAAAACTGACCTTTTCAAAACTGCGGCTGGGCGCCCGTATTGTTTTTTTACTGTTGTTTTCGACCGCATAGACGCCCCCGCTCTCGCCCAGAAAATAGAGCTGGCCGCCGCGGGCGACGGCATCCATCACCGAACCGGCGACTTCGTATTGAGAGACGGTTTTCGCCTGGTTAAGATCGTAGAGCGCCAGATTGGAATCATACGAATACCAAATGCGATTGGGATTTTTTTGATCAGGCATCAACCATGTGATTGGTTTTTCCGTAATATAAAAAGCCGCATTGACTTTGCCCTCGCTGCGGTCATACCGCAAGATGTAACCGTCAAATGTGGAAAAATAGATGACGTTCTTTTGCGGCGATACGGCGGCGTATTCCAGGCGGGGCAGCATTTGCTCTTCTTTGGAGTGCGCCGGGACACCGGCCTTGTCTCCCTCGCCGGTATCTTGCTTGTTTGTTTCTCTTCTTTCTTTCGCCAGGGCCAACGGTTCAATTGATTCGGTCACATCAAGGTCCAGTGACAAATCGCCGTCGTTTGAAGACCAGAGTTGCAACGATCCCCGGTCCGTAGTGATCATGATCTTGTTTTCTTCATTAAAATATTGAAGAGATGTCACTTTATCGTCAAAGGTAAAGAGCTCGCTTGAATCCAGTGTCATTTCATTTTGTTCCTGTTCTTGTTCTAGTTCCGGCGCTGGCGCTTTCGCAGATTTTTCCGAATCTGCACCGGGAAGAGCAAGCTCATACAAGCTGCTGTTTTCATCGAGCAAAAACGCCTGAACCGGTTCAAAGGCAAAAAGAAAACGGCGCGGAATATCGGTTTGACCAAAGTCATACAAATAGGTCGGACCAAACTTGCCCGAGTCAAGATTCAAGGTGTGCAGATGATGATCCCCCGCATACAGGTAGAGACGGTTCCCGCGGATACCGGCGCCGGCCAGATAGGGGGCGTCCAGGGCGTACCGGCGGGGGGCCTGCCAGGGCGATTCCATATCGAAAACCAGAACCTCCGCAATGTTGGTGACATGTACCATATAACGGCCCCGGTAAATTTGCGAAAAAATTACGGGTTGCCGGTGGTCCAACTGGCGAGACATAAATGAGATAATATCCGAGGCTTTTCGTTCGCGCATGGTATCGGGCGTCAGGTACACCGCTATTTGCGCATAGTGGTTCCCGCGTGTGGTAAAGGGGTCGTTCGGATTTTCCTGGTGGATACCGACTTTTGTATTAAAGCTATCGAGTTCGTTTTCCGGCAGGTTTTGGACCGACTCTTCGTAAAGCCGCATCCGGCGGTTCATCTCTTCCAGACTGACTCCCCTGGACGCTTCGGCCTTGACAAAAAAGACCTCAATGTTTCCTTTCGGGAACAAGCTAAACCCGGTAACCCGGATCAAAAGAATGGCCCCGATAAAAACAAAAAAGAAAACCATTAACACCGCATACGAATTGCGCAGCGAAAATTCAAGGATACCGCGGTAGCGGTGTTGCAAACCTTGAAAAAACCTCAGCTCTAACGAGTCTTCTTTTTTTACAATATCTTTTTGTTTTACCCCGGCGGTAATATCGACAACATGCGACGGCAAAATTAAAAAACTCTCTAGAAGCGAAGCGCCTAACGCAATCATAACGGCCGCCGGCAAGGCCCAGATAAATTTGCCCATGATCCCGCCCATGAACATGAGAGGTAAAAAAGCGACAATCGTCGTCGATACCGCGGCAATCACCGGCAAGAGCATCTCTTGCGACCCCATGATGGCGGCTTTCATGGGGGCCACCCCCTTTTCAATGAGGCGGTAGATATTCTCCCCCACCACAATGGCGTCATCGACAATCATTCCCGATACGATAATCAAGCCGAACATGCTGATCAAGTTTACGCTAATTCCCATTTGGTTCATGACAACAAAGGTGATGGCAAAGGAAAAGGGAATCCCGAAAGCGACCATGATGGCCACTCGCCAACCCATAAAGAAAAAGAGGCAGGCTAAAACCAGGGCAATACCGATACCGACGTTCCCCGTCAAAACATTGAGGCGCCGCCGGATAAAATACGACAAATCATTCATGGTGGAAATTTCAAGATCGGCCAGCCCCTGTTCCCGGAATTTTTCCAGCTCTTCATTGACCTTGTCGACAAGATCAATTGCGTCGCCGTGTTCCTTCTTTAGTACCGTTAAGATGATCGCTTCTTTTCCGTTTGCTTTTTGAATGAGACTTCGCTTTTCAAAGTCGTCAATGATGCGGGCGATATCGCCCAGACGAATGGCGCCGCCAAAGTCGTTTTGCCGTAAAATGACATCTCCGACTTCGTTCGCCTGTTGAAATTCTTTGACCGTGCGGATGGTATATTCCCGGCCCTTATCGATGACGTTCCCGCCGGGGAAATTCAGGTTTCTCGTGCGAAGAGCGTCAATGATTTCATCCGCTGAAATATTGTATAAAAACATTTTCACCGGGTCGATTTCTACGCGGATTTCCCGGTCGCGGTACCCGCCCATGGCGACCATCGCCACATCGTCAATCAGCTCAAGCTTTTCCTGCAACAGTTTCGCCTGCTCGCGCAATTGCCATTCCGTGAGCCCCGGTTTCGCCCCCGCTTTACTGTTGAGAGCAATTTCAATGATCGGGGTCCGGGCGGATGTCAGTTCGGTAATCATGGGCTCTTCGGCGTCTTCCGGGAAGTCAAATTTCGCGCGGTCGGCGGCGTCGCGAATTTCCTGGAGCGTCCGGATTTTATCGGACAAGTCAGGCTCAAGGGTTAGCACAACGCCGGAGCGAGAGTCAATCGAAGAAGAGTTGATTTTTTTAATCCCTTCCACCGATTTAATCTCGCGCTCAATGGGGATCGTTACCAGTTTTTCCACCTCCTGGGGAGAGGCGCCCGGGTAAATGGTCGTGATAAGCACAATGTCAAATTCAACGCGCCCAAAGGCTTCGCGCTGCATGGTAGAAAAAGCGAAGATGCCGGTAATGATGATAATGGCGCTTAACAGGTTCCCGAAAATGGACCGGTGGATAAAAAAATCAATGATTCCTCTCATTATTCTACCTCTCTCAGTATTCTATCAATATCAATTTTGTAGCGTTCAAAAATTTCGTTTTTCGCCAGGTCAAATTGCAAAAGGGCAATGTTAAAACGAACCAGGGACTCAAGCTCTCGTTGCCGGGCATCAATTAACGCATCAAGCGCGTTTTTCACAACCACGGCATTGAAGCGGCCGGTGCGCGCCCGCGCCAGCACTTTGCTGTAGTGCATTTCGGACTGGGCAAGCATTTGACGCGAATTTAACAACACTTCATGCTGCACCCTGACCGCATCCATTTTATCCAGTACATCATCGCGAATTTCTTTTTTCAGTTCTTCGAGATTGATCTCGGCCTGGCGCAAACGAAAATGGGCGTTGCGCAAATCGGCGGTAATGGAATGATCGCCAAGCGGGTAGCTTAATTTAACGCCGGCCGCCCAGACCGGGTATTGAAAACCCATCGCGTCGCCCAGCGCATCGGAAAAAGCTTCGGCCTGGCTCAAGGCGCTGGCGTTAAAATAAAGAGCGACCGAAGGCAGGGCGTTGGTTCTCGCCAGAGATAAGTTAATTTGAGCGAGCTCCAGTTCTTTCAAGGCGTTTTTATAATCGATTCTTTTGCTAAAGGCAGCCTCAAGCGCCGCCTGGCCATTGAGTTCGGGCATCACATCAATGAGTTCGGTCACGCCTTCGATTTTCGTATCGGCGGGCATATCGATCATGCGCAAGAGTTTGCGCGAAGCCTCGGTAAGGCTTTTGCGTGTTATCTCCAGCTGGCTGTCGGCAGCATAGAGCAATGAGTTGTACTGGTTGAGATCAAAATCTTCCGCAAGCCCGATTTTCGTATTCCGGGCGACAATGTCGCGGATTTGCCGCGTGGAATCTTTCGCCACTTCGGCATTTGAGACGGCGCTTTTTTCTATGACAACCTGCCAGTATTGCACCAGGGTCTCAACCACAAGACCGGAGAGCTGGTTGATCAAGGCGTCCCTTTTTATTTCGGACTGGCCTTCGAGCAGTTTTAACGTTTGCCGGTCGCCGTAACCAAACGCATTTTTCAATATTTCTTGTTGAATGTTAATAAAAAGCGAAGGTTTATGGTAGGCCGGATCCGGGTCAATTCCAAACGTAGGAAAACCCGAATCGTTTTGATCATAAAGACTTTCGCGGATACCGGCTTGCAGCATTGTTCCGGTCGAGAAGAGTTTGGCGATGGAAAGCGACGCGTTTAAATCGGTCGTTTCATCGCCCCCAAAGGCGGCGCCGGTCCCGCTGAGAGGAACCGTTTGCTTTTCATAGGCGGCTTCCGCATTGATATTGGCGGCAAATTTTTTCTCGTATTTCAAGAGATCGGTATCGGCCATGAGAACGTCATACTTGGCTTTGCGCAAGGTCAGGTTTTTTCGTATGACCATATTCACCGCTTCTTCCAGAGAAAGTTTAAAGTTGCCAATGGTGACGCTCCCCTCTTCGCCCGATTTTACCTCCTGGGCGCGAACGCCCCAAAAGAAAGATGAAGCAAATGCCAGAAAGAGGAAAAGAGCGGCAATCGATCCTATTTGCCCGGCCGATGCCCGTACTTTTTGCCCGGTCCGCTTTGTTATAGACAAGAAGGTATCGAGCGTGAGATGGTGCGGGCTGAGCTCAGTACGGGGTTGTTTCTTATTTATCATTTCAGTCATTCCAGTTTGCCGATTCATGGTTGATTCGCCTTTTCCGTTTTTTCCAATTCTACTTATTTTCTTCATATTTTTTGACGTCTTTTTTAGCGGCTTTCATCTCTTCGATAATCAGATCCAGTTTTTTTTTCAGCCCGCCTTCCAGTTCCGGGACAAGAGGTGGGGCGTTCACAGGTCGAAGAATTTGAAAAACCGAGTGGATTAAATACTCTGTCATGGCGTCTTTGCCCCGGTGAAGGTGGAGCCTTTCGTAGACCGGCGTTCCGGCAAACATGTCATTTTGACTGATATAGGCCACCAGGAACGAGATAAAATGCCAGACCACAAAGATAGGGTATTGCGTTTCAAAGTAACCGCTTTCTATGCCGGATTTAATGACACCTTCCAGCTTTTCCATCCCCGGTGCAAAGTAGTTGGCGAAAAGAAAGTGTATGTTTTTTTTCCCTTCGGCGATATCCCAGGAGATCAGCCGATGGAAATCGGGGTCGATCAATTCAAAGTGTATGCGAATCATGAAATAGAGTATGTGAGCCAGGGTGTCGGGGGGCGATAGCCGCTCTTTTTGAATGAGATCGAAAATTTCGTGTTTGGGCGTGCTTCCGACAAATTGAATGAGCACCTCATGGTATAATTGTTCTTTATTGCCAAAATAGTAAAAAAGCATCGCTTTATTTACGCCTGCCGCTTGGGCGATCATTCCGACGCGGGCGCCTGCAAACCCGTTGTTGGCAAACTCGTGTTTGGCTGCCAGGAGTATCTTTTCTTTTGTTTCCGGGGTTTCCGGGGTTTCCGGGGTTTCATCGCTTTTGGTTTGCTGTTTCCCTTGAAAATTATCCATCTGGTTTATCCATTCGGTTTAACCAAACGGTTAACCGATTTTATCAATTATACACTTTGTTGCCGGGAATGACTATTTTTTTGTTTCTTTTTCTTATTTTTACGTAAAATGTTGTCGTGACGCTTGGGATTTTGCCCACTACCCGCCCCGCCACCCAAAAAAAGGGAGGGTGGCTCAAAATACGCAAATTTTTCACTCTCCCAGGAAATAATCGTAAAAACCGGTAACTTTTTTCATTCTTATCTCTATTTTCGATATTTACAAAAAAAAAGCGAACCCATATCAAAAAAATGATACAGGTTCGCCAAAAAGAGGTAGTTAATTGGATGATCCCAAATATATGGTATAATGGCTTTTCCTCCTATCTCTTCAAGGCAGCATTGCCGCAAGGTCGCCGCCCAAAGCTCTGCGCGAATAGGGAACCCTACCCGCGCAGACCTCATTTCCACTGTACCGGTATCGACCTTTCTATACACTATATGACCGGCATCAATTCTACTTTATTTATAAATGAAAAATCAATGTTTGTCGTCCAAAAATATTTTTCCTGGACAACTTTTTTAAAAAATATTTTCTTTTCAAATCAAGCCGGATTATTATTGATAGATCCTATATTTTTCTTTCATATCAAAAACAAGAAAACGTATTATTATGATATGCTACTATAACCATAAAGAGGGAGATGGGCATCGGCTCAATAAGAGTAGAACAAATGTGATGCCAGATGCACGGGATAAAAATGTTTGAAACACCAAGTGATGTATTGACTTTCTCGGTTTATCTCTTCGTAGCGATACCGTTTTACGAAACTGTAAACGAATTGCTGCGCCGGAAAACCACAAACTGGGCTTTCATCTATTTTCTGCTTGTGTTTGCCTTCGTTAACTTGTACAATGGACTGAATTTTGACGGCGTCTTCATGAGCTACCCGCAATTGGCGCTTCTTTTTATACCCGTGCTTTTCATGAGCGGGCCGGTCGATTACAATATCGGCTTGTTTGCCGTCTATGGCAAAAAGGCCAACCATAGCTTTGTGTTTCAATTGATGCCGGCCTGGCTCTTATTTATCGCTTTTTCGTTAGCTTACCTTTTTCAACCCCAGAGCATCAGCCAGATAACATTCCGGGCCGTTGAACGCCACGAAACCAATATTATTCAAGTCATCATCTTTGGAGCCATGATTCACCACCATATTTATATGATCGCTTTGATCAAACATTTTGTGCAGGCTACCAAGGCGATTGTCGTCAACCGCTATCGCATGATCGTCTTTATCTTGTTTTTAGTCTATGCAAATGTGCTGAATATCTTTTTTCTTTACGGAGATCGAGTCAACGAAACGTGGATGATGGCAACCGGGTTGACCGGGAACAATCTCACGCTATTGATTTTACTCTCGGTCCGGGCCAGATACCCGCGTTTTTATAGCAATATCATTGAAGAGTTTATTGAAACCAAATACCGGAATGTCTCAATGCGTAATGTTGACGCTAAAAAAGTTATCGCAAACCTTTACTCGCTCATGGAAAAAGAAAAACTCTATGAAAATGCGGATCTCAGGGTTTTGGAACTGGCGCAACGTTTGAACATCACCCAACCCCAGCTTTCCAAAATTCTCGACGAGCATTTAAACAAGAATTTCAATGACTTTGTCAACCATTACCGGGTAGAAGCTGCGAAAAAATGGCTGTTGAACCGGCCGGACGATAGCATCATTCGAATTGCGTACGATTGCGGGTTTAATTCAAAATCAAGCTTTAATTCCGTTTTTCAAAAAGCCACCGGGGCTACGCCAACCGCATATCGAAATAAAAAAGCCCGAAAACTGCGCGTGGTTCCGAGTTAACCGCTCAGCATGAGTGTTTTATTTTTTTATAAAAATTAAATTCAAGCTTACTCAGGAAATTTTCCCGGATAGCGGGTATACGGTGGTTTCGGAACGGCTCACCTTGAGCATGCCCTCTACTGCGGAAAGCGCGGCAGAAACGGTTGTCATATAAGGGATATTGTGCTGTAACGTTGACTGGCGAATGTCAAGCGCATCGTCTCTGGTCTGAATCCCCGTGGGAATATTAATCACCAGGTCTATTTCGCCCGATTTGATTTTATCGACAATGTGAGGACGCCCCTCATGTACCTTCCGGACCGGCTCGGTTTCAATGCCACGGTCGTTTAAAAACAAAGCCGTATTTTTTGTGGCGACCAGGTGATACCCCGCCGCTTTCATTTGCCGCATTGCCTCAGTCAAAAGCGGCTTGGAAGCGTCATTGACCGAAATAAAAATAGTGCCTTTCGCCGGCAATTCGCCGCCTGTCGCAAGCTGGGCTTTGTAAAAAGCTTCGGCCGGGGTTTTGCCAATCCCCATTACCTCGCCTGTCGATTTCATCTCCGGTCCCAAAATCGTATCGGCGCCCGCAAATTTTTTAAACGGCAAAACGACTTCTTTTACATAATAACGTTCCGGGGTTTTGTACTCTTTGAGCCCCAGCGCATCAAGCGACTCGCCGAGCATGATCCTCGTCGCCATTTTCGCCAAGGGAACCCCCGTCGCCTTTGAGACAAACGGCACAGTGCGGCTGGCGCGCGGATTCACCTCGATCACATACAATTCATTTTGATAAATGGCATATTGAACATTCATCAGCCCCCGAACCTCAAGTTCCAGCGCCATTAAGGTCGTACTGCGAATAATTTTCTCGATCATGGAACTTGCAATATTTTTAGGGGGCAAAATGCAGGCGCTGTCGCCCGAATGAATGCCGGCCTCTTCAATGTGCTCCATGATCCCGGCGATATAAACGTCCTCACCGTCGCATAACGCGTCTACGTCCAGCTCGGTGGCGTTTTCCAGAAACTGGTCAATTAAAACCGGCCGGTTCGAGCTGACTTCGGTGCTCTGGCGCATATATTGGGTTAGCTGTTCGTTGGAATGTACGATAGACATTGCCCGTCCGCCCAGCACATACGAGGGGCGCGCCAGCACAGGGTAGCCGATTTTTTCGGCCGCTTGCAGCGCTTCTTCCAGGCTTGTCGCCATGGCGCCGCGCGGTTGTTTGAGCTTTAACTTATTGATAATTTCCGAAAAACGTTCGCGGTCTTCCGCGCGATCAATGCTTTCCCAAGAGGTGCCCATGATGGGTACGCCGCCCTCATGAAGACCCTCGGCCAGTTTCAAGGGGGTTTGCCCGCCAAACTGTAAAATGACGCCCCGGACTTTCCCGTTCTCTGATTCTCGCCGGTAAATATCGAGAACATTTTCCAGCGTCAAAGGTTCAAAATATAGACGATCGGACGTATCATAATCCGTAGAGACCGTTTCCGGGTTCGAGTTAATCATAATGCTCTCAAGCCCCAGCTCTTGCAGGGCAAAAGAAGCGTGGCAGCAACAATAGTCAAACTCGATCCCCTGCCCGATTCGGTTCGGACCGCCCCCCAAAATCAATACTTTTTCGCCTTCGCTGGGGTCGGTTTCGCATTCCGATTCATAGGTTGAATACAGGTAAGGAGTGTATGATTCAAATTCGGCGGCGCAGGTATCAACGCGCTTGTAAACCGGGTGAAATTGGTTTGCCCGGCAAATCTCATGAATGGCTTGTACGCCTTTGGCGATGAGAGATTCGGCATTGGCTTCGAGTTCCAGATATTCGACCGACCCCTTGTCTATGGCGGCCAACCGCTCAACAGTCTCTTCGATCGAAGATTCCGACAAAAGAGCCGCCAGTTGCCGGTCGCCAAACCCGAGGCGACGGCCCCGGTAAACGAGGTCGGGTTGCGGCAGAGCCCCTTCGCGCGTCTGTTCCACAAATTCGGACTCATACGCCAAAAGCCGTCTCATTTGAGATAAAAACCACGGGTCAATCCTAGAGGCAGAATAAATTTCTTCGTCGGTAAAACCTTCGCGCATGGCCTCTCGAATATAAAAAACCCGCTGGTCGTTTGGCGTGGCAATCATTTCGCGCAAAAAGCCCTCTTCCGTGCCTTCTTTTTTCTTTTTAGCCACTTCGATTTGAATATCGAGCTTGCCGTCAGCCCCCCAGCCATAACGGCCGGTTTCCAGAGAACGTAACGCTTTTTGAAACGATTCGGGGAAATTCCGCCCCAGGGCCATGGACTCGCCAACCGACCGCATTTGCGTATCGAGAACCCTCGCCGATTCGGGGAATTTTTCAAAAGTAAAACGCGGCGCTTTAGTAACAACGTAATCAATGGTAGGTTCAAACGAAGCCGGGGTTTTCCGGGTGATATCGTTCATGATTTCATCTAACGTATACCCCACCGAAAGTTTCGCGGCAATTTTTGCAATCGGAAAACCGGTCGCCTTTGAGGCGAGCGCCGAAGAGCGGCTCACCCTGGGGTTCATTTCAATCACGATAATATCGCCGTTTTCAGGGTTAATGGCAAACTGCACGTTCGACCCGCCGGTTTCTACCCCAATCTCGCGGATAATGGCTATGCCGATATCGCGCAGTTTCTGGTATTCGACATCGCTCAATGTCTGTTGCGGCGCAACGGTAATGGAATCGCCCGTATGAACGCCCATTGGGTCCAGGTTTTCAATGCTGCAGACAATCACTACGTTATCCGCCTTATCGCGCATCACCTCAAGCTCAAACTCTTTCCACCCAAGCACCGATTGTTCAATTAAAACCTGCGAAACGGGGCTCTCGCTCAAGCCGTACAACAACATCCGCTCAAACTCGTCCATGTTATAAGCCACGCCCCCGCCGGTACCCCCGAGGGTAAATGACGGGCGTAAAATCACCGGGAACCCGATCTCTGCAACCAGTTCTTTGCCCTGCGCAAGCGTTTGCACCGTACCCGACCGGGGAACCTGGGCCCCGATACCGGCCATCGCTTGTTTAAAGAGTTCGCGGTCTTCGGCTTTTCGAATCGCCTTTGCGTTTGCCCCGATCATTTCAACGCCAAATTCTTTCAAAACACCGGCGTCATCGAGTTCAAGGGCGGCATTTAAAGCGGTCTGCCCGCCCACGGTAGGCAACAAGGCGTCGGGGCGTTCAATTTCAATGATTCTGCGCAAATATTGCAGGTCGATCGGTTCAATGTAAACCCGGTCCGCCAGGTCGGGGTCGGTCATAATCGTAGCGGGATTGGAATTAATGAGAACAATTTGATAGCCCTCTGATTTCAGGGCTTTTACGGCTTGCGTCCCCGAATAATCGAACTCGCAGGCCTGGCCAATGACAATTGGTCCTGAGCCGATGATAAGGATTTTTTCGATATCGGTTCTACGGGGCACCAAAGCCAATATGTTTTTGATAAACATCCAGTCAATTCGTTGCCAATTTATCGGCGAGAAAAAACAACAAAAACAAAGGTTATCCCCAAAAAAGATGGACCTCCGGTTCGTCTGTTTAATCTTTCCCCATGGATGATAGCCTTGATTTAACCCAGGCCCCCTTGATCCGGGAACTCTACCCCGGCATGCTGGAAGAGGGTTATTTTTTAGTGAAAAAAATTCACTTAAACATCGGAAAAAAGAAAAAGCCTTTTTTACGTTTGATCCTTTCCGACAAGACCGGCCACTTGCCGGCTGTCTATTTTGACAGCGAACGCGGTTTGAAGTCGGTTCAAGCGCAGATCGGCGAAGGCGACGTCATTCGCGTCAAAGGGCTCATTGAAGAATACCAGGATGTCATTCAAATTAAACTTCTGAAGGTTGAAAAAGAAGAGAAAGAGAAATGGCAAATGAGCCGCTTCCTGAAACGAACCATGCATGACAGACGAGAGCTGCACAAAGAGCTGCAAGAAAGGCTTGGGCGAATCGGGCAGCCTAAACTCAAAAGTCTCTGCAACGGTTTTTTACGCGATAAAGAATTCATGACCCTCTTTCTTGACGCTCCGGCCTCGCGCTTTTTCCACCATGCCTACATCGGGGGGCTGATTGAACATACCCTTTCGGTCGTGAAGCTTGTCGATGCGTACGCCAATTTATACCCCGAAGCCGACCGCGACCTTTTGTTGACCGGCGCTTTTTTGCATGACATCGGCAAAGCGGATGAATACCAGTATTTAATTTATCATATTGACCAGTCAACGCAAGCGAGGCTCAAAGGGCATACCCTGCTGGGCTATGAACGCATTCGCCCCCACCTCGACCGCGTAAAACTCGACGAACATACCCGGTTGAAACTCGAACATATCATTATTTCTCACCAGGGGAAAAAGGTCTGGGGCGCAATTGAAGAACCCAGGTTTCTCGAAGCATACCTGATACATGCAGCCGACTCGACCGACTCAACGCAATTTGTATTTTCGCAAGCCCGCCGCGAAGCGCATGACCAGAAAGACTCCCCCGGGAACATGGGCGCCCCGGGGCAAATGGGGCAAGGGAAAGTCTGGTCGCAATATATCTCGTATCTTGACCGTGAAATTTACCTGGGCTAAATTTATAAATACCGTTAGCGGACGCAGATTATACCCGTATTATACTTGCCAGCACACCGCGTTCGGGTAAATATCGCACCATGATCAAAGAAACCCAAACCGAAAACCGGATTTCCGTCCTTCTGCCCCTGGCCTTTCTACTCTCGTTTGTTTTTGGCGCCTGCGGTCAAAACAAACCCGACCCGACCAATAAAGAAGATTGGGAACCGAAATTTTTCAGCGAAAACAAACCCGGTAAATGGTATAATTTTCAAAACGATCATATCCCCAATGTATCGTTAAGCGATGAAGGCGAATCGAAAACAATTACGGTAAATGTTCCGTTTGAACAATCGCCGGGCCATTACGCCGAAGTCATTGTACTTGCCGACCACACGCACAAAGAGATCGAAGCGATCCGTCTGGAAAAAGGCAAAGCGGGCGTGGCCGTTTTTTCCCTGCCATCGGCATACCGTTCCAAGGCTTATGTCATTATGAAATGCAACCTGCATGACATGTGGGAAAAAGAGATCGACCTCGACCTGTAAAAAAAAGGGGGGCAAGCCTGCCCCCTCGCTTCATCCGGCGCTAAAAAAGCGCCTGATTACGCTCCCCCCGACATTTTATTCCAACGGCTGCACGCCGCATTGCGAATTAATCGTCGCGTTAGGCAAAATTTCATTTTCCCGGTGTTTCGAGATAGCGTAAAATTCTCAGCCATTCGCTCGTTTCCAAAAACGTTAGCTACATCGAACACGCCGGCTCTTCGGAAAACAAATAAAATCTTTAAAAACGAATTAGATTTTCCGGTTTGCGTTCGTCGAATATTATAAGTAACGAAGTAAGACCTATGGAATTTGTAAAAAATAAATTGCTCGGAACATTACAAAACGATGCGACCGCTCGGGTGGTACTTGTCATCTCTTTGATCGTAACCGCCATAGGTTGGCGCATTGCCAACACCTCTGTCGAAAAGAGATCCGAAGACCGATTCGCCTTCGCTGTTCAAGACGCAACGGACCGTATTGTAAAGAGAATGGTCGAATATGAGCAAGTGCTCCGAAGCGGGGTATCTTTTTTTCAAACTCACGGGGGCGATATTACGCGTGAAGAGTGGCGCCAATATGTAGAAGGCCTCCTGATTAACAAATTTTACCCAGGCATACAGGGTATGGGATTTTCCAGAATCATACGCCCGCAAGATTTAAAAAAGCACATCGAATCGATACGCGCCGAAGGGTTTGGGAATTACCGGGTCTACCCGGAATCTCCCCGGGAGATTTACACCGCAATTATCTACCTTGAGCCTTTTGACTGGCGGAACCAGAGGGCCTTCGGCTATGATATGTACTCGAATCCCATGCGAAGAGAAGCGATGGACATGGCCAAAGACACCGGCGATGCCGCGATTTCGGGGAAAGTCATTCTCGTGCAAGAAACGGACAAAGATGTGCAGGCCGGATTCCTGATGTACCTGCCGTTGTATGATATACACCTCCCGGTTACCACGACCGAAGAAAGAAACCGAGCTATCCGGGGTTATGTCTACAGCCCTTTTCGCATAAAAGACCTTTTGAACGGAATCCTCGGCACTTCGCTCCCTTCGGTTGAGTTTTCGCTCTATGACGGGAATGAAGAACACAACAAAGAGCTACTGCTTTACTCCTCTTATACTGAAAAGGAAAATCTCTCCAAGAATCAATCGAAACATACGGTATGGAGCGATATTCACCTTCAAGGAAGAGACTGGTGGGTCCGCTTTGACAGTACCTCCGAGTTTGATTCCGCCATGAGGAGCAGCCAGCCTGAAATCATTGCCATTGGGGGAATCATTGTTGATATTCTTTTATACATTGTGATCGCTTCGCTTGCCGGTGAAAAGAAAAGGGTTCTTCAAAAAGCGGAGCAAATGACAATCAGCTTGAAAGAAAACAGCAGCAGGCTGAGCCTGGCGCAAGATGCCACAGGAACAGGCATCTGGGATTATGACATCGCAACCGATACCCTCGTTTGGGACCAGCGCATGTACGATATCTACGGTCTGGATAAAACCGGCTTCGGGGAAAAACTCGAGAGCTGGCTGGAAACCATCCACCCCGATGACCGCGAACACATTCAAAACAAGTTTAATTCGGTACTGAAAGGTAACGGCGATTATTCCATGGAGTACCGGATCATTCAACCCGATGGAAAGCGGACGTACATAGAGTCCGGCGCCGTTGCCATCAAAGATGAGCAAAACCAAATCGAACGTTTGATTGGCGTAAACCGCGATATCACCGAAGCAAAACTCCGTGACGAGCACCTTCAGTTAGCGGCCAACGTGTTTCAACATACGCAAGAGGGGATTCTTGTGACCGACACCGACTCGGTCATTCTTGACGCAAACCCGAGCTTTTCCCTGATTACCGGCTGGGCGAAAGAAGAAGTGCTTGGTCAGAACCCGCGTATCCTGAAGTCGGGGCGGCATGACGACGAGTTCTACAAAGAGATGTGGCATTCGCTTACCACCAAGGGGCACTGGAAGGGTGAAATCTGGAACCGCAAAAAAGGCGGAGAATCTTACGTAGAGTATTTGACGATTTCCGCTGTGACCAGTAAAAATGGCGAGACAAGCCATTACGTTGCGGTCTTTTCCGATATTACCCACATCAAGGAACAACAAAGCCGGCTCGAACAACTTGCAAAATACGACCCCCTCACAAATCTTGCCAACAGGGTTTTGCTTGCCGACAGAATGAGTATGGCAATTGCGCAGGCCCGCCGTTCCAAGACTTTACTGGCAATCTGCTACCTCGATCTGGATCATTTTAAAAATATAAATGACTCGCATGGGCATCACCTGGGCGACGAATTACTGATTCAGGTATCGCAGAGAATTAAAAATAATATTCGGGAAACGGATACGGCCGCCAGACTGGGCGGAGACGAGTTTGTACTTTTACTCGGAAACTTAAATAACCTGGATGAATGCCATAAAACAATGAACCGGTTAAAAGCGGATTTAACCAAGCCGTATCAATTGAACGAACAAAAGAAAGTCCATATAGCGGCAAGCATCGGTATTACACTCTACCCCTCGGATGCCTCTGACAGCGATACTCTGTTGCGTCACGCAGACCAGGCGATGTACATTGCCAAGCAGAGCGGGCGAAACCGGTATCAGTTATTTGATCTTGAGTCCGACCGGATTACCCATGAAAGAACTGAGAAAATCGAAAGTATCAAAAAAGCTCTCGAAAATAAAGAGTTTGTCTTATATTACCAGCCTCGCGTCAACATGCGCAAAGGCGAAATCATTGGCGCCGAAGCATTGATACGCTGGAACCATCCGGCAAAGGGAGTTCTCGGACCTCAGGAGTTTTTGCCGATGATTGAAAAACATTCCCTTCTGGTAGAGATTGGCGAGTGGGTGAACTCCGAAGCAATCAAGCAGATGAGTTTATGGAAACAAGAAGGTTACCACATTCCGGTAAGCGTCAACATTGCCGGCAGCCATCTCCAGCATCCGGATTTTCTCCCTGGGTTGAAAGAAAAGCTGGAACAATATAAAGAAATACCGGGGGAAATGGTCGAACTGGAAATTCTGGAAAATGCCACGCTCGAAGATACTCAGCTGGTTTCAAAGCTGATTCACGATTGCCATGAACTTGGTATCCGCGTCGCTCTCGATGATTTTGGTACGGGATACTCTTCTCTTACTTACTTGAAGCGGCTTCCTGTCGATACGTTGAAAATTGATCAGACTTTTGTGAGAGATTTGCTTGAAGATCCCGAAGACCTTGCTATCATTGAAGGTGTGATTGGTCTTTCCGCAGCCTTTAATCGAAATGTTATCGCCGAAGGCGTAGAATCGGTTGAACACGGAAACCTGCTATTGCGTCTTGGTTGCGAAAATGGCCAGGGTTTCGGAATTGCGCGACCGATGCCTGCGGATGATTTTATTGAATGGATGGCGAACTACCAACAACCCGAATCATGGAAAATGATATCTTCAACTCATCGCTCTTCTGACGCGCTTCTTCCGTTATATCGCGCTGAAATTGAACACCGGAGATGGGTGAATGATCTGGTTTATTGTATCGCTGATCCGTCTAACGGTTGCGAGTTGCCCGAAATGGATTACAACAAATGCAAATTCAGCAAATGGCTTTATTCCAAAGCAAGTCAAAAGTATGGGCATCTCCCCGGTTACAAGGCAATTGAAGAGTCGCATAAAGAGATTCATCAACTTGGCCGAAAGATCGTCGATCTTTACACAAACGGCGATAAAGAAGAAGCCGCCATGAATATTGACAAACTCAGAGCCCAGAGAAACCACTTACAGGAACTGCTCATAAAAATGCGCAATGATATTATCTATAACAACAATGGTAATAGCGAAAAAGACGATCATCAGGCTGATCTAATGTTGACCCAGTGAGACATTGAGAGGCTTACATTATGATTAGATCAATAGCTGCGCAAGGTTTTTAGTCCCTGAAAATTTTTTTGCCCCGAAAGGCTTTGGTACCACAAGTAGTAGCGCAGGTCGACCGGCGCATTGTGAACCGAAGCCGGCAGGTCATAGTATTCGGCCAACCGCAGCATCAAATGACCCAACTCGTGAATCACCATAGAGGCAATCACATCGAGAAGCTTTTCAGGGGGGATCTCTCCGCGAAACTCCTGAAAAAAAGGATCGCCGGACAAAAAAGGCAACATCGCTACCATCGAAATCCCCTGGTAACGGTTATACAGATTGTTTTCCGTTAAACCGGATGAAATACCGCCCCGGTTGATCGTATAGATTGGCATGGCCCGGTCAGCGCCGGCAATCATGGTATTTGTTAAAATAAAATCGGCTACGCGCTCTTCCATTAAAACAACGCTCCAGTAATGATACGACTGCGTATGAAGATATTCCGGGGTTCGCACTACCCTTTTGTTCCCGCTCCGAATATAATTTAAACGGCGGTGAAGTTCCAGAAAGCGGTCGTAAAAGTACTCTTCGGGTAAGATATTTTCGTTTGGCGTATTTTCAAATGACTCATTTGTGTTGTTGGCATCAATGTACCTTTGCACGACCGAAAGCGGGTGACGTTTCGTTTCTTCGGCAATGACTCGCCGCAGCTCCCGGCGGTCAGCTTCCGCAGAGAAGTATCCGTCCATGACATAGGCGCGATACCGGGGTATCTCAAACAAATCTTTTTGTTCTTTAAAATAACCAAGAATTTCTTCCGGTTCGGTTTCTTCCAAAGTAATCTTTAATCCCAAAAGTTCCCGGGCTTTTTGTTCCACCAAACGGTAAAGCTCGGTGTATTGAGCCGGCGTAAGATCGTCCAGCCTGGGGTCAAAAACTCGCTTCACCCGGATCGTATAATCCAATTGCGGGTCGAGCGGCTGCAACGGTTCCAGGTTCCGGTAAAAGTCTTGCCATGCTTTTCTTTCTTGAGCCGCCGGGGAATCGACAGGCAGCATGTACGAGGCTTCTTTGCAGGAAAAAGCGGCGGAAAGTATACCCAGTCCCAGGACAAGCCGGAAAACACGAGAAGAAAAAAATCGAATTACATCATGCCGGAGCAGACGCCCCGGTTT
>JBNLDQ010000043.1:0-11678 GCA_050304475.1 Turneriellaceae bacterium | reverse complement strand
GCAATCACCAACGCATCCCTCGTCGAAAAAGAAATACGGGGGGAACCGGCCAATTGAAACAAAATAAAAAACACAGGAGCAAAGGCGACAAAGGCCCCGCCAATCATAGAGAGATAAAATAAATAAACTTTGTTTGGTTTCGTATTTTCCTTGCTCTCTTTTTGCATAGTAAAGTATGAAAATGAAAAGATACTCCTAACTAATCATAACAAAAATAGCCATTATACAGTAAAACAAAAAATTAAAGGCTGGATTTGTGATTTAAACCCAAAATAAACGCCCTTTTTTGATAAAAAACAATAATATTATTTATAATACCCAGGTGCGTTGACTTTGCGAAAAAAATATCGATAATTTAAGTACGTAACTCACTTGCTGGCACAAGTTATGCGCACGCAGTTGGGAGGCTTCGGCCTCCCTTTTTTTTATTTATCGCTCATTACCGTATGTTTATATTGCATTTCTTATTTAATTAATTAAAATTATGAAGCTCGTCAACTTTTTTCATCTTTTCTTTACCCGTTTAACGCTCTGTACAAATACAAAAAAAAGGAATCGCACCATACTGCTTTTTACCTTTTGCCTTTCGGTTATCAGCGCTCCGTTGGCTGCCGGAACCCTGGCCTGGCAAAATACTTCCGAACCGGCGATGCTGTTTCATTCAACCACCGGCATATTACAGAACAACGCAGGACTGATTTACCTGGGGTGTTTCATTGGCGCAATCTTAATGCAATTTCTCTTCTACCTGTCAACACGTTCCAAAGTGCATCTCTATTTTCTGTTCACGCTTTTTTCATATACAATCTTTGTTGTTACCGAATCTCCTTTATTCCCTTTTGACCAAACTGCGATAATGAACAATCCCTTGCTCAATCGGATCGGCCCGGTAGCCGCTATCTTATCCGGGTTATTTGCCATCTTGACGGGGAAAACAAAATTCGCGCCTTCGACTCACAGGCTTTCGCGGGCTTTATTGCACAACTATATTGTTCTTTTGTACGGCTTGATCATTTGGGTTGTGATCAGCGGTTTAGAAAAAGAGATTCACCCGGACCTCTACTTAACCGCGGTACAATCGTTCCCCTTTTCCATTGTTTTGGTTATTGTTTTAACATGGTCTCCCACCATGAAAAAGCGAAAATTCTATGCAAAGCCGCTAGTCCCTTCTCTTATCTTTTTAATCGGGTTTTCAGCTATGCAATATTCCCGGAATGTCCCGGAATCCAATCCCTTTTTTCTTTATTTATTTTTTATCGCCAGCGCCCTCGGAGCTTTCAGCATGATGGTGCAAATCATCACCAACTCCGAAAATATTCAATACTTTGCCGTGACTCTGCGCAGACAACTAAACCTGTCCAAATTGTCCGCCCTGCAGAACCGAATCAGCTCTCACTTTTTGTTTAATTCGTTAAGCACAATCTATGCCATGTTTCAAAACCAGGAAAAAACCGCCTCGCAAGCGTTGATTAACCTCGCCGACCTCTACCGTTTTCTGGCAAAAGACGCGGCGAAATCGCGAATCACCTTTCAAGAAGAATGGAATTTCATGGAAAGTTTTATCCGAATCATGAAGGCAAGAATGGGTGAGCGCTTAAAAGTTCAACTGAACTTTAACCGGCGTATTGAAAACTACCCTGTACCGCCGCTAACTCTGCAACCGATCGTAGAAAACTGCTTTCAACATAACCTGAACCCCGAACATACACTGGAAGTGGAAATTACCGTTCGGCCTCAAACCGGAGGCGCCATTATCATCATAGCCGACAATGGCAGCGGGTTCCGGGAAAGCGCAAAATCAAACACCCTGGATAATATCCGGGAACGCCTGGGATACTATTACCGTTCCGTTACCATCACCAGAAACGACCGCCCGGGCGGCGGAGCAAAAGTTATCTTATCTTTCGCAGATTATACCGATCGGAAAAAAATAAACTGGACAGCTTTACACCATCAGATAATCCAATGGTTGAAGGGAGAAACCAGGGGACTATGGGGCAAATAGAAGAAGAGGAAGAATATAGCGTTCTAGTCGTCGAAGATGAAAAATGGTCCCGTGAATTATTAACCGGATACATTCACGACAGCAAATACTTTATTTTAAAAGATACGGCAACCGACGGGATCCGAGCCAAATCGCTGCTTGAAAAAAACAAGTATGATCTCGTATTCATGGATATATCCATGCCCGGCCTCAGCGGTCCGCAAGTCATTAACGAACTGGACTATATTCCAAATCTGATTATCACAACCGTCAGCAAAGACTTTGCCATCAAAGCCTTTGAAATGGGCGTAATTGACTATTTGCTGAAACCAATCAGCCCGACACGGTTTGAAACGGCGCAAAACAAAGCTCTGGAAATTTTACGCTACCGGAAAATACTAAGCGCCGCCAACGAAAAAGAGCCGCAAAAACAACTAACTGACGTTCCATTGGCTGAAATCCTCAAGAGCGAGTTCGGATTGACAACGCAAGAATCGCATATTGCCAAGCTGATTTTTGACGGTGTCTCGCGAGAAGAGTTGCGGGAAGAGCTGAATATAACCAACCAAACGCTGAAACAACACCTCCGCGCCATTTACTCCAAAACCATCGATCTGGAATCGGAAAGCCCGGTGAAACACCACGGGAAAGTGCATATTTTTATGAACTTCCTCATGCGTATTTGCCAAGACGCTCTTTTGCAAGAGTCAGAGGCCCCGGAAGAGAATTAATTAAATGTGGGGATTCAGGTGGGGATTCAGGGAGCAAAGGCCCCCTGAATCCAATGAAAGTCATTAAGAAACGGCAACTTCTTTGGGATCCGATTCCCAAATACCGTGTTTGGTACAATAGGCATGAGCGACTAAATTTAGTTTCGCCCCGCTTGGAACAATATTAAAAACAACTTCCGCTTGCGATTTAGAGTCCTGGCCTCCCAAAGCGCCGGACAAAAACCGCGCTTCGGCCAGTAATGTTTCCCCGTTAAAAAGTTGGATATACTCGATAAAATGGTCCGGATCATCGGGGTGGGTATATTCGTTCCCTACGCGCACCGTCACGGGAAATTTTTCGCCTTTTTTGGCGGCATCGTTGCAATGAATAAAGGCAGAATGCCTATCAATATAGTCCTTTTTCGCTTCTCGTTCTACTTGGTCAATATCAACATATCTATTGATTTTTGGCATGTAACACTCCTGTTTTTTAATTTACAGTCCGGATTTCCGTCCTGCATGGCTTTTGCCATTAATACAATATAAAACATATCATTCAAACCTTCCACAAATTCAAAATAGATTTGACAATCGCCGCTCTAAGGACGGTTGTAACCCTATGAATGATAAACGTGTTGAAGACTATATGACCAGAACCCCTGTTACCATCAATGAAGACGCCTCGCTCGAAGAAGCATGGGAACTGTTAGACCGTGAGCCTTTTCATCATTTGCCCGTTCTGGATAACTCGGAAAGACTTTCCGGCATTTTAAGCGCCACCGATATTGAAAATTTTCAAAAGCTCTTTTCAAATATGCAGTCTGATACAAATCCGATCAAACACAACCTGACTGTGCGCGACGTCATGACTCTTCATGTCAAAACCATCGATAAATCGGCGACAATGGCCGAAGCAAATGATCAGCTATTGGCCGCAGGAATCCGCGCTTTGCCCGTTACGGAAAACGGCAAAATTACGGGAATCATTTCAGAAACCGATATTTTACGCTATTACAACGACTTATACAATTCGTAACAATGCAGACTCTTGTCCGGTTGTTTGCCCTGCCAGCCTTGGTTTCATTTTTTATTGTATTGCAGATCGCATATGAAAAAATAGCGGGGCAGTTTCCAGACCTTGCAGACAAAAAAGAAATAACGTGGCCGGGGTTCTTGCATGTGTGGCTTTTGTTTCTGGCAGCTTACATCATGCTGTTTGTATTTCTGCAAAGCGGAAAAAAACGCAGAGATACTAATGCAAGTTTCCGCAAACAAGGCGCCAAAGGTTCAGCGGCAAGCGGCAATTTCAGGCATGAAACAAGGACAGCGCCGGGAACGGATGAAGCCATTCATACGATTGAGTTTTCACCCGGCGATATTGAACCGCCGCCGGAAGAAAGGCCCCATCGGTTAATTGATGTTTTACAAGAAAACACTACGGTCAAAGAACCCCGGGGCGGGGAAGACCGGCAACCGGGCGTAAAAACGAAAACCGCGAAAAAGACCGTGAAACGACCGAAAAAAGAAAATAAGCGTAAAACCTGACGCTATTGGTTTTTCCTGACCAGGCTTCGTAGTTGCAGTTCGACAAGTTGTTCCGGGTCCACATCCGAAGGCGCAGAGCTCATCAAACATTGGCCGCGCTGTGTTTTCGGGAAAGCAATGACATCGCGAATGGATTCGCGGTTTAGACCCAACATTAAAATGCGGTCAACGCCAAATGCAATACCGCCATGCGGTGGCGCGCCATACTGCAAGGCGTTCAACAGAAAGCCAAAACGTTCAGACGCCTCTTCCTCACTAATCCCTAAAAGAGTGAAAGCTGCGCTCTGCAGTTCGGTATCGTGGATACGAATACTACCTCCGCCGATTTCAACGCCATTGACAACCATGTCATACGCCGCGCTATGCAGAGAGGTTAACTCTTTTAAGTCTTCCGGCGTAAAGGAGTCGCCTTTTTCAAAGGCAGAAGCCTTTTGGGCTAATGCGATAAAACGGTCGCGATGTTCCGGAATCACCGAAGTAAAAGGGTGGTGAAGACTTTTTACTCTTTTTTCTTTATCGTCATATTCAAAAAGCGGGAAATCGACAATCCAGATGGCATGCCAGCTGTTTTCTTGAATCAGCCCAAAGCGTTCCGCCATTTTCAAACGCAAAGCGCCAAGCGTTGAAAATACGACAGAGGCTTTATCCGCCGCAAAAAAGATTATATCGCCGGATTTCGCCCCGGTTCGTTCGATGAGAGATTTCTGGCTTGCCTTGGGCAGAAATTTGGTAACTACGGATTCCAGCCCGGCGTCGGTAACCTTGATCCAGGCAAGTCCCTTCGCCTTAAAGTCCTGGGCAACCCAGTTGGTTAAATCGTCGATCTCTTTGCGGGAGAGTTCGGCTCCTCCCGGTACGCAAAGGGCTTTGAGGCGGCCGCCACCTTCAACAACACTTTTAAATACTTTAAATTCGGTGGCGGCCGCCCAGTCGCCAAGCTCCGTCAGTTTCATGTCAAACCGCAGGTCGGGGCGGTCAGTGCCATAGTTTTCCATGGCAGTTTCATAGCTCATTTGTTCAATTTCGGAAGGCAAACCCACTCCAAACACTTTTTGGAATGCGCCTAAAATCATCTCCTGCATCAAGAGCATGATAGACTCTGCGTTCATAAAGCTCATCTCAATATCAATTTGCGTAAATTCCGGTTGGCGGTCTTTGCGCAAATCTTCGTCTCGAAAGCAACGCGCAATTTGATAATAGCGTTCCGTTGAAGATACCATCAACAATTGTTTGAAAATCTGGGGCGATTGCGGAAGCGCGTAAAACATGCCGGGATTAATCCGCGATGGGACCAGAAAGTCTCGCGCACCTTCCGGCGTAGATTTATTTAAAATCGGGGTTTCGACTTCCCAGAATTCCTGATCATTTAAAAAATTACGTATGTGCGAAGTAAATTCATGACGCACACGCAAAGCCTCTTGCATAGGCCGGCGGCGCAAATCCAGGAAGCGGTATCTCAATCGATTTTCTTCGGACGCTTCATCTTCATACTCGTCCAGGGGAATGGGCAACGGCTTTGATTTGCTGAATATTTTTAGTTCGGCAGCGAGCAGTTCCACTTCGCCCGTGGGCAGTTTCGGGTTAACGGCTTCGCCTGCTCTGGCGCGCAACGTCCCCCGGACAAGTATAACATCTTCTCCGCGAAGCGCATCCGCGGCTTCCAGTAGCTCTTCGCCCTCGGATCGGTCAAAAACGACCTGTAAAATCCCGGAACGGTCCCGCAAATCGACAAAGATCACTCCCCCTTGGTCGCGGTAGTTATTGACCCAACCGGTCACAACGATCGGTTTTTCATTGATATCGTTTTTACGTAAAACGCCGCAGGCGGTTCGCTGGTTTAATAGAGCTTCCATGATCGGGGATCTTTTCGTCCCTGAAACATGGCGTCAATATTTACTTGCAGGTTTCCCCGCTCATCTTTTCCCGTAAATTCTCTGCAGTTCACGGTGTACCGGCGCCGGAACCTGGTCCAGCACATCGCCGCCAAGAGAGGAGACTTCTTTAATGATTGTCGATGAAATAAACGAATGTTCGCTGCTACTCATAAAGAATAGAGTCTCAAAATCAGGCAAAAGCTTTTTATTCATAAGATAAATGGCATGTTCATAATCAAAATCGGACACAGCCCTTAAACCCCGAATCACGGTATTGATTTGTTTTTCACGGCAATAATCGACCAAAAGCCCGGTAAAAATATCGACCCTGACGCGTTCTCTATAGTTTGATAATGTCTCTTCAATGAGTTCCTTGCGCTTTTCCGGAGCCAAGAGATTTTTTTTCCCGGTATTGTTTAAAATGCCAATCGTAACGGTATCTGCCACATTTAGCGCCCGTTCTACGACATCCAAATGCCCGTTCGTAAAAGGGTCGAAACTTCCAGGGTAGATTGCATGCATCGCCCATGAAGTTTGCTCCTTTTAGGATGTAAAGAATTATGCGGGGCGGACAAATTAATTGCCCGCCCCGAGACAAGAACCTATCGATAGGGAGAATCCTGGTATGTCAACTGACCATCCGAGCCAAAGGTGTAAATTCTACCTCGGTGATACTTCGACTCGTGACGGTCCATGTAGTAATAGAAAAGCGTATTTGGCCATTGCAGGGCAATGATAATTAACAAATCGTCGCCTGAATTTATCACTGTCGAGGTTAAACTATCATTAGCCCCGCCAGCGGCGTCAAGAGTGGTATTCGCAACTTCCTTATACAAGTTTGCGCCCTCAACCTTGCCGCTATTGTAATTCAAGCTGGTACCCGACCAAATCTCCACGCCAATTGGAGCCGTATGGGTGTTAATGAAAGTAACTCCGATCACTTTACAAAATACGCCATCGCAACCGTCAAGTCCGTCGGCATTATTGCCATCATCGCAGCTTTCGCCATATTCCACAACTGAGTTTCCGCAAACAGGGTGTTCAATTTTACAGGTCGAGCTGCAACCGTCCCCCGAGTTGGTATCGCCATCATCACATTCCTCCGTTCCTTCAACGGTATTGTTCCCGCAAAGAGCGTCAGCAACTACCCCCCCGCAATGAGCGGTAAGCGCTACTGCTGTTACTGTGATAACCTGTATTAAAATTATAAAAATGCTTTTTTTCATTTTTTATCTCCGTTTTTCTGGTACTGACTGCAATACATGTGCATTCATTTTTTGCGTTCCGCTTCAACCTCTATCATGGAACATTAAAGCTGAACAATGTACTCGAGTGAGTTAAGCGATAGTATTGGTCGTATCCCAGCACGACCCAGTAATAAGTTCCCGTCGTAAAAGTGATGTTATCGTAAATGACTTTCACGGTTTGGCTTAACGTCTCTACCGGATTGTTCTGGCAGGCGTAAAATTGGCTGCCTGTTCCCGTTATTCCCAGCACCTGGGTGTTGTGATTCCATACGTGCCCCGCCATATTACTGGCGCCGGCCACGCAGAATTGAGCCAGATTGGTAATGGAAGTTCCGTCAGGATCAACTGTCGGTTGTGCGGAAAAAATATAGATTGCTCCGTATTTTGCATCAGCCGTATCGAACCTGAATTGAATATCCGCGCTACCGATTGCGGCGACCGTTAAGCCTTGAAAAGGCGCCTGACCCGATAGTGATTTTAAAGCGGGCAGCAATAACGGCGGCGGTTGAATCCCCGAGACTAAGGTTTCCTCCGGCGGAAGCTCTTCTTCTGTTGTGGCCGGGCATGCCAAGTTTGACATCAGGGTAAACAAAACCAAACCCGCCATAAGAAATCGAAAAACACCCCGGTTATTTTTATCGATTTTACTGGATTCGCTTGGTTGACAATAATTAAAATTGTACACAAAGACCTCCTCCGATCGTATAATATTGGAAATCAAGCATGTCGGTTGCAATGGTCTGCTTGCCTCCCATTTCAATGAGTTCTATTCGGGAACGTTCGATTTGGTTGCTATGCAAGTGATAACGCCCTTCTAAAAACAACCTTAACCCGCCATACGGAAGGATAGAGATACCGGCTATCGGTCCATAGGTAATGATTTCCTGCTGGATAGCGGTCTGGTTCACCAGGTCTACAACCCGCAAATCGTCGACTAACGTATATCCGCCAAAAGCTCCAATATAAGGAGAAAAATAATTGGCGCGGACAAAAGGTTGGTAAATAATCGAAATCGCTCCGGTGATGATTTGATATTTTCTCTGATCAGTCACCGTATTGTAAGGTACCGTATAATCGTAGTTATGTGTGATCTTATCCGTAAAAAATGCATCAAGCTGAATTCGCATAACGCCAAACTGATAGAATAGACCGGCTGAATATTGCATGGCCGGCTGCAACACGTCGTCAAACGGAACCAGATAGTTTACACCGCCGTAGATACCACCCAGGTTTCTTGCGGCAATTTCCTGTAACAGGGGCGAGATTTCGGACACTTTGCCTTTTCTAATAACGACATTATCCGAGAAATCGCTAAAACCCTGTTTTCTAATTTTAATAGTGTGGTTCCCGGTAACGACTTTATAATTTACCAGTGGAGTCTGGCCGACTCGAACTCCGTCCACATAGACATCGGCCTCGTCAGGCTGCGAGGTGACAGTGATCGAGCCAAATTGCGCTCCCCGGATATATTGAAAAAGCGCTCTGGTTTCAACTTCTATTTTTTCAAAGAGGTCGTCGACCGAACCGTGAACGGTTCGCGTAGCTAGGACTTCGCTGGTCGCCACATTCACCATTCTTATGTTTACGTTCAATCGCGACGATTTGCCGGTATATGATCCGACGATCAAATAGTCGGCTCTTACCATAGAAAGGTTGTCCATCACTGCATCTTCAAAAAGGCCGGATTGTTGCAGCTCTACTTCTTCCAGCAATTTATTCATTTGAGAACGTTCAACCAATCGAAATTCGGCTTCTTCCCCGAATGTTGAGCTTACGCTATCGGCAATGGAGCGGGAGAGAAAGTCGAGTCCGGTATTTCCCGAGTTGTTGGCGAAATCGACTACGGCAACATTGTATCTTGTATTTTGAGAAAACACCGCTCCGCTCGTTCCGGCGGCCATGATACATATGGCGGCAAAACTAACTGTTTTCCGCGCCGCTATGTAAAGAGGCTTCCATTTTCGTCGAATCGCATCCGAATACTCAAGAAGTGCATTCGCAATATTTGTTACTTTTTTTGGGTTTTCTTGCGTTTGTCCCGGCGTTGTTGCCATTCGCCAAAGCAAGTAATTTTTTATAATGTATTCCACAATCTGCGATAGATATCATCAATGATAATCATTGTCAACACATTTTTACGATAAAATATTCGCTAACCCTTATTTTGCAGAAAATACTTTTACTTTTATTGAAATTTATTTTATATGACTTAAAACCGTTTTATTTTTTCTGTAATGACTCCGTAATGCGACTTGCACTTTCCTTTCGCTAAATAATTTTTGAAATGGATTGTCTCAGCGTATGGTCATCGTCAATATCACCCATCCCCGGCTCTCTGCAAACAACGATCCGGTCATATGCGCGACCCCGCCGTGTATCGGAATCCAACTTTACAATGTCAAAATAGGTAAGATACAATAACCGGGTGATATCAAAGAGGAGTCCGGGCCGGTCATCGGTTTCTACGGAAATTTCCCAGTAGCGGGCGTCCTTTGATTTATTGATTTGGATCAATCGTTTGCGAGGGGCTTTTTTGGTTAAAGCCGTTTTCTTTCGAGGCAGGTTTTGCTCAATATACTCCGGAACCGCAACTTCTCCCCGTATTAACATTTTCAGGTCTGACATCAGTCTGCGGGTTTTCAACGGGTTCGTAAATATCGAGTCGGTTGGCTCAATGATAAAAGTATCTAAAATCCCCTCGCCTTCTGCTGTCAAGGCTTGGGCTTTTAAGATATTCCACCCGCGCACATACATCGCGGCGGTAATTGCGTATAATATTCCCATGCGATTTGTAGAGATATGGAGGGAAAGGATGTATTCGTCCCCAATCCGACTCATTTTAATCTCTGCATCCAGTTCTCGTTTTATTGTAAGCATACCATATTTAGTGCAAATATCATGCCATAGGTTGCAGACTGCAGGCATGTATATTTATTAATCAATGTTTAGGCAAAATTATAGTATATCCCAAGGAAATGAACAAAACTGAAATCGTTTATCTCATCTATTACTGACTTTTACAGCCTCGAACCTGAAAACTGCTGGACATTGGATTCCTTTTTTTTAATGATTCCTTTATCTTATCGTGTGAAGGCGGAAACGTAAAATGGCTAAGGTCAAAATTGGAATCAACGGATTTGGAAGAATTGGAAGAAACGTATTTAAAGTGGCATTTGACCACCCGGATGTTGAAGTTGTCGCCATCAATGACTTAACTGACAGCGCCACTTTGGCTCACCTTTTAAAATACGATTCAATTTTTGGCCCCTGGCCTAAAGATGTACATGCCGAAGGTGATTCAATTATTATCGATGGCAACACTCTCAAAGTATTAAGCTCTCCAAAGCTGGAAGAATTAAACTGGAAAGAGCAGGGAGCTGATATTGTCGTTGAATCAACCGGTATATTTACCGATGCCAACATCGCACGAATTCATATCGATAAAGGCGGCGCGAAAAGAGTACTCATCTCTGCGCCGGCAAAGAATGAAGATATCACGATGTGTCTTGGCGTTAACGAATCCTCGTATGACCCCAGTCGGCATTTTGTCGTTTCAAACGCATCTTGTACTACGAACTGTTTATCGCCTGTAGCAAAGGCAATTAACAATGCATTTCAAATTAAAAAAGGTTTAATGACAACGATCCATAGCTATACAAACGATCAGCGCATCCTTGATCTGCCTCATAAGGATCCGAGAAGGGCAAGGGCTGCTGCCGTTTCAATGATTCCAACTACAACTGGTGCCGCAAAAGCCGTGGGGCTTGTTTTGCCTGATCTGAAAGGGAAACTTGACGGAATGGCGATGCGTGTTCCGACACCCAATGTTTCCGTAATTGATCTGGTAGTGGAAGTCGAAAAAAACACTAATAAAGATGATGTAAACCGTGTTTTGCAGGAATATGCGGAAGGTGAGATGAAAGGTGTTCTTCAATTTACAATGGAACCACTGGTCTCTCGTGATTTTCTTGGTAACCCTCACTCTTCAATTGTTGACGGATTAAGCACTACTGTATTGGAAGGCAATATGGTGAAGGTTATTTCCTGGTATGACAACGAGTGGGGTTATTCAAATCGAGTGGTAGACATGGTTCTCCATATGGCTCAGTCGTAAACAGGTCATAACAAAGCCAACCAAGTTAATATTGTATTTTCTTAGCCAACGAGCTATTAAAAGTACTCAAATTTTTCGTAGCGAGTGAAGCGGTAATATCTTTTGGTGATACATGAGCTGTGTTTTTCCACAGCGTTGTTCACCTTGATACCGAGCCAAAACAAAAGCGATTTTCGTAAAAGAAAAGCGAGCGGACGTAACGGT
>JBNLDQ010000042.1:0-2423 GCA_050304475.1 Turneriellaceae bacterium | reverse complement strand
ACCGTTACGTCCGCTCGCTTTTCTTTTACGAAAATCGCTTTTGTTTTGGCTCGGTATCAAGGTGAACAACGCTGTGGAAAAACACAGCTCATGTATCACCAAAAGATATTACCGCTTCACTCGCTACGAAAAATTTGAGTATTTTTAGACCAAAAAAGGCTTGTCAAGCGATACAAAATAATAGTCTTATTGATCAAAGACTGCCATAATGCTGAAAAAAACAACATTCAAAAGTGACCTGGACACTATAAAGTTATACGAAATCGTCGGCGAGTCTGAACCGGCGCAAGTCACTACAACAAGTAAGGAAGATGCGCCACACTCAAATACCAGCGGTAAAAATCCAGCTGAAGAACTGAACCAAACAAAAACTGAACTGCCGGGTAAAGAAGCAAGCCAAGTTCACGAACAACACCAGGAACACTCCGCCAACCCAAATAACCATCCGGAAAATCAGGCTATAAAAGACAATCATTCACAAACAGCAAAAACGCCGGCGGATGAGAACGGTGAAAACGAAAATCATGAACCGCTACCGATGCCACAACCAGCGCATGTACCAAACGAAAGTACAACTTACATCCAGGAAAAGCCGCTCGAATTTATCGAAGTTCCCGAGTTAATTATCGATGAAGATGGGAAATCTGCTGAAGAATACCAAGAGTAATTGTAGTGTTGTTTATATAACATTATTTTTATTAGCTTTATTCGCCGAAAATTACCAATTAAAAGCCCAACCAATTCATGACGGTTTTCTTGCCATTACCGGCGAAGCAGACTATAGCATACCCATTAACAACCAATCGGACCCTATTATTAAATTACCGGTTTACCTGGAAGGAGCCGCACCTTTTTATGAGCTTACTACGAAAATCAAGTTTACACCGGAACTTTTGCACCTCACCGATTACTATCGCCAAAACGCCAATTTCCTTAGACAAGATCAAATGAGCCTTTTCTCATTGGCATCAATACAGATAACTCAGCGCTTGATAGGGGGGAAAATGATACAATTGAATAGCGGGGTAAAAATTGGTCATACCGGAATTTTACAAAAAACCGTAAAACCAACCCCTCTTTACACTATCTACATTTCACCGGTTTTTACCACTTATGTAATATTAGCTAACAGCCTAATGATGAAAATTCCTCTCCAGTTTCCCGTAAACGTATACTCAAGTAATTTCAAACCGGGATTTCGATTTCAATCAAATGCTGAAATTATTTTTGATCCGAAAAAGCAGGTATACAACCCCTCTCCTGATACGGTTTTCATAACCTTGGGAGCCCGGTATGAATATATAAATTCTATCCCCTACAATGCAAAAAACCTGCAGTTGTTTTCGCCTTATGTTAAATTTTCGATACTATACTAAAAAAGCGCAATAATAATAAAGAGAGCAAAGGTATTACATCAACCCCATATCGACCTAATGACCTTTTTGAAATTCATTAAGCCAAGCCATAACCTCAAGAACCTTCTTTTCGCCTAAAATATGACTATAGGCAGGCATGGGTCCCCTCGGAGGATTTGATTTGCTTTTTTGTCTGCCAACCCCGTACATAATAACGGAATAGATATCGCTCTCCTCGGAGCCATGCAACCAAACTGTATCAACCAAACTTGGGCCAATATCCCCGGTTGCATCCTGCCCGTGACATTTTGAGCAAATAACACGAAAGTGATTTCGTCCCGCTTCAATTGCTTTTTCATCTCCGGCAAACGGATTAAAGCCGCCAGAAAATAAGTTCGTTTCTTCGCCCGACATTATCATCTTTACTTTACGTTTTTCATAAACCTCATTGAGATTGCGAAAACTTCCCAAAGAAAAGCCAAACAACGAAAGAATCACCAAAGGCGTTATGATCCATAAAAGTACCGTTAGCCACAATGGCATGCTGCGCTCTTTGGTATTTTTATCCCTTTCAGTCATAATCTCACCTCTCCCTCTTGTACCTACTTTCCCGTTTCCGAAAACAGAAAAGTCATTAACGCCTCGCCTTGCGACCTTGATTGTAAACGCAGCGCCAGTTCCCGTTTTAAGTTCTGGATTTGTCTCGGGTCTTCTACCGTAGTGCGTTGAACAACCCTGTCCCAAACCGGTTCCGGATCAACCGGAGTTTGGAATAAATATTCATAGGCGGGCATTTCGGACCCCGGATACACCCGCCGCGGGTCACGCAAATAAATCGTAAGGTATTCATAACTTCCGTACCGCCCGCCCGGTGTTCGCAAATCCGGGCCAATTCTACGGGTTCCGGCCAGTGAAGGACCGGAACCATCGGGAGCCGGACGATTCTGTAAAAAAAGGAAACCTAACGGATTAAACCTGACTTGCTCCGCCAGGATATGGCGCAAATGGCGGGTATGGCAAGCAGGGCAACCTTGAGAAGCGTAAACCATTTCTCCGGCAACCACCAAC
>JBNLDQ010000041.1:0-99954 GCA_050304475.1 Turneriellaceae bacterium | reverse complement strand
ATGGTTATCATTGACCCCGCCACCCGCAAGGTTTTGGCGCGTTCGCCCGTAAGCCGTATCGATTGCAATAAATATTTATTAAATGAAAATGGCGTCGTCGTGATCATTCACAATGACGATCAATCTTCGGAACATAATCTTGTCTTACTCGACAAAAACGATTTAACTTTGGTAAAAACCGGCCTGGCCAATGTTTTCTGGAGGAGCTTTATCGAAGACCGCGACGGTTTTATTTACGTCGTTGTCAACAAAGGCGACTCGTTTTACCTGGGGCGTTTTACCTATGACCTGGAGTTGGAGACTCTATCGCCCGTCAAAATGGACAAAGATTCGTTCATTAGTTTCTTTGAAGATACAATTTACATTAACCGGGTCGATAAAAGCATTGTTGTTTTAAATAAAAAAGATCTGACTTTGCTTGATGAAATCAACCCTTAGTAAAAAGTAAGATAAAAATAAATGTAAAAATAATTTGCGCAGCAGTGGCGTCTTTTGACGCCTTTTGCATTCATCGCCCCTGACTCGCTTTGTGAGAGTTCGGGGTTGAGGCGCTTCTTTTTTCTTTTGTGTTTACGCCCGCGCTTCGTCTCGCGCTTTGGAAGCGGAGCAAAACATGGAAAAAGAAAACAACGAATTCAAGAGTGTAAATATCATTAAAAAAGCGAACTTGTATTTTAACGGCGCCGTCTCGTCGCGCACCATTCTCTTTGAAGACGGGACCAAAAAAACGTTAGGTATCATGCAACCGGGCGAATATGAATTTTCGACTCTTGAGCCGGAACTCATGGACATTTACACGGGCCGCCTGGAAGTCTTGTTGCCCGGCTCGGACTCCTGGAAAGAGGTACAGGGCGGGGGATCATTTGAGGTTGCCGGCAACGCCAGTTTTCGGGTTCGCGTAAGCGAACTAACGGACTACTGCTGCAGCTTTCTCAAGTAACACACTTTCAGGCGATGGGCTCCCGGGCAATGTAACCGGCCAACCGGCTTTACATTGCCAGGAGCTCTGCGTGCTTTTCTCCGTACTTTCGGTAATTTTCCAGAAGCTCCCCGGCGATGCGGGTCCCTTTTTTCTTTAGCTTTTCCATTGAGGCGTACCGGAAATCGCCGGTGTTCCAGAACATCTTTTGCAATGTAATGACTTTGCCTGTGATGACGTAACCCTTGATGGAACCGTCGCAACCGGCTTCGCACACAACGGTCGGTATGGCTCCTTCGCTGCGTTCCAGTACGTTAGCTGCCGCTTGTAGCTGCAGGCGGACAAGCTGTTCCGGGCTCAAGGCGATGGGCTGCCCGCTTTCGTCTTTCGGGCGAATAAAAATCCGTTCGAGCAGAACGTCATCTTCAGAGGTTTTCCAGGCGCCGTGCGTATCCAGGGCGCGGGCTTGCAGCGTCAGAAATTCGATAAAATCTTTTTCCATGTTTAATCCTTGTATTATCCTTACTTTATTTTTTTCGTATTATTGATTTTGGTCCCGGACGATTTGCAGTTTTTCATATTCGCCAATCCGGGTTAGCAGTTTTTCGCAAAGAGCCGGCAGTTGCGAGTAGTCCTGCCAGAGTCTCTCTTCGACAATGTCATGAATTTCGCCTGCAATTTCCATGCAGATCCGTTTCATCTTTGCCGTTTCTTTTTTCACATCTTCATTCATTTTATAGTCCTCCGCAAATCGGGCAATTTTCCTGGCGGTGCAATTTATATATGGAAGTTTCAAAGGTTGTGAAATCAACCCACATCATTTTGCCCGACAGGTTTTCTTCGTATGAGGTTAAAACCTTAATCGCTTCCATTGCCGCGAGGGAACCGATGGTTCCGGAAACGGCTCCGAAAACGGAAAAACCGAAAGGATCCCATTCCGGGGCTTCCGGGTAGACGCAGGAAAGGCAGGCGCTCTTTCCGGGGATCGTGGTAAAAAGATAACCTTCCATCCCGTTCATTGCCGCTTCTACGAGCGGTATCCCGGTTTGCACCGCCGCCTTTGCCAGAGCTTTTCTCTCTTTAAAATTATGCCGGGCATCGATCACAAGGTCGGCGTTTTCCATGATCCGTATCGCGTTATCTTCTTCTATCCACTCATCGAAAGTTAAAATTTCGGTTTGGGGGTTAAAAGCGCGCAATGTTTCTGCCGCCCTTTTGACTCTGGAGCTTCCGATCCATTTGTCTTTCATTAATGTCTGCCTGTTGAGATCGGGCAACTCAAGCTCGCCGGCGTGCACCAGGATTAACTTTCCGATGCCTGCCGAAGCTAAATGCCAGGCTACGTTTCCGCCGAGGCCGCCTATGCCGGCGATGACCACCCTGGCTCGCGCCAATTTTACCTGGTTTTCCAGGTTAAAACCGGGGTGGGTAATTTGCCGGGCGTACCGGGCAAAACTTTCGCTTGCGCCGGCCGGCGTATGATAGTCGGTTTCGCGTATCGCTTCTTTAGTATTCGGTTTGATTTGTGCCGCCATTTTCAAGTCCTCTATTTACCGATATTTACCGGCTTGAAAAGATTCATTCCGGTAGCATATCTCCACGAATAAGTGCAAATAATATGCCAAATGGTAAAAATCCCGCAAAAGAGCAATTGAGTAAAAAGCAAACAAAATCGCATGGATAATCGATTCAATTTTAATCTTACTCTCGGATTTGATAGAAAAAGATACAAAATCAATCCCGGCCATTTTCCCCCTGGCTGGCATGAAAATTGCACATATACGGTATCAAACGAATAAACCGAAATGGAGGGTTTTATGCGACAAATAGCAATTTACGGAAAAGGCGGGATCGGGAAATCAACGACTACCCAGAATACCGTCGCAGCGCTGGCTGAGGCCGGAAAAAAAGTCATGATCGTGGGGTGCGACCCCAAAGCGGATTCAACGCGATTGATACTTCATTCCAAGGCGCAATCAACAGTTATGGAATTGGCCCGTGAAAAAGGTTCCGTGGAAGATTTGGAACTGGAAGACGTTCTGCTCACCGGATACCGGGACATTAAATGCGCCGAGTCAGGCGGACCGGAACCGGGCGTAGGATGCACCGGTCGCGGCGTCATCACCGCCATTAACTTTCTGGAAGAAGAGGGCGCTTACGACGACGCTCTTGACTTTGTTTTTTATGACGTCCTGGGTGACGTGGTTTGCGGCGGTTTCGCCATGCCCATTCGGGAAGGCAAAGCGCAGGAAATCTACATTGTTACTTCCGGCGAGATGATGGCCATGTATGCCGCAAACAACATTGCCAAGGGTATTTTAAAATACGCCAATACCGGCGGCGTTCGCTTGGGCGGGTTAATTTGCAATTCCAGAAAAGTGGATAAAGAGTACGATCTTATCCAGGCGCTGGCCGAACGTCTGGGCACCCAGATGATTCATTTTATCCCGCGCGACAATGTCGTACAACGTGCAGAGCTCAAACGGCAAACCGTTATCGAGTATAAACCGGATGCCGAGCAAGCCGACGAATACCGGCAAATGGCGCAAAAGATCGCCGAAAACAAAAACCTGGTGGTTCCGACTCCTTTGGAAATGGAAGAACTGGAAGAGCTTTTGGTGAAATACGGTTTTCTAACCGAAGAGGAGGTTGCGGAAACCGTAGCTTGATCTTTTCGGTCAAGATATGTTCCCATACGTTTTAAGGAGAAAAATATGCAAACTGTAGAAGAAGCGCAACAGGCTGTGCAGGAAGTCCTGGAACAGTATCCCGAGGCTACCGCAAAAAAGCGGGGCAAACATCTCGGTGTAAAGGACCCTGACTGTTCAAGTTGTGCGGTAAAATCAAATGTAAAAAGCGTTCCCGGCGTAATGACCGCGCGGGGTTGCGCTTATGCCGGCTCAAAAGGAGTCGTTTGGGGTCCAGTCAAAGACATGATCCATCTTTCACATGGTCCTGTCGGTTGCGGGCACTATTCCTGGGCGACCCGTCGTAACCTGGCAAACGGAAAAGCGGGGGTGGACAACTTTGTTCCCTTTCATTTTACTTCCGATTTTCAGGAACGCGACATTGTTTTCGGCGGAGACAAAAAGCTTGAGAAAATTATTCAGGAGGCAAACGCTTTGTTTCCTTTGAATAATGGAGTTACCATCCAAAGCGAATGTCCGATCGGACTCATTGGCGACGATATTGAAGCGGTGGCTAAAAAATCCACCGAAGAGATCGGAAAGCCTGTGATCCCTGTCCGCTGCGAAGGTTTTCGCGGGGTCAGCCAGTCGCTTGGCCACCACATTGCAAATGACACCATTCGCGATCATGTGTTGGGTAAAAAAGAGCTGCCGGACCAAACCCCCTATGACGTGGCGCTCATTGGCGACTACAACATTGGCGGCGACGCCTGGGAAACCAAAGAGCTTCTCGAGGAAGCCGGCTTAAAGGTACGCGCCATTTGGAGCGGCGACGCGACGCTGGAAATGCTGCAAACCGCTTCGGGCGTGAAGTTAAACATTCTGCACTGCTACCGCAGTATGAACTATATTTGCCGCCACATGGAAACCGAATACGGGATTCCCTGGGTTGAGGCGAATTTTTTCGGACCGACGCAAATTAAAAAGAGTCTTTTGAAGATTGCCGAATTCTTTGACGACACCATCAAGAAAAAAGCCCAGGAAGCGATTGAACGGCATGAAAAACAAATGTCGGATGTTTTGGGTAAGTTTCAGCCAAGACTGAACGGCAAAAAAGTCATGCTCTATGTCGGCGGGTTAAGACCGCGCCATACGATTGGCGCTTTTGACGACCTCGGCATGGACGTTATCGGAACCGGTTATGAGTTCGGTCATAAAGACGACTACGAGCGAACAGCCGACTATGTGAAAGAAGGCACCGTGTTATACGATGATGTCACCGCCTATGAATTTGAAGAGTTTGTTAAAAAACTCAAACCGGATTTAGTGGCGTCAGGCATCAAAGAAAAATATGTCTTTCAGAAAATGGGTCTGCCCTTCCGGCAAATGCATTCCTGGGATTATTCCGGGCCTTACCACGGCTGGCGCGGGTTCGAGATTTTTGCGCGCGATATGGATATGGCTCTCAACAGCCCCACTTGGGATTTAATAACCCCGGCCTGGGAAATTGAAGCGGGTTCTTCGCGACAAGGGAGTGAATCATGAGCACCGAAGTAAAAGAAAACAAAGGCGTACCGGAAGGCCAAAGCGTTGAAGAGTGGATTAACTCGGAAGAGTATAAAGAGCTAAACTTTTCCCGTGAAGCGTTAACCATCAACCCCCCGAAGGCTTGCCAGCCTCTGGGCTCGATTTTTGCGGCGTCCGGTTTTGAGGGCTGCCTGCCTTATGTGCATGGTTCGCAAGGTTGCACGGCTTATTTTCGCAACAACCTGTCGCGCCATTACCGCGAGCCCTTTTCGGCGGTATCCGACTCAATGACCGAAGACGCGGCAGTTTTTGGCGGGCTGAACAACATTAAAGTCGGTATGCTGAATGCATATAAAATGTACCAGCCTTCGATGATCGCCGTATGCACCACTTGCATGGCAGAGGTGATTGGCGACGACCTGGCGGCGTTTATCCGCGAAGCGAAATACGAAGGCAATATCCCCCAGGATTTGCCGGTGCCTTTCGCTCATACGCCAAGCTTTGCAGGTTCGCACATTACCGGGTATGATAGCATGTTGCGTTCGATCTTAACCGAGCTGACGGCAAAAACAGAGTCAATCAAAGAAAAGAGCAAGGTTTTGAACATTATCCCCGGTTTTGACCCGCATGTGGCTAACATTAGCGACGTCAAACATCTGGCGAGTCTCATGGGGCTTAAAGTCAATGTATTGGGCGATAACTCGGAAGTGCTTGATTCGCCTCTGACCGGCGAGTTTAAAATGTACCCCGGCGGAACTCCAATCAAAGACGCAAAGCACGCGCCAAATAACCTGGCGACATTTGCCCTGCAAAAGTATTCTACGTTGAATACGATTAAAATGATCCAGGAGAAATGGGAAGATCATCCCGGTTTTCTTTTGAACGCCCCCATGGGAATCAAATTAACTGACCAGATGATTCTTGAATTCTCGCGAGCAACAGGAATAAAACCGACGCCCGAACTCACCGCATTGCGCGGTAAGGCGGTCGATGCCATGACGGATGCGCATCAATATGTGCATGGCAAACGCTTTGCCGTATTTGGCGACCCTGACGAGGTCTATGGCATTGTTTCCTTTTTACTGGAAATGGGCGGCGAGCCGGTTCATGTGCTGACAGCGACAGGTTCCAAAGTGTTTAAAAAAGACATGGAGGAGTTGTTCGCTTCTTCGCCTTACGGTAAAGACGCTCAGTTGTATGTCGGCAAAGACCTGTGGCACATGCGCAGCCTTCTCATGACCGATCCGGTCGATATGATGATTGGCGACTCGCATGGCAAGTTTGCCGCGCGCGACGCGGCGATTCCTCTGATACGAATCGGTTACCCGATCTTTGACCGGGTGAACCTGCATCGTTATCCTGTGACCGGCTACCAGGGGGCGATCAACATGATTACGTGGATTGTCAACGCCTTCCTTGATGAGGCCGACCGTAACAGCGATGACGGACATTTTGAGCTATTGAGGTAGTATGATGGATTTAACCAAGAATGTATCGCCCCTGATGGCAAATGCCGCTCCGAACGCAGTTCCCGGCGCAGTTGAATGGGAACTCCGGGAGGGAGCCCGGGAGTGTCATGAAGACCCCTCGGGAAAAACGGACAAACGGACTTTAAAAGCAAAAGATCCGTTTGAACAGCCGGCTTGCGAATTTCATAAAGACGGGAAGGTGCACTGCATCGATAAACCTTCCGGAGGCGAAAGTTGCGCGTTTGACGGCGCGTACATTGTGTTAAATCCGATCCGCGACGCCCTGCATGTTGTGCATGGCGGTATCACTTGCGGGGCTCACAACTATGAGTCCCGCGGTGCGCTCTCTTCCGGGTCGCAACTCTACCGGGTGGGGATCAGTACCGACTTGAGCGAGCTGGATATCATCAACGGCGCTACCGAAAAGCTGCGAACCATTTTACTTGAAAATATCCAGCGCTTCTCGCCGGCAGCGGTCTTTGTCTACATAACGTGTATACCCGCCATGATCGGCGAAGAGACCGAAAGGGTTTGCCTGGATGTGGAAAGGACGACAGGCACTCCGGTGATCCCCGTAGGGGCGCCGGGATTTTTAGGTCACAAAAACCTGGGCAACCGTTTGGCGGGCGAAGTGCTGCTGAAGGTCATCGGCACGAAACCCGTTATCCGCCACCGGGCGCCTTCGATCAATATTATCGGGGAATACAACATCTCTGGCGATTTATGGAACATCTTGCCCGTGTTTGAAAAATTGGGGATTGCCGTAAATTGCGTGATGACAGGCGATGAAGATTACGATAATATCTGCCGCGCTCACGGGGCCGATGTAAACATGCTCGTTTGTTCCCGCGCTCTCATTAACCTGGCGGTGGGGATGAAGCAAAAATATAACATTGACTACTTTGAAGCTTCGTTCTTCGGTCTGGCCAATTCATTCAATGCCTATCAAAAAACGTTATTATCCATTTATAAAAATCCCAATTTGGCAAAAAGATGTAAAATGAGTTTAGACGAAGCCCTGGAGAAACTCCAGGAAGAAGTTGAACATACAAGAAAACTTTTGTCGCCGTATCGCAAGAAACTGGCCGGCAAAAAAGCGGTGATCTATTCTGGCGGCGTAAAAAGCTGGAGCCTGATTTCATGCCTTCAGGATTTGGGAATCGAAACCGCCGCCGTAGGCACGAAAAAAGCAAGCGCCTCGGATCTCGATAAAATTGAAAAACTGGCCGGCCCGGATAAAATGTTTTCGGATACGTCGCCAAAAAACACCATGCGACTGATCCGCGAAACAAACGCAGATTTTTTTATCGCCGGGAGCCGCAACCAATACCTGGCTTATAAAGAACGAATTCCATACATTGACGTGAACCAGGAACGGGTCGCCGACTATGGCGGTTTTATCGGTCTGGTCCAATTGGCCCGCGACTTGTGCAAAACCCTGGAGTCGCCCGTTTGGCAAATCGCCAGGGAGAGCGCGCCATGGTAGACGATAACGAACAAACGCAAAACGGAAAAATGAACGAACAGGCAGAAAAACAAAGAAACGAAATTCGCGAGGCAGCCGCCGAAAATGAATTGAACCCGGAAGAAGCGAATGCCGGTCAAACCACGAAGGATTTAATTAATCCGACGCGCGTTTCTCCGGCCCTGGGCGCCGCCTTCGCTTTCCAGGGGTTTCGGCTAACGGCGCCGGTTTATCATGCGGCGCCAGGCTGTACGTTCTTAACCAAGGTTTTATTGACCCAACACTTTCAAGAACCGGTCTCCATCAACGGGTCGGACATCAAAGAGACGGCTATTGTTTTCGGGGGCGAAGAAGAACTTGAAAAAAAAGTTTCAACCATCATTGAAAAGCAAAAGCCGGTTTTGGTTCCCCTGATCGGTTCCGGCGTTTCGGACGTGCGGGGCGATCATCTCTCATCGATTCTAACGTCGTTTCGCAACAAATTCCCGCAGACGGCATTTTGCGCCGTTTCGGCGCCCGACTATTGCGGCGGTTTTGCCGAAGGGTTTGGCCGGGCCGTTTTGTCCGTTTTACAAAATTTCGCCGGAGAAGTGAAAAATTCAAAAAGTTCAAAAAAACCGAATCAAAAGATAAGCCACCGGAAAGTCAATGTGTTCCCGGCTCCGTATATGACAACCGGCGACATTGACGAGATTGGGCGTCTTGCCGAGAGCTTCGGTCTGCAACCGGTTTTTATCCCCGATATTTCAAGCTCAATGGACGGTTCGGAACAAGGGTACCTGGCCATGTCCACCGGGGGAACGTCTTTTGCCCAGATTGCAAAAACCCCCAACGCCGGGTTGTCCATTTCTTTCGGCAATGTCATGACGGAAGCCGGCGAATTTCTCAAAGAAAAATTTAACGTACCGCATGTGAATTTTGCCTCGGCTTACGGAGTGAAACCCACAGACGCTATCATACAAACTCTCATGCATTACACTGGCCGCGAGCCCGCAGAAAATTACAAAAAAGAGCGGGCTCGTTTGGTCGATCTAATGATCGACGCTCACCTGCACATGGCGGGGCGGACCGCCGACCTGGCGCTTGAGGCGGACCATGCACTCGCCATTCAAACCGCGCTTGAAGAGTGGGGGATCAAAGTAAATCATGTGATCGTTCCGTTTGACCCGATTCGCGAAGGGCAGGTCAAAGGCGGTCTCTTTTTGCTCGAAGACTTTTACATATGCCAGGAGGGCGACCAGGGGGGAGTCCCCGACGTTTTGTTTTCAAATATTCACGGGGCCGCATTGGCCGAAGAGTATGAAATTCCGTTTATCCCGGCGGGCTTCCCGGTATACGAATATATCGGCGCTTCGCTAAAGACAAGAGCGGGATACCGGGGGGGGATCGATTTTTTTATCGAAACCGCCAATTTATGGAAAAAAGGGAAAAAGAGTTATTCCGAACGCGCGCAATAAAAATGCATAACGAATATACTACCGACGGATTAAAGGGGAAAAAAATGAAAATAGCGATAGCAACTACGGATGGCAAACATATCAACGAGCATTTTGGCAGAGCCCGGCTCTTTGCTATCTACCGTCACCAAGACGGAAAAATGGTTTTTGAACAATTCAGAGAAACTACCATTGCCAATAACGGCGCAAACCAAAAAGGAGACAACGGGGCAGACGGTTCCGGCGATGAAATTGATCTCGATCAATCGGCGGAGGTGCAAAGAATCGACGCTCTGATTCGAACCATTTCGGATTGCTCCATTTTATACTGCGCAGAGGTGGGCCCCTTTGCGGCGGCCCGGCTGGTAGCCCACAAGATTCACCCGATCAAGGTATCGGCTTCCGTGACAGGCGGAAAAGAGAGTTACTCGATTAAAAAAGAAATCAAACGTTTTGAGGAAATGATGAAAACCCCGCCTCTCTGGATACGGAAAATTTTACAGCAAAGCGTAACGGAGCCGTTATCATGAGCGCGGCAGCGGGCAGGGCGGCTGTCGCTTCAAGCGACGGAGCGCATGTCAATCTTCATTTTGGGCACTGCCAATCATTTTATATCTATGAAATGAACGAAGGTCAAATCGAGCTGCGCGAAGTGCGCGAAACGGAACAATTTTGCACCAAAGAATCGGGGCACGGAAAACACAACGGAGTGATGGAGAAGTTTTTGTTTTTGCTGCGGGATTGCCAGGTGATCCTCTGCGAAAGCATCGGCTACCCCGTTGCGACAAACTTTGAAAAACACGGTATTCGCCCGTATATGCTTTCCGGAGACATTGGCGAAGCCCTGAAGGCATGGCAAACGGGCGTTCTGGAACTCATTAGCGAAAGCCAGGACGGAGGCTTTTCGGGAGGAAAAGATGAATGACCAATTGGCCCCTTTGAAAACCGGGCAAACCGGGCAAGAAAAAAATCAAAACGGTAAAGGCATAACCAATCACCCTTGCTTTGATCCGAAGGCGGCGAAAAAATTTGCGCGCATGCACTTGCCTGTCGCTCCCCGCTGCAATATTTCATGCAATTACTGCAACCGTAAATTCAGTTGCGTGAACGAAAGTAGGCCGGGGGTGACCGCGAAAGTCCTGGGCGTCGATGAAGCGATCTCTTCGGTCGACCGAATGAAAACTCTCATGCCGCATTTAACGACCATAGGCATTGCGGGGCCGGGCGATGCGTTAGCGAACCCGGACAAGACATTTGCCGTCATGAGAGCGATTTACGAAAAATACCCCGAAATGAACCTTTGCTTGTCGACCAACGGTCTTGCCTTGCCCGACTATGCCGAAGAAATTGCAAAGTACAATATTTCTCATGTGACCGTAACCATGAACGCAACCAACCCGGAGATTGCCTCCGGAATTTACAAGTGGGTCCGGTACAAGGGCGAAACATTCCGTTCTACCGAAGGGGCAGAGTTGCTGCTTCAAAACCAGTTGCGCGGTCTTGAAATGCTCGCTTCGTATAACGTAATGACGAAAGTGAACTTTATCTATATGCCCCTGGTCAATTCGGCCGAAGTTATCCGCGTTTACCGCAAGTCGCGCGCAGCCGGGGCCGAACTCTTTAACATCATGCCCTTTATTCCGGTTGAAAAAACGCCCTTTGCGAATCAACCGGCGCCGGGCGAAGCCGAGCTCGGGTTGGCTAAAATCGCGGTGCAAAACGAAAACGGAAACACAAAATTAATGGAACACTGCAACCAATGCCGCAGCGACGCCTGCGGCCTTTTGGACGACCCCTATTCGGAGGTACAGGCTTCCTGATCGTGGCGTACGAAAAAAAACAAGGTAAAAGCAGATGAACGCAGAAGTGAAACTACTCGATACAACTCTCCGCGACGGCGAGCAAATGCCGGGCCTGGCGTTTGCGCCCGCAGAAAAAGTAGCCTGGGCGAAAAAAATTGCGGCAATCGGAATCCGCGATATCGAGGCGATCACGCCGGCGATGGGTAAGCATGAAATTGAGGCGGCGCGCCGGTTAATGGACGCGAAAATCAACGCAAGAATTTATTCGTGGAACCGCTTGCGCGAACACGATGTAAATGCATCGTTAGAGCTGGGTATCCAACATCTGTTTATTTCGGCCCCCGTATCCTACCGTCAAATGAGTCGTTTGCTTAAGATGACTCGAAGCGGTTTAATGGATCAATTTACGAAGTTGGTGAGTTTTGCCGTCTCGGGCGTATCGGGCTTTTCGGGCGATAAAACAGGAGTCTCGCAGAAGACCCAAGTGACCTGCGGTTTAATGGATTTTAAATTTGCCGACCGGGAGTTCTTAACGGATCTAGCGATTGCCTTAAAAGAAGCGGGCGCCACACGGTTGCGGCTCAGCGATACGACAGGCTCAATGACGCCCTCGGAGGTTTTTGAGAGCGTGACCTTTTTAAGAAAAGCAAGCGAAGCGGACAAAAAAGATCCGCTACCCGTTGAGTTTCACGGGCACAATGACTTTGGTTTGGCGACGGCCAATGCGCTAAGCGCCTACGAGGCGGGGGCGCTGTGGATCGATACCACGTTACTGGGCATAGGCGAACGTGCCGGTAATGTGAAACTCGAAGAAGCGGTCATGGCATTTTCTTGTTTAAAACAGGCAGAGACAGGGGTCGACCCGCAAAAAATGGCGGCATTATCGCGGCGTTTTTCAAAGCGGTGCAATGTACCCATCACGCAAAGGCGTCCTGTTTTGGGCGAAAAAATATTTGAGCATGAGTCGGGGATCCATGCAGACGGTGTGACTCGCGACGCCTCTTTTTTCGAGCCATACCAACCCGAATTAACCGGTAAAAAACGGCGGATTGTTCCCGGAAAGCACTCCGGAACCAGAGCCCTTGCGGCCTATTGCCGCTCGTTAAAAATACAACCCGATTCGGTAGACATTGCAAAAGCGTTAGAGATGATACGCGACAAAGCGGTACGCTTGAAGCGGAGTCTGGACGATAGCGAGGCTCGCTTTATTTTGCAAGCCGCCCAAAAAGCGCGCTCATAGTGCTTGCCGGGATGAATTTGGTTCGGTAAACGTCCCGGAGGCGCCGAATGGAAAATCAAACGGAACAAAAGAAAATAGGGATAGCTTCCGACCACGGAGGGTATGCTCTCAAAGAGGCCATTAAAAAGGAATTTACGCAGTTCGAGTGGGTCGATTACGGTTGCCCCGATGAAAACTCCGTCGATTACCCCGATATTGCCCAGGCATTAGCGCATGGGTTGCTCTCGGGCGAAGTCCCCCAGGCCATAGCCATTTGCGGCACGGGGATAGGTATCTCCATTGCCTTAAACCGTTACAAATCAATTCGCGCGGCTCTTTGCCATGATCTCTTTACCGCTGAAATGGCCAGAAAACATAATGATGCTAATATTTTATCGCTAGGTGGCCGAATTATTAAAGAGGGGCTGGCTTTTGATATAGTCAGGACCTTTTTTAATACCGAATTTGAAGGCGGCCGGCATGATAGACGGGTTCAGAAACTCGATTCAATTGATTAAACTTTCTTTATTGCGACTGCGGTTGCGGCGCAGCCTGCCGGTCATCTTGCTTGTTTTTTCAGTTTCGGGGGCGTACCCGGCCACCCTTGAATGGGGCGTGCAAAATTTTCCGTTTGAATTTTACGAAACCGAGGGCGTACAGCTCTACTCGCAAGCGGGGGGCGACGAATATGTTCAACTTGAGCGCCTCCGGTACCCTCTCAGTTATTCCGAAGAGCTCGACAGCATTCATATCTCATTTGACAACGACTCGCCGGTGATGCGCGCCGGGCAGGTCTTAAAGGCCGATTACAAGAGCATTGAATTTTCCGATTCAATCAACCAGGCGGCGAGTTTCGAGCAACCCATTCACGAGTACTGGTTTGCCCCGGCCGACTACATGTTTTTAAACCAAAGCGAAAACACGGGCGATTTTTCCATTTACTTTCGCATGCGGCCATACCAGTTAAAACGCAAGATGGAAATTCTGCAAAAGGCGGGTCTGTTCGGGGGGATCAAGCAGGGGATCTCCTGCCGATGGGAAGCCGGTCATCTCTATTATGAGTTTTCAAATTTTTTCTGGAGCGAAGGCGGGCCGCTGGAGTCGCTGATTTTATCAACAAGAGACAGCTTTCAAGTCGATAACTTTTACGCGATACTGCTGACATATACGCAAAAAGACGGGGCCCTGACACTGTATGTCAACGGCGTGGAACAAAACAAACACTATGCAACATCGGACATGACGCCGCTTGGCGATATCTTAACGCCCCGCTTCCACCGCTGGGACCGCTCGCCACTGATCATCGGTAAAAACTACCTGGGGGCCATAGACGACGTGGTATTAAGCAACTTCGCCCTCGAACCGTCGGCAATCTCCGGCAAGTACGAACCCGTGAAGCGCCAGGGCGACCGGTTTATCCAAAAGTCGGGCGTGGCGATCAGCCGAAAAATCGAGCTCCCCACCTCCAAAACGGAAATCCACAAAATCAGCTTTGAAGACAACGAATCCGACGGAACAAATATCCGATATTATTACCGCTATTCCGACCGGCCCTTTGCCGACGACCTCAGCGAATATGAGCTGCCCTACCAAAGGCTTGAAGAGGGCAAAGCCCTGCATATCCGCGCAAAATACCTGCAGTGGAAAGCGGAACTCTATTCCGACGCAATGGGCGAAGAGAGCCCCAAGCTTGAGTCAATGAAATTGGTCTACACCCCCGACGAAGCCCCCCAGGCGCCGTTGAAACTGGCGGTGGTTGACGTAGGCAAAGAGCAGGTGACGCTGCAGTTCATGCGCAGCTTAGAGATGGACGTAGTCGAGGGCGGGCGCTATCATATTTATTACGGTCTCAAACCGTATGAATCCCTGGGCGTAATTAAATACAAAGAGTTTAACGAGCGGGGCGGCACGCGCGTGGGGGTTCCCATTACGGACGAAGACCAGTGGATCACGGACGATTTGCGCTACCAAAACCGGATCATTATCACGATCGACAATAAAATGATTTCCGACAACCTCTCGTATTTTCAAGACTACCCGGCGATGCTATACGAATACCCTCTTTTGCAAAAAGATATTCCGTTTTACTTTTGGGTCACCGCCTGCGATCGCGCGTGGAGCGAAGAGGTCGAGCATGCCGATCACGAGTCGGCGCCTTCCGGGTATATTGTGGTGCGGCCGCATTGATTTTGCCAGTATAATATTACCCGCGAACCCACCCCCCGCCCCTCAGAAGGGAGGGTGGCGCACAGACGGGAAAATTTTCACCCTCAAAGGCAGTAATCGCTCGTTTCGGCAATTTTTTTCTACACAAAAAAAATAAGCAAGAAAAAAGAAAAAGGGGCAAGTCTGCCCCTGGCTCCGGCTGCCGGTCCGCAAACAAGAAACAGGCCGGCGAGCCTCCGCCACCCCGACGTTTTATTCAGACAGAGGAAACAATCGATGGGAAAGCGCGGGCTCATTTGCCGTGCAATAATTTTTTTCGTAAAATTTCCCGGTTCCGGGAAAAAATCAAAAAATAGCCGATTACGTTATTAAATCATGCAAAATTTAACGGCTTCAAACCCCCACCCATATATGGGTGGGGTGGCGGGTTCGTGGGAAAAATAAACGCAAGTAGCCAAAGCGCGGAGGAAAACTTTCCATCGTTTTAAAAAAGGAAGGGCGATGCGGAGGAACGTATAAAAAATCGGTATACCGTATGTCCTTATGTTGCAATTTTATCATTATGATTTGGCATGGAATCGGGTTTGTCTGGGGCTGCGTTTGTCCGGTAAAATGGTATGATACAATATAACGGTAAAAAAAGAAAACGCATCGCCATTTGTACGGCAACCATGCTTTTACTTGGGGCGATTGCGGCATGGAAATACCCCGAGTATCGTTTTTTTCAAAAGTTGGAGCAAGCGAGAAAGAGCGGCCTGGTTGATGTACCCCGGCTTGCCAATGACCTTCATTGGGACAAACTCATTATTTTAACCACGCACGATAGCTCCTGGATCACAGGCTGCGCCGGTCTGGAAAAACAAATGAATGTTAGAATTCCTTCGATGGATGAGAATCGGACCCGCTTTATGTTTATCGAAAAAAATCATGTGATTCGAACATATGAAAAAAGGAACGACAACGGAAAGTCCGGTATACAAATTGCATATCATTGCAAAACGCAACAAAACCGGTTTCCGAAAATTTACGAATTTAAAAGAGACGAAGCTGTTTTTATTATAAAAGATAAAGAGGCGGCGCCCAATTGCGAAGAAGGGGAGTCTCTTGATTTGTTTGAGTTTGACCCGTTTTACTTTTGCCGCAACGAAGAACCCTACTCCGTTTTTTAAACAATATTTGCGTCGGGCGTAAAAGAAAAACAAGTTGATAAAATGAATGTAAAATTTACATATGCGCTTGATCAATTGCGGTTTCAAAGGATTTTTATGACAAACAATAAAATAAAAAAGGATGCGCGCATTCACGATTTAAAAACCGAAGAGATCGACTGGATCAATACACCGCACGGTTGGATAAAAAATAAAAATTTCAAACGATATCCGTTGAAGGAACAAAAGAGATTATCGATCGCTACCAAGGCCACTATTCCATAATTACGCGGGACCAACTTGAGGCGTATAAAAATAAAATTAGCGTGATGAGCGATCCGCATGATGTCGCGGATTTACGCGAAGATGTTTATTATCACAATAACTCAATTCATTTTCGAGAAAATTTTAGAATTATGGTCGAGTCGGAAACCGTATCGGGGGGCGAAATCGCCTCGTGTCAAATTATCGAAATAAAAGAAGAGGGTAGCAACCTGACGATATACTGTTTTGGTTATTACTCGGAAAGGGAAATAGAAGAATGGGAAGACACGACGGGAGATATTACCACCTTTGATTTTTCGGAGATCAAAATAGAGAAAACAAACGACGGGCTTATCTACCGGAGCGAAGAGTATTACAAGCTGCCGTAAATTTGCCTGAGAGTTTACGTGTTTGTTACTGGCGCGCGCCGTCTTTTTTATTGGCGCTTTTGTATAACTTGATAAATTGCTCTAAAAACTCTGTTGAGATTTCGCCTGTGTAGGCGTTGCCATTGATAAAGAAAAACCCGGAACGATGCGCTACGCCCAACTTTGCCGCCATCCCGGCATCTGCATTTACCTTGCTTGAATATCTGCCCGAATTCAGGCACTCTGCAAAGGCCTCTTTGTCGGCGCCCGCCTGGGCGGCGATATTTAAAACGCCCGCCTTATGCAAATTGTATTCGGTTGTATCGAGCAATGCATTTTGCATTTGGGTGAATTTTCCCATTTCTGCGGAACACTCCAGCGCTTCGGCAATAACCTTGTCCAAGGCCAAGACCGCATCGTGTTTATAGACCACACGAATAGAACTCGCATCATCTCTCATAAAGTCTTTTATAAAAATAATATTTTTCCGGCAAGCGGAACAACCGTAGTTCTCATACAAGATAACGGTTAACTCCGCATTTGAATCTCCGGTTATTATAGAGTTTTTTAACAGGTCTTCCCATTCGCTTTCATACACCAGAAAACGGGGGGACCCGCCTGTCGCAACCTGCAAGTTGTATTGATCGCCCGCGAGCTCTTTTTCTATGATCTTTGCCCAGGTCTCAGCGGTGCGGTAGCCCAGGTAAATATGATTGTTGATTTCATAGGTCGGCGTGCCTTTGACCCCCAGCGAGACGCCGTCTCTATAATTACCTATTATTTTTTCCCGGAATTGAGAGTTTTCAAGGCACTCCGTAAATTGCGGCAAATTCACCCCCAGATTTTGGGCATAGTCCGTGTAATTGCCGCCGGCGCCCTTCTGGTAAATCATCTCATGCATCTCATTTCCTTTCGACTGATCCAGGGCGCACTCAACTGCGTTGGCCGCTTTTTCGTCGGTTTCATTTCTCGGGTAGTGCTTTAAAAGAAATACAATCTCATTCGGGTACTTTTGCAGCAAGCGTTCCATCACGGGCATAAAAAGTTCGCAATACCGGCAAGTGTAGCTATGATACATCTTAATTTGCACCGGGGCGTTTGGGTTTCCGAACGAAAGAAAATTTTGGGTTTTGGCCGGATTGCCCGGCCCGGTTACATCGTTTGCACCGGGGGCGCCGGTCGAAGATTTTAGAGGCGCAGTTTTGTCGTTATTGAAACCGTATGCCGGGTAAAAAATTAGAAGTAAAAACATGGCCGGTATGATTTTAACTGTCTGAAGTTGCGATGATAGCAAGCGGAATTTTTTCATAAAGCATACTAACCTGTGCGGGCATACAATGAAAAGTAGAAATACCCCGGTATTTTTAAAAATCCACAGGGCAACGTTACGGGTTGGCCGCTAATTTGTTGGGCAAGATGAATTGCCAATGTGTCTGGAATGGCAAACATATCCCATGACAACAAGTGTGAAAACTAATGCAACAGGCAATGCGGCTAGCAATGCAAAAACAAACGTAAAAACCGGTCGTAATCAAAGCGGGAAAATAATATGAATGAATTTGAGACTACCCTTGCCGAAAAAACGGATTGCGAAGCTATTCTTGCCTTACAAAAACTTTGTTACCGGCAAGAAGCGGAAATCTATGATGATTTTGAAATCCCCCCGCTGACCCAAACCCTGCCCGAAATTCTGGAAGAATTTGACGGCTCCGTTTTTTTCAAAGCCGTTTCGCAAGGCGAAATCATCGGCTCGGTACGCGCCGTTTTGAAAAACGGGGAATGCCAGATTGGCCGGCTGATTGTTCACCCCGATCGTCAAAACAGCGGACTGGGAACCCGTTTGATGAATGCCGCCGAAACACGCTTTGCCTCTCAATGTGAAAAATACGTCCTTTTTACAGGTCAAGAGAGCGAAAAGAACATCCATTTATACCAAAAACTTGGCTATGCGATTGTTTCGCGCCAATCGCTGGGCGAAAAAGTAACCATCGTGAATATGGAAAAATTAAATGCGGAAAAAAAGCCAGGCTCGTGAAATTGCGAGCCCTATCCGTCAAGTTTACGCTAAAAAAACACCGATATAAGAAACAATGAGCCAAGACACCGGGCACCCTGAAAAACCTGAAAACCTCGAAAACCCAAAGATACACCGCCTGGACCAATTCAGGGAGTCGTCAGGCGAAACCAAATTACCCTATACTGACCGGAATCGCCCGAACGGACAAAAAGCGAAAATTATCTTTTTTGACAGCCGAAGGATACGCCATGTTGAGCGTATGATCGATCTTTTTCATACCCTGTTTTCGAGATAAGTGTCTTCGGAAATATCTTCCGGCTCTTCTCCTTTTTTCAATACCGGCGGATAAATATACTGAAACCCGACCGGCCCCAGGACGCCCCCTAAGATGGCGGTTAAAATCAGAGCGTTATACATGAAGTGATCAATGGCCCCAATCTCTATCCCCAATTTGGCGATGGCGACCAGCAATGTCAATGGCGCAGAAAAAATCAAGGCTACGGCAAGTATCGCTCTGGCTGAATTGAACGAGCCGTACCGGCGCAATTGAGGGTAGAACGCGAAAGTCATGAAAATCCGTACTCCGATGAGCAGGGCAAACAATAGAGCGGCTTGCTCGAAAAGCGACACGAACGACTCATGGTCGATTTCAAAATCCCAGCCGACCTTAATAAAAAAGAAGGGAATAAAAAAACCGTAGCCAATGCTGCTTAATTTATTCTCCAGTTGCTTTTTTTCGCGGAAAACAAAAGAGAGCATCATCCCGCCGATAAAAGCACCGAGAATAAGCTCAAGGTTAAAGATTGCGGCAATCGCTACCATGGTCAATAAAACCAGAAAAGAGAGGCGGACATTTAACTCGGAAGTATCGCCCCGGGAAGAGAGCCCTTGCACCGTATGGGGGAACCACCAGAAAAAGAGCAAAACCAAACGGATCAATATATAAGCGCCGCCCATGAGTACCGCTATTCCGAACAGGTTTTCGATAAAATGGAGAGAGCCGCTTTCCCAATGCAGGTAATAGACTTCGTAAAGTATCATCGCCAGGATCGTGCCGACTTCGCCAATACTGGCCGTAATGATGATCCCCTGGCCCATCCGGGTTTTTTCCACTTTTGCCGTTTTCAGCGCGATAAACACAACGCCTACCGATGTTGTCGTTAAAATCAATACCGGGAAAAAACCGGCGATCCCGGAATCGGGCAGATAGTTCCAGAATAAAAACGACATGAGATACAAGCTGGCTAACGAAACTAACGCCAGCCGAATCGTCTCTTTTTTAAAAACGTCGAAATTAATTTCAAGGCCGGCGAGAAACAACAGGTAGATAAAACCCATTTGCGAAAGAAAATCAATGATGGTCATATCGATCGCCGGGTCGTTAAAAATCGAATAAATGAACATGCCGTAAGCGATCTCACCGACAATGCTGGGGATACGAATGGTGCGGCTGATCACCGGCATAAAAAAAGCGCCAAGCGAAAAGAGAAAGAGATATATTGCAAAATTATCCATTTATACGGAAAGCAGCAACGTACTGCCGGTAAATTTTTTCACCAATAGTTTTTCGCTGCTGGGGGGTCTTAAAAACCGCCGTTTTTCATAGCGGGGGTAGGGGATCACCAGCAGCTCGCGGTTGGTAACCGATTTCAATGTTTCGTAAACGGGGTTTCCCGTGAGTATCACTTCCTGTATTGTAATGCCGTATAACGCCGCCATTTCGCGGATCGAATCCATCAGCCCGCGTTGTTCCCGGACAGCTTCGTCGCCCATCAGCTCGGGCGGCGGGTTCACCTGGATCGCGCGCACCGGCAGTTGAAACTTTGTGGCGGCATCGACGGCAAGTTCCGCCGCTGCGATAGAGCCGCGCGCGCTGGATACGAAAAGAGCGATCCCGTCGACGGGCTTTTTCCCGCGGATGATCCAGAGGGGAGAAACGTTTTTGTGTAAAATATGAAACAACCCGGGGTATAAAATCAAGCGGTGGAGAGCCCGGCTCCATCGCGATTTCGGCTCTTTGTAAATCACGAGTCCGATTCGGTCGCTTGATGTCCAATGTTCAATGAGCCCCGAAGCCCGCCGCAAGCTTTCACGGTATTTTGAAACATAAGCGTTGTTGCCTGACATCCAGTTTTCGGGGTACCTCATCCGTTCCAACATCCGGTGGGTTTCATCGTTGTTGTAGATATAATGCAAGCTGGTTGGTTCGATATTGGCTAAAAGCCATTTAAACTCTTTGTACCCTGAAATTGATTTACCCTTGTCTAAAAGGAGCGTAACAACCAGGTTGCCATGGCGCAACGGAAAAACCGGAGCCCCCGCTTTCAAGTATTGGGCCGTCGCCCGCAACAAATTCGGATCGCCGATTAGTATGATCTTGTCGCCGACCCTGGGTATACTGGCGCCGTCGGGAATGATCAACTCGTCTTCTTTGGTAATTTGCAATTTTTTATAATAGGGCATGGCGCTGTGAATGCGCAAGCGTTTCCGGGGCCGGTAAATCGCTCCGATGAGCCAGGGCTTTCCGGGGGGGAGTTCGTGGAGAGGTTTGCCGACAATGGGCGAACTTCGCGTTAGTTCCAGTTGAACGATTTCGCCTTCGCCTTTGCCAATATTCAAGGCAATGGTTTCACCCAGGTTCATTTGGTTGACAATCAAGTTGGCCATGGTCTCAAAAGGGGTGACGACATAGATTCCCTTTCGTCTGAGTTCACGGGCCGTGGTTTCGTTGTTGACCCGCGCATAAATATTTTTCAGGCCCAGCCGGGAGACCAGCAGGTTCACAACCTCTTTTGCCGCCCGGTCGTTATTGATGGTAATGATTGTCTGGTAAGCGCCGGAAACGCCGGCGTCTTCCAGAACCAGCAAGCTGGTCGCATCGCCTTGGAGCGTGCTGATTTCAACCCCCGTATTTTTAGTGTAATCGGGAAGTTGGTTCAGCTTATTGATATCCGAATCGATAACAATAAGCTGCCAGCTTTGAACCAGGCGATCGACTAATATTCTACCGGTTCTGCCCGCTCCAATGATGCAGATGATGGGTTTTGTTTGCGCCATCTCGAACCGGTTTTTATCCTTACTTGTTTACGAGCAGCCTGTCGTCGCCCCGCATGTGTCGCACTTTAAACATGAGCCGTTTCGTACCAGCGTCCATGAATTGCACTCGGGACAGGCTTGCCCTTCATACCCTTTCATACGGGCTTCATTCATCAAGTCATTTTTTGCTCTGCGAACCATGCCTGCCGATTTTACGGAGGTTAAAACCGGTTCCCCTTCGGGGATATTGAGGTTCGGGTTGTCGCCTTCGCCGCTTTCAATGCTGTCCGGGTTATCCGGAGAATCAATCTCTTTGCTTTTACCGCGCCCGTCAGAAGGGCTTTTTTCGGTAATTAAATCTTCCGGCGAAACATGAGCCAGGTCGTCGCGCCCCAGGTATGTAATGGCCAGTTCGCGAAACACATAGTCCATGACGGACGTGGTCATCTTAATGCGGTCATGCCCGCTTACCATCCCGTTCGGTTCAAACTTGGTAAAGACAAAGGCGTCGACAAATTCGTTTAACGGCACTCCGTGTTGCAGCCCCAGAGAGATTGCGATGGCAAAACCGTTCATGATGCTGCGGAAAGCCGCGCCTTCTTTGTACATATCGAGGAAAATTTCGCCCAACGTGCCGTCTTCGTATTCGCCGGTACGGATATAAATTTTATGCCCGGCAATTTCGCCTTTTTGCGTATACCCGCTTCTACGCTGCGGCAGTTTTCTTCTTTGGTGCGCAATGGTGTGGTCCGTAATGGCGCGCGCCAGCATCTCGGCCTTATCAACCGTTGATGAGAGCGCCAGTTCCGATTCGTCGATATCTTTTAAAATCGATTCGCCCAAAGCGGACAACGGCTGGCTGAGTTTGGAACCGTCGCGGTAAATCGTGGTGGATTTTAACATGAGTTTCCAGGAGTTCAGGTAAACGGTTTTTACATCGTCAATGGTGACATCATGCGGCATGTTGATTGTTTTTGAAATCGCCCCCGAAACAAAAGGCTGGGCCGCCGCCATGATTTGAACGTGAGCGTTGTACGGAATATACCGCGTTCCCTTTTTGCCGCATTTGCTGGCGCAATCGAAAATCGACAAATGTTCCGTTTTAATAAAGGGCGCGCCTTCAATGGTCATGGTCCCGCAAATGGTTTCGGAAGCGCCTTCAATTTCTTCTTTGGTAAAGCCCAGTTGTTCCAGCAGGCTAAATTGCGGTTTTTTGATTTCGCTTTCGGGGATCGCCAGTTTATTGATCAAGAAATCGTAACCAATGACGCCTGGGTTAAAAACATAACCCAGGTCAAAGGCGGTGGCCAACCCGCGTTCCATGTTTTCAATAACTTCTTTGGTAAAGCCGCGTTCCATCAGAGTCTCACGGTTGATGTAAGGCGAATTTTCAAACGTACCGGTACCGACCATGTAGTCGCCGATTTTTTCAATTTGCTCTTTGGGGTAACCGAGGTTTTCAAGGGCCAGGGGCACCGATTTATTGACAATTTTAAAGTAACCGCCGCCGGCCAGTTTTTTAAATTTCACCAACGCAAAATCGGGTTCAATGCCGGTAGTGTCGCAATCCATCAAAAGACCAATGGTTCCGGTGGGGGCGATGGCCGAGACTTGCGCGTTTCTAAAGCCGTTTTTCTCGCCGGCTTCCAGAACTTCATCCCATACTTTTCTTGAAGCGGTCATCATATATTCCGGCGTGGTGGCGTCAGATAACCCTACCGGGGTAATGCTGAGGCCTTCGTATTCCGAAGAAGGCGCGTCAAAAGCGGCTCTGCGGTGGTTTCTGATCACGCGCAGCATCTCTTTTTTGTTGCTTTCGTACCCGGCAAAAGGGCCCAACTCTGCGGACATTTCAGCCGAGGTGCGATACGCCATGCCGGTCAACAACGCGCTGAGGGCGCCGGTAATAGCGTTTGCTTTTTTCGAGTTATAGGGCGCCCCCATAATCATGAGAAGCGACCCAAGGTTTGCATAGCCCAGGCCGAGCGTTCTGAACTTGTAAGAGAGTTCGGCGATTTTTTGCGACGGGAATTGCGCCATTAAAACCGCAATTTCCAGAACGATGGTCCAGAGGCGAATCGAGTACAAATAAGAGTCAACGTCAAACTTTCGGGTTTTTGAGTTGTAGTACTTGCGCAAGTTCAACGAGGCAAGGTTGCAGGCGGTGTCGTCGAGGAACATATACTCGCTACAGGGGTTCGAAGCGTTGATGCGGCCGTCGTTCGGGCAGGTATGCCATTCGTTGATGGTCGTGTCAAATTGAACGCCAGGGTCGGCGGATGTCCATGCGGCGTGGTTGACCTTGTCAAAAAGATCGCGCGCTTGCACCACCCGGGCGGTTTTATTGTCTGTGCGGTTTGTGAGCTCCCAGGAACGGTTGTCTTCAACCGCCTTTAAAAAAGCGTTGCTGAGCCGAATTGAGTTGTTTGAATTCTGGCCGCTGACTGTCGTATACGCTTCGCTGTTGTAGTCGATATCGAACTCTTCAAATTCAATTTTATCGTAACCCTGGCGGGCCAGCTCAATAATGCGTTGTATGTAGCTTTGGGGGATATAGTTCGCTTTGGCCTGCAAAAGGGCTTCTTTGAGTTTTTCATTTTTTTCCGGTTTTAAAAGGTCGGGGTTATCGCCGGAACCGGATAAAGAGTCTACCAGTTTGGTCATGCAGTTTTTAATGATCATTGATCCGGCGACCAGACTGGCGACCTTGTTCTCTTCGCGGACTTTCCACTCAATAAATTCTTCAATATCCGGGTGGTCAATATCGAGAGTGACCATTTTTGCCGCGCGCCGCGTGGTGCCGCCCGATTTGATGGCGCCGGCGGCGCTGTCGCCGATTTTTAAAAAGCTCATTAAGCCTGAGCTCTTGCCCCCGCCGGAAAGCGGTTCTTTGGCCGATCGTAATTTGGAAAAATTGCTGCCTGTCCCGGAACCGTATTTAAAAAGGCGGGCTTCTCTCATCCAGAGGTCCATGATACCGCCGGAGTTCACTAAATCGTCGTCAACGGATTGAATAAAACATGCGTGAGGTTGGGGGTGTTCGTAAGCCGATTTCGATTTGACGACCTTGCCGGTTACCGGGTCGCAGTAGTAGTGACCTTGCGAGGGGCCGTCAATGCCATAGGCCCAGTGAATTCCCGTATTAAACCATTGCGGGGAGTTGGGGGCGCCCATCTGGTTGACCAGCATATAGGTGAGTTCGTCGTAAAAAGCCAGGGCGTCTTCTTCCGAGTCAAAGTAGCTGTGCTTGAAACCCCAGTATGTCCAGGTGCCGGCCAGGCGGTGGATCACTTGCTTTACGCTGGTTTCCCGGCCGTATCGTTCCCCTTCGGGAACCTTGTTCATTTTTTCTTCATCGGGCACGCTTCTTTGCAGCCATTCGGGGATGCCTTCTTCGGATATCTTTTTCAGGAATTTGGGGATCCCGGCCTTGCGAAAATATTTTTGAGCTAAAATGTCGGTCGCCACTTGCGACCATGCCGAAGGAACCTCTACGTCTCCCGCCTCGAAAATCAGGGTTCCGTCCGGGTTTTTAATTTCGGACGTTCGTTTTTCCAGAAGCAAATCCTGGTAAACGCTGATTCCTTTTTTGGTATAGTTCCGTTTGATTTTCATTTCATTTCCTCACTCACGCTAATTTTACAAGTTCCCCGGAGCCGGTATCTCTATTGTCCCCATCGGTTGGGGCCGGCAAAACATGCTTTATGAAAGAATGAAATTCCGAAATCCGGTCTTCATTATGTCACATTTTCAGGTCGGGAAGAGTTGCAAATTAGGAAGTCGATCTGGCATGTCAAATTACTTTTTATAAAAAGCGGACTTTTTGCACGAATTTGTTTATTTTGCAAAACCAATCAAAAAGACTTATCGTTGATTCCAAATGAACGCAAAAAGGGGCGGTAAAACCATGAAGAAAACCACAAAGATTATCCTTATATATGCATTTCGTATGCAAGCCGCCGGCTTGCTTGAATCGCCTGTTTAGTCTCGTTATAAATTTTTGCAGATTTTTGGAATGGCGGTAAAAAATGTTACCCTTTTAACGTAATCGGGAACGGGCGCTGAATGGCATACCCCTGGGCGTAATCAATGCCAATTTCGCGCACTTTCTCAAGAATTTGCTCGTTTTCTACGTATTCGGCGACGGTTTCCATCTTCATGATATGACCGATTTCGTTGATGGCTTCAATCATCGCCATATCAATCGGATCGTTGAGTATCTCTTTGACAAAACTCCCGTCAATTTTCAGCCAGTTGACAGGCAGGGCTTTGAGGTAAGCGAAAGACGAAAGGCCGGTGCCAAAATCATCGAGGGCAAAGCTGCACCCCACGGATTTCATTTCATCGATAAACCGGTGCGCGTTGTTGAAATTCAATATGGCTTCGCTTTCGGTGATCTCAAAACAGATTTTTTGCGGGTGAATATTGTATTCCTGAAAACAATCCAGCACAAAGACTCCGAACGAGGTATCGGCCATGGAAGACCCGGAAAGATTGATCGAGTAAATTGAGTCGCCGGGCCGGTGGATATAACTTGACTTTTTTTCCGAAAGCGCTTTAAACGTGTTGCGCACAACCCATTTGTCAATCATCTGCATCAGGTTGTATTTTTCCGCCGCGCTAATGAACTCCATGGGATAAATCAGTTTGTTGTTTTTGCCCTTCATCCGCAAGAGGATCTCAAAATGACGCCCCTTGATCTGTTCTTTCTTGTTTGAGTTCGGGCCTGCGCCTGCCCCGGCGCCGGTGGAAACAATGGGCATTTGGTACAAAAGAAGGCTCTCTTCTTCCAGCGCGTTTTTGATCCGCGAGACCCACTGCATCTGCCCATGCTTTTCGCGGTACTCGAGTTCGCCGCCAATGTAGACATGGTAGCGGTTTCTCCCCAGTTCTTTTGCCGTATCGCAGGCGATGTCAGCCAAACTCATGACATGGGTTAAGCTAATGCTGTCACGGTGGATCGGAACAATACCAATGCTGATCCCCACTTTGTATGTGTTCTTGCCCCATTGAAACCTGTAGCCGTACACCGCCTCGATGATTTGGCGCGCCAGCGGTTTCGCTTCGTCAATGGTGCTCTCTTTCAGGATAATTCCGAATTCATCGCCGCCCAGGCGCGAGAGCCGCCCCTGGTTATCGCAATGGATTTTCAAGACCGAGGTGAGCTGTTTGAGCAGTTCGTCTCCGGCGATATGGCCGCAAATGTCATTTACCAGTTTAAACTGGTCGAGATCCATATAGAGCATTGCGCCGTTAAAATTGTCTTCTCTGGCGCGGGACAGGCAGGCGGCCAGCTCTTCTTCAAATTGACGGCGGTTAAAGAGGCCGGTCAGGCCGTCATGGGTCGCCTGCCAAAGCAGTCTCTCTTCCAGCCGGCGCGCCTGGCTGACATCGCGCATGGCAATGACGGCCCCATGCACTTTGCCGTCTGCCAGCATCGGAGAGATCACGCAATTTAAGTCGACGCTTCTTTGTTCATGACCTTTGATTTTAATGTTGTGGGGCGATAGATCGAATGTTCTTTGTTCGTGCATGCAGCGAAAGACAATGTCTTTGATGGACTCGTCTCCTGTCAGACTGAACAAGGGCGCAACTTCGGCGAAGGGTTTCCCCCAGAGTTCTTCGAATTTCCAGCCTGTAATTTTTTCCGCGATGGGGTTCATGTAGTCGATTTCGCCCCTTTCGTTTGTGGTAATGACCGCCTCGCCAATTGATTTTAACGTCATCTCGGAGCGGGTTTTTTCTTCTAAGAGTTCTTCTTCAAAACGAATTTGACCGGCAATGTTTTGGAACCGGACTAAAATGTAGTCGGGTTGGTTTTCGCTTGTTTTCAACAAACTGAGCGTGACGTTGTATTGTTCCGTTCTTTCTTCTTCCGTTTCCGGCGCATTTTCGGATGCCGTTTTGGCCGGGGGTGCGCCGGGTGTGGCAATCAGAAACTCGGTTCTGAGAAAGGGGGTATCTTTTTCTTCCAGGAGAGAGCTGAAATAGCGCCAATCTTCGGAAGAGGTTCCGGTGACGGTATGCATGGGCGGGCGGTTGCCGTAGTCCGGGAACAATTGGCGGGCCGCTTTGTTCCCCCTGGCTAGAGTGAGTTCTTTTGTCTCAACCAGTACGACAGGGTCGGGGATCGTTTCAAAAATTTGCTGGAACAAATCCGGCGAATTTGCGCTGCCCTTGTTTGCCTTTTTTTTCATTCGGTTAGAATACGGGTTAGAATGTCTAACCTTATGTTCCTTTCTATGTTTTTTTCATATGCCAATTCTTTGCATTCTTTTCGGCGCCAATCCAAAATGGCTTTTCGTTTGGCATTGGCAGGTAGATCGATCGGTGGTATGTTTATACCAGCACTCTTTAGCGTTCTGAATGCGTTGTCAATGCAGTTTTTTCCCGAATGAGTTTCTCAGGGTTTCTCAGATAAGCCGGTTGCCGGTTTTGCAGGTTGTTTCGGGAAAAAGCGTTGGGGGTCGCGTAAACTGCCGTTGGCAGTTGAAGCGAGGGGGCAGGCTTGCCCCCTTTTATGGCGGAAGAAGGCGGCGTCAATGTTGCCAGCAGTGGCAATTGGACTGAAAGATGTCTCCATGCGCATAGTTGGCCGCAATGCAACCGGTTCGGCATACCGGAAGCCATTGGCAGCTTTGGCATGATCCGCGGATGTCGTTTATGGTGAGGCTGCGAAAGTAGTTTAATATTTTGGAATGGTTCCACGCATACTGAAAACTTTGCTCTTTTATGTTTTGAGTTTGCGTTGATGAAAAGAAATTGCACGGGAGAATGTCGCCCGCGCTGTTTATCGTACAATATGCAATGGCGCCGTCGCATCCTATACGAGTACCTTCTTTGGCTGGAGAATCCGGCGGGGGAGAAAAGGTGCATTCAAATTCCATCGTTTGAACCATCAAGCCTCCGTTTTGGCGTGCCTGAAACAGGTATTCGGAAATTTTTTCCATTTCTTTTGGCGATATCTCGAGATCGAGAGATTTTTGCCCCCGGCCATACGGGACAAACGGTAAAATTCGAAAGGTATGGGCGCCCAGTTGGCGGGCCAGATCATAGAGCCCGGGAATTTCATTAAAATTTAAACGGTTTACCGTGGCGGCGATCATGACGGGGACCCGGGCTTGCGACAGGCGCTCTATGCCTTTTATCGTTTTGTTCCATGAACCGGGCGCCTGCCGGAACGCGTCGTGAGTCTCTGCAGTAGCGCCGTCAAGGCTGACTTGCGCGTTCGCGTTCAGGCCGGCTAATTGTTGCGCTTTGGCTTCGTTGATGAGAGTCGCGTTCGTAGCCACCTGGATAATGAGCTTTTTTTCTGCGGCGCGTTGAGCGAGTTTGAAAAAATCGTTTCGTTGCAGCGGTTCTCCGCCGCTGAAAATAATCTGCGTCACTCCGAATTCCGCCATTTCGTCAATTAAACGCAATGCGGCTGCGGTATCGATCTCTTCTGCGGATTCGCCGCCGCTCACGACGCAATGGCGGCAGCGCAAGTTGCATTTGTTTGTGATATCCCAGAGAACGGCGGTCGGGGCGGGCGCAGGGAGGTTCTCTGCCGGAGATTTTCTCCACCAGAGATCTCCGTTTTCGGTAAGCGCATCAATGAAAGGCCGGCTGTTTTCAATGATCTCGTTTCTGGGTTTGCGGTACTTTCTTACTACGGAAAAAATTACCTCGCCCCAGCTTTTGGCTCCGTCGGACAATTGTAAAACTTCGCCGGCCAGAATTGGAACCTTTTGCCTTTCCTGGTGAAAGGGACTGTCGAAATAGAGGTATTCTTGATCGCTTGTCCATTTCAAAGGAAAAAACGGGTACCAATTCTGGTAGTCTTTTTCGTCTTTTGCCGGCGTGTGCATCATAAACCTTTTTGTTCTTGCGAGTCACTCTCTTTTGTGCGAGCTACTTTGCGTATCCATACAACAGGCATACCCCGGGTTTACTCTCTTATCAGGGCTTTGGCTTTTAGCGACCAGTTGGTAACCCGCTTTTGAGAAAGTCCGGTTTTGTTTGCCAGATTTTGAATTGCCGCGGTGTCGGTGGTTGCTTTGGCTAAATCTTCGATTGTATTGATATTTTGTTTGCGCAAAAGATTGGCTCGCTCTTCTCCGATCCCCGCAATTTCAATGATGTCTTTTTTCGCAAATTCCGGGAGTATCCTTTCTCTGAAGTCGAAAGGAACAGGGTCGGGACCGGGCAGGCAGCCGATAATCGGCGCAACCTGGCAACCTATTACCGGCGCAACCGGGCATATGGTGGGGGAGGGGGGGCATTGGATTGCCGGCGCAACCGGGCATGCGGACGGTGCAAGCAGGCAGGCAGATGGCGCTACTGTACATACGGACGGGGCTACGGTACATACGGACGGAGCTATGGCGCATATTACCGGGGCGCTCCAGCAGGAAATCGGGCAGGTTACCGGATCTCCAATTCCAACCGCTGCAAATGCATTGATGATGCTGGCCCGCCATCTCGCATAGTGGACGCTGGTTGAATAGAGGTCCCAGAGCGAGTCAAGAACGGCGTCGCGCATGTCAAAAAAATCGGACGTTGAAATCAAATGGTTTGTGAGCGCATGGTAGTAGAGACGGCCAAGCACATCGCGCCCCAGGCCCTCGCAGATATGGATGCCGCGGTGAGTGCCGCCTGTGGCGATCAATTGGGCGGCTTTGTTTAAGATGCCGCTGTTGATATGGACTCCGCCGTGATCGGCAAACCCCGTATATTGATCGTCGGTATGGTCGGGCTGGTGCCCGTCGATTACGCTGGCGATGGGATTTGCCGGGTCATATTGCCCGCCGTTAGTCGGATCTTCCATGTTGCGCAAGGCCGGGGCTGTCGCCGCCAGCCAGATGTCTTCTCCGATCAACCAGTCTGCGTCAATGAGCGACGCAAAAACATCGGACATCGATTCATTTAAAGCGCCGGACTCGCCTTGGTAAATCAGGCCTGCCGTATATTCGGTGACGGCATGGGTCCATTCATGCGCAATGATATCCAGGGAACAAAACGGGTCATATGTCACGCCGTCGCCGTCCCCCATCTTTACACCCTGGATGCTTGGGCTCCAGTAGGCATTGTTTTCATTGTTTAGATAATGCGCATAAATGTACATATCCGCACCGGCGCCGTCATAGCTGTTTCGGCCATGTACCAGGTAATAATAGTCGTAAACCATTCTACTGAATACATGGCAGTCCACTTCGATCCCCTGGTTTGCGGCATTCCAGTGGTTATCGGGGTCGGTTGAAATCACGCCGGGGGGGGTACCATTGTTGCAATCGTATGTTTGAACGCGGGCTTGGGTGGGCAGGCTGCGGTCAATTAATTCATATTCATTTGTAGCATGGTTGTGCAGTGAATTGACAATAACAGCTCCCGCATAGTAACCAACCCCGTCCCCCACGGCGGGGTTTTGGCTCTGCAGGTTGTTGTAGCGCCACAGGATTTCTCCGCTTTTTGCGTTTACAAAATATTCCCATAACGCCGGAGCCTGCTTCTCTACGAGGTTTTTATCGGTTCCGTTGACGCTGAGGTGCCAGGCAAGAAACGGTTTGTTTTCTTTGATCAGGATGAGCAAAAGCGGTTTTTTCCCGGGAATGACTTCATTATTTGCATCGTCTTTCTTAATGATACCGGCAACATCGTTTTCGGTTATCTCCGGTTTGATATCGAGATCAATCGATGATATGATTTTTCCATTCAGCCCCTGGACGACTCCTTTGTTGTCAAGGTGAACAATCAGTTCGCTGCCAAAAACCGGTATTTTTTGATACAACTGCTGGTAGTGCACATGCCGCCCTCCCTGTTTATCGATGCTGATCCCTTTTAAAAACAGATCGGTTTCGGGCGATGCCAGGGGAAATAAATCCTTATGAGCGTTGACAAAATTAATCGCTATGGTTTCGGCATTTTCCTCCGCCGGTTTGGTAAAGCGGCCTCGCAGGCGATTTGGAGTGGAACGATTCTTGCTCCAGTTGATTTCAAGATGCGGGTCAATTTCTTTCAGCGCATTCAGCGCATTTAACTGTATTTTTGATTGTGCCATGGGGGCGACTCCTTTGCTGTTTTATTTGAACCGGACAATGAAACTTTGAATTGCCAACGCTTGGTTTTAAATCGTAAGGAGTTGAAATAAGAATGATAAATAGTAAAATGTCTTGGCAATAATCAATAGACTCCCAAATATTGGCAATTGTTTAGAACCGATATCCATATTCCGGAACACTATTAAAATAATACATACTATATAGTCAATATGATTTTTAAATAAATATTAAAATTGCAATATTTATTATTTAAAATTATTACGGTCGGTCGATTTGTCGTATGCAATTGACGATAATATGGGTTCTTTTGAGCGATGCCGGGTTGCGTATGCTTATGGAATGAATCATTGAAGGGTTTTATCCGGCCGGCGTTGCGAACAGGGAGAAAAGGCCGCCTTGTTTCGCATATATTTTATAAACGCAGAATATTTCCATTCTTATCGTCCGTCAATATGAAAAACGAAAATACGTTGCCTTTTGATTTATTTATTTGACGTTTGAATTCAATAATCGCTAATGTGTCCAGGCTAAAAAAATCGGGGGGACACATCTATGGATACGATAGCACAAATGTATAAACACAGCCGGGACAACTACGGAGAAAGACCGGCGTTTGCGTTCCGGGATAAATCCGGCGCGTACCATGCCATGACATACCAGGAGCTCTATGAGACAGCGGAAAACCTGGCTCTCGCTTTGATGGATTTGGGCGTGAAAGCCAAAGAACATGTCGGCTTAATGGCTGACAACCGGATTGAATGGATCATTACCTCGATGGCTATCGCTTTGACCGGGGCCGCCGATGTGCCGCGCGGCGCGGATATTACCGAAAGCGATATTACGTATATTGTCCCGCATTCGGGGATGAAAATTGCATTTGTAGAAAACGAAAAAATCTACAAACTGGTGACAAAAGTAAAACGCAAGTTGCCGGGCTTGAAAAAAGTTATTTTAATCGATTATAAGGGCAAACCGCCCAAAGGGGTTCTGGGTTTTCAGGATCTCATTGACAAAGGCGCCGGGTTGCGCGAAAAAAACCTGGGCAAACTGGAAAAACGAATTTCGCAAATTAAACCGGACCATCTTGTCACCTTGATTTATACTTCCGGAACCACCGGCGTGCCGAAAGGGGTTATGCTGACCCATGCCAATCTGGTTTCCCAGGTGCAACGGATCCCCATTGACTTTGTGCCCGAAGACAGGATGCTTTCTATCTTGCCTGTCTGGCATATCTTTGAACGCGTCTTTGAGATGGTCGCCGTTCATGAAGGGTGTTGTACGTATTATACAAACATCCGTTCTTTGCGCGACGATATCCGGGAAGTAAAACCCACTTTTATGGCTTCCGCGCCGCGCCTTTGGGAAAAAATTTACAACGGGATTCAGTTGAACATTGAAAAATCGCCGTCGGCCAAAAAGAAAATGTTTGCGGCGGCGTACGCCAGTTCAAAAAATTTCAACCGGGCGCTCCGCTTTTTAAAAGGCGTTGAACTGGATACGACCGGCAGAAACCCTTTGCTGAGCGCGGTGCGCGCTTTGGGCGAAATTGTCTCTGCCGTTGTTTTTGCCATACCTAACTTTCTTCTCGATGCGGTAGTTTTGAAAAAAGTCCGCGCCGCAACGGGGGGGATGTTAAAAGGATCCGTATCGGGGGGGGGAGCCCTGCCCATGCATGTGGATTTGTTTTTCAATAATATCGGCATTCCGGTGCTGGAAGGGTATGGCTTGACGGAAACCAGCCCTGTGCTGGCGGTGCGTACCTTTGAGCGTTTGGTGATCGGAACTGTCGGCCCCATTTACCCCGATACCGAAATTATGATTATCGATATCGATACCGGCGAACAAATTTACCCCGGAAAAAAAGGAGTCAAAGGGGAGGTGCATGTGCGCGGGCCCCAGGTGATGGCCGGTTATTATAAAAACAAAAAATCAACCGATGCCGTGATGACGAATGACGGCTGGTTTAACACCGGCGATATCGGGATGATTACCTACAATGATTGTTTGAAACTATATGGCCGGACCAAAGACACCATTGTTCTTTTGGGCGGGGAAAATGTGGAACCGGTGCCGATTGAAAACATGATGAACCAGTCCCCCTACATCGATCTTTGCATGGTTGTCGGGCAAGACCAGAAAACATTAGCCGCTCTTGTCGTGCCGAACCCGGCGGAACTTGAAAGCTACGGGAAAACGCACTCGGCTTTGGCCAAAGATGCAAAGGTGAAAGCCCTGATTAAAGAAGATATCAAACGTTTGATCAATGAAGAGAACGGCTTTAAGCCGTTTGAACGGGTTGTCGATATCCTTTTGATGAAAAAACCGTTTGAAATGGGTGAAGAGATAACGGCAAAGTTTACCTTGAAGCGCCATGTGATCATGGAGCGGTACAAAAAAGAGATCGATTCGCTATATAAATCCGGGAAATAACGGTAAATTCGAGCCCGGGACTCATGCAAGAGCCAAAGCGCCAAAAGCGCGCCGGTAGCGGGCCAGTTGAGTTACATTGCCTTCGACTCCCCCCGAATGAATGAAAAAGGGGCGGTAGGGCCAGTTTTCATTGCCCGTGGCTTTTGGGTTGCCATCTGCCGCGCTTCTTTTTGCAGGCGCAGGCGCCGGTTTGTGAATTTCCGTAAAATGGCGGCCAAGATAATGCCAGGCGGGAATATCATAAATAAGATCAAACTCAATTTCAGGCAATAGCTCTTTCCAGGTCGCTAAAAATTCGCGGCGGGGGCGAGCAAACCGGTAGTCCGGGGCCGGCGGCTCGCGGATGGTCAGGTTGGGCGGTAGCTTTATTTGCCCTTTCATTTGCCCCTCGATCGCTTGCATTTGCTCTTTCAGGTGCGAGGCCGAGCCAAGTGCGGCCAGGGTATGCACCTCAATGCCGGGGAGATGCCGCGCCAGATACAGGGCTGAAGTGCCTGTTCCCGATGAGATGAAAACCACGGGGCGAATTTGCAGCGAACGGCAATCAAGTTCTATTTCGTTCGCCAGTTGGCGTAACCCCGCTTCGGCTTCGCATGTAGCCGCCCCTTGCGGCACGAATTTGCCCCGGGGGGTTTGTTCGGCAAACTGCAGGGCCTCCTGGCGCAAAGATTCGGTAGAACCGCGGACTTCATGCAGGCGCATTTTGTCTTTGAGCGCATTTGCCAGGTTTCCGGCCGGGTTTTCTTTTTGCCAGCCGGCAATGGGCGTTGTAAAATAGTGAAATTCCCATTTTTTGTAGCGGCAAAGGCGGGCAAGGGCAGCCATGGCGTTTGATTGGGCGCCCCCATAACTGATAATAAATTCGATTGTTTTCGGATTGGCGTCTATGAGATACCGCAGCTTTCGAAATTTGTTGCCGTTTATTTCAGGATGGATCAAATCATCCCTTTTTACGTACCACAAATTATCTTGAAAGCTTATTTTTGTTACCGGTGAGACCCTGGCGTTATCTATTTCAAAACCTGCGGTTATTCTCAAAATTCTCTTATGCTGATTGCAACTCGGATAGTTTTCTTCTCAAAACCTTTTCATCCGATTGAATCAATTTGTGAATCATCTTTTTTGTTGTTCTTAACTTCCCCGTTGATTGCAGAATCCTTTTTGCTATGTTGATTCTTCTGCGAATCGCCTGGATCGAAGGGATAGAGCGTTGAAAAAACTCCGCCATCTCCCGATCCGTTTTTGTTTCATTGTGCTCGATAAAATCTCCCAGTAATTCGTTTGTCCAAGCGCGGGTGTTCCCTTCGCTATAATTATACTGGGCAAATCTTTTTTGTGTTCTTTCCTGGTGGTTTTTTTGTTTTACCGATTTCCAGTAAGGGTGCCGGTTCCTGGCGTGAGAAATATCCTGTATAGTGTACTCGGATTTTTCAAGCCAGATTCTGGTGGCGTAAGCCTTCTCTCTCTGCGGCAGGTTGCTTCTGATCGACTGGTCGATATACTCTTCCGGCGTTCTTGCGTTCAGAAGCCGCCGGACTTTTTTTTTGTTCAGCGCATCTTTGATCCTATTCATCTTTCTCTCCCGATATTCATTTTGCACAAAAATTGTACTCGAAATGCCAACATAATTTAATAACAACAGGATGTCATGTCTAAAAATTATTTAAAAAATATGATTAGATTAATTATTTATTTTTTATTTATTACTTTTGCCGGCATGTTTATCGTTAGGCGACTTGATGGCCCGGCTTGTGAAGATAACGTTCCGTTATTTTCGCCGGTTTTTGCATGCGAACCCGTTGCGATAAGGGCGGATTTTCCGCCTGGCCGGGCGGTTGATAAATAGCGGTTGTCGCCGCGATAGCAAGAAGATTGGTTTGAAAAATATTATTTTTAAATAACTTCTTTTTTTCTGGAGGGTAAATAATCGTTTTGCCAAGGAGCTGTTTTGATCATAAAGTATTTTCCTTTTCCTGCATTTTGCAGGCAGCACAAATCATTGTCATCCGCTCCGGGAACTCCGACGCCTTTGCCGGGATCCCAGTTGTAGCAATCAAACGCTTGAACACTCCACTTGTCAAAGCTCAACTCATGTTTGCCCTTGCCTTTATCGGCAACCGAAACCGTTACTTTTGAGCATAGCGTGTATCCTCCGACAGCCAACCCAAGGTCTGTTTTATCAAAAACGGAAAAGGCGTTGGCGGTGCCTGTCCAAATCATATCTGCACTTTTGGCGGGGCTTAAAGCTCCGCTTTTTAAACGTCTTTTGGCGCCCAGTATAAATTTTTCACGATGCTCATCTTTCAGTTTATCTTTCGTCGCGTCGTTATTTTTAAATAAAGCGTAGTTCATCGTCATTTCGCTGCCGCTACCGCTTAAAAAGTGTAAAAGGTTTTTTGCGGCATTCGGATATTTTGACTGATACGTTTTCGCGCCTTTGATTGCATTGCGGTGCAATTGATCGATATCTTTGGCGGTTGGGTATTTTTTCTTGCAATACTTGCTTTGTATGCTCTTGCAAGAGGCCGGGGCCGCGGCATATTCCGCTTTTAAGTGGCCCAAGTCGCATGATAACCCTTTTCCTTTCCTCTGCAGCATGACTTTATTTATCGTCTCGGCGCCAGATGCGCCCTGTTGTACCGTATGAGTCAACTCATGCGCCATCAATCGCTTGCCTTGAACTGTATTTGGCGAATACTCTCCGGCTCCGAAAAAAATATCGCGGCCTACCGTAAAGGCCCTGGCGTTTACGGAACGCGATAACTGCGCGGCATGAGATCCGGTGTGAATTTTTACGCCCGCAAAGCCTGTTCCAAAACGGGGTTCAAAGTAGGCGCGCTCGCCGCCGGAAAGCGGGCGTCCGTTGCCTTTGGCTGAATTTAATGATGTTTCCAGCGATGAAGAGACGGTGTTTTCCTTTTCCTGCAGTTCATTTTCCGTCTTACGATTTTGTTGCAATTGCGTTATGGAGTTAACCAACGGCGCCCGGGAAATCCGGCCGGCAGAATTTCCCGGGCGGGAATATGCCGCCTCTGCTTCGCCCCCAATCGTCGAACCGGTCATCGAAACCACACGATCGGCAATGCGATCCGCCTCGTGTTCGTACCGGTCATTGGCCGGACCTATTCTTAATTTTGCCTGTAAAACGCCGGATCGCAGCAATTTGCCTGTGGCATTGTTGCCTGCGGTTCTTTGAAGCCGAAGAATATAACCCATTGCCGGATTCCCGTTTGCTGTTTTTGTAGAGGGTGAACGAAGCGGTCCGTTTGGTTTTAAAGAATGAATGTTGCTTTTTTTCGCCTTTGAAAGGCGTCTGGTTAGACTCATAATAATCATTATAAAATATATGCAATTGTTGTCAAGTTAATATAAATTCAATTTTTGATGGCAAGTTCCGGTTTGAATGAACATAAATCAGATTTCGGTCTCGGCGGCGAATGAACGTTGTGCGTAAAAAACAGAGACGGATTTCGGCCCCCTGTGGCGCCCGCCCTTTGAAGGCGCCGGAACACCGGGTTTCGCCGCTTGAACCTGAGCGTTTTATTTTAAAGGAAATATAATCTTGACAAAGAAAATAATGTATCAAGTATTGTATTGATGATAAATAATATAAAAGACTGGCTCATTGTATTTGTTTTGTCATTGGCTACATGGTTTGTACTTGGCAAGATGTTTAATGGAGTGTACCCTGAAAAATATGAAACGTTGACAATCGTTGTTTTTTGTGGGGTCGTCTATGCAGCGATAAAACGATTGGCAAAAAAGCCGGCAAAAAACGGAGAAGGATAATATGAAAAATACAGTCGCTTTATGCGTATTGCTTATCGTGTGCCAGGGTTGCCAATATAACACGGTAAAAGATTCCGCATACAAAGATATGCCCGGTTTAGTGCAATTTAGAGATATCTTGTACAACTTTGAGAAAGAAGATCCCGGGTACGGGCTCTACACCTACATACTGTTTGCCAGGGAGCCTCAAAATGAAGACCAGAGAAAGGCGTATATTAAAATATTAACAAAATATTTGTCGTTCACTTCAGTCAAAGATGCGCCGGGTTATATAGGCAAAGAAGGGATCAACATAACGTACCTGCCATTGAAAAAAGAGGCAAAAGGTATGACGCTATCGCCGGAAATTATTATTGATAAACTATACAATTATGTTCATGCGCGAATGCTACTGAAAAAGGTGGACCCGAAATACAGGTATGGGCCGTACATTATTTCATATGAAAAACCGATCGGGCTTGAAAAAAGAAAAATCACAGGCAAGTATGGATTTCAAAACATGACCGGCGTAGAATCGGAATTAGCCAACCTATGGGTAGATTCTTTTTTATCCCAGATTGAAAAGACGAATTATTGGGAAGAAGATAAGCTGAATGAATTTATACTGGAACTAAGAAACTTTTTACTTGTTACCGGTAAAGGGATGTATGAAATAGCTTCGTCTATTGAAAAGCTGGAAGAAATCATAAAAGTTGTGAATCCAAAATAAAATTGAACAAACGCTCTATTTTTGCTTTTGTTGATTTAAAAGCCAAGGCGCAAAATTTTGTTTAATACGTTTGTTTGATTATATTTCCGGTTTTTGTGTCTTTTACCGATTGTATGCCGGAACCGGGCTCTACCGCCTTCAGCTTATTCCTGGCGACGACTGCGCCCATCTGTACCATTTGCTCAATAAAAATGACTTCGCCGGGTTTGGCTTCAATTTCCAAATCGGAGCGATTTTCCGATTGTGAAATAATGATATGTTTTCCCGGGGTAAGGTAAAAATAGATGTGCTGAGCGCCCTGGGTAACACCCACTTTGTTGTCTTTAACTTTTTCATCTACGAAAACGCTCATTGGAATGGCAAACCCTAAAGCCGTAGGTCGAACAATATATACTAAAGTCATTGATGGAACAGGCTGGGCCGGCAATTCGCTGTAGTCGTACACGGTATTCGATTGAAAAACTTTTTTCAGCGCCATATCCGTTAGTACAAATAAATCCGCTTCGACAAAATAGCATGTGCTGAATGGATGCGGGGATTTTTCGGATGTAATATTGATTACATTGGCGCCTGAAAGGCACGCTTCTTTTTTAAGTATGTTATATGCGTCTTCTTCGGAACAAGACATAGAAAATCCGGAATCCTCCAGTTTTACGGAACCCACTTTGTCGCCATCGCTTTCATTGATTTGTTTGTATTTAACGATATTGGTTAAACAATTTGCTTCGCGAGTGTTATCCGGCGTATAATCGGTACGAACAATCTGGTGGGTACAATTGAATAATGTCGTCAGCAAAAAAGCCGTTAGTGGAATTAGTAAAGCGTTGGCATGTTTCATATCGCATATAAAAATGGAATGATGCACTGTCAATGATTAAACATTTCCTATAACGTACGGCAATCAAGAGGATAAATTTTCCATTTTAATATTACTTTTATTTGACATATGATGCCTATGTATGAATCGTGAAGCAACCATGAGTTGTCTGCGAATCGCCCTAAAATAAAAAAAAATTCTAAACAAACGCCGGCCGCTTCAAGTTGCGATGGCAATCTTTTTCTTGTGCAATTGCGGAATCCCGAAAGATAAAATCAAAGTCGAGGGCAGACTCTATACGCAAGAAGGCGGCAACCTTCATGGCGTTGCCAATGAAAACTTTGTTGCCGAGATCCGTTGTTCCGAAGACAAAGAGGCGCTGGTTATGAGTTCCCTGGGCGAAGGGATTGACCGGATTCAAAATTTTACAACCGATGGCAATGGCAGGTATGAGTTTTTAAAAACGTTTAGCCGGCAAAACGGTTTTTGCAAAATTCAACTGAAGCATGCGCCGGGCGGATATTTTTACAGCTATTTTCAATTTCAAAAATATGGCGAATTCGGAAACATCGCCGGTAAAAAAATGCGGCATGATATCAGGGTAATCGAATCTTTTGAAGTCGATGATTTGCTAATCGAGGGCGTCTACAAAGCAAGCTGGCCGCCGGTGAAAGATGCGGCATTTTATGTGATCACCCTGCACCTCGGTGAGATCATTGCAGCTGGGCAAATCGTTTACATTGACTTAAAAGATAAGACGTACCAAAAATTAACGACAAAAGAGAATCAAGTTCAAATTGATTTGAACCGGTATTTGCCGGGGGCGGGCGCCCCGGTCTACGATATTTTTACCGTACCCGGAAATCCGGAACGGTTTCGCGCGTGCGCAAAAAATCGGGAATTATCCGGCTTTCGGGTGGATATTGCGGCCGCCATTGATAAAAAGACAAGCCGCCTCAATTTTTTAAAAGTCAACAAAGGCTATGAGCAAGATGTCAGATATTTTTTTTCCAGTGTGAAGTCAAAGAACGAATCGCTTGGCGGCTTTATCGCATGCGTGAATGAAAAATAAAAAACACTTGTTCAATTGAGCCTCTTTCATTCTCTTCTGGTATGGTATTTCATTCGGATTTTTACAACTCGTTCTTATTGTTGTTTATCTTGTTGAACCCTTTCTTGATGAGCATTTATTTGCTGGACTTGATTCAAGATCTTTCAATCGCACAATTCAGCTCTACGCTGTTTCGGGCCGGGGTGATTAGCACAACCGTATTTCTTCTCCTGGCCTGGATCGGAGATGAATTTTTTGAAAATGTCTTTGGCGTGCGGTATGCCGCTTTTTTGTTTTTTGGCGGTCTTATCTTTTTAATCATCGGTATCCGTTATATTTTCCAGGGGAGCGAAGCGATACGGAAAATGAGAGGAGACGCAAAGCACCTTTCGGGTTCCATCGCCCTGCCTTTTATGATCGGTCCGGGAACGGTGAACGCAAGTATTTTAGCCGGCACGAAGCTGGCGTTCCCGTTGGCTTTTTTGTCCGTCGTTTTGGCGATGGCGCTGGCCATTGCGTCATTGATCTTGTTAAAATATGTGCTTGATTATATCAGCCATAAAAACTCCATTTTGCTCGAAAGATATATTGATATTGTCGGCAGGCTTTCCGCCCTGTTGATCGGAACCATCGCCGTGGATATGTGCATGAAGAGCATTGAAATCTGGGCCGGCGATCTTTCTACTATGTGAAATGACGCTGCAAGTCGCGATCAAGCAAATTAAAATATTGGAGCGGGCGAACCTGGCGAGTCGAACAAAACGGGGGCGCGAAAACATTTGCCGCATACACGCAAAACCCCCGGAAGAAGCGCCTGGCTTCTATTCGTTGTAAGGCATGAAAAAAAAGAGAACCCCATCAGGGGGCTTTGTAATGATCCGTACTTTAATGTAACGTTATTTATCATGAAATAATCGGATTTAACATGACTTATCTTTAGGGTTAATTTTTCCCGAAACTCAAACGATACACATAGAGGTGTATTCAATGCCGGCAAAGGCCGGTAATCTGCATATTCACGTTGTTCTCCCGGAGTGAAAGGGCTGATGCCAGCATCAGTCTTTTCACTCTGGGAAGGACACTTTCCGGAGATGCGCTTTGCGCAACCATGGAGGGAATATGCAGATCAAACACAACATATCGGCAATCTTTGTCCAGAGGCAGTTGCAGAACACGGAAGCAAACCTGCAACGCTCGACGGAGAAGCTTGCTAGCGGTATGCGCATCAATCGCGCCGGGGATGACGCTACAAACCTGGCTGTTTCGGAAAAAATGCGCACACAGATACGTGGATTGAAACAGGCTGAAAATAACGCTACCATGGGCCTCTCTTTTATTCAGGTTGCTGAAGGGAACCTGTCGCAGGTAAACGATATTCTGCAGCGGATTCGGGAACTCTCGATCCAGGCTGCAAACGGTATCTATTCTGCCGAAGACAGGCTTCAAATCGAAGTTGAAGTTTCGCAGCTCATTGATGAGGTGGACAGGATTTCAACTACTGCCGAATTTAACCGGTTAAAACTGTTAACCGGGGATTTGGCCAGAAACAGCACGGTAGCCTCTGTATTTTTTCATGTCGGTCCCAACCAGGACCAGCGAATTCGAGCCTATATAGGCACCATGAATTCGGCGGCCTTTGGTTTGGTAAACGGCGGTGAAAAAATCAGCGTGGCGACGGTCGATGAGGCCAATGAAACGGTTGGCGCCGTTGATTTGGCGCTGGATAAACTGAATCGACAGAGAGCCAATTTGGGGGCGTATTACAATCGCCTGGAAACCACAGTCAAATCGCTCAGCGCCGGCTACGAAAGTATGGTCGTAGCCGAAAGCCGTCTTCGTGATACGGACATGGCTGAGGAGTTGGTTGAATACACAAAAGAGCAAGTGCTTCTTCAGAGTGGTACGGCGATGCTGGCCCAGGCGAATCAAACGTCCCGGTCGGTGTTGAAACTTTTGGAAGTGCTGTAGACATTGGCAAAGCGCCCTCGGGCGCTTTGCATTTTCGCCGCTTGAATTACTTGACGCTCTTTATACGAAAATTATCCAGACCGAACATGTTAATTGGCCGCGCTGGATTCAGTAAACTAACCGCCGTTTTTGTCACCGTTCTCTCGCTTACCTTCTGGTACTCCGAAAGTATTTACTCAAAAGCGGAACGTTATCTGGGTAAAAAAATCACCCGGATCGATTTTGAGGGAAACATCAATGTTTCCACTTCGGAAATCTATAATCTGGTTCAGATGCGCCCGGGGATGATCCTTACCCTCGACCTGCTGAACGAGGATCTCAAGGCAATTTACGAAAACGGGCAATTTGATAACGTCCGGTTTGAAGGCGAAAATTATAAAGACGGCGTCGCAATCACGGTCTACGTAAATGAACTTCCGGTGATTTCGGAATTGAAATTCAAGGGAGCGAAAAAAATCAACGAAACCGAGCTTCGCGACGGAAGTCCCTTGAAAATACGCGAAGTGTATTCAAGAAAGAAACTAAACGCCGCTTTGGCCTTTTTTCATAACCAGTACCGCGAAGCAGGTTTTTTCAATGTCGCTATCCGGGTCAAACAAGAACCGGCCCCGAAAAAAGAAAATGCAATTGTAATAACCTTTATTATCGATGAAGGGGAAGAAATCCGGATCGGTAAAATCAACATGATCGGAGTTCGTTCCGTTGACATTGAAAAACTCTATTCTTCGCTGGAGCTCACCGAGAAAAAATTCAGCAAAAAAGGCGAATTTAAAGAATATCTTTTTCGCCAGGACCAAAACGCCATTTTACAATACTACGCCGGCGAAGGTTATCTTGACGCGCGCATTGTCGACGCCCGTTGGGATATTCGCTGGGAAAACCCGAGTAAAAAGAAAAAAAGGGTCATTGTCATAACGTACGAAATTGAAGAAAACGAGCAATACTTCTTTAACGGATATGACGTTCAATGGGAAGCGTACGGAATTAACAGAGAGACGAACAAGCCGCTCTTTGAAAGAGAGGAAGTGTTTAAATATTTTGAACAATCCGATATGCGGATTGGCAAACCGTTTGACGATAACCGTTATCAGAGAGACCGCGGTTCGATCAATTATATCTATTCCGAGAAAGGTTATGTCTTTGCCAGAGCCATTGCCGATCAGACGGTCATTGAACTTACCCCCGAAGATATTGCCGACAAAGAGAACTCATCTCTGCAAAAGAAACATGCGCAGGACGGAGTCGACTACTACAATATTGCCAAACTGAAAAAAATCTATGAAGAAGAACCGGAAAAGCGGGGCAGAAAATTCATTCACACACGGTTTCGCATTGTCGAAGGCGGGAAGGGATTTATTGAAAACATCATTGTCAAGGGGAACACAAAAACGCGCGACTATGTAATTTCGCGCGAGTTTCTTGTCCAGGAAGGCGATCTGTTCAACGCGGCGCTGGTACAACGTTCCCGCGAGAAAATTTATAACCTGGGTTTTTTCTCTACGGTTGATTTGGATATCCGCCCCGGTACCAGCGAAGGTTTGTTGAACCTGGTTGTCTCGGTAGAAGAGCAGCTGACCGGTAACCTGAGCCTGGGGGGAGGTTACGGTTCGCTGACCGGTTTTTCCGTTTTTACCGAGATATCGGAACGAAACCTGAACGGGAAAGGTCAAACGCTGACCGGGAAAGTGGAATTCGGTTTAAAACGCTCATCCTTTGAATTAAGCTGGACAGAGCCCTGGATCTTCAACCAACCCTGGAGTTTGACTTTGCGCGGGTTTTATTTTCATACCCAGCGTGTGGCCGGTTCTATTGACGTTTCGGGCATTTCCACGGCAGACGAGTCATACTATTATCGCGACAGTTACGGGGCCTCGGTGGGCGTTGGCCATCGTTTCAATATCAACTGGGGCCATTACCACCGGCTTGCGCCCAGCTTTTCGACTGTGACCAACCCAAGCAGTCTTGTCTCTGACGAGATTTACATGTTGTCGGCGCGCGGTTGGCAGTTCCAGAATACGTTAGAAAACCAGGTTTATTACGACAACCGGGATAACTATTTAAATCCGACATCGGGTTTTTACCTGACCGGCGGAGTTGATTTTACGGGGAATTTTCTGGGCGGCCAGGATCACTACAACCGGTACAAAACATCCAACGCCTTTTATTGGTGGCCCATGGACTTTACGTTTTTCAATTTAATTCGAAACGGGGCGTTACGCCGCTGGCGCGTTGTTTTGGAACACCGCATATCCGCCGTGTACACGCAAAAAACCGGCCCGCTGTACGGGTCGCAAGACGAATATTCCAACGCATATATTGAAGAGTATGACAGGCTTTACATTGGCGGTTATGAATCTCTCCGCGGTTGGGATCCGTACGACCGAAACTTTATCGAGAGTTGGCGCTATGGAGGTTCGCACCGGGTCTTGTATAGCACAGAGGTGCGCGTTCCCGTTGAACCGAGTATGCTTTGGTTGGCTCTCTACTTTGACGCCGGCGCATTGTTCAATGAAATGGACCAGTTCTACGTCGACGAATCGACGCCGCAATCGTACATTGATATGCTGGGCGAAGCCGAGTTAAACCGTAAGAATTTTCTTTCGGCAAGTTACTATAAATATTCATGGGGTATAGGCGTGCGCGTGCAAGTGCCTTCCATGCCCATGCGGCTGTACGCAGGCCGCCGCGTTCTTTGGGATAACGATAAAAACTGGTTTACGAGGCATCCTACCGATGGCGGGTTTGAGGTCGTATTTGGAATGGGGGATAACCGCTTTTAATCCCCGCAACAGCCATGGAAAACAATACAACCGATACGACGTCATGTTCCGTATGCGACGCCATAAAGGCGGAAGACGTTTTGTTGCATATAACGGGTTCCGATTATCCGGGAATTCTTGCACACCTGACTTCCATTTTTAACTCATGGCGCGTTCAGCTCATTGACGTGCAACAAACCACGAGCCTGGGGCAATTGAGCCTTTCGCTTTTAATCACGGTTCCCGCCCATGTCGGGTTAAACGTTTTAAAAGACGTTAGCCAGGTCGCCCGTAAGATGAATTTAAGCCTTGATTTCTTTGTGATGGAACAAGGCGTAAAAGCCCGGGACGAATCCAGAAAAAATTTCGCCTTAACGGTATTGTCGACCCATATCGGCATCTCTTCGTTTCACGCTTTGGCGAAAGTGCTGGGCGAACACGATATTAATATTGAAAGAATGAACCGCCTGGCGCAAGGGAACATCCAGGCCATTGAGTTTATTCTTGCCGTTAGCCGCGATCGTTCCGACATCGCCGGTCTCAAACGTTTTTTATTTGAAGTCGCCTTTGAGCATAACTTTGATCTTGCCATTCAGCCTGAGAACCTTTACCGCCGCTCGAAACGCCTTATTGTTATGGACATGGATTCAACTCTCATCCGGCAAGAGGTGATTGACGAACTTGCCGACACGGCGGGCGTCAAAGATAAAGTGGCCGACATTACTTCGCGAGCCATGCAGGGGAAAATCGACTTTGCCGAATCGTTGTATGAACGCGTCTCGCTTTTAAAAGGGTTGAAAAGCGACGTCCTGGATGAAGTGAAACAGAGGATCCAGCTGACGCCGGGCGCTGAAAAACTCATTCATATACTGAAAAAGATGGGCTTTAAAATTGCGGTCATCTCGGGCGGGTTTACGTACTTTACCGGTCACCTGCAAGAGCAGCTCAACCTGGACTACAGTTTTGCCAATGAACTTGAAATTGTCGATGGTGTGCTGACCGGGAAAATCAAAGGCCAGGTCGTCGACCGCGCGAAAAAAGCCGAAATTCTTCGCGAACTTGCGGCGCAAGAAAAAATACCGTTAGACCAAACCGTGGCGATTGGGGACGGCGCCAACGATATGGACATGCTGGAAGCGGCCGGCCTGGGGATTGCTTTTAACGCGAAACCAACGGTCCGCGACCATGCCAGGGCGTTTATCTCGCAGCCGGGGCTTGATTCCGTTTTATACCTGCTGGGCGTTTCCGAAAAAGAGCTGAGCGAAATGCAGGAGGAGTCGTAAAAAGACCACTGCACCGCAGCGGAAATGACCGAACTTTCACCGGCAGACAAAAAAATGCCGATAATAAAATATCATGAACAGAACCGCTGAAATAGCCAGGGATACCAAAGAAACTTCCATTAAAGTGCGGGTGGACCTTGACGGGAAAGGGGAGCTGAGCGGCTCGAATCCGTTGCCTTTTTTTGAACACATGCTGGACCATCTGGTCCGTTACAGCATGATCGATATGCTTTTTGAAATCAAAGGCGATCTTGAAATTGACGCGCATCATACCGTAGAAGATACCGCCATTTGCCTGGGCGAGGCGATTACCAGGGCGCTGGGCGAGAAAAGAGGCATCCGCCGCTTTGGCTCCGCCATGTTACCCATGGACGAAGTGCTGGCAATGGCTGCAGTTGATTTGTCGGGGCGGCCCTATTTTCATTATGACGGTCCGAACCTGGGCCAGATGCCTGCCTTGGGCGGGTATGACTCGGAACTGACGCAGGAATTTTTACAGAAACTGGCGGTCCATGCGCGGATGAATTTGCATGTCCGGATTCTGGAAGGCCAAAACAGGCATCATATACACGAGGCGATTTTTAAAGCTCTCGGCATAGCCTTGCGAAATGCCGTAGAGCCCGACCCCCGCCGCGGAGAAGAAATCCCGTCAACGAAAGGGACAATTTAACGGATTTATGCCTGAGAGCCGCAAGCCAACTTTTCTTGAACTCGATTTTGGGATGGGCAATATCCGTTCGCTCCAAAAAGCCTTTGAGTATTTAGGCCAACCGGTTGAAGTGATCTCGACCCCAGAAAAAATCGAACAAGCGGACGCTCTTTTGATCCCCGGCGACGGGGCTTTCGGTATGGCCATGGCCAATATTCGAAAACAGGGTTTTTACGAGCCGGTTCTCGATTTCATAAAAAAAGGAAAACCCGTACTGGGCGTTTGCATTGGATTTCAAATTCTCTTTGAAAGCTCCGAAGAGTTTGACACGCTTGAAAAAGGTTTTGGCTGCTTTTCGGGCCGGGTTGAAAAATTCCCGGCGACGGCATCGCCCGATACGCTGGAAGAAGGGGATACGCCGGTGACCATCCCCCATATGGGGTGGAACCGTCTCTACTACCGGGAGCCTGCCGAAAAACATGAAAAAGAAGATGTGCTTACGCGCGGTATCCCGAACGGCTCGTATTTTTATTTTGTCCATAGTTACCGGATTGGAGGGGTTCACCCTCATGCGGCGGCCTATGGCTCTTATGCCGGCAAGTTTACGGCAATTGTTGAAAAAGACAATTTATTCGGCGTTCAGTTTCACCCTGAAAAATCGGATATTTACGGCTTGCGGATATTAAAAAATTTTGTGGAGTATGTTCAATGCAGTTGATACCCGCCATGGATATTATAGACGGCGAAGTGGTTCGCCTGGCGCAGGGCAATTACGATCGTAAAAAAGTCTATTCGACCGACCCGATTAAAACCGCCAGGGAATTTGCCAAAGCGGGCGTTTCCAGGCTTCATTTGGTCGATTTAACCGGGGCGAAGGCGGGGCAGGTTGCGCACCAGGAACTTTTCGGCGCCATTAAAAAAGAAACCGGTTGCGTCATTGAAGCCGGCGGGGGGATACGATCGCGCAAAGAAATTGAGATGCTTTGCCGCGCCGGTATGGACCCGGAAACCGATTTTTTCATGCTTGGTTCGCTGCCCTTTAAAAACGAAAAAGAGTTTCAGGCGATTGCCGAAGAGTACGGTTCGCAGATACTGCTGACAGTCGATGTCTGGGCCCGTTCGGTCCGGATTGCCGGCTGGCAAGAAGAGGCAGGCGAAGAGGTGCTGCCGTTTCTTGGCCGCATGCAAAGCGCCGGGGTAAAAAATTTTTTAGTCACCCAGATTCAAAGAGACGGTATGCTTTCAGGCCCCGACCGTGAACTCTACCGTGAAATTTGCCAAGAGTATGGCGATATCTCCGTGATTGTTTCGGGGGGCGTGGCTTCAATGGACGACTTAAAAGATCTGCCCGCCGGGGTTGCGGGGGTGATCATTGGCCGCGCTTTTTATGAAAACCGCATTACACTTAACGATATCCGCAGCTATGTAAAATAATACGGGAATATCCCGGTATTGTTTTCTTTTACTTCTCTTTATGTTTTTTCAGGCTTGCAATCTCTTTCTCAAGTTTTTCAATGCGCTTGTCATATTCCTGTTTCAGCTCTTTGATCGCTCCAATGGCCAGCACCCCAAAATTTGCATACTTAAGCGTCAGCGTTGTTTCCTGGGTTTCAGGGTCTTCGTGTTCCCCCACCAGAACCGGGAACAAGGGCTTTACATCCTGGGCGACGAACCCGATCATTTTTTCTTTGCTTTTTGGGTTGTCTATCCACCGGTAGTTTTTTACATTTAATTTTAACAAGCGCTCCAGAATATTTTCTTCGTTTTCAATATCCGTTTTCAGCTTTTGGTCGGAATACGAATCCCAGTTTGTGTCGCCGTCCCATGAAATGCCCCGCCGGGAGTTGCCGCCATGGAGTGATCGATCCAAAGTGAAGATCAATTTTTTATTGTCCATGGCGATCTGGAAAATGTTTGAATTGCCGCGGATAAATAAACCGCCTTCGGCCCAGGCGTCGATTCGTCTGGTGGAATATGAGGTATTTGATGACATGCCTACAATATTCAGAGAGTTGGCATAATGCTTGCCTGCGGAGATTTGCGCTGAGTTTGACTCTTTTCCGTTATTGTTGCCCCCGAACAAGATACAGTCGCTGGTAATATGCATGGCGCTGTCAGGAACATTCTCTTTGCCGTCGGCTCTGGCGATGGAAAGCGGGGCGGCGGGTTGGTTCGTGCCAATGCCGACATAGCCCGACGGCATGAAAGCAATGTGATCGCCGGCATCGTTTGCGATTCCCAGTTCGAGCGTCATTGCCTCTCCGTAGCGGGCGTAGTACCTTAACCAGGCTTTGTCTCCCCAGCCTCCGCCGGGATCTTTCGGAAAAACCACGCCGCTGGAGTCGGTATTCCCCGCAGAGGGCATAATCGCGCCCCCCGCGACATGGAGTTTCGCTTGCGGGTTGGAGGTGCCGATGCCTACCATGGAACCGCTTGCGGTAGCCAGGTTCAGACCGGTCGCGCCGACGCTCAGGTTGGTGAGCTGCGAACCATCGCCAATGAATTTGCCGGCTTTGATATTGCCGTTTACCTCAAGTTTTTCAGTCGGAGCGGTCGTGCCGCTAACTCCAATGCCTACATTGCCGCCGTTGTCATTGATATAGACATGCGAGTTTGATTTTCCGCCCCGGATAAAGGTATGTTCATCGGAGGAGTAGTTAAAATGAGAGAACCGGTTTGTTCCCCGGAAGACTGCGGTTCCCCATGTCGCCGTTCCTCTCGCCACATCCAATGTCGCTTCGGGGGCTGTAAGCCCGACGCCAACATGGCCGCCGGTATCATTGAGAAAAACATGAGAAGTGGCCTTGCCGCCTCTGATGTATGTATGTTCATCGGTTGAATAGTTAAAGTGCGAGAATCTGGCCGTTCCCCGAAAGAGAGCGGTTCCGCCGTCTGCGGTGCCCCTTGCAATATCCAGCGTTGCTGCCGGGCTGGCTGTTCCGACGCCGACTTGATCCGCCGGATTTAAAGCCAGGGTTAACCCGGCGTTTCCGGCAAGCGCGTTGCTGAGGTCGTTCCACTCGGTGAGGGCCAATCCGTCCCCTGATTTTTTGTCGGCTCCTTTTGTATAAAATCCCATGCGATTTCTCCTTTACTGGTTCTGGTCAATATTGAAATAGAGGGCCAGATACTGCTTGATTTGTTGTTTATACCCGGCAAATTCCGATAGTTTTGCGTTGATTATTTCTTCAATTTTGGCAAAAAAGGCGCCCGAATCGGAAATGCCGGCAAGATAGGGCTCAAACCTTTTGATTAACATATAGTTGCTTTCGATCCCCGAAACGCGCATCGACTTTTCCAGCGAGGGTGGCGCTTCCGGTTGAAACTCCGGCAAGACGCGGCTTACATAGGTTACGCGGTGCATGATGCGCCAGCAAGGTTTGGCTTTGTCGATGTTGCCGCGCGCCTGGCGCAAGGCCTGAGCGTTCGGGTCGGGGTTTTCATCGAGCCAAATCGGGTCGATTACTTTGGTAAACAGGTCAGTGAAATTTTTTCCTTTTGGTTCCAGGTAGAAACTCATAAAGCGATACGCGTCAACCGTACCCGGCTGAATCAAGCCCTTGGTCAGGGTGCGCCCGTCAACCCCGGCATATTTATAACGCGGCGAGGTCGGTATGTCAACGCTAACGTCGAGTCCAAATGAGCTGCTTGCTTCTTTGGTTTTCGACTTCGTCAAGGTGAAGCTGGAACCGCTTGAAAATAACGTCTTTTGCTCAAACATAAAACCCGAGGCGACATCGCTTGCCATACCCAATCCCCCGCCCAAAGAGAGGCTGGTCTCGTTTGCGTAGGTCTCTTGTTGAGTCTCGGCTACCTCGGTCGATTCGGCGTAAAAACCGCCTTCGATTGTCCAGACGTAGGTATTGACCAGGTTGCGCTGGCTGCCCATTTTCGCCAGGTCGTTTTTTAATTCGGTATTATTGTAACCTACCTGTGAGGCAGCCTGCCCCGCCGTTTGGTTGAACAATGAGGCGATAAAGGTTCCCCACCCGGCGGGAATAAAAGCGGTAAGCTGCGCCAATCCCGTTACCGTCGCCGCCGTGTTGAAGGCAGAGCTGGTTTTAGCCACATCAAAGGAGTCTTCAAAATAGGCCTTGAGTTCCATCTTTTCGCGGTCAATTTGCTTTTTTAGTTGGTAGGCTTCGCGGGGTTTAAAATAGCTGTATTGACCGTATGCGCCCTGCGCCTGGGGGTAATGGTTGTCGGTTGTATCGCCGTATTTCCCGTCGAGCGTACCTTGCTTGGTGTAAAGAGGATTGATCGGGAAGGGGATAATATTTACATCTTCGGGGATATCGGGGTTTGGCTGCCATGAAATGCTAACCAGGGCATTGTTATGGGCCAGACGCAGCAAGTAGATATCGGCAGTTTTCGATTTAACCAAAGCGTACCCGGTGTTGCCCAGTTTATAGTATCTCTCGGCGCCGGTCAAACCGTTGTCATAGCCCGCCAAGGCGGCTCCGAACTCACGTTCGGTGTTTGCGCTTGTTCCGCGCTCGTAACTTTGCGAACGCGTTCCGGAAGTCTCCCAGTTGGATTCGCCTGCAATGCCCATCCGAAGTTTGAAGCTTGTGCCGATACCGAGCGGCGCTATCAGGAGGCGGGTGTCAGCACCCATTTTATATTCGCTGTCTACCGCTACTTTCCACCCGGCGTTTTTCGAGGTAGAGTAGTTGTAAGAAAATTCTTCCGCTTGTTTAAAACTAACGGAATTATCCAGCTTGTAAGCGAATGTCGTGACATCGGCGTCCGAACCGATCGGAAAATTTTCAGCGGGTACAGGCGCCGGCCCTTCGAGGTATCCCATCACTTGCGGGGCAAACTGGGCCTGGCCGTACCACTGGCTGATCAGGTTGCCTACTTTATAACCGGTCATGCGGTTCCAGACGCCGTTTGCGTCAATGAAAGAGTAACATCTTTTTAAAATTCCGTTCAGAGTGCCGTCGTCATTTTTTTGCACGTCCCCGTATTCTGCCACGCCCGGTCTCGATTCCAGGGTGCCGTTATATTCGGTCAAAACGCCGGTAAGGGCCGAACGGACCTGGGGGATCTCCGTGGCAATAGGCGCGGTGGAAAGCACCTCTTGCAGCATGCTTTCATTGTGAATTGCCAGTTGTACGCTGTTGACGCCGGCGTCTTGCACCTGGTTGTCTGTCTGGCTGACGGGCTGATCAAATGTATAGTTGGCCAGCAATTGTTCCCATTCGCCTTTGAGCCTGCCGAAGGCGTTGTCGGTAATTTGTTCGTTGGTGCGGGGCGCATTCCAGATTCTGATTTCTTCCAGGGTCCCTTTAAAGTGGTTTTTAAAGCCGGACGAGTTTTGAACTGCGCCAATTGTCAATTGATCAAAGCCTTCCGGAGAAAAACCGGCAGGTGTATCATGGCTTTCCGGTGTGCCGTCGACATACAATTGAAACTGCCCGTCCTGGTTGGTTTGCGGGCTGTCGACCCAGAGACCATTGTGCGACACTCCATGGTTTTCGCTGACATCATCGTACAGATATGAGCCTTTGCCTTCGGTCATCCGCCAATACGAAATCAAGCCGGCTTTGTTTTCCGCCACCGTAAGCGACTTTGCTTCGCTGGTCGAAAGCGCCCGGTTCCAGACGCGTGCGCTGGCGAATGCGCCGGCAAAACCGTTGCCTCCGATGAGAAAATCCTGGTAGTCTTCGACTTTTTCTGCTGTGATGGGAGTTTCACAAGTCCATTCGATGAAACTGTTTTCTCCGGCGTTTACAATCAGGGTATGGTAGTATTTCGGATTCAGCTCCGCCGAGTCGCCGGCTCCGGCGCCAAGCATATTGGTTTTGTAAATATCGGCGCTACTTTCCATCTGATCTTGCTTTTCAGCCATACCCTTAATGATATCGTCGCTGCTTTTGTTTTCATACCATTTGGAGCCTGATGTAGAACCGCTCGATCCTTCCTGGTCGTCTCCGGTGATGGGGTACTCCGTTTTTAAAGGTTGCGTCTGCGGTTTGTTTTTAGAGCGGATCAAAGTGATTTTATAAAATTTTGACAAAGAAGCAAGCGGGGCAGGCCTGCTTCTTTGATGCCAGTTGCCATCAATTAATTTGTAATTATTGGTATCCGAGCCGTCCAGCAGAACCGCTTGATTCAGCGCGACCCATTCGGATAAGCAGTTTGTATTTGCCCAGTTAAAAACGACTTCGAGAGAGCTATTGACAGCGAGGCTGTACTCATTCTTTTTTTCAAGAAGGGTGCCCGGCGCGTCAATTTTAACCAGCGCTTCCAGGGTAAATTCGCCCTGCAGTTGCAGGCAACTGTCATTGCCGCAACGGATAACGCTTGGACTGCCGAGTTGGTGACCCCAGTATTTTCTATGGGTGAAGGCCAGATGTCTCCAGTGATCGTTCCCCAACGTGTTTTGATATGAAAAAGAATTTTTACTCGTATATTTTTTATCGCCCAGGGTGGCTACGCACTTGTATTTTTTTGCATTGGAGCCGTCTTGTTCAATGCCCAAAGAGTAAGAGTGGCCCGCCTTTTCAAAGTGAAGAATGGTTCCGGGATTATTGAGCTTTGCCGACGGCTTGACCCAGACTTCGGCGCTCAAACCTCTTTCCGTTGGGCGCAAGGTTTCGAGTTTGCCGGAGCCGGTTGCGCTCAATGCCGCGCCTTGTGTGGCTGACGCAGGGTTAAATTCCATCGCCAGACTGGCTTCCCAGTCTTCCCATTGGCCGATGGCGTTATTCACGATATACTGGTAGTTGAAGGCGGCGTCAATTTCGCTGGTTGATGTCACTATATTATCGTAGTTGACTTTTGCCTGAAACAAGTAGCTTCTATTGTGCTCCCATTTTGGCGCGCTGGTCCCGTCAAGGTTGCCCGGCGCGCAGGTAAAATGGAGTTTGTAATCATATAGAACGGTTACCGCCAAGCCGGCTTCCAGTCGATCGACGCTTTGAGCGTTGGCGTCTTGCACGGTAAAGTTGGCGATACGGACTTTTGCCACGTCCAGCAATAAGGCGATCAACGAGTGCTTTAACTTGGCCCGTCTGGCTTTGATGTCCCCGGCATTGCCTTCTTGCAAAAGCGCCAGGGACAAGGCGTCAACCTCCCGGTCCGTGATCGCTGCCGATAAAGAATCAACCGTGCCGGCGATTGCCGCGCTTTTCAAGTGCGCCGCCTCGGGCGCCGGTGTCTCCAGAATCAAAGACCGGTTTTTTAGATATTCCCATAACTTGCCAATGTCGGCGGTATCTTCGACTAAGACCGACAGATAAGATTTATAAAAGAGATCCGCTTTGAGTTTTACATCTCCGGAAAGAGTAAATGACTTTTTAGCAATTTGCAATGCCGTGTTGTTTGCCAGAAAGTCGGATAAGTCGTTTAAAGAAAGGGTGTGTTCGTTCCCGCCGGCCAGTTGAGCGGCAAATGTTTCCTGCCCTTGAAACATGAGATTATTTTCTACCGTGGTGCGCACGTTGAAAGCGCCGTTGCCCGTGGCCGGTTTTTGGTAAGCGGCCCTGGGGTCGTTTGGATCTCCCAGGGGTTCCAGGGCGCCTAAATGCAGTTCACCGTTTCCGTTTATAATTTCGGTGATCTGGGAATAGGGCCGGGGGAGACTTTCCCAGGTTTCTACCGGGCCTTCCCCTGTTCCGGGCGATGTTATGGTTAAAGAGCATGTGTTCTTGTTATCCGGCAAAACGGCGCTAACCTGCAGGTTCATGTCGCGGTCCAGGCGCGGGTTCAACGAAACCGGGGGAGTTATGATTGCCGCATTGGCGCCGGTAACTTGCACGCCTTTGCTGCCGGTCGGGTTAAAATACAACACAAAGAAATTGTTGGTTTTCCCCCTGAAATAAAGGTTCACTCTTCCCAGCGAATCGTCAAACAAGTAGGGATCCGATGCGATAACGGCGTCCGAATAGCCCTGGCTTTTGCCAATGGCTGCGCTCGTGTAAGCAAATTTTAAAACTCCGCCGCTGGTGCTTAACCCGTTGGGGTCGATATCGAGCAGCCGCATCTTTTGAGGTTGTTGCCACGCCACTTTGTTTAATGACGTTAAATCGCGGTAGGGATTTTCATCAAGCGCCTGGACATTGATGTCCGGCAAGTTGACCGTATCTTCACTCAAGCGGCTGATGCTTCCGGAACCCGCCACCGAAAAATTGAGAATGCCGACATACCGGTTTTGCTGGTTGTCTTCGAGTCCGGTGGCAAGCATTACGGAAGCTTTGCTTTTCATGGGCTTTCCGTCCGGCCCCATTTCCTGCTGGTAATAGTAGCAGGAAGACAAACCATGCTCCGGGGTGTAGGGGGACGAATGAGGCCGTAACGCGTTGGCCGCGCCGCTAAAGGTATATTCCTCTTTTAAAAAGCCGTCTTGCAAATAGCTGCCGTTGATGCTGCCGTCAGCGTCATATTCAATCAACGGCCATTCCGACGAAGATGCCAAAATAAAATCGTCTTTGTTCACTCCGGTCCGCAGGGTATAAACGATTTCGCTCATTGCATCATGAGGGATATCCTTTCCGAAGTAGGGGCTGTTTTTCAACAGCTCGGCGGCAATTTCATCGTCGGTTTGATTCGCCCGAATTTGAGCTTGCACATCGGGAATCAACCCGGTATCAAGCCCGAACTTGTTCATGAAATCGTTTACGTTTGTTTCCGAATCGGTAGTATCGAAAACAATGCTGTTGTCAAATTTAATGTTAAAGCTGTTTATTTTTTTATGTACGGAATCGACGGTAAAAATCTGCCACCGTTGCTCTTCCGAATCAACGCCCGGTATTAAAAGCGCCGAGAAGTTCCCGTTTAATAAATGGTTCGCAAACGCCAATTCTCGGGTGGGCTCATAAAAGGGATTGCCTTCGACATCGACGGGGGAGAGAGTGTCTTTGCGGGATTCGGGTTCGGTTTTGTGGCGGCTGCGCTGGTAGCGGATCTCTCTGCTGCGCTTAAGCCGGGTTCCGCTGAGAATAAAACGGTCGACCAGAAGCGTGTTATTTACAATGGCGGGATTCTCGTTATTGGCGTCATTGCCGGCAATGGATTGGCGAAACAGGTAAATGTATTTGCCGTCGGAAAGCGCCTGGAAGCGTTTGGCGGCCCCCAGCCTTGCGGTACTGGAATAAAAACGATCGGTTTTATCCAGTATCGCCTGCAAGGTGAGTTCGACTCCGTTTGCATCGAGGGGCTTGCCCTGGCTGTTGTAGCTTTTTACGATTTTCCGGTTTTGGTTGTCGTATTTACCGATCTGAAAGTTAGGCGCAACTCCATACCCGACCTGGACAATTTCCGATGGAAAATCCAGGCAGCTCGCGCCATTGCCTTCAAAAGTGACATCGGACCAGTAGTTTTTGTCATTGTCGCCGGTTACTTTTGCATTTTGTTCCGTATTTGACATGTCCAGGACGCTGTAAAAAATTTTCCCGTCCTGCCTCATGGCAAAGCTAATGATTGTCCCCAAATGAGAAACAATTGTCGTGTGCAAATATTGGTGCGTCTCTTGTTTTACGATGTTTTTGTTGATTAAAGAAGATGTTTGAGCCATATTGTTTAACCCCGGAAAAGCTCCCCTGGGGCGGCCTTCCAATGCGACAGGTGAATCCGGCCCGGAAACAAGGTGAAAAAGTTCTTATAAATTTGTGCAGAGAGAAAAAAGAAACATTTCATAAATTTCGATACTATCTATGTCATCATCGCCTCCGGTCAAGAAGAATTGCAAAAAATATTCAATAAATTGAAAATAATCCAAAATCAAAAACACTACGAAAAAACTTACCGTTTTTTTCGTGTTTTTATCTGCATAGTTTTCGATGATGTCCGAAGATTTCCGAAAAATTATAATGAGAGTCTTCTTCAAACATTCCGGTAAAATATTTGTCATGGAAAAGGGCGGCTCTCGCCTTTGGCGAGTTTTTGCTTTTCAACAACTGCATCCGTAATGCGCAGGTCGTTTGAAGGGCAATGACAATAGCGCCATTGTAAACGCCGTTTCTTTCGCTATTACCGAGATTGAGTATTCGCCTAACGTAAAATATGGTTTGCTCGGTCGAAAGAATCGTCCGGCAAAGCGTCTCTTATCGTTTTACGCAAAGGTAGCCGTAAAGGTTTTGATCCAATTTTGAAATCTTCTCCAGGCGAAAGCCGGCGTTATCCAGCATGCGTTCCATGATCCAGTCAAGGGTGCTATACTCCTCTTTCACATGAGTGACGGCTTCTTCTCTCATGTTGCCGCCGGCGATCTCCCCCAGCGAAACAATCCAATCGTTGATTGAGTCGTCATAACCATCGGGGGGAACGGAAAATACAACGTCCGCCAAATAAAACTTTCCGCCCTTTTTCAGGATGCCGTTCATTTTCCGCAGGGCGATAAATTTCCAGAAGTCGGGCAAGTGGTGCAGGGCGAGGCTGGAGACAATTACATCTACCTTTTCTCCGTCGTGCTTGTAATCGAGAAACCCTGCATTGACCAGGCGAATGTTTGAAATATTTTCTGCGGCAATCTTTTTTTTGCACAACTCAATCATTGCCCCGGAAACGTCGATTGCGATTACTTTTGACGCCTTCTTGGCCAAATGCAACGTCAGGGCGCCGCTACCGCAGCCGGCGTCCAAAAGAATATCATTTTTTTGGATACCCGCTAACTCGATAATCCGCTTTGCTTCTTGCGCGTAATCGCGGAACTTTGTATGTTCGTCATCAAAACGATCGACATTCTTTTGGTCGCTGTAGTTGATCCCGGAATGTCTTTTCTCGTCATAATACCATTCCGGGCATTTCGATTTTGGAACACTTTTCATGATTTGGCCAACCTTTTCAATAGACTGGAAAATGAAACGGAAAAGCGATGTCAATTGCCATTTTATTGTTTTTAGCCTAACGCCGCCGGCTAACCTTTCGCCGGTTCGCCGGGCGCTTCAAGAACGGTATACATCCCGCCCATGGCGACCCTGGCTTTTTTAGAGAGGGGGTCAAAGAGCACCATGCGCGACTGGTTTCCGCCAACGTGATCTTCTACAATGGGGATTGCATTCGAACACAGGATAGAGCGGGCTTGTTCGTAATTGTCGCGCCCGATATTCGCGATCAAGGGCGACTTGGAGTTGCGAAATACGCGCGCGCCGCCAAAGATCATGGCTTCCACATGATTTGGGTCGACCAAATCGAAAAAGCTTTCGATTTGACGGGCCAGAGCCAGGTTGGCATAGCGCAGCGCATCGCGGCTCTCTTCGAAAATATGCGGCGGAGCCAGGGGCAGCAAGAAATGAGACATCGAAGCCAGGTTCGACGAGCTGTTATCATACAGCACGGTCGCAATGCAGGAACCTAACGCCGTCTTTAAATACTCGCCGTTATACGATACACAAATCTGTCCGATGCGTACATTGACGGCAGTTCGTGAATCCGTAATCAATCGATACATTTGAATCTCGTAATGGTTAGACCTTTTTTCTGTTTTATCTTTATTTTATTTTTGCGATCTTATAATGTCAAATGTTCGCTTTTCCGGTATATGGTAGCGTTTGACAGGCGTATGGTCTCAAGCGAAGTTTCAAACCTTTGCAGCGATTCCGAATGACCTAAGATCAGGTAGCCCCCAAAATTCATAGAATCGGCAAACCGGTCAATCATCGCTTGTTGCATCACGCTGTTAAAATATATCATCACATTTCGGCAAAAGATAAGATCGACATTAGCAATATAAACATCATTTAACAGGTTGTGGTAATCAAATCTCACTTTTTTTTTCAAAAAGTCTTTCACTTGCAAGGTCTCATGCGCAAACGGAATGAGCGATTTGCCGGAAGGGACAATATCAAAATAACGCTCTATCTGGCTACAGGTGAGATTTTTAATCCTTCTATCGGCATATTGGCCTTGCCTTGCATGCGCCAGGGCCTTTTGCGAAAGGTCGGTCCCGACGACCCGGAACGTTGCGTTGTGGTTTTGTTCCGCTTCATGGGCGATCATTGCCAGGTCATACGCCTCTTCGCCGGTGGATGTGCCGCATGACCAGAAGAGGAATTCTTTTTTCCCGGTTTCAAGCAGACCGGGGATAATATATTCTTTTAGTATTTTGTAATGGCCGGGCGAACGTTGAAAATAGGTTTCATTGGTAGAGACGGCATCCAGAAAATGGTAGAATTCCGAAGGCTCTTTTTCTTGTTTGATAAAACGCCAGTACTCGTCAAAACCATGCAACCCCAGCGTTTTAATTCTACCGCGCAACCGGTTGGCAATCATGGTTTTGCGGTTTTTTTTTATGACGATCCCGCTTTTGCGGTAGATAAAATCGGTTAATTGCTCGTAGGTGTGGTCGTCAAGCTGATCGGAATCCAGATTTGCCATGTTGCAAGGGGCCGGACCCGCAAAAGAAGATAAATACGCCCGGTTTAGTTGTTTTCGCCGGATGCGTCATTTTGAGCTTCCGGGGCTTTCAGAGGGGCATTTTCCACTTCAGGAGTCAGTTGGATGTTCGGGGTCGCGGCATCGCCGCCGGCAGCGCCGCTTTGCGCCGGTTGGTTAAACTCTTGCTGCAAGCGTTGGTAACCGGTTTCGCGGCTTTGGAGGTACGCCATACCGAGAGCCAAAACAAAAAAGGCCGCGGTTAAAAACGATGTCATTTTCGTCAGAGCATCCGCAGCGCCCGCGCCAAATGCGGTCTGGCTGCCGCTGCCGCCAAAGAGACCCATACCGGAAGATCGATTTGATTGCAGAAGAATTAAAACGACCAAAAGTAAGGATGTAATGACAAAAGCAATTGTTAATAGCGTTCCAAAAAGTTGCATACAACGAAAAAATATGGGTTAGATATGGTGTCATCTAAAAAAAAGTCTGTTTAGCGCCCATCCTTTGGCTGATCTAGCCTTTGACTTTCGGGAGTTTGATTTTCATGGTTGTTCCATGCTCACTTTGGTTGCTCTCTTTCTGTACGGAATAAACGCTCAGCTGACCGCCGTATAGCTCTACAAATTGCTTCACCAGCGGCATCCCGAACCCTGTCCCTTTTTCATTGTTGGTCCCTGGGCGGGATGTCTTTTCCCGTGGGTCGAATATATCGCGGGCCATCCCTTCGCTCATTCCCATGCCATGGTCGATAATGGAAAGTTCGATAAAATCAGGGAAAGACTTTTGCTCAATTTCAATGGAGGCGCCTTCGTATGAAAATTTAATGGCATTGGTCATAATGTTGTTAAAAACGGTGTTGATAAAAGAGGTTTTTTCGGTCATGATGGTAGTGTCGCTATTGAGGTTGAGGTTAATGGTCAGTTTCTTTTGTTTGATTCGGTGCTCAACAATGACCAGCGCTTCCTGGATCAGCTCTTCGAGCGAGCAAGGCTGGAGATCCGGCGTGTATTTGCCTTCTTGCATTGCGGTCATCTTACGCACCATTTCAACAATTTCCATGATGTTATCGTTTGCTTTGCGCAAATGATTTTTCATGGCCGTTAGAGAACCGGGCGTTTCGTCGTCGGCGTCTAAAATCATGGAAATTTGCCCGGCGGGGTTCATTAAATCGTGGCATAAAATATGGATCAACGATTTTCTCTCTTCGCTCGTTTGCCGCACCAGGTCGCGGGCTCGTTTGATTTCCAGATGGGTAGATACCCGTGAAATGAGTTCGGGTTCATAAAAGGGCTTTGTTACGTAATCGACCGCCCCGTATTCAAATCCCTTGATGGTGTCTTCTTTTTCAGCTTTGGCCGTGAGAAAAATAACGGGAATATCGGCGTGGTCTTTGGAAGCCTTCAGCGCCTTGCAGGTTTCGTAGCCGTCCATGACAGGCATCATGATATCCAGTAAAATTAAATCCGGTTTCAAGCGGTCGACCAGTTTCAAGGCCTCTTCGCCGGTTTGCGCGATGGAGATCCGGTACCCGCGGTTGCTCATCATTTTTGCCAATACCTGAATATTTTTATTGTTATCGTCAACGATCAGTATGTTTGCATTTTCCGTGATTTTTTCCATCATTTGTTCCTTGGTTATTTTCCGTGATTATTTTTCGGTTCGTTTTTTCGTTCTTTTGTTTTTTCTTCCGGCGGATTCTCTCGCTTCGTTCGTTTGCGCCGCCATCTCTTCCAGTTGGCGAATCAAGTCGGGGTATTCCGCAATGACTTTGCGTATTTCATTGGTATCGTAAAGAGCGCAACTTCGATTCAGGCGTTGGTTCCATTGATCAAGAGGTTCGCAGGCGAATATGCGCGCCACTCTGATATTTGTATTGAGAAATAATTTGATCTCTTCCATGATGATCAGGTCAGAGCCGGAATGCCAGATTGGCAGAAGTTTGTTTTTCATGATGCGAATGAGCCGCGGCAGACGGGTGAAGAAACGCGGGTCGGCTTCGGAATCCGTTTCGCCTTTGCCCGGTCTGGCGTTTTCCGAAATTTTCATGACGGGTAGAAAATCCAAAACGCAATCCAGTAGTTTCTTTTTCGTAAAAGGTTTTAAAAGACAGGCATCGGCTTCTAGCAATGTGTTTTTTACCAATGTCTCATTCCACTGCGACGTAATGGCAATGAGGGGCGCTTTTGCCATGTTCTTGATTTCCTGGATCGAAACAACGTCTCCTCTCTCTTTTTGGCGGGGCAGGTTGATGTCCATGATGACCAGAGCGGCCTTTTTTTCGGAAAGCTGGTGCATGGCGCTTTTTAAATCATACGCCTCGCTGAAATTTAAATTGTGCCCCTGCAAAAAAGCGCGGATTAAATCGCGGTTGCTTTTGGTCGCGTCGAGAATCAAAACCTGCTCGCCGGCAAAGAATACTTCTTTTTCGTGTTCACCGGCTTCCGGAATATCCTGAGAGCAGATTTCAACTTCGCCAATCTTGACGTAAAATGTGCTGCCAACGCCTTCTTCGCTAATGACATCAAGTTCACCCCCCATTAAAGAAACCAGCTTCTCCGTAATGGAAAGACCAAGACCGGTTCCGCCGTAGTCGGTAAAGTTTTGCCCCCGCTTTTGCAGAAAGGGCCTGAAAATGGTTTTAATTTGATCTTCGGGGATCCCAACGCCTGTGTCTTCAATGCTGAAGATTAAATTGATTAAGTTGTCTCCTTTGATTGTCGGGCCTTTGGCGACGGAAAGCTGGATATAACCTTTGGCGGTAAATTTTACGGCATTGCCGATGAGGTTTAACAAAACCTGACGCAAGCGGGTTTCATCAAGCATAACCGCAGTCGGTAGCTCCGGGTCAATGTTGATTTTAAACTCGAGGCCTTTTTCCTGCATGGCCTGCGAAAAAATCAAACGCATGTCGTTAAAAATCGTATGGGGGTTCACGACTGTTTTTTCAATGCTGAGGCGGCCGGCTTCTACCTTGGAGAGATCCAGAATATCGTTGATTAAATTTAACAGGGTTTTTCCGCTCGTTGCGATAGAGTGCACATATTCTTTGAGGGTTTCGTCCTGAACCGCACCTTCGAGAATTTCCGTAAACCCCAGAATGGCATTCATGGGAGTGCGGATTTCATGGCTCATGTTGGCGAGAAATTCGCTTTTGATCCGGTTGGCAATCTCGGCCTGCTCTTTTGCCGTTTCCAGCTCTTCCTGGATTTTTTTCAGCTCTGTGATATCGCGGATGGTGGCGATAATGGAAACGGGTTTGCCATGGTTATCGTAGACAATTTCTCCGGCCTCCTGGGCGTATACCTTTTGGCCGTCGGGCCGCACAATCCAGTACTCCATTTGAAATGCGCCCTCCCGGTTTGCGATAGCCCGGTCAAAAAGCGATTGAACCCGCGAACGCTCTTTTTTATGAATGCTGGAAAGAAACGTCTGGTAGTCCGGCTCTACCTCTTCGGGGGCAAGGCCTAAAATTCGATATAGCTGTTCCGACCAAACCATATTCCCCGAGGGCAAATCCATCATCCAGTTTCCAATGCGGGCAATTTTTTGCGCTCTCTCCAGGTTTGCCCTGGTTTCGCGCAACGATTTTTCGGCCCGGTATTTTTCAGCCGTTTCCACGGCAATGCAGATGTGGTCGGCGACGTTGACAATAAAGTCAATTTCAACCTTGCTCCACTCTCTGGGCCGGCCTGTGTGTTCGCAACACAAAACCCCTGCTACCGTACCGCCGATCCAGAGGGGAACGTCCAGCATGGAAAAAATTTGATTTGGTTTGAGATAGTTTTCGGTAAATTCTTTGGTGTGCGGGTGCCGAAACGCATCGCTGGCGATGATTTGCTTTTGTTTTCGTATGGTCTCAAAGTAATTCGGAAAATTTGTCTCTTCCAGAATAGACCCGCGTTCCCATCTGTTGCGGGAAGCGTGGTAAAGATACTCGCAGGTAAGTTTGTCTTGCGTTTCATTGAAAAACCAGATGCTGACACGGTCCGACTGGATTGCGGCAGAAGCGGTTCGTATGATTTTTTGAAATGCAATATCCTGGTCCGGTTCATGAAGCCGCGCCAGTTGCAGAAGCGCGTCTTTGAATTTTCTTTCCTGGTCTATCTGTTCTTGCTCGACCTGATAACGTTGAATTCTCTCGGTAACGTCGGCCAGTACAATGGTCGCTTGCAGAAAAGAGGCGTTTCGGTCATAAGCGGAATTCACGCTGACCCGAAAATGCCTGGCGGAACCGTCGGGCATTTTCTGGTCGCAAAGCGAACTAAACGAGAAGCCTTTGTTGGCGCTTATCGCCGATTTTAAATAGTCGACTAACTGCGTTTTAAAACGCTTATCCCCGATCAAAGTGGTTATCTTTTTGCCTTTGAGCCGGGCCAGCTCGATCCCCGTCATTTCCGAAAATCTATCATTGGCAAACAAAATAATTCCATCGACATTAACCGTAACCAGACCTTCGGTCATGGTCTGCACCAGCATTTGATACTGATCTTTCTGGCGGCGGTAATCCCAGAGCGCTTCGCGCAGTTTTTCTTTTTGTTCGATCCTTTCGGTAATATCTTCAAAGATGGCAATGGCTCCCTGGTTTGCATGGTTCAGCTTCAAACGGTTCATTTGCAGCTTTATCACGAGCGCCTTTTGGTGCTCGACTCGAACCGATTCAATCATCAAACCCGAAGACTCCTTTCCCGAGAGGATTCGGCGGGCAAGGGTGTTGAATTTTGGCGCATATTCCTTGATTTCCTCAATGAAGTTTTGCCCAATCATACGGCGGCCGCCGGACCCTTTAAAAATAGGAGGGAGAGGTTTATTCTGGTCAATGATATTGCCGCTTTCATCCATAATAGCCATCGCCATGGGGGCTTCTTTGAAAAAGTTTTGAAAGTACGATAGCAGATCAATGGTTTGCAAAGCTTCGCGCGGGTTCATCCGTTGCGAATAGTCCATGGAAACAAAACGCTTGCGGATATACCCGTCCGTACCAATGATATAGGTAGCGGGGACAGGCAGAATCCATGACGAGGCGGGATCCCGGGTTTCGAGGTCGACCCCGAATTTTTGCAAATATATTTTTTTTAATTTTGCCGAAACGGGAAAGCTGAGCTTATACGCCTGGCTGACTTTCCGGGTGGGGTCGCTCAAAAGCTCAAACTCAAAACCCATCTTTTTTTTCAGGGACGTGGTGCGCAAGACTTCCTGGGCTCCGATTGCCAAAACAATCGCGCCGGAACGAATGATCTCGCCGCGGATTTCCTGGTATGCCTGGTGTTCGGCAACGCAGTAGCGGCACCAATCCCCCCGGTAAAAAGAGAGAATTACGGGCCCTTTTTTTAGTTCCGCAGAGAGGGTAATCGATTCGCCGTTTGCATTGGCGAGCGTAAAGTCGGGGGCCTTATCGCCAACGTTTAGACCGGGGGCGATTTTTTGCTTTTCCAGAAAGATTAATTCGGGCAGGATATATTGTTCAAAAAAGAGCGTTTCATCTACCGGGGTTGTATCTTGGTTGCTTGTTTTCATGGTCTCTCTTTTGGCGCCGAACCTTTCTGCGTTCCAGGGAATATGCCGCAAGGGCTCGTCTCGTCAAGTGCAACTCAGCGGATCTCAAGGCAGCGCATATAATAGTCATAGCGCTTCTGAGGAAAATCGAGGTCTTCGCCAAAAGAGCGGTTGTCCGTAATATAAATGCGGGCGATTGCCAGCTCACGAAAAGCCATATCGAGAGAGATGCCGGCGCCGGCAGCCCATCGTAAAAAGAAAGTCCAAAGGGGGAGAGGAAACCCGTACCCTTCCATCAAGCGGGCCGGTTCCGAAGGCAGTTGCCGGTAAAACGACAAGAAGCCGGTCAAGAATAGGCGCGAATAGCGTTTCATGCCGCAAAAGGCGTCAGTGAGGGGCCATTCCCGGCCTAAAATCTCTTTCGCAATTTCAATGAGACGAGCGGTGATTTTTTGGTTGATGGCTACCCTGTCAGCCGGCGGGGTAATACCCGCTGTTTCATCTTGTAGGTAGCGGCTGGCGCTGACAATATGGGCGTCAGGCGCCTGGAAAAAACGGGGGATGTCAGCCGGTTGGTGCTGGCGGTCGCAATCCATGGTCAACAAATACTCAATGGACGGGATCTCCAATGCGGCTTCAAAAGCGGCAATGAGCGCGCTGCCGTACCCGGTGTTTTGCGGTTGGGTAATGGCTAGAATTTCATGTTGTTTGAAAAAACCGCATTTTTCCCATTCTTGAAAGATAAGTTCGGTTCCGTCATTGGAGCCATCGTCAATCAAGATTAATTTTTCGGCATCGGTTTTATGAGATAGAATTTCAGAAACAACCTGTTCAATGGAATCGGCTTCATTGTAAATGGGTACGGCAATGGCGTTTTGTATTCGGTTTAAGGACATTGGTCTGCATCCTTTATTTTATATTTGCGAAATCATATAATTCCAAAAACTTTCGCCCCCATAATGTGTGCCCAGCGAATAAATTTCGGAAAGCGTTTCGGCAATGTCGCTTAGGGTGCGCCGAACGCCAAGGTTCCCGGTCGTGCGAACATGCAAAAGACGCGAGTAAACCATGAGAGGAAGATACTCCCGCGTATGGAGGGCTCCCTTATGAAGCGGGTCGTTCCCGTGAGATGCGGTGATGATGAGCATGTCGGCCGTATTCATGGAACGAAAAATACGGGGTAACCAGGCGTCCAGATTCTTTAGCGCAACAATGTACTGTTCGGGGTCGCGTTGGTGCGCGTAACGGTCAATTTCATTTAACACAACATAAGTTAGACTTTGCTCGCTTTCGGAAAGGGCCGTTTTTTTTAAATTTGCAATCAAGGATTCCATGAGCTGCCGGTCTGACGAAAAAGTGGAGGTCTCGTCAATTTCATTTTCCGGGAAAATATCGCTGGTTGTGCCCATGAAATTGACAGGAATCCCCATGTTGCGGAAGTCGTTTAACAATGTCGGTCTTGGCACCTGCATCGGAAACTCAAGAGCAGTGCCGGTATAACGGAACGAACCGACATGCTGTCCATTAAAGTAGACGCCTTGGATGTAATGGACCCCGTAACGGTCGCACAGGTCGCGCGCCTGGCGGCAAATTTCGGGCAATTTTTCGGCGTGGGGGGTTTTTTCATGGCAGGCGATTGTTAACGTCAAATCTTCTTCGTAAAAAAGAATGGGATTGCCGGTTTCCAGGTGCTCTTCGCCGTATCGGTTGATGAAATCCAGTTGCGTTTTTTTCTCGGCAAGAATGAATTCAAGGCCGGTATGGGTTTGCAAATGGCCGGCAATTTCTTTAATATAGTCGTCCGGATCCGCTACAAACAGGCTTTCCGAATTGACGCCCGCTATTTCCCAATGGCCGCTGCGGTTGTCTTTACCGTCCGAACGTTGCCGCATTTTTCCGAAAAAGCCTACCGTTTCTTCATTGCGGTTTAAGCCGCGGGCATAAGTGAGGTTGCCCAGCCCCAGCAAAGAGAGCGTCGGCAAGGTAAGTTGACCTTTTTCGGTAATATGGGCCAGAGTATTTGCCCCAAGATCGCCGTAGACTATTGCGTCAGGCGCTTCACCGACGCCTAACGATTCTACGACGAGAAGAATCGTTCTCTGGATCAACTGCATAGAACGACCTATTCTTCACTCGTCTACGTTTGAGACAGGATTTTTTTCTTTTTTGGTATAAGGAAGGGGTAAGGGGGTAGAGGGGTCCGGGCCGGGTTTTACAGATAGGTTAACGATAGGTGCGGTAAACCCCGACCAATTTGCCGACTACGGCGGCGTTGTCGCGCGGGCTCAATGAAATTGGTTGGTAGCGCGAGTTTTCGGGGCGCAGCTCAATCCGGTTTTGCTGGCGGTGCCAGGTCTTGAGGGTAGCTTCGTTGTCAATGAGAGCGGCTACAATATCCCCGTTTGAAACTTCGGTATTGACATCGGTTATTTTCTTCAAGACGGCAATATCGCCTTCCAGAATACCGGCTTCTTCCATAGAGTCGCCTTTGACGCGCAGGGCAAACATCTCGCCCGTAGGCGGGAGAAACGACTTAGGGAAAGCAAGTCTGGTCTCGACATTTTCTTCGGCCAGAATCGGAACGCCGGCGGCAATGCTGCCCACCAGGGGGATCATTTTCACATTTTTAATTAAATCCGACAGGGGGTTGCTATCCGGGTCGGGTTCATGATCGTCTCCAATCACTTCAATGCCGCGGGCGCTGCCTGAAAAGAGCCTGAGGTAGCCTTTTTTAGCAATTGCCTTTAAGTGATCATGCGCGGCTTTCCCCGAAATATCGAAATAAGCGGCAATTTCACGCACCGTAGGAGGAAACCCCAGTTGTTTGATATGCGAGTTGACAAATTCCAGGACACGCCCTTGTTTTTCAGTGAGAGAAAGTTTGCCCAATTCGCTGTTGATTCTCGGGCTTTTCTCGCGAAATTCCCCCAGATTGCCTGAGCCCGGCTTAAATGGATAGATGTTGTCTTTTTTTGCCATATATCTCCTCCCGCATTCGGTAAACCATATATTATACCGATCATATGTAAAGTAATAAAATGATTAGTAATAACTTTTTTTTATGCAAAAAATCATGAAGTTTTCTGAAGCCATCCATGAGCATAAATCCGGAATTCGCATAACAAAGCATGAGCCGTTTTACCGCCGGAATCTCCGAAATATAACGATAATAAAAAAAATATATTTTTTAAAAGTTGGTCCGATTATATTTTTTCTGGACGACAAACGCCTCATAAACATGTATAAATCGTTCACAAGCCCCGGGAACCTAACCTCCAAACCGGGGCGTATGCATTGATATTATTTTCGCTATGTGGCTTCGGGGGCATTCACATCCGGAACATGGCATGGCATTTTGTGGGAACATCTTATCCTGAACCGAAGCCATGAACTTCGGTTCAGGCTCTTTTTTCGGCTTGGTAAAACTCTTTTAATAGCACAGGAAAATGGCAGGGTTTACTTTTTGTTTTCGGGGCCGGGCTCGTTAAAATCTTGCCCCGGTTTGGAAGACCGCCCGGTAGCGATGCCGCTATCTTGATTGTTTTCGCCGCCGTTTGAAGCGGAAGTTTTTGGGGAACGCGCGGCGGATTTACCGGAGGTATTTGCGGGGGGCGAATCTTCGGATAACCAGCACTTTAAGGCAAAAATAAAGGCTTCGCTTAATTTATCGAGCATTTTGGCGTGCCCGGCTTTTCGGTAGTAGCCGTAGGCCATGAGCGGTTGCTCGCGTTCAAAATAATAGTAATCGCCAAGCCGAATCAACCCGTCTTTGTATTCGGTTGTTTTAAAAATCCGGGCCGCCATTTCTATGTTCCCTTCGTTAAAGGCGGCGTTTCCTTTCCGGATCAATTCGGTTCTTTCTTTTTCATTCATTCCATGTCCGATGTTGTGGCATAGCGCCGCGGCAGGTTAGATTAACTGACCACGGGCAAACGGTGGGTTTTTGAGGTCGCCGAGAAAATATCGCCTCCTTCTTTATATCTCTTTAACAAAAAGTTGGTTTTTGTATGTTCCACGCCTTCAATCGCGGCAAGTTTGTCCGAAACAAAAAAAGCGACTTCTTTTAACGACGGGCCTTCGACTTCCACAAGCAGGTCAAAAGAACCCGAGACAAGAAGGCAGGCGTTGACTTCTTCAAACGAAGAGATTTTCCGGGCTACGTCGTCATAACCGGCTCCGCCTTGGGGCGTTACGTTCACTTGAATGACGGCGACAACGCCGGGGCTTTCGATTTTTTCCCAGTTAATGATGGCTTTATATTTAATGAGAATTTGATCTTTTTCAAGCGACTGGACAATCCGGCTGACTTCCTCTTCGACAAGATCGCACCTGCGGGCAATGGCGGGAATATCGATCCCGGAGTCCTCTTCCAGAAGGTTTAAAATGGTAATTTCATCTTTAGAAAGCGTTTTCAACATGGGGGCTCCTTCTTACTTTATGTCAATATCAATCATCTTGCCAAAATCGTCCAGAATATTTGCAGATTGTTTGGCAATCTCCAGCTTGGCATTTTCCAGGTTCCCGGGCGAGATTTCCCGGTCATAGCGCAAGCTAACGTAAATTTTTATTTTAGGTTCGGTCCCCGAAGGGCGAAGCGTCAGGCGGGCGTCGGGAGAAAACCACAATTGAATCACGCGCGCGTTTTCCAGCCGCTCTTTCAGCTCGCGGCCTTCAGACGTAACAGGGGAGGGAGATCCCGGTTGCAGGTTGATTAAATCGACGATTTTTCTGCCCCCCACGGTTTGACCAATGATCGCCGGATCCGAGATACGGGCGAGAAGTTGCGTAACAATATCGGGCGAGTCGTTTGTCCGTTCCAGGGCGATTGAAACCAGGCGGTCGTGGTAGAGTCCGTGTTGCAGATAGAGCTGGTCAAGGCGCTCCAGCAGGTTGGTTTTTTCGGCCATGCCGGCCAGGACAAGAGCCGATGAGATAGAGTCTTTGTCGCGAACGCCGGTGACGGGTAGATAGCCGTAGCTCTCTTCGCCCCCAAAAAGGTAATTTTCCGGGTCGCGGGCAATTTCAGCCGCAATGTATTTAAACCCGGTGAGAGTCTCCACCAGACGGATGCCATGGTCGGCGGCAATGCGGTTTTGCATGAGAGTGGTAACAATGGTTTTGCAGACGTAAGGAGAATCCAGCGAGCCGGATTTGTGCGAGATCAAGTGGTCCAGCATGAGCGAGCCGATCTGGTTGCCATTTAAAAAGGTATAGTCGCCGGATTGGGGGTTATAAATCGCCGCACCTACGCGATCGGCGTCCGGGTCGGAAGCCAGCAAAAGCTTGGTTTTTTTCGGGCGCGCCGCTTTCAAAAGAAGTTCAAAAGAAGAGGGCTCTTCGGGGTTAGGCAACGCAAGCGTAGGGAAGTTGCCGTCAGGTTTGGCTTGCTCGGGTAGAACGTGAAAATTTTGAAACCCAAAAGCTGAAAATACCTTTTGAAAAAACGGACCGCCTGTGCCATGAAGAGGCGAGTATAAAATGGAAATTTCTTTTTCGCCCGGGGAGCAGATGTTTTCCGAGGTCAGATAATTGGTGAAATCAAGCGTCATCTCATCGCCAAGCAACTCATCGGGTTCGGGGGCGATTTGGTCGTAAGTCAGAGTCTCCGGCGCAAGGTCCGCGTATTTCATTTCGCGGTAATTTTCTTCAATAATTTTATCATAGGGCGATGTAATTTGCCCGCCGTCAGACCAGTAGACTTTAAAGCCGTTATACGCAGGCGGATTATGAGAAGCGGTGATGACAATCCCCGCTGCGGCGCCAAGGCGCCGAACCGCATACGAAAGCAGAGGGGTAGGCGCGGGTTCTTCAAAGATTTTTACCCGAAAGCCTGCCTTACGCAAAACAGCGCGGGCTGTGCGCGAAAATTCTACCGAACTGTTCCGGGAATCATAGGCGATGACCACGAGAGGGTTCTTCGCTTGCTCCCTGGCTTTTTCCAGGGCGGCGGCAAGCGCATGGGTTAAGCGGGCAATGTTCGAGACATTGAGCAAAGCGGTGCCATGGCCCACCAAAGAACGAACCCCGCCGGTACCGAAAGATAATTCGGAATCGAAAGCCCCCTGAGAGAGCAGCTCTTCGGAGATTGCCGTAAGCTCTTGTTGCCCGGCTTCGTCCAGGTGCGCCAGATATTCCATGTATCTTTTTTCGGTTTTATCGCTGTTGCCTTCTTCGCTCATGCGGTTTTTTCCATTTTAACGGACTGCCTGCCAAGCTTTTTCGCTCTTTCCATGGGACAGTTCCGCAGAAAAACGGGGGAAAGTCTTCCCCCGCGCTCCGGCTATTTGCGTTTTTTCACTGACCCATGACGCAAAACCGCGATACGGAAGCGAGCGATTGCGCTAATACCGGATTTCTCGAATGGAAATCCGGCCCCCCACCCGACGGGTGGGTCCGGAAGCAAGGCAAATGAGCCTGCGCTCCCCCCATCGATCCAAATGTCTGCCGTGCCGTACCGCATATTGCCGGCTCTGCAACGTAAAACCTCATAAAAAAATTACGAAATAAGAACGTGCTTCTTTTTATCTTTGACTTTCATTTGCCAACCTAAGCCGGCCTTTCTTTTTTCTCTCTTTTTTTTTGTTCAGTCGAAAATAAAACGAAAAAAGCGCACAATTCGACAATTTATTGCAATTTAATTATCGAGGGCAAAAAATGGCGAAAATGACGAAAAATTTTTTATTTTTCACCGCCCTCCCTTTTTGGGGCGGGGGGTGGGGAATGGAAAATATAAAACCCAAAAAAAGTTTGCCAAAATAAAAGGAGACGTAGATAAGAGTTCATGAATGTTCGGAAGCTGAAAGAAGCCGAAGAGGCGTTTTTACAAAAATACCCGGGCGGTTTTGCCAACCCGGAGATGCTGAAGTTAGCCAAGAAGCACAAGACCGAAAAAATGATTCAAATGGCGCAAGACTCTTTTGCCAAAGAAAAATTTCAACCGGCCCAAAAAACGAAAGGAGAAAATGCAATCAACGCTATCATTCAAAGCATGATTCAAATGGTGGGGCGCTCGTCCATGGTTTCGTTATTTGAAAAACCGAAATTTCGGGATTACGCCAATTCGCTTGCCGCTCCGGAGCGTGAGGCGCTCGTAACCGGCCTTCAAAAAACGCTCTACCCGAAAGACGAAGCGGAGTTTGAAGACGGCTTTGAAATGACGGCCGAGATATTGAGAAAAGGCAAGTTGGCCAAATGGTCGCTCGTGAGCGTCTGCCCGTTTTACTTTCACCCTCATACCGAAGTTTTCATGAAACCGACTACCGTAAAGGGCGTTATCTCTTATTTCGAGTTGGAAGGGCTCATCTACAAACCCGCGCCTTCTTTTTCGTTTTATCGTAAATATCGCGAAGGAATCAACCAAATGAAAGAGATGGTTGACCCTTCCCTCTCGCCGGACAATGCTCATTTTTCGGGTTTTTTAATGATGACGATGGCGCAGTAGGTTTTCTTTTTATGGCGTAAACAACCTCATGCCGGCGGGGAATGTCCGGAAGCGCTTGCTTTATGAAAAAGTATTATACGGGCTGATTTTTTCTGTTAGCCTGCCCTTGTGGAAAATGACCTTTATTCGTTTCCTTTGCCTGACGAACTCATCGCCAGGGAACCGGTAAACCCGCCGGACCAGTGCCGCTTGCTGGCGATTGGCGAAACCGGTCCGAATGACTTAGAGCACTTGCGTTTTGAACAACTCGCCGATCTTTTGCATGAGGGCGACTTGCTGGTCTTTAACGACACCTCCGTTGAGGCGCGCCGTGTTTTCTTAAAAAGGCAACCCGGCCCCCGCGGCGAGGGCGCCCGGCTCGAATGCGTTTTTTTAAAAAAAACCATATTCAAGGGGCAAGAGGGGTGCTGGCAGGTTTTGATCAAGAAGCGCAGCCGGTTGCAAAATGGCGAAATTTTGCTTAGCGAAAAAATGTCACCTTTTTATTCGTCCGAAAAGCCGCTTGAGTTTGAGGTGATTAAACTAAGTGACGGGCGCACCTACTTGCGCGAACCTTTTCCGATTAGCCCGGAAATTTTTTCGCAAATTGGGCAGATGCCGATTCCGCCGTATTTAAAACGCGAAGAAAAAGAGAGCGACCGGGTTCATTACCAAAATCCTTTTGGGCGAAATTTCGGTTCCGCAGCCGCTCCTACGGCAGCCCTCCACTTTACCCCGGCGCTTCGCGGCGCGCTTGAGCGAAAAGGGGTCGTTTTTGATTTTTTAACCTTGCATGTCGGGTATGGCACCTTCGCCCCGTTAAAATCTGAAAATTTCAAAGAAAAAAAATTACACCACGAGCAATATTTTGTGCCGGAATCTCTGGCAAGACGGCTTCGCCAAAAAGAGTTTAAGCGAGTCGTCGCGGTCGGAACAACGACGTTACGCGCTCTTGAAACCGTTTGCCGCCTTAGCGGGGGAACATACCAAAGCGCCATGCAGGGCGAGACCGATATTTTTCTCTACCCCCCCGATAAAATTCAGTCGGCTCATGCGTTGATCACAAACTTCCATTTGCCGGGTTCAAGTTTAATCATGCTTTGCGCTACGTTATGCGGCCGGGATTTGCTCTTGCATGCGTACCAAATGGCAATTTCACTTGGCTACCGCTTTTACTCGTATGGCGACGCCATGTTTATTCCCAATCTTGAAAACGCCTCTTTATAACTTTATATAAAAAGAATAGTCAGAGAGTGAAAATTTAAGGATTTGCCCCCATGCTCATTCCGTTGCATCCCGTGAACCCCCAAAGCCACATTCTGGACAAAGTGGCTGCGGACATTGAAAAAGGCGGGATTTATATCGTGCCAACGGATACTGTCTATGCCTTTGCGACCAGTCTCTCTTCAAAAAAGTCGATTGAAAAGATTTACTCATTGAAAAAGATGCCGCCAAATAAGCCCTTGAGTCTCTACTGCCGTGACTTTTCCCATGCGTCCAATTTTATCCGCATGACGGATAACCGCGCTTTTCGCTGGATGAAAGAACATCTCCCCGGGCCGTACACTCTGGTATTTCAAGCTTCCAAAAAATTGCCGCAATATACGATCACGAAAAAAAAGACGGTAGGCATTCGTATTATCGATCACCCTGTCATCCGCGGGCTTCTGGACAGAATGGAGTCGCCCATCATCGGGACTTCCGTTTATACCGAAGGCGAATATTTTACATATGCCGAAGATCTCGACCAGCTGTACGGAAAGCAAATCGCCGCTACACTTGACACGGGGCCGGTAGACCAGGATTTTTCCACCATTCTTGACATGAGCGAATACCCGCCCGAGCTTTTGCGGGCAGGCAAAGGAACGTACGAAGATTTCTCTTAAACCGCAACAGCCGCAATTGCCGCTTATCGATCAGCTTATTGATCAATGCGGGCTTTCGGGGGCAGGCCTAACGTTGCCGACTCGAGAAATATTTTCCCCAGCTCTTTGGCTGACGTCTCGGTTCTGGAAAAACTCGTCACAAAAATATCGTCTGCGCCAAGATAGGGCATGTATTCATGAGAAGGCAAACCGGATTCGACGCTAAAGATGAACCAGGGGCCCTTGGCTAAATCTCTGGCTGGCAAAACAGCTTTTAATTTTTTCCCTCTCCCTAAATGTAAAACAGGGCAGGCGGGCCGGCATGTCGCCGTAATGACATTTTCCAAGGGTAAAATTTGAACGCCCCGCTCTTGCAGTTGATGATAAATTTCATCTTTTGGTCCGGCGTCGGTATACACCGGTAAAGCGAGATGCGCGAGTTCGGGGCCGCGGCCAGCGGTTTGGCCGTTATCGCCTTTGCTTTCGTTTAATCCGCTTAAGTAACGTTCAGGCGCCCGTCTTGTTTTAATGGCCGCCCGGGAGACAAATTCATTGACGCTTTCCGGTTTGGCCAGTTGCGATTCCAGCACCTGGATTTGCTCTTTGGTATCGAGGTTACTGCGTAAGACATATTGGGCGGCCTCCTGGAGGGCGGGGCTGTAGCTGGCGGCTTCTTTTTCAAGGTAGTTGTCCATGAGTCCGATGCTGATTTTTGCCTTGAGCAAACGCTCGGCCGAGCGCTCCAGCCGGTCGCGCGTAATCTCACCGTTTTGGAACGCACGGTAGAGAGATTCTACGGCAGCCAGGTTTTCTTCGGGCGAACCGACAAACAGTAAAATATCGATCCCGGAGTTGAGGGCTTCCAGGTAAATGTTTTGGATTCCGTTTTGTTTTGCATAAATTTGCGCCCCCCGCATTTTTAAATCGTCGGTTAAAATCAAGCCGTCGTAGCCCCATTTCTTGCGGACCGTTTTTTCAATCCAGTACGGAGAAAAGGTAGAAGGGGCTTTGTCGATTTGAGGGAACATGATATGGGCGCTCATGAGGGCGCGAACCCGTCCTTCGCCGGTAAGCAGTTCCCGGAAAGGCACCAGCTCTCTTTGCTCGATTTCATCCAGACTTCTTTTTACTTCCGGTAAAGAGGTATGAGAATCGGTCCCAGTGTCGCCATGACCGGGGAAATGTTTTACGGCGTCCAGGCAACCGGCCGAATGCATCCCGGTTAAAAAGGAGCTTGCATACTCTTTGACCTGCTCCGGGTTTGACCCGAACGAACGCGTGCCAATGATCGGGTTTTCCGGGTTGGTCAATACATCGGCGACCGGGGCAAGCGGCCAATGTACGCCCAAGCGGCTTAATTCGTAACAGGTATAAAAACCCGCCAGCAAAGGCAGGTCTTGCTGACCGGTTTCTGCAATCGCTTCTCCGAAAGCCATGGCTGACGGAAAATCGGTAACCCCTGTTTTAATCCGTCGAACCGGGCCCCCTTCTTGATCAATGGCAAAAACAGGGGCGGGGAGCCCAAGCTTTTCATATGCTTCATTTACCCGGTCAATTCTGCTTTGCAAGAGCTTCAGGTCTTGTTCGCCGGTATGTTCAAAAACCGGGATATTTTTTCCGTAAATGAAAACCGCGCCGGGCGCCATTTGTTGAACGATTTTTTCAAAATCGGGGCCGGCTGTTTCGCTGCCGCCATCGGCGAGAGGAAGATACAGCAAAAAGAGCTGTTCGACCAGGCGGCGATCATCCAGAGTATGCGCAATGTGTTGTGCAAGTTTTTGCTGGTATCGCTCCAGTTTCAACAGTTGCTGTTTGCGATAATAAATTGTAAATGCGACAAAAAGAACGGTAAAGATGGCCATTGCCGCGATCGCCAGGCCGATTTTTTTCATAAAACCTCGTCAGTCATTAATGGTGAGATAAAATCCATGATTACCGGGTATCGTTCGTCCAACTCGAGTCCCGAGCGTTTGAAACTCAGGCGCAGGTTCAAATGCGCAATTTCATTTTCTTGCTGAATTTGCCGCGAGTATTCAATGGATTTCCAGTAATGTTTAATTGCCAGTTCCTCATTGTTCATGAGTTCGTAAATTGCTCCAATGTTGTTTTCAATAATGGCCAGCCGGGAATACAAGACAAGATGCTGCTTGTTGTTGACCGAGGCGACGCCCACCAGTTCGGTTTTTGGCGCCAGCTCGCTCTGCAGGTAAAATAAATAACTCAGGGCCGATTCCAGGTACTGTTTTCTTCGTGCCGCATCCGTAGTCCCCAGGTAATAAAGCGCATAGCTTTTTGCCAGTTCCAGGTTGGGGTGGTCTCTTTCCATTGTCGGCGGGATCGACTGCCAGTAAAAAAGAGCGCGTTTGTAATTGTTCCGGATGTAGTATGACCAGCCCCGGAAGTAGGCGAGCTCCGCTCTGGAGTATTCGTCGCGGACGCCGATCTCTTCGGCGCGGTCAAAGTAACTGTCGGTTCTGTCTAGCATGGCGGCTAACGCTTCACGCCCATGTTCCGTGCCTGTATCGAATTTGGAAGTCTCCTGGATACGCAGCCAGTCGTCGGTATCCTGGAGGCCTTTGACCGTTGAAAGATAGAGGGCTTTTGCCATGTTTAGATAAATGCGGCCCAGGTCGGCTTCAAGAAGCGTTTCGTCTTCGGGCGAGTCGCCGAGAAGATTTAACTTGGCTTGGGTAATCTCTTTTTCGGCAAGCTTTAAATGACGAATAGCGCCGTCGTAATCATGCAGCTCCATTAAAATTTCAGCGCGGTCGTTGAGGGCCATGAAGTGCCCCGGGTTATAGTTGTAGGCATACTCAAATTGCATCATCGCCATCCGAAGCTCGCCGGTCACGTTCCGGTAATATCTGCCTCGCTGGTAGAACCCTTCCGCGTAGGTTTCGCCGCTAATTTTGTTCCCGTAAATATCTTTTTCTTTTTTATTGTAGATGGCGTTTAAAAGCTCGCTGGCCCGGCTTTTCAGAGTCCGGTCATTGACCTTGTCGACCGGGGGTACGTTATAGGTAATTCTCAAATCTTCGCCGCCGGGCAAGTCGATATAAAAAGAGGCCAGTTTGGCCAATATATACATCGGTAATTTTCGCTCAATGCCCAGATTGTGTTTGATCATGCTGTGTTGCTGTATGATCAAACGCGGGTCATTGGTTTGTTTGTAGATTTGAATCAGGGCGCGCATCATACCGGCCTGCCCCTCAATGTCTTTGGGGTCATTTTGGATGATCTTGTCAAAGTAATCATGCGCTTTATAGTAGTTCTTCTGGTTGTAATAGACGTTGCCAATGCCCAGCACCGCTTTGGAAATAAAATCGTCTCGCCCAAAGAGGGGAGTTTTCGAGTTAAAGTTCAAGATCCTTTGGTAGTAGTCAATTCCCAGGCGGTTGTTGCGGTAGGGCGATTCGGTAAAGCGGCGAGCCGGCGATGAGTGAAATTGCCCCAGCGCATAAAGTATGATTGCCTCATCTTTTTCGTTGTCAAGGTGGGCGATTAAATAAGCGCCTTTTTTTTCAAGACGCCAGGGAACATTATTAATGAGGACAATGGTATCGCTTTTTTCCCCGTAACTGACAATTGGCACTTTCGTAAAAAGCGACCAAATTTGCCGGGGCGAGTCAATTTCGCGGTTCTCATAGCGCAACGCCTCTTTGCGCCGGACCATGGAAATCTTGCCAAAAAGTTTTTCAAAAGCGTTTTCGTACAACCCGCGCTTTCGATACGCGTCGGCAAATTGAAGATACGCGGTATTGCGTTCGGGGAAATAACTGATGGCTTCTTCAAAATGACGCTCCGCTTCTTCAATTTCAGGATCGCCTAACGGTTGCGCCGAAAGAGCCTCTTTGCCCATATTGATATGGCGTTTGTACATTAAGTTCTTGTAAATAAACAGATAACCGGCACTGGAGAGGGTGAGCAATACCAGGGCGGCCACGGCCGCAAACCTGGTCCATTTGATCATCCGCGCCTGCCGCTTCAGGCCTTTTTCGGTGTACTGGTCTCTGGAAACAATGACCTTGCGGTCGGGTTCAGGAGATTCAATGGCCTCGGTTAAACTGGCCCCGAGCCCGGACTCAAGAAATTCCTTGATTGAATTTTCGGATTCGCCGGCGGCAATTTTTTCAATTAACTCGCTGATCTTGTCATCGGGCAACCTCTTGCCCAAAATGGTATCGATCACTCCATGGCGGACAAGCGGCTGAAAATTACGGATATTTTTACGCAGAGCCTGGAGTGTCGCCTCGGGGAGAGCTTCGTCGGTTGCCTGCTCGCTGGCAAGTTCGCTTAATTCCGAAGAGAGGTCCAGGTCGTCTTTTCGTCGCGGCGTCCCGAAAGCGATTTCAGGGGATACGTCATCCAGAGAGATAGCGCCGCCTTCAAATTGAGCTGCTTCGTCAAAACCAAGCCCAAAATCTTCGCTATCGCTATCAAACGAAGCGGTTTCAGGTTCGCCTAACGGTTCGGCCGGTTCGTTAAAATCCGCTTCGCTGTCGCTAAAGGCAGGCTCGGCAAAATCATCGCCGCCCATCTCCGGCGCCGCGGGTTCCCCGGCGCCTTCCAGATCATCGAAATTGCCGAGGTCGCCCAATCCCAGGTCTGCGTCCGACAAACCCAAATCTTCATCCGAGAGTCCAAGATCGCCTTCGGGGAGGTCGAGCGCCCCTTCGTCTGCCCCGGCTGAAACATCTTGTGTCAGGTCATCCAGATCTTCGGTCAGACCCGCTTCCATGTCAAAGTTAAAATCGTTGTCGACAGAGGACGGTTCTTCCGGTGTTGCGGCCGGCTCTTCGGTTTCGGCGCCCGGCAAACCGGGGAGCTCGTCCAGGTGCTCCAGCTGATCGCCTTCTTCCGTCATGAGGTCGGTGGGGGAGAGCCCGGCGTCGCTCTCAAGGTTGTCAAGATCGCCAATTTCGCCTAAGTCGTCTAAATCGCCAAGGTCGTCCAGGTTTTCATTTACATCTTCGGAACCGGGGCCGAAATCTTCCGATTCTTCATCAAGGCCGGGTTCAAAATCGGTATCTTCGGGCGCAGCGGTTTCCGGTTGTTCCGCTGCCGGAACGGATACCTGACCGGGGGCTTCATTGAAGTCAGTGAGCAGGTTATCAATCGTACTCAGCTCATCTTGCGAATACGCGATATCCTGCGATCCTGAATCCGCTTTTTCTTCTTCTCTGGCTTCTTTCTTACGTCGTCTAAACATGGCTCATGTACCAAGAAAATGCTAAACTTCTCTACTTATACGTCGACATTATATTGTCGGATGTTAGTAAAAAACAAATTAATGAAGAAAAGTATGAAAGTTGTTTTTTTTAGCTCGCTAACGCAAGATTGAATGGAATGCGAAAAAGGGAGAACTACATGAGTTTTATGGGCCTTCAAAGCCGTTCCTGCCGCCCCAAAAGCCGGAACGTTACGTTTTTGTTTTATACTTTGCTTTTGTTTTTTCTCGCTCCCGATCTTCGCGCCAATGGCAACCCAAACGGGTATAGCTCGGACATGTTGAAGGGCGCTCAAGAAAGCAAGACAAATGTGTACTACGCCAGACATTTGGAAAATTTGAAAAAAGAGGTTAAACCGCGGTACATTCATTTGATCGATACTCGATATTCTCTGCAACAAAGCGGAGTGATGAATTCCGGCGTTTTATTTACGTATAAAAATTACCATGCCCGTCAAGTCTATTTTACCTCGAACCTGGATCAGTTTAAAAAGCATCCGATGATCCGCAACGAAAACGGCGTATGGTATTTTTTATTGAAAAGCAATGAATATATGGCGAACAAACCCGGCAACGAAATCCGGTATAAATTTGTCGTCGATGGTCTTTATATCCATGATACCACGCATGACTCTTATGTCGATGATAATGCCGGCGGTCTCATTTCATTATATTATCTCACGCAAGAGATGATGGAAGCCCAGGAAGGCGTCATGCAGTTGCAAAGCGAGACGCAGCAAAACCGCCGCGTTTTATTTCGCGTGTATGCGCCCACCGCCGGGTATGTTACGCTGGTCAGCTCTTTCAACAACTGGGATTCCGAACTTGGCGTGATGCATAAATCGGAAAACGGTTATTTTGAATTTGAAATCAGCCTGCCTGCCGGCGAATATACCTACCTCTACCGGATTGACGGCCAGGCGATGATCGACCCGGAAAATCTGGAACTTCGGTACCACCCCGTTTTCGGAAGAGTCAGCTATTTTTCCGTAGAGACCGACGAAGGGCAGGCGAAAAAGAAGATGATCCTGAGCAGGGTCGGAAAGTAGTTTACACGCTGCATCAAGCCGCAATTCACAACAATGTCAAATTTCTCGAATGAGCCGGGGGATACTGCCCGAAAATCCGAAACGGAGAAGGGCGCCAGCCGGCTTTGGGGCGGTCGTTTTGAACAAGCGGCTTCCGATATTGCAATTGAGATTTCCGAATCGATTAGCTTTGACCGTTATCTTTTTGAACATGATATCACCGGGTCGCAAGCTCATGCGCGGATGTTAAAAAAAACCGGCGTACTCAAAGGCGAAACGGCAGACAAGATCATTGCCGGGTTAGATACAATACGTTCAGAAATCCGCGAAAATAAAATGAACTTTGACCCCCGCCTCGAAGACATCCATACCCATATTGAAAAAAGACTCATTGAGCTAATTGGCGAAGAAGGCAAGGCCCTGCATACGGGGCGCTCGAGAAACGACCAGGTTGCGGTCGATACGCATTTATTTTTAAAAGAACACATGCTGGATCAAAAGGGCCGCTTGCTTGAACTTTTACAGTCGCTGTTGGAGGCTGCGCAAAAAAATAAAGATAAAATCTGGGCGGGCTATACACATACCCAGATTGGCCAGCCTGTACTTTTATCTCATTACTTAATGGCGTACTTTTGGAAATTTCGCCGCGATTTTGAACTTTTAAACTTTGCGTTAGGCGAAACCGATTGCTCGCCGTTAGGCAGCGCGGCAATGGCCGGCCCCAATTACCCTGTCGACAAAGAGTTTACCGCTTCGGAGTTGGGATTTGCAAGCGTCTACCGGAACAGTCTTGACGGCGTCTCAAACCGGGATTACCAGCTTTCGTACCATTTCTTTGCTTCGCGCCTGTTTTTGCATATCTCCCGTTTTTGCGAAGATATGATTTTATACAATACCACCGAATTTTCTTACGTTACCATGAGCGACAAGGTCACGACAGGCTCTTCCATCATGCCGCAGAAAAAAAATCCCGATATCGCCGAATTGTTGCGGGGCAAGACCGGGCGCGTTATCGGTAACTTTACCGCTTTGATGGTCAACCTCAAAGGGCTGCCCATGACGTATAACCGCGACTTGCAAGAAGATAAAATCTACCTTTTCGATACGGTCCGGCAAGTGACTTTAGGGTTAGGGGGGATGGTTGAAATGGTAAACCAAACCCGCTTTCATTCCGGGAAGGTGGAACAAAACTTAAAAAAGGGATTTGCCCAGGCAACCGACATTGCCGATTACCTCGTCTCGAACTACGGGGCTCCGTTTCGAGAAGCGCATGAACTGACAGGGGCGTTGATCCTTTATTGCGAAAAAAACCGTCTTTTTCTCGATCAACTGAAACAAGAAGACATTGCCGAAGTTTGGGGCGGCGCCTATGAGTTGCCGGCCGATGTTCTCGACATGAAAAAGGGAATCGACCGCAAGCAAGGCACAGGTTCTACCGCTGCCAGGCGCGTAGCAGAGCAAATGGAAACTGCCGCAAAAGAGTTGCAACAACTGAAAAAAACGTGACACGCCGGTTCAAGACCGGAACTGTAAAAGACTATAAATTTGTTAAAATCTGTTCGGGCTGAAAACCGAATTTTTGCAGTAAGCCCGTTACATCGGCAACCATCTCTTTCGTGCCTGCCAGCAAAGCCACAGCCTCTTCGGGCGATGGCTCGATTTTTTGCAAGATATCCTGCACATGGCCGACCTCTCCGTTCCACCGTTTTTTGTCGGTGACCGGTTCCGAGATAATGTCGTACAATTCAATGGCACCCATCCAGTCGCGCAACCGATCGGGGAAGGGCAGGTCTTCCGGCGTTTTTACGCCGTAAATCAAACGGGCCGATTTGTAGTGGTTGCGTCTTTTCCGGATCTCTTCGACGACGGGGCAAGCCGCCGAAATGGCGCTGCCGTGGACAATAATATACACAGTTTTCGATTTCAACTTTTCAACGGGAAAACCCGCGCCCATTGCGCCGCTGAAAGAACCTGCCGGCCCCGGCCCCAAGGCGCAAAGGGCCGAAGATGCGCCGCCTTTCGGGTGAACGATAAATTCAAGTTCTTTGTCTTCCGGGTGCGAAGAAATTCCCAGATAGATGGGTTTTACGGTTTCGTCCGTTGTCTCGGGATGATATTCGATGTATTGCGCGCATTCGTACTCAAAACCCTCAGGTTTTAACATTTGAATCAAATGGAGCTCGCGCGAAATTTTTTTATTTTCCAGAATAATTGCTTGGTTCACGTCTCCCATTGCTCCCGGTTAAGGCGCCCCGGCAAGAGTTATTTTATTGACACGAAATAAACGGGGAAAAAAATATCAAATTCGGGAGCCCCATTTGCGAATACCAAGAACACCGATTGAAAATCTGTACCAGATTGGCGATAAGATCAATAAAATATTAAACAGGCCGAAAAAAATTGCAGGCTCGCGGATTATTTCCATTGGAAACCTGACCACGGGCGGCACGGGAAAAACGCCGGCGGCTGTTTATCTTGCGAACTTGCTGCAGCAAGCCGGCTACCGCGTGGGTATTTTAACCCGCGGCTACGGCGGAACGATTTACAAGACCGGCGGACTTTTGACCGACGGGAAAGATGTCTATCTTTCCGAAGCGGAAAGCGGAGACGAACCCTATCTTTTGGCGCAAAATCTGCCGGGGGTGCCGATTGCGGTTGGTAAAGACCGGCACCGCAACGGATTAAAACTCAAACGCGATTATGACATTGATATTTTTTTACTGGATGACGGTTTTCAGCACTATGCCTTGCACCGCGATTTTGACCTGGTATTAGTCGACGCCACGCGGCCATTCGGTAACGGGCATATATTGCCGTTAGGCAATTTACGCGAATCGCCCTCCGCGTTGCAGCGCGCCGATGCTATCTTATTGACCAAATGCGATTTAGTACCGGACGAAGAACGGCTGGCTCTTATAGATAAGGTGCGTCAAATTTCAGGCATTGATTCGGTGTTTTGCTCAAGCCACCGGCCTGCCGGTTTGGTCCGGATTCCGCTGGAACCGGACGCTGCGGTGAAAAGAGAAAAACTCTCTTTGATTAAAAACCAGGATGTTTGGGCTCTTTCGGGCATTGGCAACCACAAAGCGTTTGAAGAAACCGTAAAAAAACTGGGAGTGCGAACCGTAAAAAATATTTCTTACCGCGACCACCACCGTTATACGCAAAAAGATATCGATTCGATCATGAAGAGAGTCCGGTTTGACGAATATCTGCTAACAACCGAAAAAGACTGGATTCGCCTGGCATACTTCAAAGAATCCCTTGCCGAATATAACCGTCTTTATTATCTGGCGATCGAGCTGGCGCCGGCCAGGGCGGACGAAGCCGGGCTTATTTCAAGCTTATGCCGAAAGCTGCAGATTGAGCTTTGATATTGGAAGCCTTGATATTTTTTCCCGTGGCGGCTTCATAAAAGAAACGGTGCGTTTTTTGCAGTTTCATTTCGGTTTCCATCTCATCGTTCGTCTTTGAGTAAAATTCCATCGCATTGAGATTGCCGTCTTCGGAATAAAGGTAACGGATTTCGTACGTTCCGGTTAAGTCGGTTTTAAATCGGGAGACGACCCGGTTGTCGCGGTAGGTGATTTTTATGGAACCGACGGTTTCATCGTCATCGGCGTAAATATATTGCATTGTCTCGCTGGGGGTAAGTTGTTCTTGCAGAAAGTATTCGGTGATTTCATCGTTCACATAACGTTTGCCGGCGACCAGTTTGTCGTTTTTGTATTCGAATTTCCAGACAATGATTTCTTTGCCTTTGTCGTCAAGAACGCTGTAACGAATAATTCGCCCCTGCTTGTCGCGGGTGTAGACGACCTCTTCGACCAGTTTTTTTCTGGTGTTGTACAGTTTTTCCGAAGCCAGACCTTTTTCATCGTAAAGGTATTCATGAGAGCCGTCGGGTTCGTTGCCGTTTAAGAAGTTGCTTTCGACAAGCTGACCTTTCTCATTGTAGGTATACATCGCCTCGGCAATTTGATTCCCGTCCATGTCCAGGACCACTTCTCTGGCAGGGCCGGTTTTTTCCACTTCAGTCAGTTTGTAGGCTTCTAACGGGTCATATTTTTCAGGGCCGGCAAGAAGCGGGGATACAATAAAAAAAGTGGTTATTGTCAAGGTGTGTATGGTATATTTCATGTACATATTGTCGGAAAAAACGAAAAAAAATGAAGATTTTTCCCGTCCCGTTTGCGTCAATTTGGCGCTCATTTGGCGCCCTCTTGCCGAAAGGGGAAGGTTGATCCGAGACCTGCAATAAAAAGGGATGAACCAAAGCGTATGAAACCATTTAAAAAATTTATTAACTTTCCCGGTAAAGAAACGGTAGACCATTCCGTCCGGGCGTCCATTGACGAAGCGATTGAAGAGATTAAAAAAGGCAACATGATCATTGTTACCGATTCCGAAGATCGTGAAAACGAAGGCGATTTGTTGATGGCGGCGCAAGACGTAACCCCTGAAAAAATTAACTTTATGGCGTCATACGGCAAGGGGCTGGTTTGCGCTCCCATTACCATGCATAAATCGGAAAAGTTAAACTTAAACCCCATGGTGAGCCAAAACGAAGAGGTGCATCGCACCGCCTTTACGATCTCCATTGATGCAAAAGAAGATGTCTCTACCGGCATATCGGCCTTTGACCGCAGCATGACTCTTTCCAAGCTGGCGAGTTCCGATTCAATACCGTCCGATTTTGTCCGGCCGGGCCATATCTTTCCGCTGATTGCTCGCGAGGGCGGGGTTTTGGTGCGGGCCGGTCACACCGAAGCGGCGGTTGATCTGGCGCGTCTGGCCGGGAAAGAACCGGTTGGCGTGATTTGCGAAATCATGAAAGATGACGGTTCGATGGCGCGGATGCCCGACCTGGAAAAATTTGCCAGAGAACATAAAATCAAGCTGGTTACCATTGCCGATTTAATCCAGTACCGGCGCAAGCGCGAGGTGATGGTCCGCGAAGTGGCGCAAGCGCGCATACCGACCGAGCATGGCGTTTTTCAAATGCACGCTTTTTTAAACGATATTGACGATAAAGAGCACTTCGCCTTAACCATGGGTGAAATCAACCCCGGCGAACCGACGCTGGTACGGGTGCATTCGGAATGCCTTACCGGCGATGTGTTTCATTCATTGCGTTGCGACTGCGGTTCTCAGCTGGACGCTGCGATGAAACGGATTGCAGATAACGGTAGCGGCGTCTTGTTGTACATGCGCCAGGAAGGGCGCGGTATCGGTATCATCAACAAATTGAAGGCGTATAACTTCCAGGACAAAGGCATGGATACGGTTGAAGCGAACAAAGAGCTGGGGTATGAAGCCGATTTGCGCGACTATGGCATAGGCGCGCAGATATTGACCTCGCTTGGCATAACCAAATTACGGCTCATGACAAACAACCCTCGAAAAATAGTCGGCCTCGAAGGCTATGGGCTGGAAATCACGGAGCGCGTTTCGCTGGTGATTGCGCCCAACCCCCACAATGTAAAGTATCTGTCGACCAAAGTGGACAAGCTGGGTCACTATCTCAATAAATCGGACTAGAACCGAATTCTGCTCCCGGAGACGGGGAAACAGGCCGAAAATAGACATAATGGCAACGCCAGCACAAACAGGCCGCATATTTCTTTTTTTCATCTTTTTTACATCTCTTCTCTTCTTTGGACTTCGAGGGGGGGCCGCTCTATTGGGGGCGGGCGCGGGCGATCGGGTTGTCTGGAAAGGCCTGAAACCTTCGGAAACCGTTGAGGCCGCCCTGGTCGACGACTTTGAAAAAGAGCAGGCTTGGTTGATGACAATGGATTCACCCGTGCAAACCACCATTCACTTTGTCGAGAAAAGCCCGGCCATGAGCCAGGTTCCCTTCACGGATTGGAGCAATTACGAAAATAACCGCGATGATAAAAAGAGAGAAGAAATCCGGCAAGCGCAAGAAAAAGAGCAGGAAAAGGCCCGGATAGCGGCGCAGCTGGGCCCAGGCGCGCCCGATTTTGCGCCGGATTTGGAAAGCGAAAACAATCTTTCGCCTGTTGCTCCCGAAGCTGTTTTTCAACGCGATGTCAGTTATTTAAATGCCTCGGCGCAGCTCTGGAAACGCGAACAAATTGCAGATCAAAAAAATGCCATGGAAGCGCGCATTTATTTTTACCGGCCCGGCAAAGATTTTGTTGTTATCTCTCTACCGGAAAATTTAAAAAATACAAAGAAGGGGCGGCCTATGGCGGTTTCGATCTGGGTGTACGGGTACGGTAAAAAACATGCGCTGTATTTTTTAATGTCAAATTCCAAACATGAGGCGGTGCCGGTGCGGATTGGAAGCCTGGATTACTACGGGTGGCGCAGACTGGAAGCGCCTGTCCCGGCGAGCCTGCAGGTGAAAAATCCGAAGAAGTCATATGATTACGACTTCCGGATTGAAGGCTTAAAAATTGTGAGTCACCCAAAAGAGGAGCGAGGCACATATTTACTGGTGGTTGATTTATTTACCGTTTTAATTGATCATGAAAAACCCGATTACCCCGGATCTGAAATTCGAGATGAGTGGTATTGATTCAATGGAGTTTACCGTTTTTACCCGCTATGATCCGGCGGTTGACCGCAAGGCGACGTCAACGCAGTGGAAATTGTTAAACCGTTATGCGAATCGCTTTGGGGTAAGAATCATCGTTTTTTACGGTAAAGATTGCCCGGCGGACGATTTAAAACGGACCTTTTCGGCGTTGCGTTGGTGGCGTTTGCGCGGCCCTTTGGAGGAGTCGCATGTGCTTTTTCTGGATTTGGCCTTGCGCCAAATTGGCACGGACATCGGAGTCTATTGCGCGCCCGGCGTGATCCCCAGCTGGATAGACTTGCTATCTTTGGCAAATGCTGTGCGGGAAAACCGCGATATCGGTTTTTCCTGGTTAAATCCCAGACCCCTCAAAGGACCCGCCCTGGGGGCCGCCCGGCATATCCGTATGCGAACGCTGGCATTGCGGCTTGCCTCTCTTGGTTATTGGCAAGACTTAATCAGGGGGGGGTTAAACGGCAAGCTGCCGCTTTACCAGACAAAACTGTATGCCCTGCGCCGGCCGGCTTTTTCCGAAATGTTTGAATCGTTAAACTCTTTTCAAAAGAAAAAACTGGCTCAAATGGACCTCGAAGGAAGCCGGCAGAGAGGCTCGGCCCGCGGGTTAACTAACTTTTTCCTGATTCATTTGATTGGTAAAATGGCGCTTAAGACAATGACTTTACCTCATTCTACAAGCCGGTTTTTTACGGGGCGGGGGGCTTTGTTCCGTTCTTACTATGATCTTTTTATCATGATCCGGTTGAGTTTAAAGATACGGCAAAAAATTCAGGCTCTCACTCAAATTCGTTTTTTTTTCCCGGTGATGCAGGTGGCTCTGTGGGGGGCGTTGTTTTTGCTGGGGACGGCACCGGCCATTGCCGGCGGTATGTTTCTATTTTACCTGGCGTTATCCGTTCCCGTTTTCCGGCGTTTTCCCGAAGAAGATCAAAATATATTCGGGTTTCTAGGGTATGTTATCGCTTCTCTGGTGACGTAATTTATTTGGTGATATTACGAGTTGCTTCTGTCTCTTGTTCGCCAGCCTTGAGGGGCAATACCCGGTAAGCCAGGTATGTGTTTGAACTGGCCAATTGCCCATACAAAACCAAATCGAACCCTTTTTTTTGAGAACGGAAATACAGACTATCTTTGAGGCGGCGTTTTATGTCAATGTCGATATGGCGGCGGGCTTCCGAGATGGTTTTAAAAACAATCGGGACGATGAGTTCATTGCGATACGCAATCGTCGTAATTTGTTCAATGGCAACTATTAACTTTATCCGGTAGCCGCAATACCCGGAATTTTCAAAAGTATCATCAATCATATGGAAGATATTTTAATTATCGCTTTTTCAGGTTCCAATCTTGAAAATGGGGCTATAAAATGGGGCTATAAAAAGAGAAAAAGGGAGCAAATGTATTCACGCGGGGTGCATTTGCTACATTTATTACAGTTGGTGTGGAATTCCACAACAGCTGCCAAAAAGAATGAAAAAAGCGGACGAAAAATGGAAAAGAGCCAGTGGATCAGGGTTAAATTTCGAGGGCAAGCGAATCGTAAGCGGGTTGGATGTGCTTTGGCATCTCTTTTACCAGGTCAGAATGAAGTTTTTTATCGGCCAAATGCGTGATTAAGCCCCGTTTCGCTTTTACTTGCTCAATCAGCCGGATCGCTTCTTCCATTGAGATATGCGTGGGGTGATCAAATGGCAGCGGAGCCCCCAAAACAAGCAAATCCAGATTTTCGAGATAGCGAAGGTAAGGGGGGTAAATGTTCTTAAAATCGGTGAGATAGGCGAATTTTCGGTTAAAAACAAAGCCAACGCTATCGAGGTTGGATTCCCGGCTATGCATCATATTGACCGGTTGAATCGAGAGGTCGCCAATGGAAAAAGAGGTAAAAAGCCCCTGGTTGTCGGTCGGGAGCGTGTGAAAATGGAGGCGCGGTTTGCCATAGTAGGTGGAATTTTGGCCGATATGATCATGTGTGATCATGATCTTGTCTTTGGTTTGTTCGCTTAGGTAAACGTTAATCCCTTCGGGCGTTTTATACGAAAGAGGGCGCAAATCGTCCAGACCGCCGGCATGGTCATAGTGTTCATGCGTATAAAGGACGGCGTCAAGCGTGTCAATGCCATGCGCCAGCATCTGGTTTCTAAAATCGGGGCCGGTATCGATGATGAGGCGAACGCCGGATTCTATAAAAACGGAAGATCGCAAGCGCGTGTCTTTTGGGTCATCCGAGCGGGATACTTCATTGTCGGCGCCGAGAACCGGCACGCCTGTTGATGTTCCGCTCCCGAGAAAAGTGATCTTCATCTGGTTTTTTTACCGGTTCTCCTTCAACGCGCTTTGGATCGCATTTTGTATGTCGTCGTAACTTCTCGCGTTTAACGGTTTTCCGTTGATCAGTAAAGTTGGCGTTGAGTTGATCCCCAATTCAAGAGCCTGCTCAATGTTGTCGTTTATCTTTTGATCCATGTTGGCGCTGTTTGCGAGGCATGCTTCAAATTTACTTTGATTGAGCTTGATGGAGCGGGCCGCACTTTTAATGCTTTCAGGGGACAATTGCGGGGCCAAATTAAAAAGTTCCCGGTGCATTTCAAAGTAGGCGTTTTGTTCGCCGGCGCAATGAGCGGCCAAATGGGCAAAATGAGCCTGGTGGTGAAAACTAAGAGGAAAATCGAAAAATACCCATTTGATTTGATCGGAATAGCTTGCCTTGATTTTCTGTATTTCCGGTTGCATGCTTTTGCAATACGGGCATTCGTAATCGGAAAATTCTACAATGGTTACCGCCGCTTTTTCGTTCCCCCAAAACGGGAGACCGGCTGTGTTCACTTGAATGAGCGGGGGAACCGGTTCTGACAGCAGAATCTCGGCTTCGTATTTTTCCATTAGCGTGCGGTAGTATTCATAACGGGTTCGCGCTTGCAGTTGTTGTTCGAGCTGGTTTTTCAGTTGGTCTTTGATCTCTGCAAAGGGTTGCCGGAAGTTTTGCGAGTTGTAGTAGCCCAGCAAGATATCGTCCGTTAAGAGAGGCATGTTTTCCTGGGTATAATTTTGTATCAGCTCCTCGGGGCTTTTCCCGGTTTCTTCCGATTCTATTTGCAGCAATTGCTGGCCTAACATTTCAATGAGGGCCCGGTAGCGAATTTCAAAGGCTTTGATTTCATTTCGGTAAAGTTCCATGCCCGCTTTTTCATCGAGTTGCTCTTTTTCAATGGAACCGCCTTTGTATTTTGCCACCGTACCCGATTTGGCGGGATCGCCGCAGGCTGATGAAATAAAGAAGACAAACGCCAAAATAGAAATCACGGCCCGCGAACGGTTTGTTTCGCCAAAGCGATACCCAAACCGGCAAATACGAGAAAGAAACGAATGCAAGGATTTAATGATAACCATATGGCATTGAGCGATCATGTATGATTGCGGCAAGCATAAACAAATCTTTTGGTTTTTTTTTATGCGAATGCGAAAAAAACGGCATTTTAAGCAATTTTCATATAGAGGGTGAAAAAAAGCGACCTTTTGCAACCACCCTCCCTTTTTTGGGCGGGGGGTGGGTAAGCGGGTGTTTTTTTACCGACAACCGGCTCTGCATGCATTTTGCCGCCTTTACTAAAAATAACGTCTGGATGCATGACTGATTGAGCCCGGCAATGGGCAAAAAAAAGGCGAAGCAATTGCTTCGCCTTTTGGCTCGTTTGTTAAATTCGGACTGCGCTATTGCTTACCAGGAAGCGGGCGTCCCGTAGAACAAGCGAAATCAGACTTTCGGACGAAAAAGCTCCAGAATTTTTTCTTTCGGGAGCGCCGATTGCTTCAGCTCATCCTGAAGGTTTTTCATTTGGTCCGTGAGAGACGGCGCAGGGTTTTCTTCGCGGTATAAAACACCGGTATGAAGTTTATGACCATACTCTGTAGCTATCTCAAATGCAGCCATTTTATTGGTGGGATCATGGCCAATTTCGGAAAGGTTTTCCATGATCTCTTTTTGGCCTTTGATCATATCCCTGGCTTCGCCATAGGTTACACAGGGCGACTGAACGTTAATGAAAGAAAAACCGGGGTAACGGATGCCTTCTTCGATAATCGCTGTGAGCCCTTTCATGTCCGCCGGAGTTCCCTGGGCGACAAATTTGGCTCCGTAACTTAGTACATAAAGAAGCGGGTTAACCGGCTCTTCCATGCTGCCGTACGATGAACTTACCGTCTTGAGCCCTTTTCGAGAGGTCGGCGAAAGCTGGCCTTTTGTTAAACCGTAGATAAAGTTGTCCATGACCAGGTATGTCATGTTCGGATTTTTCCGGATAGTGTGGGGTACGTGACCCCCGCCAATGGAGAAGCCGTCGCCGTCGCCGCCGGCAACCAAGACCGTTAAATCGGGCCGCGCTGTTTTTACGCCAAGCGCAATCGGAAGAGCTCTCCCGTGAACGGCGTTAAAGCCATAGGCGGTAGCGTAACCGGGGATACGGCTGGAACAGCCAATTCCCGAAATAAACGCCAGCTCATGAGGAGGCGTTCCAATCTGGGCAAGGGCCCGGTAAAGAGCCGTAAGCACCCCAAAGTCTCCGCATCCGGGGCACCAGATTGGCTTTAAATCGCTTTTAAAATCTTTTGGTGAAAATTCTGTTGCTGTTTCTGACATTTCTGTTTCCTTTTCGTGCTTAAAGCTCTTTGATCTTCCGCAGGGTCTCTTTTGCGCCAAACGGGTTTGATCCCGGTTTTGCAAATGAGGTAACACCGTCGGGTACGTTTACAAACATGCGAATGATTCGGTAGAGTTGGCCCTGGTAGTTTTGTTCAATGACCAGTCCTTTTTTTACCGACTTGAAAAAGTCTTCATATACTTTTTCGGCAACCGGAAAGAGCAGTTTAGGTACCAATAGTTTTACCTTGATGCCCTCGGCTTGGGCCAGTTCCAGCGCTTCATGGGCTACGCCGGCAATGGTGCCCCAGCTAACAATTCCGATTTCCGCATCTTTGTCGCCAATGATCTCAAAAAGGTCGGAACGCTCCATAAGCGGATCCAGTTTTTTAGTTCGTTTTTCGACCATCTTGGCATGCATCTCTCCGCTTGATGAGGGAGCGCCGCTTTCGGTATGCTCGATCCCCGCCGCAAGATAATTCCCTTTGGGCATACCCGGGTGGGTGATCGGGCTAATGTGGTCGTCGGTAAATTTAAAGCGGGTGTACTCTTCCAGTTCGGCGTCGTTTGGCACACGCCGGTCGATGACTTTATACTGCGAGACATCGATATCATCAATGGCTTCTTTTCGTTGCGAAAGCTCTTGGTCCGAAAGGATCAAAACCGGAGTCTGGTAGTGTTCGGCAATGTTAAACGCTTCAATGGTAATGCCGAACATATCCCGGACATCCACCGGAGCAAGTACCGGACGTACCGCGTCGCCATGCGAAGAAAATACGCCTTGGAAAAGGTCGGCTTGTTCGCTTTTGGTCGGAATACCGGTAGAAGGCCCGCCCCGTTGCACGTTTACGGCAACGAGCGGCAATTCAGCCATGGTCGCCAGGCCTAGAACCTCTGTTTTCAAAGAGATACCCGGACCGGATGTGGCTGTCATTGATTTTTTACCGGCAAAAGAAGCGCCTACAGCCGCTGCAACACCGGCAATTTCGTCTTCCATTTGAAGCATGGAACCGTTGTATTTCCATATTTCACGGTTTAAAAGGTGCATGATTTCCGAAGAGGGGGTAATAGGGTAACCGCTGAAAAACTCGCATCCTGAGTAAATTGCCGCAGCGGCGCTAATGTCATTCCCGTCTGTTAGAATTTTGGTTGTGCCGCCTTCCGGGGCTTTTCCAATGTTCAGGTCTTTGCCGGTAAGCGGGTTATCTTTGGCATATTGAATCCCGGCATTAAAGGCGTCTTCGTTTCCTTTGACAATTTCCGGGCCTTTTTTTCCGAACTTGTTGCGGATTCCCGTTAAAATGCCCGATTCGGCAATGCCGAACCAACCTGAAACGAGACCGAGAACCACTGTGTTTTTTGCCCGGTTGGTTTTGGCATGTTCCACCGCCATCTCTTCGATGGGGACAGATAAAACCTGAGCCGGTTTTGCGTTTACCGGAATGTCGCCTGGTTCAATCCCGGAGTTTGAGTCGTAAATCACGACAGTGTCTTCCGAAATCGGTAACTCTGCGCCAAACTTTAAAAAATCGTCCCAGTTGAGCGCGATGGCTACATCCAGGTGCTCCCCAATCGAGCGGACCGGATCGGTTGATAGCCGGATCTTCATGGAGGATTCACCCCCTCGAATTTGGGGGCCAAAGCTTTTTGTTAACATGGCATGATAGCCGTCGATGGCAAGGGCTGTGATCAGGGACTCGCCGGCAGAAACAACGCCATCGCCTCCCGCTCCAGCCATTCCTATAATCAGATTACTCATAGTAAACCTCTGTTCTAGTTATTTTTATTGGAGTCATGTTCGTATTCCGGATGGTATCGTTTGATACCGAAAAGAAAGGAACCTGAATTCGTTTGCAATATTTTGTGCGTCAAGGTGAAAATAAAGTTACGGCTTACAAGTGTTTTTTCGCGGTGGTCCCGAAAAAGTATGTTTGAAAAAAATCAAATCGGCTTGTTTTTTTCATGTGGCGTCTGCGCGGCGTCATTGCGGCGCCTCCGAATGAAAAAGGTTGACATGGCATAATGAAAACATTTTTTCACCGAGGATTTAAGATGAAAACCCTTTCGGAAGAATCTTGAAAACGCCCTTGCATTATCGCATAAGCTGAAAGTTCTTTTGCAGTCATAACCGCCGGTAAGGCCGGCAATTATGGATCAAAAATAAAACGATATGGTCAATATTGCCTGGGCAGTCCGGAGCAGCCAATAGCAGCCAATATTGAGAAACAAAGAATAACAATCAATAAATGAAACATTTACCCCAAGTTTTGATCGCTACCTTTATTGCAGCAATGCTTTTTCGCCCCCTGATGGCTGAGTCGCCGTCGCTTCAAATCAATGAGTTGTTGAACTTTTTTGACCGGATTCGAAAAGAATTAAGTCTCGCCGAGACTGACGAAGAAAAGCAAAAGATTTTGCGCCGGGCGAGAAAAAAAGTCCTGGAAATGATCGATGTCGAAGAAGTGGGCAAACTTTCGCTTGGCGATCACTACAAACAACTGAACGAAGAGCAAGAAGAGCGTTTTCTTATTTTATTTCATAAACTCATGGCCCATAAAATTGTCCAGACAAGCATACCGACACAATCGCTTTCTTCGCTCAACCAGCCAATTGAAGTGGTGGGCCAACGGCGAAAGCGCGACCCGCGTTTTAAAAAACAAGCTACGATTGTAGAAACCAGGCTCAACGCCGGCGAAGTGGCATTTGAAATTAATTTCTATCTTTATAAGAAGAAACGAACCTATTATTTATACGATATCACGCTTGACGGAGCGTCCCTTCTTTTGGATTACCAGAAACAGTTTGATGAGATCATTACAAAAAAGGGGATAGACTACCTGTTGGAAAAACTGGAAAAACGATACCAGGAACTTTACCCTGAAAATGGCGCATCAAGACTCTATCCTTCATTAAACGGTTAAACAAACGAACAAATGAAAAAACAGCAAAAGCGCCAGAAAAGCACACTTCGGTTTTTTGCGGTGCTTTTTTATCTGGCGGTTAGCGCCGAATTACTCTCTTACGAAGCGATTCAAAAACATGAATTTACGGTAAAGGGCGAGGCGGAATACGCCCAGGGTAATTATAATGAGGCCATTAAATATTTTGAAGCGGCCATGGAAGGCGGAGAAACCAGGGGGGAGCCTTATTTTTTCATCGGCAGTATCTGGGAGCTTCGCCGCGAGTACGAGAAGGCGGTATTTTATTTTGAAAACGCCCTTATGTATGAGTTGCAAGATGAGTTTCGCGAAGCCGCCTTGTGGAAGCTCGTGCTCTTGCAGAGGAACCGCCATGAGTATGAAGCCGTTCTGGAATATCTGGACGCCCTGGAAGAGCTTGGCGTAACCCACCCGAATCTGGCTAAATTCCGGGAAGAAGCTCTCAAAAAGATGGACCCCGACAAGTCAAAGGCCAGGGAGTTACTGGGCGAAGCGCGGCGCTTAAAGACCGACTGGGAAAAGCTCCACTTGCACCAGGATTTTTGGGACTACCGGAATAACAAGACTACCCTCGACGAGTATCTTTCGCTCCACCAGCGGGCCATTTATTTGGATGAAGATTTGGACGCCATGAACTGGACGCTGGCCGGGTATTATGAAAAAGTCGGTTTGTGGGGGAAAGCTTCCGTTGTTTACAAAAAAATTGAGTCGCGGTTAAATAGCGATAATTCAAAAGACCAGGAACGCTTGAGTCTGGTTTATTATAAAATAGGCGTTGCGGAAAAAAAAGAAGGTCATTTTTCGGCGGCGGCGTACTACTTGAAAAAGAGCCGGGAATCGTTGGTGCAAAGTTCAGCGTCATTGGCGACGGACGAGTCTAAAGAAAGGCATGAGAAAATGCTCTATTCTCTTGATGTAAATCTTGCTCAATCATATCTGGCATTGCATGAGTTTCAAAACGCGCAGGAACATTCGTTGCTGGCAATCGAAAAAGAGGGTCGGGAAGGTTTGGCTTTCGGGGCGATGGTGTATTGCCTGGCTTCCTATGCCGAGGCGGATGAAACCCCGGTAGGCAAAACGGATACGGGACAAACGGCAAAGGTGGATTGTGAAGCTTTGGCGAAATCCATGCGGCAGGCGATGAAAATAGCGGAACAAAATCCCGGCGCTTTGCTGGTCATCCGCTATTTTGTGGCCGCAAGCGATTGGAAAACAATGCGCCCTGCATTTGCGGCGGCGGAGGCTGAGGCTGAGACGCCACAGAACGATCAGGACGATAAAGAAATAGACCGGATTGCAGCGGAATACCGAAGGGTTTTGTTTCCCCCCCGGTTCCGGAATTCGGGTTTGGCTTCAATTCGATTTGATTTAAAAAATGATTTATGCGAAGGGAACTACCCTCAAGAGATTTTTGAGTCCTGGGAGTGTCCCCCCTATTGGTTGCGCAAGTCGTTTGATCTCGCGGCAGGCTTTTTTTATGAGGCTTCCCGATCGCACGATCTTTATTTGTTGGTTCGTTTTTATCCGGAATCCATGCACGGAGATCAAGGAGCTCGCTACCTTGCCTGGGCCGCAAGGGTCGAGTCGCAATACCAGACGGCGTTGAGCGCGTATGCCGAAATCGAGAATCGCGATCCCGAAGAGGAGTCTTGGTATCTATTGTTGCTGGCCCGGTACAGCCGCTGGCAGGAGCTGGAGCAAGAGACGGTGGCTTATCTTCGCGCGTACCCCGAACAGGAAGAAGCCATTTTTAAAATGTTCTTATCGCACCCGGAGATGAAAGGAATCCCTTTGTATCGTTTTAGCGACCGGTTTAAAACAAGGCTGAAACGGTTTGAAGAAGAGATGGAAGAAAAAAAGAAACAAGAAGAGGAAGATCAAAAAAATGAGCCTGAGGATGTTGAGCCAGTAGAGGGCCCGGCTGCCGGGGAAGGTCAAGTCCAGGTAAGTCCGGAACAGGGCGAAGGCGAAGCGGGCGGTGCAGACGAACCGGCAGATCAACCTGAAAGCGATTCGGAGACGGAGTCTTTGCCGTAGGCGATATAATCTTTGACATCAATTTTTCCGGCGTCGGTATCGATGACATACCGCGGGAGTGTACAAGCCGGCAGTTTCTTCTTTAACTCGTTCATGATTTTTAACCCGTTTTCATACGTAACTTCAAAGTGAGCGCTCCCCGTGACGCGGTCCAGTTGGTGGAGATAATACGGGGCAATTCCAAATCGAATGAGCGTTTGAAAAAGGTTCAGCAATATTGGTGCGGAGTCATTGACACGCCGAAGAAGTACGCTTTGGCTTTTCATGGCAATTCCATGGCTCTTTAGGTTTTTAATCGCTTTTACCGCCGACGGGTGAAGTTCTATGGGGTGGTTGATGTGAACCACAATGGTTATGGCAACTTGCTTTTTTTCCTGTTTTGCCTGGCGGGCGCTTTCAATCAGCAGTTTTTCCCATCCGAGCGTTTTGAGTAGTTTCGGTTTCAATACAATTGAGCGACTATGAAAACGTATATTTCGAATTTGCTTCAGGGGCAAGAGTTGATTGATTAAAGGATAAAACCGGTTTGCTTTTTCTATGAAAGGGTCGCCTCCGGAGAAGATGACTTCGGTTATTTGCGGGTTTTGTTTTACATAGGTAAGAACTTCCCATGGCAAGTTTTTAGGGTTTGTTTTGTTTTTTGAGAAGGTTATGCGTTTTCTGGTACAATAGCGGCAGATTACGGCGCAACGCCGCGACGCTAACACCAATAGTTTATTGGGGTATTTATGAATATAAAATGGCGTTGATTTAATTTTTTTTCCCCGGGTTTCGTGAAGCGGGTTATTGGTGAATCCGGGCGTTTTTATCCCTTCACGCTTTGTCGGGTAAAATTGTCTGGCAAGCGCCAGTTTTTGCGTTAGCGGCGTTTGTTTATCTTCTATTTTTTTTTGAAGAAGCGGGGGTAAGGGCAATGTCTTGTCTTTGCGCACTTTTTTAATTTGCGGTATTGCCATTGGTTTTGGCGGGCTTTGGTATTTCTTTCATTGTACCGAAACCGTTATAGGCTATTTAGTCCGAATATGTTTTGAAAGAGAGCTCGGCCCCGAATGGATTCATAGGGGATTGGTCCGCGGCTGCGGCTGTCGAGCGTGTTGTCCCAATTCGTATGCAGGCAATAGAGTTCGCCGGGTTTTAGATGGGTTGGTGCAACATTGTCCCGGTTTGAAATAGAGGCGGGGTATATTGTTCGATCGCCGGTTTTATCCAGGTAATCAAGCAAAGGTTTGTCGTTGATGTAGACAATCCGGTCTATGATTTCAATTTTTTCGCCTTCGAGGCCGGCGACCTTGCAAAAGACCGGTTCGGAAGCGGCGTATTGCGAAACGATGATATCTCCGCGGGAAATCGTCGAAAGGTGCGGGTAGATAAAGAACACCGTATCATTGTATTCGATTTCAGGGGACATTGATTCCGTTTGAATATGCACCGGGTATATCCAGGTTTTTTTCAGGAACCATTGCGCCAGAAGGGGGATCGTAAGAATTGTGACGGAATAAATAATCGTTTGTTTAATCGCGTTTGCCGTTTTACTTTTTCTTTTTGATTTCTCTGCGGAATACAATCTCATATAATCCATGGAGTCAGGGCGGGGGCTTTTGGCGCAGGCGTCAAGCAGAATGGAGAAATAACGATTGTCATCCAATGATCTTTTTTAAGATCGTCAAGGAGATGTTAGTTCAGGTTCTTGCTTCCGTTTTTTTGCTCGGTATATGTGTTTTCGTTCATGAGTTGGGACATTTCTTAATTGGAAAGTGGGTTGGGGTCAGGCCAAAGATTTTTTCAATCGGGTACGGGCGCGGTTTGTTCTTTAAAAAAGTAAAAGGAACAATTTATCAGATTACCGCTATCCCTCTTGGCGGTTATGTGCAATTTTATGGCGATGATATTACGCGGTCGCATGAGAAAATTAGAAAAGGCGATTTTTTTTCGGTCGGTCCCTGGCGTAGAATCGCGTTGGCATTTGGCGGGCCTCTTTTTTCCATATTATTTGGGTTTCTGGTCATCGGTTCTTTGATAACAAGCGGCTGGCAGCCTATCACCAATAAGGTTCAGGTGATGTCCGATGAGACTCCGGCTGCGCGCTCGGGAATTCAGGACGGAGATCGTATTGTTCGAGTGAACGGAGTTGAGACAGAATCGTTTGAAAAAATCGTATATCATGTTTCGCTTTCATCTAAAAGCGCGTTGGATGTGCAAGTTGAAAGAAAAGGACAATTGCTGGACATGCATGTCGATGCCGTTTCTTCGGAGCCCGGTATGCCCATGCAGATTGGGATTCGTCCGGAAGGCGAGAGGTTTCTCCTGGTTCAGGAAAGCCGGCATTTTGAGCATTCAATGTTATTGCCGGACGATAAAGTGATAGCGGTCAATGGAAATACGGTTGAAGCCATTGATGATTTGCGTCAAATCCTGGATCGCAATATGGGAAGTCAGGTTGAAATTACAATAAAACGACAAAGGAATGGGTGGTTTGCGCCTTCCGAAGAGCGTGTTTTTTCTGAGGCGGTTCCTGTAAAGAAGGTGGAATACTTTCAATTGAAAGATATCCGAGACGTACAGACAGGCAAGAATATTGAACTGATAGAGATTGGCGCTTGGGCCGACCAATATAAAAAGATTCGTATTGACGGAAAAACTTATACTGAGTGGAGTAAATTTCAAAATGCATTGATTGCCGCGAGTAACAATGGCGCAAATCGAGTAAAAGCACAGATTGGGACAGTCGATGTTTCGTTTTTGTTAAAACAAGAGACAAGAGGGATGCTTGGGATTTCGTTAATTGAAGCTGTTGAGCCGGCTAAAGCTTCGCTTCCGACGGATTTCATGTCAAGACTGGCTCAAACCTATGATTATACAATTTTTGCCACAAAGTCGACTTTACTTGGTCTGTATCGAATTATTGAAGGTAAGCTTTCTTTTCGTAAGTCCATTTCGGGGCCGGTTAAAATTATGGCAATTGCGGCTCAAACGGTTAGTTCAGGGTGGGAGCATTATTGGTTTTTATTGGCTAATATAACTATTATTTTAGGGGTAATGAATTTGTTGCCCATTCCCGTTCTTGATGGCGGCCATATTATGTTTTATTTAATTGAAGCTTTGTATCGCCCGTTACCGGTAACCGCGATATCTGTCAGTATGCGAATTGGGATGATATTATTGATTGCGATGGGGCTTTATGTCATTGGTCTGGATATTTGGGATGTCTTTTTACGCCGGTTGGTAGGTGGATAATCGTAAATGGTAAGCATTGTAATAAAATCTTTCTTTAATCGCGATTTTGTTTTTTAGGTAATTTCTGACAGATTTTTTTCTATTTAGGTGATCTTTTTTTGGGCTTTTTGCAACAAAAATCAAAAGACGGGTATTATTCATGTATGATAAATTTCCGTGATTTTGAACAATGCCAAGTGCCGGTTGATTCTGTGATTGAAGTTCGTTTGTCGCCTGACACTTGGGGAAAAATCG
>JBNLDQ010000040.1:0-108030 GCA_050304475.1 Turneriellaceae bacterium | reverse complement strand
CTCGCCCCACTTTAGCGCCTCTCGCTGCAAAGTCAATCAGAAGTGCCAAAACACCCAAAAGAAAATATGGTGAAAAAAGTGAAAAAAATTCAAATGAACGCCGATTTAGATAACAAATCCCGAAAAATTTTCAAACTTCAAGCCCCCACCCATATATGGGCGGGGTGGCGGGTATGTGGGTGAAATAAGAGGGGGGCAGCGCAGGCTCGTTGCGCTTATGCGCAATAGCCGGAGCGCGGGGGGAGACTTCCCCCCGCTCATCCTCGGGGCATCAAAGATGAAATTGTTTACGGGAAAAACGATTCAACCGACCAGCCCGTGTAGATCACCGGAACCGGTATGCGCTTCTGGGTTTTTGTAAAGAACTCCCGTTTTGAAAAACCGATAAAGATCCAGGGGGCGTCTTCTCGAATGATCCGTTGCGCCGCAATCACCGTTGCCGGATCAATCGTCGTCCTCTCAAGCAGGGAATCGACTTGCCCGTTGGAATACCACGCCCGGTTGCCCCCGGCCCCCCGGTTGCGGCTATGAAAAAGGGGGAGCAGAAAATTCTCGGCATGCGGGTAGTCGGCGACCCATTTTAAAAGATAGATACCTTCATAGCGGGCATTGTTAAACCGAATCAGCGTAGGCAGATCAAGAATGCGTATGCTTGCTTCATACCCCAACTCTTCAATCACGGAGCGCAAGACCCTCGCCGTCAGTTGCCTCTCTCTGTCTGACGGGCTATAAATGACAATTGGTTTTGCCGGTTTCGATTTTTCAGGCTGATACGCGAATGCGGGGCGAAAATCGAAATGAGTTCCGAGTTTTTCTGCGCCCCCGTAAGCAGCCATGAGAGTCAAAGGAACCGGATGATCTGCCGGCGAATAGGCGTCGAGCAAAACCTTACCGGCCAGGGCCTTTCTGTCCAGGCGATAATTGAGCGCCCGGCGAAACTCCGGATCGGCTAACGGTCCGATTTCGTCTTTGCCTGATACAATCGCTCCATACAGAACCGTCAGCTCTTCCCGGATTTGCTTTTGGTAGAGCTCATTGCCATGGGCGGGCTTAACGGTATCTGCCGCCAACTTTTCTGGCGAATCCCCTGGCGACTCCCCCGGGGAAGTAAGGTAACGAAATACGCCGGAGGCTTCGTAAAAATCGAGAATCTCTTTTTGAAAATAAAACCAGCGGGCGGAGTCTTCGGGCAGAACCAAAAAGTGGATTTCGCGGTTTTCACTGCCTTTGCGGGAAGACCTCAGCACCACCTTTTCGCGGTTGTTTTCCGAGACGTCCAAACCGGTTGACGAAACAAAGGATCCGTTTTCCCGGTGAGATTTTTCGGAATATATTGCCGTTTGGGGCAGGCTCAACAGGGTTCTTTGACGTTCCCACTGCGCGGCGGCGTTTTTCTTTTCTTTTAATGTTATTTCAAGGCGATTCTCGGAAATTGCTTTTACCGAATCCATTGCCTGGGTTATCCAGGCTTGCCGCCCGGAGTCGATCAAACGGTTTAAGCAATACGCGGCGTCTTGCGCGCGAAGGGCCCCGCCGTCTTGAAACGAGAGACCGGCGCGGAGCGTCAACACCACTTTGTTTTCATTTAAATTTTCTTTGATCACAAGCTCGGGAATGAGCTTTCCCCCTTCTCCGCTTCGGTATAAACGGTGAAACAGGATTGCTAAAATTCTGCCGGAAGATAAATCGACGCTCCCGACGGGATCCAACGAATCAAGCGGGGTTTTCATCGCTAAATAATAATTTTGTGACGGAAAATAAACGCCCGGGCCGGATGTACCGCGGCAGGAAGGGATCAAAAGAAAAGCCAGAAAAAAGAATAGATACAATCGCATTTGCCGGTTTTTCTTTGAACGGGGAAGTATTACGAATTCAACTATTTGGCCTGGAACCGCTTTTGGGCGGTCTTTTCCAGGCCGGCGATGTATCGATGAGCGGGAAACGGGATTTGAACCCGCGACCCCCTCCTTGGCAAGGAGGTGCTCTACCACTGAGCTATTCCCGCAGTTTTTTTCGGTTATCGGTATACCGCTACCCGAATTTGCGAGCGGAGGGACTTGAACCCCCACGCCTAGGGCACTAGATCCTAAGTCTAGCGTGTCTACCAATTTCACCACGCTCGCTCTCTGCGCGCCCGGAGGGATTCGAACCCCCGACGCACGGATTCGAAGTCCGACGCTCTATCCGACTGAGCTACAGGCGCTTATCAAGATGGATAGGTTTGCAAACCCACTCAACTTGTCAAATCATCTACCAATTGTAGCTTTGGGTGACCGACGGGGCTCGAACCCGCGACCGCAGGAATCACAATCCTGAGCTCTACCAACTGAGCTACGATCACCATGTTTTTTTGCGGCCATCCAGCCGCCTTTACGCCAGAGAGGATTTGAACCTCTGACCGACGGCTTAGAAGGCCGTTGCTCTATCCAGCTGAGCTACTGGCGCTTTTTTCGGGATGACTGGATTTGAACCAGCGACCCTCAGTTCCCAAAACTGATGCGCTACCCCTGCGCTACATCCCGGAGATGCCGTTTCCTTTTTCAAATACCCCGTGTCAATTGAAAATGTTCTCGATTACTGATTTAATGTTCTCAAATTCCAAATTTTTACCGTGGTATCGTAGCTCCCGCTGGCAAGATACTGCCCCGAGGGATGAAACTGCAGCGCATAAACGGGAGCCGTATGCGCCGCTATGCGCGCTATTTTTTTCCCGGATCCGGCGTTGTATATATAAATCATGCTATCGACACCCCCGGTCGCAACAAGCGATCCGTCCGGGCTAAAGGCGGCCGCATTGACTGCGCCCTCGTGACCTTTCAATGTCTCTTGGTGCTTTAAAGAATCAATGTCAATGATAATGGAAGTTCCGTCTGCCGATGTGGCAACCGCCCGCTCTCGCTTTGCATCAACTTCCATTTTCACGATGCCGGTGTCTTTGACCTGCTGGCTTTGGAAAGGGCCTTCTTCGCATGTATCCGTATGCCAAAGCCGGACCACTCCGCTGACGCTCGCCCCAATCATTTGTCGTTCCGGGAGCAAGCGAATGGAGACCAGAGGCTTTCCGACGGGTGCGCACTCATGGACGCCTCCCCCATTCTCTAAAAACTGGGGCAGGTCAATGACTTTGATATGGCGGTCCCAACCGGCGGTGACCAGGGTTGAAGTGGCCGGATCATAATCAAGAGAGGCGATAAAATCGTCGTGCAGCGCAAACTTTTTTTCAATTTTTCCGCTTTTTACATTCCAGATAATCATTTGTCCGCCATAGTTTGCGGTGATAATGCGCTCATCGCTTATCCAGCGGATCGCAAAAATTCGGTCAAAATCGCCCGGGATCGTTTTTACCGGCAAACCCTTGCGGTTCCAAAACATTAAATTTGAGTCATACCCGCCGGAGGCCAGCAAAGTGCCATCGTCGGAAAATCGCAGCGCCATGACATAGTCGCTGTGGCTGACTGAAGGGTCCGTGACGATGCGAATTGACTCGTTCACCCCGCCGCAGCCGAGGGAACATACGAGTAATGAGATAAAAAGCAGGGATAGCGAAAAACGTCTTGGCATATTCCCATTTTGTTTGGGGGTTTTAAACGCAAACCATTTTTTCTTTTCGGTCATTGATTTTGGGGTTGGCTTTGGGTTTTGCGGTTTAAATTCCCTAACCACCCCCACCCTGATGGGTGGGGCCGGGAGTGCGGCGATTTTTTCATTTCTTTTATATTAATGAGCGGTTTATTGCGTTTTTTTTATTTTTCCGTATTTTATCCGATGCTGTTGTGGAATTCCACAACAAGTGTTCCGGTGATCGATAAAGCAACCGATTTACAAAAGTTTTTCGCCAAACTGCTTGGCCAGACTGCTTGCCGGGATGTTTTCTTTGGTGAGAATGGCTTATGCCGGACCTCGCCATTATCCGCCAGGTAAATGCCGTTTTAAAAGAGGGTGTCTCTTTGAGCGACCTTCTTTTCGACCGGGAAACCGGTTTCATTGAAAAAATTGCGCCTGCCGGGAAAATCGATATCGACCCCAACGAAGTTCAGGAAATTGACCGGTACGCCGGTCTTTTCCTTTTCCCCGGTTTTATCGATCCGCATGTTCATTTTCGTTTCCCCGGCTTTGAAGAAGCCGAAGACTGGGCCAGCGGTTCGCAAGTTGCCTTGTTTGGCGGCGTGACGACTGTCTTGGAAATGCCGAACACACGGCCGCCTACGGTGGATGCCGCCGCCGCGGGAATCAAACTGGCGCATATACGCCAACATTCTTTAATTAACTATGGCATCATGGGCGGATTTAACGGTTCAAACCTTGGCGAGCTCATTGAAAATGACGATTTTAAAGCCATAAAAGTTTTTCTTGGCGCTACCACGGGAGCTTCGGGAGCAGCCGGCCTGGACGAACTGAAGCGCTTTTCCCCAAGCAAGGTTTTTGTATTTCACGCCGAAAAGGAATCCATCATTGAACAAAACTCCGCCAGGATTGGCAAGATTGTCAACCCTTGGCAGCATTCCCAAATCCGTAGCGAAGAGGCGGCCATTGAAGCAGTCAAAGAAGTGATTGAGCTTTATCGGGAACACCCCGGCAATTATCATATTGCCCATGTCAGCACGGACCGCGAAGTGGATCTATTGCTGGAATCGGGACTCTCTTTTGAAGCGGCCCCACACCATCTTTATCTTTCTACGGACGACTACCGGGAGCATGGCTTCTTTTTAAAATGCAACCCGCCGTTGCGCTCGCCTGAAACCCGCGAAAAACTTTACGCCCATTTGCATAACGGCGATATCCGTATCATTGCCACCGACCATGCCCCTCACCCGAAAACTCAAAAAGAAAGAACAGACATTGTTCCGCCAAGCGGCATCCCGTCGCTTGCCATCGGAACTCATTTGATTTTAGACGAAACATCCCGCGGGAAGATCTCGCCCGAAAAAACGGCCTCTCTTCTTTCTACCGCTGCCGCTGAGCGTTTCGGAATTCAAAAACGGGGGCGCATTGCCGCCGGTTTTTATGCCGACTTTGCCATCGTTAACCTGCATGAAAAATGGACTTTGCAAAGCGACTTGATCCCCAATCGTTGCGGCTGGAGCCCTTTTGAAGGCCGTCTTTTTTCAGCGCGCGTCAAAGCGACATTTGTAAACGGGCATGAATACGAACCTGGCTTACAGAAACAAGTCAGGAAGGGACCCATCTTTCAGGTATAACGTTAATGAATATACCAACATCGATTAATTTGTGACACGAGGAGACAATGACTGAACCTTTCTACCAACCGAAACCCATTGAAATGAAAAAAGGCAAACGATACCCGCGGGCAGGCCGCATCGCCTTGATTGCCGTCGCCTCAATGGCAGCCGCCCTCTTTGTATTTCTTTCATGGCAAAAATTCCGGCCAGGCCCTTTTAAACGCATCGAATCGCTGATGGAGTCCGGGCAATGGGAAGATGCCGCCCAAACTGCGTATGAACTCGCCCAAAAAGGGCAAGATACAAACCTTCGCCTTTTGATGCTTGGCTCCGTAATTAACTATGCTCTTGCCCAAAGCGACATTCCTCTTACGGGCAATATCCCTTTTTATGAATATGAGAAGCAATTACTTTCTTTGGACGAAACGTCCATTTTTACTTCCCAAAGTTATATCTATAAATTTAGATTTTTCCCGCAGGCGCGCGACTTTACCCGGTTATTTTGCGAATTTATTGATCAATTTGGAGACCGAGATCCAGGGCCTTCCGGAAGCGGCGCCATCGCCAACGCCCTTGCCCTGTCCGCGTTTGGCCGTGATGCGAAATCGCAATGCATTGCCGCGCTCCTTGGTTCGCCGTTAGGCGCCCGCTATTCCGGCGTTACTACCGCCGACCGGATCAACGTGCGAAACAGCCCCAATCTTGATTCATCCGTTGTCGGCAAATTAAACCGGGATGCCAAAGTAGTGGTCCTGGAAAAAGGCGCCGCCCAGGAAATTGATCAAGCGGAAAATTATTGGTACCGTATTGCAACGCCCCAGGGAATTCATGGGTGGATTTTTGGCGCTTTTCTGGATCAAGGCGCAAAATAGGGTTACATTATACCTGTCCTTGTGCTTTTTATTGTGCCCGCTATTATGCCCTGTATTATGATTGACGCTTTCTCTTTTGCGGCAGGTTTTGCAAAATGAGTGATTCCCTGTTGCGGCACGACTGGACCGCAGACGAAATCGAAGAAATATACAATCTCCCGCTTTTAAATTTGGTATACCGGGCCGCGTCGGTCCACCGCCGGTTTTTTAACCCCCGCGAAATCAAAGTGTCGTCTTTGCTCTCGGTAAAAACCGGGGGGTGCTCTGAAGACTGCAAGTATTGCTCTCAATCTTCGTATTACAAAACCGGTACGCAAGACGAGCCAATGCTCAGCGTAGACCAGGTGCTGGAAGCCGCCCGAAAAGCGCGCCAGGACGGGGCCACCCGTTTTTGTTTAAGTACCGCATGGCGAAACCTGGAAGAGAAAGAGCTACCCGTTATTGTTCAAATGATTGAGGGAGTTAAAAAGTTAAACCTGGAAGTCTGCGCTACCATGGGTTCTCTGACAGACCGGCAAGCCCGTCAGTTGAAAGAAGCCGGCCTGGACGCTTATAATCACAATTTGGATAGCGGACGCCAATACTACGACAAGATTATCTCAACGCGCAGTTACGACGATCGTTTGCAAACATTACAACATGTGCAAGACGCCGGGATTCGTCTTTGCTCAGGCGGGATCATTGGGATGGGAGAATCGCATGAAGACCGCATTGACCTGTTGCGCCATCTTTCCAATTTAAACCCTCACCCGGAATCGACGCCCATTAATATTTTAGTGCCGATTGAAGGTGCTCCTCTGGAGCGCGACGCCAATTTCTCTTTTTGGGATTTATTGCGAACCGTCGCCACGGCTAAAATTTTAATGGGAGCTACGTATGTTCGCTTAAGCGCCGGCCGTAAAGAGTTAAGCGATATCGAGACGGCCTTTTGTTTTTTGGCCGGCGCCAATTCCATTTTTATGGGTGAAAAGCTTTTAACAACTCAAAATACGGAGGTCGACCGGGACCAGGCTCTTTTTGACCTTCTCGGCCTGGTCAAGAAGGAACCTGAAACCTCTTCTGTGACCGGTTCTATTGGCTCCGTCTCCGGTTGAAATTGTTTTCGGAGGGCGCCTCTTGGGCGCCGGATGCGGGTCATCCGGCGCCCTTAAATTTATTCTTTGTTTATGTTTTATTTATGCTTTAAGCGAATTTTCCATAAATTGAAAAATGTTGTCCACCAGAGAGGTCGGCTCTTCGAGACGGCCTTCGCGCAACAACGATGCATCCCAAAGGGTATTGATCGCGCTTGCCAGTTCCGCCGAATCGGGATCTTTTTGAAAACGCTCTGCCAATAGTTTGACCAACGGATGAGCAAGGTTCATTTCAAATATTTTTTTGGAACCGGCAAATTCGGGGTTCATTGCCTTCATCATTTGTTCCATATGAACTCCCATTGCGTTTTGCGGGGTAATTAAAGTGCAAGGGCTGTTTTTCAAGCGTGAAGATTTTCGTACGTCTTCGGTTCGATCGCCTAAAATATTTTTTACCCGACTGATAAAACTCTCCGCAATGGTTTGATCAAGTTCCCCTTGGGTATCGCCTTCCAACGCCAGTTCCGCTTTTTCGGCATCCATTAAATTAATATCTTTGTACTGGCGGATCACCGGCATGAGGTAGTCGTCAATTGCGTCGTCCAGGAGCAATACTTCGATATTTTTTTCCCGAAAAACTTCGAGGTTGGGATTTTGCAGCATCGTTTCAAGTTGGCGGCCGGCAATATAATAAATTTCTTTCTGATCTTTTTGCATGCGTTCTTTATACTCGGCAAGCGAGACCCAACCGTCCGGCTTTTCGGTTGAGTGAAACCTCAATAATTCGATCAGTTTTTCTTTGTTTTCATAATCGGACTCAACGCCCTCTTTCATGAGGTTGCCAAAGTTGCGGTAAAATTCAATATATTTTTCCGGCTCTTTTTCTGCCCATTTCGCAAAGAGTTTCAGCAAGCGGCCTACCAGCGCTTTTTTAATTTTGGCGATGATCGGCGAATGCTGGGTAACTTCGCGCGATACGTTCAAGTCGAGATCTTCGGAATCGACTACCCCGCGGACAAAACGCAAGTACGGCGGTAGCAAGTCTTTGCAGTCGTTCTGGATAAAAACCTTTTTTACGTATAAATGAACATGAAATTCATCGGGCCTTTGAAAAATATCAAATTGGGTTTTTGAGGGAACGAACAACAACGAGCTATATGCAATAGGAGCCTCCGCATTGATGTGAATATGTCCCATTGGTTCGCCATTGTCATGGCTGATAAACCGGTAAAATTCAAGGCGTTCATCGTTAGTAACGGATGAGCTTTGTTTACGCCAAATGGCCGAAGATTTATTTACCTGTTCTTCGCCCACAAAAATAGGAAACTCTACAAAGTTTGAATATTGATGGATAATCGACTTAAGGCGGTGTTCTTCTGCATATTCCTTACCCTCTTTTTTCAGTTTAATGAATATTTCGGTTCCCCTGTCGTTTTTTTCAACGGGAGAGACACTGTATTTGCCAATGCCCGTAGATTTCCACTCGTGAGCTTTTTCTTCCTTAATATAGGAACGCGATTTTACGCTAACTTCTTCGGCAACCATGAACACAGAATAAAAGCCAACACCAAATTGGCCAATCAACTCGGAACGTTTTTTCTCGTCTTGTTCGTCTTGAATTTGTTTCATATAGTTCTGGGTTCCCGAGCGGGCGATTGTTCCCAGGTTTTGGATCAACTCATCATGGCTCATACCAATCCCGTTATCTTTGATGGTGAGTTCGCCTTTTTCATTGTCAAACGTGATATTGATTTTTAGCTCGGCTCCTTCATCTAGGAAACCTTTTTCAGTTAAAGATAGAAACCGGATTTTGTTCAACGCATCGGACGCGTTTGAAATCAGCTCGCGAAGAAAAATTTCGCTATGGGTGTAAAGAGAATGGATGATTAAATGAAGCAACTGCTCCATTTCGGCCTGAAAACCAAACTCTTCCATTGTACTTTCGCTGTTTTTCGCTTGTTCATTTGCTGTGTTTTCAGTTTTTTCGCTCATTTTAATTCTCCTCTATTATCTATTATTGTCTATTCTCTTTTTTCGTTATCAGGCGCTAACAGGCGCTTCGTTTGCCGGTAAACAGCCCGGTGTGCATGTGGCGGGCGTTACCCGCGTATTTTATTTTGCAATATAGCGCGATTGGCTTCCGTTTGGAGCCCCGGCAATTGTAAAAGTACAAAACGTACGTTTTCCGTAATTACGAAAATGGGTTGAGAAAACAATGTTTGGATTCATTCTGACAACCATTTTTTCAATGGAAGGGTGAAGAATCCCGTAGCGCTTGGTTGCTTTAACTTCGCTTGGCCTTTTCGGTGCTTTTGGTTTCTTTTCCGATTGAAAAAAGAGTTGCCGGGCACTTTCGGGATTCAACATTGGCACAAATTACGGGAAAATAACATGATAGACAACGCAAAAAAAAGCGAATTAATCGGAAATTATCGCATACATGATAAAGACACAGGTTCAAGTTCTGTTCAAATTGCCATCTTAACTGAAAGAATCAATCGGTTAACAGAGCACTTCAAAGCTCATAAAAAAGATCATCACTCGCGTCTTGGCTTATTGAAAATGGTGGGCAAGAGACGGCGCCATCTTGATTACTTGAAAAAGGTAAATCACGAGGCATATCAACAAATTATTGGAAAGCTCGGCATACGCAAATAAACGTGACCCGGGACTCCGATACATACAGTCTGACAACAAAGAGAACTTCTTCTCTGACATCCCGTAAAATCGTAATCACGAAACTACCCCTATATACACGTTTGCGAAAGGAATAAAAATGCTACAAAAAGAAAATATCGAATTTAGAAATAATGAATATTCTATAGAAACGGGAGTTTGGGCGAAACAAGCCGGCGGCTCGGTTGTTCTACGCTGGGGGAAACTGGCAATGATGGCGAACGCCACCGCCGCTTCGGAAGCCCGCGAGGGGCAGGACTTTTTTCCGATGACGGTTGAATACCGTGAAAAGTTTTATGCTTCCGGAAAAATTCCGGGTGGATTCTTTAAGAGAGAAGCCAGACCGAGTGAAAAAGAAATCTTAACTGCTCGCCTAACGGATCGTCCGATACGCCCTCTTTTTCCCAAGAATTATCTTAATGAGCTGCAAATATTTGTTACTCTTCTTAGCGCCGATGCAAAGTCGCCGACACCGATACATTCGATCACTGCCGCCAGCGCATCTTTGTTGCTTTCCGGCGTTCCTTTTGACGGGCCGGTCGCCGGCGTTCAAGTCGGACGGATTAACGGAGAGCTGATTATTTTCCCGACGGTAGAGGAACTTGAGAGCAGCGATATTAATCTTATGCTCGCGGGAACCGCCAAAGCCGTAACCATGATTGAGGGCTCTTCCAAGGAAGTCTCGGAAGACGATATCATCGCCGCTATTAACTTTGGCCATGAAGAAATTAAAAAGTTATGTGCAATGCAAATTAAATTGCAGGAAAAAGCGGGCAAACCCAGGGAGGAAGTTCCTGAACCGGAAGACTTGTCTGAGCTGAAAAAAGAGATTGAAGGCAAAGCTTTTGATAAATTGTTCGTGGCAAATGAAACTCCGGGTAAACATGAACGCCAAGAAAAAATTGATGAAGTCATTACTGAAGTAATCGCCGAATACGAAGCGCGCGCCGAAGCTGAAGAAGATGCGGGCGATTTACTAAAAAATGTTAAGTCGTTGCTCAAAGAAATTGAAGTGGATATTGTCAGGGATCAGATTTTTAATAAATCGATTCGGGCTGACGGACGTAAACTGGATGAAATTCGCGATATTTCAATCGATGTCGGTGTTTTGCAAGCAACACATGGTTCGTCCATTTTTACCAGGGGGGAAACTCAATCTTTGGGGGTTGTCACCCTGGGGACTTCTTCTTCCGCTCAAATTATCGATGATATTGAGGGCGATAGAAAAGAAAACTTTTATTTGCATTATAATTTTCCGCCGTACAGCGTCGGAGAAGTTCGCCGGTATCCCGGTCCGGGGCGTCGTGAAATTGGCCATGGAAAATTGGCTGAAAACGCGTTGCGGAATATGCTGCCTGAGTATAAGGAGTTTCCTTATGTAATTCGTATTGTTTCCGAAATTCTGGAATCAAACGGTTCGTCCAGTATGGCTACTATTTGTTCGGGCTCTCTTGCCTTAATGGATGCGGGGGTCCCGATTCAAGCCCCTGTCGCCGGTATAGCAATGGGGTTAATTACTCAGGGCGATCAATTTGCCATCTTATCGGACATTGCCGGTCTCGAAGATCACTTTGGCGATATGGACTTTAAGGTAGCCGGCACCAGAAAAGGCGTTACTGCGTTTCAGCTCGACTTAAAAGTGCAAGGTATTGGAACCGACATCATGTCTAAAGCTTTGCAACAAGCGTTAAAAGGGCGAATGCATATTCTGGATAAAATGGAAGAAGTGCTTGCGAACCCGCGCTCCGAACTGAATGTCAACGCTCCACGCTTGTTAAGTATGCAGATCGATAAAGATAAAATTGGCGAATTGATTGGCCCTGGCGGTAAAAACATTAAGATGTTAACTGAAAAATCGGGGGCCGAAATATCAATTGATGATGATGGGATCATTACCATTGCGTCAGTTGATTCAGCTGCTGCAAACATGGCAAGGGAAATGATCGAATTGCAATTTAAAGAAGCCAAGGTTGACGAAATTTATGAAGGCGAGGTTAAGCGTGTTACTGATTTTGGCGCTTTTATTGAAATTTTGCCGGGGAAAGACGGTCTTTGCCATATTTCTAAATTATCTAAGCAACGGGTGAACAAAGTTACCGATGTCGTGAAAGAAGGCGATTTTGTAAAAGTTCGGGTAATTGGTGTTGATAAGGTTGGGAAAATCAGCCTTTCTATGCAGGAATTTGAGAAATAACATTTTATTTTATTCGATAATAAGTTGTTCAATTAAAAATAATCGAATGGTTTGTACCGAGTAAAAGAATATACTCTATTAAACTGTTTGTGGCTGTGGAATTCCACATCCTCAAACAGTTTAATACCAAGCCAATATAACATAGAAGCTAAAACAAATCCCTTGCATCCGCTCATAAACCGATTCGTGCCCAGCAACAAAGAACCCAAGTATTTCTCAAGAGCCAACCTGACCAAATGAGTCATCGTACAACCCAACCTTGCCGCAACCAAACGTACAAACAGTTCATCCTCGCCATATAAGCATAAACGGTGACGGTGCTTTTCCGAAGCGCCGCTTCTTCTCTCCCAAGCTATTTGATTTAAAGTACTCATATTGTATTGGTTTTGCAAGTTTATATCATCCCTTGGATTTCCGGCATAAACAATCAACCTGCCAGGTTCATACCGGCGTATCAAGCGGAACAAAGTATACCTCACAACCCAGGAATAACTTTTATTCCAACGAAGAGCAGCTTTTTTTATCTGCAGCCAAGAGTCTTGGCATAATCGAATCTCCAAGACATGGTTAACCGGAAATGCAAGGTACTTATAATCGCTATATTGATTCACACCATAGTAATCAGCAATTGTCTTAAATTTTTACACAAAACCGTTTAAAATAATATTGTTTCTCAAATCGGTATATTTTGTTTAAATTTTAATGTAGCTGGTTACTTTTCAGAGAAATCAGCCCTGGTGAATAAGGAATGCAATTGAACGCCCTGTTTTTCAAGCGCATCGGCGCCGCCCTCTATCCGATCAAGAATGCAAAAGGCATGCTGTACCGAAATACCGATTTCGGATAGGGCCTCCCAAGCCTGTAAAGTAGAACCGCCTGTTGTAATGACATCGTCAATTAATACCACTAGCCCTTGCCGAATACGATCATCAAGTATACCTTCTACTCTCTTTTGGCTGCCATGCGATTTTGTCTTCTTCCGGACCGGCAGAGGAAACACTGTATGGTCCGACTCCACAGACATAACTGCAATTGAATAAACCAGCGGGTCGGCCCCCATCGTTAAGCCGGTTACTGCATCTGGCATTCGACCTAGCACCTCGCGCATTTGGCTTGACATACACTGCGCGGCAATTTTTAAATATTCCGGTTGCAGGAGAGTTTGCTTTAAATCAAAATAATACGGGCTTTGGCTCCCGGAAGCAAGAGTAAAAAGTTGCTCATGATTCTCGCGATAGGAGTAATCTTTAATTCTGGTTTTTAATTTCTCTAAATCCATAATCGTTATCCTGCCTTTTGTTTTATCGCTAAACAATAGCCGCCTTACGCCTTTTGCCGAATTTCTTCATACAAAAACTCAACAGCCTTCCGCCCTTGTCCTGTCAAAGCTACCGTCTCGCCGGTTACATATGTATCAATATGTTTTTCAATCACCGGTAAATCCAGTTCTTGCGCCAACCCTTTCATAAACGGCATCATCTTCTCCCGATAAATAAGCGAATTCGCCCGCTTATCTTCCAGTCCGGTCAGCACGCTCAAATGCAAAGCCCGGTCAAGATCCGATTTTAAGGTATCAGGTAAACTTTTTCGAATGTAAATTCCGCCTAACGGCACTGGAGATGCCGTTTTAGCCTGCCAGTACTCTCCCAAGTCAATATACAAATTAAAACCGCGTTCCTTATAAACAAACCGCCCCTCATGAATTACGACGCCTAAATCGACCTCTCGATCTGCAACGCTTTGCATGATTTGTGCAAAATTCATAAACTTCGGGATTACCGAATCGGGTAATCTCCTCTTGCTATGCTCATGGCGATAAAAGAAATTCCATAAAAAATTCGCGGTGGTATGAACCCCTGGCAATCCGACATGCAGATCGGTCTTACCAAAGCGATGGCTACCGAATAAATCCGGCACATGACCCGAGACCTCCCCCCCATCGCTATTTTTAAAAATAACAATGGGTCCGACTCCAAAACCAATGGCTCCCCCCGACGAAAGCAGCTCATATGAATCGGAAAGGGCACCTGCCGGAAACGAAGCCTTTACAATATCCCAGGACTCGGATGCCAACCCTTTGTTTAATTCATCAATATCAAGATAATGAGGGGTAAGGGAAACATCCTGAGGCAAGACATTTACATCATTCAAAAAATGATAAAAGGCGAAAGTATCGTTCGGACAAGAACTAATGGCAACCTGTAAATGATGCATCTTAAATCAAACGTCTGCGTTCTTTTTCAAAAGCAAAATTTTCTCATTCGGATCTTCCGCCTTAAAAACAAAAGAACCTGCTACAGCAATATCAACGCCGGCTTTTTTCAATTGAGAGATATTCTCCGCATTGACACCGCCATCGACCTCAAGCAGAGGCGCATGAGAGTAACGCGCACTGAGTCGATCTTTCATTCGGTGGAACTGCTCCATTCGTTCAAAAGAAATTTCCAGAAAGCTCTGACCATAAAAGCCGGGCTCAATACTCATGATTAAAAATAGATCAAAATACGGAAACAACGCCTCAAGCGATGAAATTGGCGTTACCGGATTGACAGCCAGCCCGGCCCCTATACCCTGTTTCCGAATTTCTCGAGCCAATCGAATCGGAAAATTTGTGGTCTCATGATGAAACGTAATAAACGCCGGTTTCATCTGATAATACTTCGGAACCTCAACGCCCGGATCAGAAACCATCAAATGAACATCCAACGGGATCTTTGTCTGTTCGGAAATGGATTGGCAAATCGCCTCACCAAAACTAATTTGCGGCACAAAATGCCCATCCATCACATCCAGGTGAAGATAATCGGTCACATTTTCATCAAGAGCCGCTATTGATTCCCCGATACGGGTCAGCGGAGCCGCCAATACGGAAGGCGCAATTTTCATATGGAAACACTCTCTAACGAAACGGTAAATTCTGGACGCGGAAGCTTACGCCCGTCTTTTTTTTCTTGAATCTTAGTCGATTGTTCTTCTCCGGTTTTCACCTCGACATAGCCGGGCCAAAAATATACATTTGCCTTACTGCGTAAAAATAACGGAAGCAAATCGCCAATGGCAAGGTACGCCACCTCATCATACGTCCCCGGACGCTCCCCGTTTTCAACGGCAACCGTATAATAATTACCGGTTACCTTATTTCTTTCCGTTTCAACCCAAATCACCCGGTTCGGATAAAACTGCTTTCTTGTATCGTGATAATGAAGAACCTTGGCTTCCCAGATCAACTGGCCGCCTGTTTTTTTTTGAACGACATGCTTCACCAGCCCGTCTTCCATAAAATTTTTCGTTTCATCGGTCTTGATCAATAACGGCACCCTGTCATGATAAGCCCAACTTTTCAACAACTGAACGCTTAAGCGCTCCGTTTCAGCCGGAGCGAAACGCTGCGAAACCTTTTGCGATTTGGCTGAAACCAGCAGAGAAACCGGCGTTTCCGGAGCGACAATGGCGCCTTCCGGAGGATCTTGCGCGAGAACCTCGCCGGCAGGACGATCGCTGGCAATTGCAGTGACTGTCCCGACCTTAAGCGAAAACAAAGTAGCCCCGACCGGTATATTCTGGAGCATCGTTCGGGCAAGCCCTTCTTGCGAGCCGACCAACCGCGGGACAGGCACCAGCGGTTTCGAGCCGTTCACTAAAAGAACTAAAGACGCCCCGCTCTTTGTCATGGAACCCGGTTGAAGGTTTTGAGAAAGAATATAACCATGAGGGTATTCCGCCAAAGCGGCTTCTTCTATTTCCACTTCAAACCCCAGGTTGGAAAGCCGGTTGTGCTCGGCAATGTACGATTTTCCGATTAAAGAAGGAACCTCCAGCGCAACGCTGGTTGAAATTCGAACCTTAATGACTAAGAACGCAGCAAAAAAGAAAAAAGAAAATCCAATAAAATAAATAACGCCAATACGAAAAAGAGATTGAAACCAACCCCCTTCGTCCACACTCTTGAAAAATCGAAATTTTCCGTTACCCCGGTTATTCTCGCTCATGGGTTAGCCTCCCCTTCCATTTTAGCCTGTAAAGCCAATAATCACCTGACCACGAAGATAACCGTCAGTAGAAAATAAGCCGGCGCCGCTTACCGCTCTTCTCCCAGCAGACCGTCTTTCATAAAATAAATTTTATCCGCCTGCTCAGCCAACTCTTTTTCATGGGTAACGACAAGCACGGTTAAACCCTCGCTTTTTCGCAGCCCCACCAGGTGCTCAATGAACTTTTCGCTATTGGCGCTGTCAAGATTTCCGGTCGGTTCGTCGGCCAGCACCAGAGCCGGTTTGCGAACCACCGCCCGCGCAATGGCGACCCGCTGGCTCTCACCCCCCGAAATTTGCGAAGGGTAATGAGATAGACGGTGAGAAAGACCCACGGCCTCTAAAGCGGCGGCGGCCCTTTCCTGCGCCTCGAAACGTTTCACTTTTTCGACCAACAGCGGCATCATAACGTTTTCCAGGATGGTAAAATCGGGCATTAAATAATGACTTTGAAAAATAAAACCGACAAAATCGCGGCGGTATTCGTACAATTTATTTTTTGCGACATATTCCGATAAAAGACGATCGCCGACCCGGACTTCCCCGCCATCAGCCGTAAGAAGCGCGCCAATAATATGCAAGAAAGTGCTTTTGCCCGCGCCGGAAGCTCCCTGGATAGAGACAAAATCGCCTTTTGCCAAGGTCAGGTCAATCCCGCGCAAGACATCGACCGAGCGCTCACCGTCCAGATAGCTCTTTCGGATCCCCCAAACCTCCAGAAGCGGCATTAGAGCTCGGCCCCCCGGATAATTTCAATGGGTTGCGTACGCCCCGCATACCAGGCGGGGATCAGCGAAGCGATCCCTGAAAGTAAAATTGCAACTGTCCCTAAAAGATGCAAAAACGGTATATCAACGGAAACCGGCAAATGGTCAAAATAATATACATCGCGGGGGATTAATTCAATAGCAATCCATTCGCCATGATTGAGAAAATCGCCCAGTGTATTAATGGCAAGCTCAACGGAATTTAAAATGTTCTCTAAATTTAACGCTAAAAACACGCCCATGATCAACCCGGCCACGGTGCCTGCCACTCCCGTCACAAACCCCGCCGCCGTAAAAATGGACAATACCGCCGTATCCGAAATTCCTAACGCTTTTAAAATACCGATATCCTTTTTTCTGGAACGCACGATATTGTGAGTGGCGACAACAATCCCCACCATCGCGGCAATAATAAAGAGAAAAACAATCGTAACCATGATTGTTTTTTCCAGCTTGAGCGCCGAAAAAAAGTTACGCTGCTCATCTTCAATGGTCCTGACGGTGAAAAAAAACGGCAATTCTTGCCACAACGTTCGGCGGGCGTAACTCAAATCGGCCAGATCATGCAGCTTGACATAAATTTGCTGGGTGGCCGACCCCGTTTGAAATAACCTTTGGGCCACCGGCAACGGCATGATCACCACCCTCGAATCGTACTGGTAATGACCTGTTGAAAAAAAGCCGGCAATCGTAAACTTGGCGATAGAAGGCGTAACCCCCAACCGCGCATTAAACTGCCCCTTCGGGGCGATGATTTCAATCGTGTCGTTTACCGAAAGATGAAAGTTATACGCCATTTCACGGCCAATAAAAACAATATTGCCGTTTCGATAATCGGCCGCCTCTTGCCCGTCAACGGCTTCGATTTTCGGAAAATCGTCCGGGGGCCGAACCCGGTTTGTGCCGTCAACCGAATCGAACTCAACGCCGCGCACAAAAATATGATCAATTTCGGGAGAAACCCTCAACAGCGCCGCGCTCTGGATCATGGCGCCCACCTTTGCGGCTTTATCGCCTAACGCCTCTCGTATTTTATCCGCATGCTCCTGCCAGTTTTCAATTTTTTCCCCCCCGCTTTTTTCGACCAACAGGTGAGGGTCAAAACGAAAAATGGAGCTGATCACCTGCTCTTGAAATCCGTTAAATATGGATAAAACGACAACCAGCAAAGAGGTGCCGGTAAAAACGCCGAAAAAAGCCAGCTTTGCATTTAAACTAAACAACGCGCCCTTTTTCCCGCGAATATAACGCCAGACAATAAACAGTTGGATAAACAAATTTCTCATGAATAGCTTTGACCGATGCAATACCACCAGCCAAAGTGCATCCGCATGGACAAGAGTTTTTACACTAAATCGCCGGGCAAACGGTAATCATGGCCGCTCACCTGTCCCGGCAATGAACCAAAAGAAACAAAGTAAAAAAATTGGTTTTAAAAACCACTTGCGCTGGCATTAGGCAAATTTAATTTGTTATGTAATCAATAAAAACTCCGCCAAGCGTTAAAAACACATAAAGAACAATGGAAAAAATTATCAATATTTTTCGCAAATTCAAAAGCATTCTCGGAGTCGATGAATCGCGCATTAAGAAAAAACTGACGCTTTACTTTATTTTAATATCCGTTGTCTCCATTTCAACCACCCTCGAAGTCATTCTCGAAGTCAGCGAAAGTCATTTTCAAGACAAACTCAGCGCCTCGTTTATCGAGGCCATGAGCCAGCAAATTGAAATCGATAAGAGTTTCACCCCTTCGGCCATTGACCGGGAAATCGCGTTTAATCCTTTGAACGATTTGCGCGTACGCATGCTGCTTTTGCTGTTGGTTATTGTAGTCAATATCATCACCGCTTTGACCCTCTTCTCCAAGGATATTGCCAACCCGATTGATAACCTGGTTGAAGGCGCCAAAAAAGTTGCCGACGGAGATTTAACGTACACATTGCAGGTCCACAGCGAAGACGAGATCGGACAACTTGCCAAGTTGATTAACGACATGAACGCCAACTTGCAGGAACTGGTGGTTGAGATCCGCTTTGAAATGACGCGCCTGGCAAAATCGGTCGATCAAATGCAAGAGAACCTGAAACCTGCCATTGAAGTCGACCTGGTGAGCGACGCGAAAGAAAATAACATCATTCACTTGTCAAAAATCAGCCGGTTGCAGCAATCCGCGAAAGACGTGGAGAAAAACCTGCAAGAGCTCAAAGACGATCTGGCGGCTCTCTCTATGTTGATCGATATGTACAAAGTATACCAGGTAAATACAACCAATCAGGAACAAGAGGTCTAGGTCATGAGTTTTGAATACTGGTTCATGTTTCCCATCTCCTTGATTATTGCCATTTTAGCAAACGCTTCCGGGTTTTCCGGGGGCGTTTTATTTCAACCCATCTATAACCTTTTTTTAAATGTTCCTATCGCTCCTTCGGTGGCGACCGGGATTGCGACGGAAACGGTGGGGATGAGCTCGGGAGCCCTCCGTTACTTTTCTCAAAATAAAGTGGAAAAAGAGGTCGGGCTGGTTTTAGTCATGCTGACGATCCCCGGCGTGGTTCTGGGAACGCACATTATCCTGGTCATTGACGCCCATATTCTGCGATTTCTTCTCGGGATGGTAATCTTAACCATCGCCTATGTTCAAATTGCCAGCGTAACGCAAAACAAATACGGGAACCGGGAAAATATCCCCGTTGAAGACGTCTACCCGCATATGTGGGTACCGTTCATTGGCGGGCTTTTTTCATCGACGACAGGCACCGGGATTTGCGAAACTTCGCAACCATTGCTCGAAAGAGGCCTCAATGCAAAAACCCGGCGCGCCAACGCTACTGCAATTTGGGCCGAAGCCATGGGCGACTGGATCATCACCATTTTAAACCTGCAAGCCGGGTTAATTATGTGGGATATGCTTATTTTTACCGGTACCGGCGTAATCATCGGCGGCCAGATCGGACCACTGGTGGCAAAATACCTGCCGGAAAAACTGTTGAAAATCTTTTTTTCCATTGCCGTCGTTATCATCGGTATTTTTTACATTACCACCGGCGGAGCCTGGATTTTAACCAAACTGGGCTTTTTAACAGCCCAGTAATGGCACAAACTACATCTCAATATGAAAAAGGGTTGTCATGTTGTCCCTGCTTGCAAATTCGTCGTATCGATCCGGATAAGGAGAAAAAATGAGTTCTATGAACAAATATGAGATGGTGCTGGTATTGACCGACACGGACGCTGCAACGTTGGAAAAAAACCGTAGCGAAATCAAGGCAATGATCGCCAAGAGAAGCGCCCAGGTAGACAATATGAATGAAGTTGGCACGCAACGCCTTTACCATGAAAAAAATCATCAGAAAAAAGGCAATTTTAACGTGTGGAACATCTCGGCTCCCCCCGCGTCGATCAAACAAATCAACGCCGATTTAAGCGTGAACACAACCGTCTTGAAATCGATGATTGTAAAGGCTGGTTGAACTTTTGGCAAATGACATCAACAGAGTCATTCTTGTCGGGCGTCTAACACGCGACCCGGAGCTGCGATCGACCAATACCGGTAAATACCTTTGCCGGTTTTCTCTCGCTTCCAACAGGACTATTTTTCAAAAAGATGCCGAAAACCGGGAAGAAGTTGGTTTTTTTGATTGCGTGGCTTGGGGCAAGCTTGCCGAAGTAATTAGCAAATACGCTCAAAAAGGGCGGCGCGTAGCCGTCGACGGCTCCCTCCGTTTTTCCACCTGGGAAAATCAAGAAGGGAAAAAACAAAGTAAAGTTGAAATATACGCTGAAAATTTTCAGTTTCTCGACTCGAAAGGGTCCGCGCCAGACGATATGAGCGCCCATAGCCAGGCTCCGGCGGCCGCTCCCGAATCGTTTGACGACCCCTTTAACGAAGACGATATACCGTTTTAATAAACAGGAGATATAGATGACAGATTCCAAACCAGTAGTGCGTGAACAACGTGGCGGACGCGGCGGCAAATTTCGTAAAAGAGTATGCCGGCTGTGCAGCGAAGGGACCAATACAATTGATTATAAAAGAGCCGATCTGCTAATCAAGTTTGTATCAAATAAAGGTAAAATCCTCCCCCGCCGTTTGTCAGGCAGTTGCGCGAAACACCAAAGAGTGATTTCAAAAGCGATTCGCCGCGCCAGAGACGCAGGGTTTATGCCATACAGCGTACAATAACCGGCTGATGTTGAATATCTTCGGCTTTCTCAGTTTCCCTTTTAATTTAATCTGGGGAGCGCTGCTTTTCTTTGTTTTTAAGCCGGAATACCCGAAAATCGTATGGCCTCTGGTCACAGTGGCTCTCTTGATCCTGGGAGCCTGGTTGCCGCAACCGGCGAACCTGGCTTTCTGGATGCCGGGCGGTCTCTCGACGATTGCCGCAGGCGCTTTGATTTACCTTTATTTTGCAACCGACAAACGAAGGACGATCCCCGAAGCGCTTGGCCGGCTCCTTGATAAAAACGCGATCCGCGAAAATTTAATGAGCTCAAACTCGCTTGAAGAGCGCCAGGAAAAGTATATTCAAATGGTCCAGGAGCGGGCCCGTTCACTGGCAAGAATGGAAACATTCCTGACCCCGGCCAATACCCGTTTTTTTTTCGTAGCCTTTCTTTTTTTAATGATCCTGAACTACCCGATCCTGGAATTTCATTTTCTCGGCAGCGAAATTTTTACCAATACCCTCTCTTCTTTTTTTGAAGAAGTCTCGGTCGATCCGGGTCTCTTTGAAGAACAAAAACGCCAGTTTTTTGATATTATCTACAGTTACTCTATGCTTTTTACGTTTATTAACGTTCTCGTTGCTTTTTATTTTATCACCTCGATTGGCCGGCGGATTTTTATGTATCGAAAAATCCAAATCTCACCGTACGGAAATTTCACTTTTTTTCGCCTGCCCGACTCTTTGATTTGGGGTTTTATTCTTCTTGCCCTACTCTTTATTCTTTTCAATAAAATGGACGCCCGTTTTTTCCCGGAAATTGCCATTGTCATGGGCACCAACTTGTTTTTTATTTTAGGGACGCTTTATATTCTGCAAGGGATCGGAATTTTAGCGCTTTATATGCTGGTGCGTATGCTCCCTTCGGCGAGTATTTTTCTAATGCTTTTTTTACTCTCCATGGTATTCCCTTCTTTTTTTCTGTTTATCGCCTTTGTCTTTCTTTTACTCGGCCTTCTGGAGTTTTGGTTTAACTTCCGAAAAAAGGCTTTACACCCTAAAATCGTTTCAAACGATGCAATCTAATCATTAATTAAAAGACGGAAGAACGCAATCGATGAAAGTTATATTAAAACAAGACGTACCCAATTTAGGCTCAGCTGGCGATATTAAAGAAGTAAAAAACGGCTATGCGCGAAATTATCTTCTTCCCCGCGGCATGGTTATGACCGCTTCAGCGCGCAGTCAAAAAGAGCATCAATTTCTTGAGCAAGTTCAAAAACAAAAAATTGCCAAACGGAAAAAAACCGCCGAAGAAACGGCGACCAAGTTAAACGGGGCTGCAATCTCGCTGACGATGAAAACCGGCGAAATGGGCAAACTCTTTGGCAGCGTCACAAACCTGCATATTCAAAAAGGGCTCGAAGAAATCGGCTTTGTCGTAGACAAAAGAAACATTGTTTTAGATGAACCGATCAAAACGCTTGGCGAATATGACCTCAACGTAAAATTGCATGATAACATTAACGCCGCTATTAAAGTAAGAGTCCAGGATGAAGAAGGAAATATCACCTGGGTGCAAGCGGTTGATGAAGACGAAACCGGCGCGCCCGCCGCACCCGAAAGCGAAAGCGATCAAAGCGCCGAAGCTGCCGATGTAGCGCAGGAAACTCCGGAAGAAGATGTTGCCGAAGCGGCAAGTTCGGACGAAGAAGAGTAAGTAAGTCTATCAGCTCGCTAAAAAGATTAACGAGATCAAAAAGAGCTGAGAAAGCCGCCCCCAACGGGGTTCAAAACGCAGGCCGCCATGGCATTATTTGATTCAGAATCGGAACAGATTGTCATTGGGTCTATCCTGCAAAGCCCGGATCTCTTTTTTGATATCAGCCAGGCGCTTCGCCCCGACGACTTTTATTTCGAGGCCCACCGCGTTATTTACGAAACCATTGCCGAAGAGTTTGACCGCAACAATACCCCCGATGTCCTTTTGGTCATCGCTTCTTTAAAAAATAAAAACCTTCTTGAATCGGTCGGTAACCGCGCTGCGATCATGACCGTAGCCTCGCTTGGTTCTCCCTTAAGCGCCCATACCTACGCAAAAACGGTCAAAGAACTTTCGTTGCGCCGCCAGCTTTTGCATGGCGTCAAAGAGGTTGAAAAAAATGTGCAAGACTTGCAGGCGCCCATTGAGTCCGTTTTTTCTCAAACCGAAAAAATGATTTCGGGTGTGGCAGACCGGCAAAGCAGTTATAATGTCACCCATGTCCGCGAGTTAAAAGGCGAATTTCTTACGTTTCTTCAAAAGTTGAAAGAGTCGCAAGGCGGGATCACCGGGTTGCCAAGTTCGTATCGCGCCCTGGACCAACTCACCACCGGCTTCAAAGGCGGGCAATTGATCATTCTCGCCGCCCGCCCCGGCGCGGGGAAAACCACCCTGGCGCTAAACATCGCTTCGCGTGTCGCGCTGAAATCCAAAAAAACGGTTCTTGTTTTTTCGCTTGAGATGACGCGGTTAGAGCTGCTTTTGCGAATGGTTTGTTCCGAAGGTTACCTGGATTCCCAAAAGATTCAAAAAGGATACATGTCCGAAAAAGAGATGCAGCAACTGGTCAATGTCATGCAAAGCCTGAACCAGGCCGACCTTTATATTGACGACAGCCCTGACATGAGTTCCTGGGAGTTCCGCCAAAGATCGCGGCGGCTGGCCAACCAGCTTCGCGCGCAAAATAAAAAAATCGATTTAATCGTTGTCGACTACCTTCAGTTGATGAGCGAACGGGGCCGAAGCGTTGAAAGCCGCCAGTTGGAAGTGGCCAACATCTCCCGCTCATTGAAAATTATCGCCAAGGAACTCAATGTGCCCGTTCTGGCGCTCAGCCAGATGAACCGTTCCATTGAGCAGCGCGGCAAAGACCCCCGGCCGCAACTCAGCGACCTTCGCGAATCGGGCGCAATTGAACAAGACGCCGACATTGTGATGTTTATCCACCGCGAAGACATGTTTGTCAAAGATCTGCCCGAAGAGCTCAAAGGGCAGGCTGAGATTATCATCGCCAAACACCGGGCCGGTCCGACAGGCAGCGTGAACCTGATGTTTATCAAAGAGAAAAACCTGTTTATGGACCTCGAACTCCATGAAGAAGATCCGGGGACCCCTTACCCCGATTATGAAGGCCCATGATCTTATGCCATTCACCTTATGAAAAAATTGGACCTCTCTTTTTTTCTAGGCAAACCGGTTCTCTCTTTACAAAAGCATTTGCAGCCGTTACAACCCGTGAAAACGCAAAAGATTTTACTTTGCGTGGAAAAAGAAACGAAGAAGGCAGCCGCCGTTTCGACGGTCGCGGCAAGGTCAAATCAAGCGCCAAAGCAACCTGCATCTGTTACCTTGGCTACGATCATTGGCGTTCACGATGCGCCGGCGGGGAATGTGTTAAAACCCTTTCCGCAAGGTTATCATTTTTTACTTTATTTGTTTTGGCCTCGCTTTTTTTTACAGACCCCGGGAAACCGGTTAGGCATTCTCTATACGCAGCTATTGCACATTGACCCTGAAAACAGGGGGAAAACAAGAAGCGGAAACTTTCATTACAGCAAGCGGCCGGAATTTAACGATTTCTTGCAAAGCAAGTTGGGTCAAAAATTGCTGAACGCCAACCCGGCTTTACACCTCAGCGCAGATGAAATGGAAAAACGATACCGGGTAACGGGCAATGCCTACCCTAACCCCGAAGTCGTTAAAAGCGATTCTGTCACAAAGCGGTAAAGCTCGCTTCGCAACAGCTCGACCCCATTTTTTGACATGGCGTTCCCCCAAAGAGCGTCAGGGTGCGATTTTTCCAGGCGGCGCCGGTCTTCGGGCATGATAATATCGCTTTTATTGAAAAACAAAATCGACGGCTTTGCGCCAACCCCCAGTTTTTCCAGTTCTTCGTAAACGATCTTGATTTCTTCTTCGACCCAAACGCTCGAACAATCGGCCACAATGATAATCAAATCGACATAAAGAATCTCTTCGAGCGTCGATTTAAAGGCGGCGGCCAGGTTGAGCGGCAGGTTCCGGATAAAACCCACCGTGTCGGAAACAACCGCGTATAACGGACGATACTCATATTCGCCCAGGTATATTTTTCTGGCAAAAGAGTCGAGCGTGGCAAACAAGCGATCTTCGGCAAAAAGTTTTTCCGCCGACGAGCTGAGAACATTCAACAAGCTGGTTTTTCCGGCGTTTGTGTAACCGACCAGAGCCAGCCGGGGGATGTTCCGGTTTTTACGGGCATTGGCGCGATGGCGCGAAACCGATTTCAGCTCTTTTTCAATTTTTTGAATTCGCCTGCGGATATGCCGCCGGTCGGTTTCAAGCATGGTTTCGCCCGGACCGCGCGTGCCGATACCCCCGCCCAGTCGGGAAAGGACGCCGCCCAACCCTTTGAGGCGGGGCAGAATATAGGTTAATTGGGCCAGCTCAACCTGTAACGACGCTTCTTTGGTCCGGGCGCGCATGGCAAAAATATCCAGAATCAGTTCAACCCTGCCCAGAACGCGCACTTTGAGTATTTCTTCGAGATTTTTCAATTGGCCCGGTTTTAACGTCACATCGACAATCACAAGGTTGACTTTGTCTTCTTTGATCCTTCTTTGGAATTCTTCAATTGCTCCCGAAGAAAAGAAGTTCGCCGCATCAGGCCGGGGGACATGAGCCATCATATCGTATAACGCACGCACACCGGCGGTGTCTGCCAGCAACGACAGTTCTTGCAGCGATTCTTCCTGAATAAGCCGGGAGGGGTATGCTTTTGACCCGTATTGTCCAATGAGGAGGGCGACATACTCTTCGTCAGCCTTGATTCGCTGTTCTAAAAGTTGCGACGCGTCCATTTATTTTGTCTTTATTTCAGCCTTCTCATTTATACCGGAAAACCGTTTTATCCCGATTCCCCTTCTTTTACAATATGCATGATATCGCCGGGTTTAACCCCATTTTTTTCATACCAACCCTGATTTGTTTCCACTGCATATTTTACGGGGCGGGTAGAAAGTACCGGGGTTTCATCCAACGGCAACATATTGAAAATATCGACAACGACAAAACGGGCGTCGATATAAGCGATAGAGAGCGGGATCAACGTATTTCGCATCCAAAAACGCAAAATGCGGGACATGTCATACGGAAAAATCATGCAGGCGTTTTCGTCCAGAGATGTCCGGTACATTAAGCCCCTTGCTTTGGTTTCGCTATCCAACGCCACTTCGCAAGCCAATGTCTTGCCTGACGTTTTTCCGGTCTCGTTTTGAAAGGTTATTTTCCAGACCGGTAACGCTTTGTAGCTTTCGTTTACTTTTTCGTTTGCTGTTTCCGGAGGTTGGGCGAAATGACGGCCGACAGTTAGCATGCCGACGATGATCATGAACGAAAAAACGGTTCTGTTTCTAACCGAACAACGCAAACGGACGACCCTCTATTCCCACTCAATAGTTGACGGCGGCTTGGACGAAATATCGTATACTACGCGATTGATGCCGGCGACTTCATTGATAATCCGCGAACTGGCATGGCCGAGAAATTCGTGCGGAACCCTGGCAAAGTCGGCGGTCATTCCGTCTTTGCTTTCCACCATTCGCAGCGCGACTACATTTTCATATGTTCGTTTATCGCCCATGACGCCGACGGATTGCACCGGAAGGTACACGGCAAAAGCCTGCCATACCCGGCCATATAATTTTTGCTTTTTTAACTCATCCAATAAAATGGCGTCAGCCTGGCGCAATAGCTCCAAGCGCTTGGCATTGACTTCGCCAATCACCCGAATGGCCAGCCCCGGTCCGGGGAAAGGGTGGCGAAACAAAAGCTCTCTCGGGATTTTTAATGTTAAGCCTAGTTGCCGGACTTCGTCTTTAAAAAGCTCTTTCAGGGGTTCGACAACTTTGCCGGCTTTGATTAATGTAAGGATTTCTTCGACCCGGTTATGGTGCGATTTGATGGTTTCGGAAGGTCCCTTGACCGATACCGATTCAATGACATCGGTATAGAGGGTGCCTTGGGCTAAAAATTCGTGACGGCCGATTTTTTTAGCGGCTTTTTGAAACTCTTCGACAAAAAGTTTCCCGATGATTTTTCGCTTTTGCTCGGGGTTTTCAACGCCCTTAAGGGCTTTGAGAAAACGGGAGCCGGCGCGAACCACCGTTAGCGGAATTTGAAATGTTTTTTCAAACCGCTCAATCACCGCTTCGGTTTCGTTTAGGCGCATGAGGCCGTTATCTACATAAACGCAGCTCAATTGGTCGCCAATGGCGTCATGCAAAAGTTTGGCGGTAACCGTAGAGTCCACTCCGCCGGAAAGGCCCAGCAAAACGCGTTCGCCGCCTACCGTTTCGCGGATTTGTTTGATTTGCTGCTTGGCAAAATGACGCATGGTCCAGTTGGATTTCATTTGGCAGATATCGGCGCAAAAATTCTTTAAGAGAGTTTTTCCTTCTTTAGAATGGTGCACCTCGGGGTGAAATTGCACCCCGTAAAAAGGCCGGGATTTATGTTTGATTGCCGCATACGGCGAAGAGGACGTTTTTCCAATCACCTGAAAACCTTTGGGGATTTTAACGACTTTGTCGCCATGGCTCATCCAAATGCGCGATTTTTGACTTATGTTTTTTAACAAGTCGCTGCCATCGGCAATTTCAAGGTAAGCCTGCCCGTATTCGCGTTTTTGTGAAGCGTCCACTTTGCCGCCGAGGGTATGCGCCATAAACTGCAAGCCGTAGCAAATCCCGAGAACGGGAATGCCAAGATCAAATATGGCGCTTGCGCCTTGCGGGGCTCCTTTTTCATAAACCGAAAACGGTCCGCCCGAAAGGATTATTCCGGAAGGAGCCATTTTTTGAATGGCGTCAATGGAAATCCGGTATGGGTGAATTTCCGCATAATAGTGCAGTTCGCGCACTTTTCTAGCGATGAGTTGCGTATATTGGGAACCAAAGTCAAGGATCAGAATCGAGTTTTGCACACATGACTTATCGAAAACGGAAAGAGCGCGTCGACCAATTTTTCATTCGGGCGGGAAAAAAATTATGAAATAATGGTTAAAAAGAAAATTTTTGTTTATCCTTTCTGCATGAACAAAACATACAAAATGATAAAGTTAATCGGGATTTCGGAGAAAGGATACGAAGACGCCATTCAAAATGCCATTAGCGAAGCGCAAAGTTCGTTGAAAGGACTAGCGTGGTTTGACGTAAAAGAGCAGCATGGCAAAATCGACGCCGATGGAAAAGTGGTCGAGTGGCAAGTTGTTCTTGATGTTGCCTTTCGGATCCTTGAAAAATAGAGTTTTTCAATGAAAAGCCAAGCGCTGAGCGGCAGGGGTGAAATAGACTTGGCAAAGAGTTCAATTCTATGATTCTGGCGGCATGAAAAATTCAAACCCGGTAGAAGAGTCGAAAATTGAAATTCAATTGGATCCCGAAATTCTCAAGGGAATCTTTGCGAACGTAACCAACATCGGACATACGCAGGAAGAGTTTCTTCTTGATTTTCTTTTTATTCAACAGCAACCGGCCCCTTTTGGAAAACTGGTCTCGCGTGTGGTTTTGACGCCGGGCCATGCCAGAAGACTTCTCAGCGCTTTGCAAGACAATATCCGCAAGTACGAGGAGCAATACGGTAAACTGGAACCCACTTCAAACCCTTCTACGAATCAAACCATTCAATAATGAACCGGGTGCTGCCGTCACTTTTGAGGAAAATTTTTTGTGAGGGATAAATATTCTATCCTGCTTTCAAAGCTGAAAAAAACCGATTCGATACCGCAGGTTGCCATACAATTTACTTCGGACTCTTCGGCGGCGGAAGAGCTTCATAGCGCTTATCTTGGAAAAATTCAGGCAACTGGGGAATCGGTCGATGAGGTTCGGCTAAACGGGCTTGAGGCTGACGCTTCCGCGTTTCACGCCGAACTTTCCACAATTCCCATGTTCAATGCCACCCGATTGTTGTGGCTGCGGCACGCCGATGCTATTTTAAAAAAAATCGCGGCCAACCAGACGGTCAGAAGCTATTTTTTACGCGATTTTGAAAATATCCCTCAGGGTACGTTTGTTTTAATTCAGTCTGAAGCTAAGAAATTGCCGGCGGCGCTGGAATCGATCGGAAAAAACGGCTGGATTTTTGAAGAAGAGACGTTACGCGAAAACGATTTGCCCACGTACGTTCTAAGGAAAGCCCAGTTAATGGAGTTTGAAATCGAAGCCGCCGCCGTCCAGGAACTTTCCAATCGTTACGCGCCAAATCCGTCAATGATTTCATCGGCAATGGATCGCCTTTTCGCATATTGTTTGCACGAAAAAAAAATCGATAAAGCCGATGTAGAGCAGGTCTGTTTTGAAGTTGAGGGCGATATGCTGTTTAAAATCACCGATATGATTGCCGCCCGGCGAATTGATAAAGCGCTCGATATGTTTTTTCATTACCGTATTTCGGATGCGGGTCTATTGTCTACCATGATTTCACGTATGTTTGTTGATGCCATACGTTATCGAATTTTAAAGAAACTTGGCTTGGGAATTAAAGAGATACACCAAAGGTTGCTGTGGAATGTAAATCACCAGTTTGTTATCCGAAAAAACGAAGAACGAATGGGACAGTTACACTCAAAATACGGAGAAAAAGAGCTTTCTTCTATCTTAAACCGTCTTTTTGAACTCGACCGGCGGGTTAAAGAGAATACCGGGACTTCCGATCACAAAACAATCTTAACGATATTTATCGCGTCTCTGCAGCCTGGAAAGTAAGAATACGGCCCCTTGATTTAACTTTATCCCGGCAGCGTATCCAAAGCCGGAATTTCCCTTTTTGGTCGGCAAATGTTTTAAATCCGTCTTTTTTAAGTTTCAGTGTGATTTTATGTTGTTCTAACTCCGTTATTTTTCCCGGCATTGATTGTTCCTCCTTGAACCTCTCTTGCCTGGTATCCGTATGCAATAACAATGCGGAGCGGCATTCTTCGGGTTACATTATATAATCGGATTTGCCGGTTTCAATGTTAAGCGGATAGACTCCCATCGTGTCCGTATAGTTTCGTAATTGTTAGAGCAGCCGTTACTTATCGGCGCTTTTTCGCCAAATGGATGCCAGAAAACTGCCAATGAGAGAATGAAATAAACTGGAAATTGCCGAGGGAATGGCCGTTGCCGGATGAACAAAATTATTGCGCGCAAGAACTACTCCAAGTCCCGAGTTTTGCATACCGACTTCAATTGAGATAGTCCGCCGCAGCTTTTTATCAAAAACTGCACCTGGCGTTCCAAAGCGGCTCAGAAAATAACCTGCCGAAAAACCCAAGGTATGAAGGGTAAATACGGCAGCAATAATTCGCCACCCTGAATCGATAATTTTTTCTTTTCCCGCACCTATAATCGATGCGACAATCATTGTAATCATAATGACAGCGATGACAGGGGCCACCGGTAAAATAGGTTTCAGTTTTTCCTGAAAAAATTCCCGGATTACAAGTCCCGCCGTTACCGGTAGTAACACAACTTGTACTGCGCTCAAAAAAAGTCCAAACGCTGAAACTTCTACTTGCGACCCGACTAAAAAAGAGGTTAACAAAGGGGTTAAAATTACGGCGAGTAAAGTAGATAGAGCAGTCATTGAAACGGAGAGAGCCACATCAGCTCCGGCTAAAAATGCAATGACATTCGATGCTGTTCCTCCCGGGCAACATGAGACCAAAATGATTCCCGCAAGGTATTCGGGAGGGAGATCAAATAACGTTCCTACAAAATAACCGGAGGCCGGCATGACAGTGTATTGCAAACCGACTCCCAGCATCACTTTCGCTGGACTCTGCAAAACCCGACTGAAGTCTTCTTTTTTTAAAGTAAGACCCATACCTAACATAATCAGCCCGAGTCCAATCGTAATTAGTTTTCCACTAAACCACGTAAAGGCAGGCGGGTAAAATAAAGACAACATGGATGCGGTTAGGACAATCCATGCAAAACGATTCACAATCCACTGCATAAGGCATGTTTTATGCCGGTTTTACCCGGTAAACTCATTCATTTTATTATGTAAACGTGAACAAAAATCAATATCTTCATTATTTATAAAGCATGGTTAAAAGAAGTCTTGTTCACTATACAATTGGAGCTTATATAGCAAAGGTTCTTGAAATTCGCCTTCCCCAAGATACTTGGCGTAAAATCGTTCGTGTTTCGCATTTAAAGCAAACTAGCTATTCTTGGGTGGTTCGATATTGTCTGTTCAGGCTCATTCAACATAAAAATGTTTTTGATTTTATGGCTGGCAAGAGCTTAAGCCAATATCATAAAAAACGCAAAATTCGACATTTCTTATTATTAAATCATAATGTCTCTCAGCAGAAAAATTTACGAGGAATGCATCGGCATAAACTTTGCCTCTATGGCGATGATGCTTTTTATATCCGGGCAATTGCTTGCAAGCTTGATATAACTATGACTCACTTAGTACGCCTAGCGCTTGCATGGAATCTCAATCGATTGGAACGGGCTGTTACTCTGTCACATTCGCGGCAAGGCTCTAGATTTCACCGGTTGTCTTTTTATTGGCTAGGTATTAAGGTGTACAATGGTGTGGAATTTCCTACCAAGAATACTGCTCATACTTGTGTTCAATTAGTTCGATTTCGGGAATTTGAATACTGGTAATATAAAGCACCTTTTTTTATGAATTTATTATTGACAATATATAATTATATAAAATTGTTATATAAGCAAAACATGGAACCGACAACATTTATTTTTGCAGGACTAGACCAAAAACAAATTCGTTACCTCGAAAGTCTAAAAATCCAATATAACGATTCAAGAGAGTGGATCTACCTGGAACAAGCGCAGTACCAAAACAGCCGTGAGCCGGTAAATCTCCACCAAGACCAACTATTGGAAATACAGAAATATTTGTTGCCGCAAAGTCTGGTAATCGCCCCGCCCTCCGAACAGATCGAGAATTTACTGTATGACAAAGGCTCTCCCTTTTATATTCACTGGGAAGATTTTTTCCGTCAAAGCCATACCATAATTCAATCAGCAGAAGCACTCTCCCTTAGAAAAATCGGTTTAGCTTTTCTACCGCCAACAGAAGAAAAATTGCTTAGTTCAATTTTTTCTTTATACGGATATTCCGTCACGAATATCCATTCCGGTGACCAGCTCCAAGACCTGTTACAAAATGGACTAAATTATTTAATTTTAAATCTCGATTTCCCGGAATCAATAGCCCGTCACAGAAACAAACTTCTAAACCTGGTGAAATACGCCGTCTTTCATGAACAACGGTTAACAGTAAATGTCGTGAAAGACTTTAACCGCGGGTCATTATTTGAAGATTTGGCATCACCGGTACGTGAATTTTGTAATCTCATCTTAAGCCCGCAAGAATACATTTTATTCATCAAGCAATACCTGTACGAACGCGCTATTGACCGGGTAAAATTCCTTCATAAAGGATTATGGACCTACGAGGCGACAAGTTACATCAAACCGGGATCGAAGATAGAACAAAGCTTACCATTAAATAATATATTCTCACCTCTGAAAAATTATAGAAAAAGCTTTGAACAACTACAACAAAACGAGGACCAAGACAAAAGAAAGCAATTTATTTTAGACATTGAAACAGTTGAGATGAGAAATTCTCTGCTCAAATGGCTTGACCCCTACTTAATGAAAATATGCGACCAACAATCAACCGGACATTTCGCTTTTGTCTCCAATCCCAACCAAGTACAAGATCAGCCATATCTCCAACCCATACCCCGGGAAATGCATAAACCTGTCGGGAACGCCCTGCACTAAAAATAAAAAGGTAGGCTGCTTCACTTAAAGCGGTATTTTAAAATCAACCACATGAACAGGCTTTGAACTAACGTTTTTCTCCCTGCTTTGGATATTATTATTTATTTCATCAGCAACTTGATCCGGACCAACAACAGTGAGAAAAAACTTTTCCGGCGCATAGTATTGTCGCGCAATTCGTTTCAAATCATCTAAAGAAACTTGATCAATATGCTCTAAAAAATGCTCCAGATAATCATCCGGCAATCCATCCCATTGTAAAGCTAACTGTAACGAAGCCAATTTTTCAGGAGTCTCATATAAAAACACATACTTGTTTTTAATGGCCATCACCGCCTCGCTTAACCTTTCCTCTGTTAAAAATTCATCAGGATTGCTTAATATCCGCTCGACTTCAGCCACCGCGTCAGCAGCGCTATCATTTTTCGTTTGCAGAAAAATGGAAAGGTCGCCCCCATATTTACCGGCGCTATAATGAGAATATACCGAATACGCCCAGCCTCGCCGAGTGCGAATTTGAGCGGTCAACGTTGAATTAAAGGAGTCGCCCCCCAAAATAAAGTCAAACACCTTCAAAGCGTAATAGTCCGGCGAAGCATGAGGCACCCCCGGCGCGCGCCATAACACCGTTGTCTGCGGGATATCCTTTGCCATATGTACAAGCAAACGAGAGTCTCTTTCCAAAGGCTCTCCCTCCAGCAACGAGACATCCGGCATTCCCTCTTGAGACGCCTCCAAAGAACCAAACGTCTCATTTAAATGATCCATTAATTCATCAACAAGAAAATCGCCCACAATTAAAATGGAAAATCTTGATGCCCGCATCATAGAAGAATGCTTTTCCACCAACGTGTCCCGTTCCATGGATTCCAGACTCGATGTCGTAGGTATCCTTGAACGGACATCGCCTTCCCAAAAAATCAGTTTTGCGCCAAGATATGCCATTGCCCCGGGCCGCTCGGTGCGCCTTTTAATCCCCTGCAGCGATTGATTCCGCATGAGTTGATAATCGGCATCCGCCAACAATGGATTCATCATCACATCGAACACCGCCAGCAAGTCATCATAAAAGAAATGAGACAACGAACTTAAAGTAAAAGAAGAGCGTTCAAGACCCGAATCAAAATAAAAAGAAGAGGCGCGTTTTTCCATGTAGGTTGCCAACTCCCGGGCCGGCAAATTTTCCGATCCGGAATAAGCCAGTGTTGACCCCCACAAAGCGGTTAAACCCTCTTCACCTTCCGCCTCTTCAAAAACGCCGCCTTCTAAAAAAAAAGTCACGGTCACTTTTGGCAACATCCGGTTTTGTTTTAAATAGACGGGAATCCCGTTATTCAACACCATCCTTTCCAGAGGGTCAATGGTTATCTGCAACTCTTCTTGCGAAAAAAATCTTTTCCATGGCCTTTCCCCGCCATTGTGCGCAGACTCGGCAGAAACCATCCCGCCAAAAAATACCGTTAAAAATATTCCGAACGAAATAACGAAAATAAAAACAACACTCTTCTTGCTTACGCGCAACCTAAATACATTTCTCACTCTTTTTTTTCGAAAACAGCCCATATCCTGTAAAACCATTTTTCGCTCTTAATAATCGCGCCCACCTTTTTACAAAAGAAAAAAATTGCTGAGTCAAACCCGCAAATGATCCGAAAACTTGACTACTTCCCGGCCAGGGGCGGGTAACCAAACCCCTCATTTCTACGGGAAAAAATGGACTATTGCATAGATTTGACTATATTAATACAAACGGGGCCAATAAAATTGTAATCAACCAACAGGATTTATTATGAGACTAACAGTACTGACAGTGGAAGACTCTATCTCAATTCGGCAGGCAATCATTGAAATTTTAAGCGAAGAAGGCATCAAAGTTGTCGAAGCAAAAAACGGAACCGAAGGACTCAAAGCGTTAAGCGATAAAATGCACCTGGTCCTGCTTGATCTCAATATGCCCGAAATGGACGGGTACCAATTCCTCGAAAAACTTCAAAAAGACGCATCGTATGCAAAATACAAAAACATCCCCGTTATTATTTTAACGACCGAAACGGACCGGGAAGCGAAAGAAAAAGCCAAAAAACTGGGAGCATACGGCTGGATTCATAAACCGTTTGATCCGCAAGCGTTAAAAAGTACCGTACTGGAGCACGCCCATAAACCGTAAGACGACCGTAGGACGATCATAAGACGAAATGATAAAAAACAAAAAAAACACAACGATCTTTATTGCACCTGTTTTATTTTTTCTGGCATGGACCTTCTTTTTTGTTTCAGCGCCCGTCGCGGAAACCCCGGACGTCGAAGAAATTATCAAACGCTCCGAAGACACCTTACGGGGAGACACCTCCTATGCCCGCCTGGCGATGACAGTTCAAACCCCCCGCTGGACACGCTCTATGGAAATGGAGTCGTGGTCAAAAGGAACCGAAAAATCGTTCATTGTGATTACCGCTCCCAAAAAAGACGCCGGGATTACATTTCTCCGGATCAAATCCGAAATGTGGCAGTATGTGCCGCGCATTGAAAAAGTGATTAAAATCCCGCCTTCAATGATGCTGCAATCCTGGATGGGCTCCGACTTCACCAATGACGATATGGTGCGCGAAAGCTCCATGGCCGACGACTACGATAAAAAACTAACCGGCCAAACCGCTTCCGCCTGGAGCATTACCCTGATCCCCCGCCCGGACGCTCCGGTCGTCTGGGGAAAAATCGTACTTGAAATTGACAAAAAAAACTACCTGCCGGCAAAACTGCAATATTATGATGAAGACATGATCCTGATCCGGGAATTTCTCTACGAAGACGTCAAAACGATCAACGGGCGTCCTGTCCCCATGCTTTGGAAAATCATTCCCAAAACGGAAGACAAACAAGGGCATACAACGATCATTGAAGTGCGCGATATCTGGTTTGACCGCCCCATTAACGAATCGCTGTTCTCGACAAGATCACTGAAACAAAGGCAGGCGCCTTAACGAACTCAGGCATTTCCCGCAAGTATGTAAATAGAAACAAATACGAAAACAAAAGAAGAAGCAAAGGGCCAACAAAATGCCGGAACCAAAACAAATTCTGCGCCGCACACCGGGGGAGCAAAACCCCGGCCCCATCTCTTCGTCAAAAATTTCCAGCTGGATCGGCATCATTGCCAAAGTGGCCTGGCGCAATCTGGCAAGAAACAAACGCCGCTCTTTCATGACCATTTTGCTGAGCGGTTTTTCCGCCTTTTTGCTCATTTTATATTCCGGTATCTTAAACGGGCAATACGGCGCCATGATAAAATCCGGCGTCGAAATTTTCCCCGGCTACATTCAAATTGCCGCCAAAGGGTATGTTGAAGAGCCTGGTTATGAAAACCAGATTTTCAATCTCGATGAAACGCTGGAAGCAATCCGGGGCGCCGAAGGCGTCGCCGCGCAAACCGTTCGCTTTCAAACATTTGTGCTGCTCTCTTCCGATACGGAATCGGCAGGGGCCATCGTCACCGGAATCGACCCCTCTAACGAACCGGCTTTTTCAAAAATCGATGAAACCCTGGCCGGCGGAAAATACCTTTCGCCTGACGATCAAAATGTAATTTTTATTGGCAAAGAGATGGCGCTTAACCTGGGCGTCAAAGTCGGCGATCAAATATCTTACGTTTCAAGCGCCGTAGATTACTCCTTTACGGCCGACAATGTCACTGTCGGCGGAATTTACCGGTCAAACGTATCTCAGTTTAGCTCCAGCATGGTTTTTATGAACAAAGCTTATATGGACCAAATGTTCATGACCGATAACATCGCTTCGGTCATTGTCATACAACCGGAAAATATCCAGTCAATCGATCGCGTAGTAAAAAACCTCAACCAGGCCTTGCGCTCTGATGCTGTGGAAGCCATGCCATGGAGCCGTTATATGAGCGAAATGGTCGATATGATTGAAGTGGACCGCATTTTTAATATCTTGCTCCTCGGCATGTTTGTCGGCGTTATCTTCTTTGTCATCATGATTTATTCTCTCATTACGATTTACGGCCGTTTCCGGGAATTGGGCATCATGCGCGCTCTCGGAACATCGCCGGCTCAGGTCATCTCAATTTTAATTTTTGAAGCCATGGCCTTAGCCGCCTTTAGCATTGTCATTGGCGCAACGCTCGGGGGGTATTTAACCTACTATTGGGAAATCCACCCGATCCCGATGGATCAATATAAAGAAAGTTTTGAGCAATACAGCCAGTACGGGTATGAATTTGAACCGCAAGTCGCCACCCTCTTCTCGCTCGCCAGTATTTTGAAAAATATCATACTCGTCTTTTTTCTCAACCTCGTTGCCGTTCTCTACCCCGTATTAAAAGTAAACCGGATGAAACCGGTGGAGGCAATCAACTATGTATAGCTTTCGCATGACTTACGTTGCTACGGCTTGCGCTTTCAGGCGAGGTATGTATTTCGCCCCCGGAGGTTCGCAATGCTAATCTTTCGCATGGCCTATTTTAACCTTTGGCGGCGTAAAGCGCGCACCATTGCCGTCATCAGCATGATTACCGCCGGACTGGTCGGCCTGCTTTTCACCCAGGGGATTTACCGCGGTTTTATTTACCAAATGATTGACGACGCCTTGCGCTACACCGGCGATATCACTATCCATGGCAAGGGGTACCGCCAATCAAAACGTTTGACTGATTCCATTCATATGCCTGATACCGTTCTCGAAGCTCTTTCGGAAGTCCCGGGGGTGACCCGGGTTTCAAAGCGCCTCACCCAGGGGGGCATGGCCGCCTCGGCGCGGGTGAGCCGCCCGGTGCAATTGACCGGCGTCGACCCTGTCGCCGAAAAAGAGTTTGGCCGGCTTGGGTTGTTTATTGACGAAGGCGAATTTTCTCTCGAACCGGGGACAAGGTCGGCTGTCATTGGGGCCGGACTGGCAAAAGACCTGAAAATCAAACTCGGCCGGAAAGTCGTTGTCACGGCGCAAATGAACGACAAGAGCCTGACCTCGGTAGCGCTTAGAATCCGGGGGATTATCCGGGTGAACAACCCTTCTATCGATAAAGAGTCGATTTTAATGAATATGTCGGATTTGCGTTCCTTGCTTGGCATCGCTGACAACCGCGTTACCCAAATCTCGGTCAGACTCGAAAATACCGCAAACCTGGAAAAAGCCCGCGATACGCTGCTGCAGAAACTACAACTGCAAATGAACGACCTTGAAATTTTTACCTGGAAAGACCTCTACCCTCTCTATGTCATGTCGATCGATATGATCTGGATCATTGAAGCCATTAGTTATTTTATCATTTATTTGATGGTCGCGCTGGCAATTTTCGACATCCTGCTGGTTTCGGTACTCGAGCGCATTCGAGAGTTCGGGATTTTACTGGCCGTTGGCACGCCCTTTCGTACCTTCCGAAATCTTATTCTTCTGGAAGCGATGTCCATTGGTTTTCTCGGCTTTGTTTTCGGCTCGCTCTTCGGATACGCCCTGCTTTTGTACCTCAAGTATTTTGGCCTCGATCTTTCAAATTACGCCGACGCATTGGGCGGCATTGGAATGTCGAGCGTCATCCGGGCCGAAGTTCACTGGTTTTATTTTTTAAACGGTATGGCGGCGACGTTTGCAGCGACCTTCTTATCGGCCCTGGTCCCGATTCGAATTTTAAAGAAGTTGAAACCGGTAGAGGCGATCCGGTTTACATAAAGCGCCAATCAATGCAAAAAGGTATGAAACATGTTTGAAGGATGTCGATAGGCGGATGAAAAAACAAAGGAAGTAATATGGAATTTCTAAAGATCAATAACCTCTCGCGGGTTTATAAACAATCCGAAGAAGTCGAAACGGTAGCCTTGCAGCCAACGGACCTGACCTTCCGGAAAGGGGATTTCTCCGTTATTTCGGGACCGTCGGGTTCCGGAAAAACAACCCTGTTAAACCTGATCGGCGGGCTTGATGCGCCTACCACCGGGACCGTTGAACTTGAAGGAACGCAGCTAACCGGCCTTTCCGAAAAAGAGCTGGCCCATCAACGGCTCACTAAAATCGGATTTATTTTTCAAGCGTATAACCTCGTGCCGGTGCTCACCGCCCATGAAAACATTGAATATATTATGGCGCTCCAGGGCGTTCCCGTCGAAGAGAGAAAGAGGCGCGTCATGGCAATCGCCACGGAACTCGGAATTGAACACCTTTTGCAAAAAAGACCGGGTGAAATGAGCGGCGGGCAGCAACAACGGGTTGCGGTCGCGCGAGCCGTCGTTGCGCAACCCCGCTTGATTCTGGCTGACGAACCCACCGCCAACCTTGATTCCAAAACCGGCGAAAATTTAATGCAACTCATGAAGGGGCTCAACCAAAATAAAGATATTACGATTATTTTTTCGTCTCATGATCCCCTGGTAATCTCAAAAGCTCTTTATCATATAGAATTAAAAGATGGCAGAGTTGTCGCAAACCAACGCAAATAAAAGGCCGGCTTTTTTTTCAAGGGCGCTGCTTTCGTCGATGGCCCTCTGGACGCTTCTTCAACCGGCGCCGTCTCTTTTTGCCGTTGATATTGCGCCTTTATTTTCAGTTACGCATTTTACCGCGGCAACAGAAAACCCGTACACGAACGAGCAAATCTTAACCGACTACAACCGGCTGAGGGGCGATACGACGTTCTATGCCGGCAACCTCAAAGGCGCTTTTGTTGTCGACCATGAAAACCGGCTGGCAGACCCGCCCGAAACTTTGGTTGCGCCCGATGATCATTTTTTCTTTGAAAACAGGGCGACGCTCATAGACCGCGACGGCTGGCTTTCCGAAATCAAGTTGCATCGCGCTTATCTGGACATTAGCTTCGCACATTCAAATTTCATTGCCGGGCTGCAAAGAATCCCGTTTGGCGTTGGCCGTATCTGGACGCCCATCGACGCTTTCGACCCTTTGCAAACTCTTTCGCTTGAACCGGGCGAACGCAAGGGCACGCCTGCCGTTCACTGGATTTTTCACCTCAATGATTTTAGCCGCATCGGGTTGGTCTACTCGGTGAGCGAAGATAAAAGCCCCGGAAAATCGGGGGTATACCTTCGCTCTTTCCTTGACCCGGTTGACCTGGGGCTGGTCCTCTTTTATGAGGAATACGAGACGCCCTTGCAACAAGAACCCGGATCCGCTCTTTTTGGCGGGTACCAAGCGGAAGCCAATTTGTTCTCGACCGGCGCGGAAGTCCGCACCGAAGGGGTCTGGGAATACAAAAATGAGTTCGATCTGGTATTTGGCCAATCCATCTGGGGGATTGACCGCTCTTTCCCCCATAATATCTGGAGCGCCTTTGAGTATTATCATATTGGCCAAGGTCGCGTCGCTCAAAACACCCTCACCTGGGAGCGGTTTGCCGCCCAAAAAATAATGGAAGACGACCGCCATTACCTTGGGTTGACTCTTGCCTTACAGCCGGGCGTATTATGGAGCATTTCTTCTCTTTTTATTTACCGGGCGGACGATGAAAGCGGGGTAGCCGGGCTTTCCGCCGGTTACTCGGCCGGCGAAAATGCTTCGCTAGGCGTGGGGATGTTTTTGTTTACCGGCGATGACCTTTCGGAGTTTGGCGGCATTGAAAATCTTTATTACGCCACTATTGAAATCTTTTTATAAACCGGCAAAGCTTGCCTTATGGCTTGCGTCATGAAAAACGGTTTTCACAGTCAAGCGCCGGGCCGGCGCCAAGCCGGCAGCCGCCCCCGATAAAAAATGGCAGAAAAACCGAAAACCGGCTTGAAAAAAGAAGTTTGTGGCTTTGAAATCCTAAAATGAAAAAAAGCTTGTACGGACATTTTCCAATGCTATTCTGGCGCAGAGAGAGGAACCAATGATAGTAATTGAATCGCTGAACCACATTAACATACCCACCGAGGATATTGAAAAAACTGTCGAATTTTATACCATGCTTCTCGACTTTGAGTCGACAACGGATGAAAATGGCGATACCTACATTTCCTTTGACGACAAACTGGCCTGCAAACTGGCCCCTGTCGAGTCTATCCCTGACCGGGGCTCCATGCCTCTACTCTCCTTTCTTTTGGATGTCGATGACTTTACGGAAGCGCTGCAAGAAATTGAAAACAACGATATCGATATCGTTGACGGCCCAAATGAGATCAAGGGCGGTGAAAATATCCTAATCGCCGATCCGTCAGGCAATCTTCTGGAACTGTTTTATCGGGAATAGCGTTTGAATCGCGGGAACGACCAGGCGAATCCGGACAAATCCCCCCCACAGGATATTTTTTCATTATTTACCGTAACCGAAGAATCCGAGCGTTTTAGCATATCGGATCAACAAGGCAATTCATCTGTTATCTATAGCAGCAGAGGACTGGCCCGGGAAGCCGATTTTATTTTTCGTAAAATGAAAGAAATCCGGGCCAACTCCGGCGCAACCGGCGGGGGCCAAAAAATTCTCATTTGGGTAGCGCCCTACCACCCCGGCATCCGGGAAAATCTGGAAAAAAAGCTGACCGATCCGGAAAGTTTCGATATCCGTTCTCTTTCGTTTGTTTGGTTAAGTCCGGTCTCTTTTCAAAATCATGCGCAAAAACCCGCTTATGTGATTGATACGCCGGAAAAGTGGCTTTTTTATCTGCGCGAAGTCCGCCGGAATGACTCTTTTGCCATGGAAGCGCACCCCCGCTTGCCGGCCATTGCCGCGCTGTCAAACTATATTGAAGAAGGGTTGCGCCAAAGCGCGCTTCGGATCAAAACCATTGAACATTTTTACAGGATTTGGGAGTACAACTACGAGCGAAACCGCGCCTTGTGGCCGCAGTTAAAAGATCTATCGAAGGCGCCGCAACAACCGCCCGATGCCATTGTTGCAGCCGGCCCGTCGGTCGACCGTTTTTGGGATACAATTCAAACCGCGCAGGTCATTTGGTGCGCCGACACGGCTCTCAAACCTCTTTTGGCGCGCGGCCTGATCCCTGCTTTAACGTTTACCGTCGATGCGGGGTACGGCTCTTTTGAACATTTTTTTCAAGTGAGTTCCGATAAGCTGGCGCAGCTTTCCGTTGTAGCCGACCCCCTGAGTTTCCCGGCGATTTATGATCTCCCGTTCCGCAATATTTTTAGTTACGCTTCATCGCATCCTCTTTTTCAAGAAGAGCGAGCCCGGAAAAGTGAAACGGAAAATTGGAATTTAAAAACCGAAATTGATAACAAGACCGCGGATGTGCTGGGGTTCATGCTGGGGGCGGTTGCGACATTTGGTTTTCAAAAACCCCCCGTTTTCGGAGCCGACGGTCGCCATGAAAGTTACGCTACGCACCTTCGCGGCTCGGCCTACCACCATCGGGCTTGTTTTGCTATATCGCGATGGAAGCCGGTAGAGAGTTCTTTTTTTGCATTAAGTGCGCGTTATTCCTGAAATCGAGACTTACCCGGTCGTTTACATTTCGTATGCGCGAAAAAGAGATGCCGGCCAAACGAGGGTCTTTTTCGCACCCAAGCACATGGCGCCCCAATTCAGAGGCCACTTTTAAAGAAGTGCCCGTACCGGAAAAAGGATCAAATACAAGATCGCCGGGGTTCGAGCTGGCTTTGATCAATCGTTCCATTAGCTTTTCGGGCTTTTGAATGGTATTGAGCAAATCTCTGCTGACGAGTTCTTTTGAACGGTAGGTCAATTGTTTGATATCGCCCCAGACATTCCCCGGATTTTTGCCTAACGGATTAAAGCGCGTTTTTTTATACTTGCCGTTTTTTACGGAAGGTACATTTTCACAGCGTTTTCGATGCGCCAGTTCCACCAACTGAGGAACGCGAATGTCGTCGAGATTAAATGTCCGGGATACCTGTTTCGAGAAATAGTAAATGACATCATAGTTATCAGTATAGTTATTCCGCCCCTGGGCAAGACGGCTGGGTTGGTACCAGACAATGCGCGTGTTTAGTTTCAGATAGGGACGGTAGTCGATAAAATCAAGTGCGTCGTGTTTTCCGAACAAGTAGAGCGACGAGCCCGGTTTCATAACGCGGCTGATTCGTTTGATCAGCTCAAGATTGTACTTTTGGATACCCCCAACGCGGTCCCAGTCGTGCGAAGTAACTGCGTATGGCCCGTCTGCGATGACCAGATCAACGCTCTCGTTTTCCATCTCTGCTATGACTTGAAATGTATCTGCGCAAAAGATACGATTGATCCAGGGGTTTTCGGTATGGCCAGCCATCTGTATTGTATCGTCTTTTTTACCATCTTGTATTAGCTCTCTTTTGGGTTGCCCGCGAAAAAAAAATTGATGAAAATGTAAAAAAAAGCTAAAAACGGTTTATTACTTTCAGGGGAGCGAAAAAAATGTTTGTTTTAGCCGCCCTCCCTGTTTTGGGCGGGGGGTGGGTTTGGGGAGAAATTCTCAAGGGTTTTATTCGCAACGCCGGTAAAATTCGTACGCGTTACATTCAATCAAACAAATATTCAAAGCGGCTCATCTCTTTTAGATCGTCCACAAAAAGGTTTGACACCCTATCTTCCCCTGAATTTTTGTTTTGTTTGATCCTTTGTTTAATTCGGGGGATCGTAAGGAGTTCACAGGAATGAAGGAAAAAGTTTACTGCGCCAACTGCGAACATTGTCTCGTGGTCAGAGTATTTGAATCGGATAATTCAAAGTATGTCTTACGCGTCAAATGCTCAAAAAAAAGATGGGCTAAGCGTTCCGGCGAAGAAAAACAGTATAAGTTTTTTACCGTAGCGCGTCGTGTGCAAACCGATTGCCCGGATTATTCTCCTATGGGAGACTCAAACCCGTTCATTAAAAACCTGCGGCGAGAGTTGCCGGTAAAAGATGAAATTTATTCTTTAAAAGAAGCCGAATAGTCCCTGAACTCCAATGAAAATATCGTCCTTAGTACCGGCCAACCAGATCTGTATGGGCTGGCCGGAAGCAGGCGCTATTTCTACTCAAAAACAACCGCAAGACAAATGGGCTCTTATTGAGAGCCTGACTTCGTTTCTCCTTTCCAATTGTCCGAAAAACTTTGAAAATCAACAGGTAAAAAAAGCGGCCCAACTGGTGATTGAGCGCGAAAAATCAATGACAACCGGCATAGGCCATGGGCTGGCGATCCCCCATGCAACGGTTCCGTTTTTAAAAAAAGCCATTGCCGCTGTCTGCATTTTAAAGCAGGGAGTTGATTTTGACGCAATCGACCACGGGAAGGTCCATATTGTATACTTGATCCTTCTTCCGGAAAAAAAATTTCAAGAACATATTCAAATTCTGGCCAATATTGCCCGGATGAGCGATGAACAGGGATTTCTTGAAAAAATGCTTGAAACGGACGAACCCGCAAAGCTCTGGAAACTGCTCGACGACGCGGAATCCTGATTCGAAAAAAATCAATAAAAATATTGAAATTTCATTTAAATATTATACATTGACGTATATGTATTGACCTGAATCTCATTTTTATACGGTGACTCCGGCGGATACCCGTTTGAAATGAACGAATAGGTCAAATGTCACTTTGAAGGAGTAAAAATGCAAAATATATTGCAAATTGTAACAAATAAAAAAGGATGGGGAGCCGTGGCTATATCGGCCGCTCTGGCTTTTGCCGGTTCTCCCGTCAACGCTGCAGGGATCAGATTTATCATTGATACGCCTACCGGCGCCCCGGGTCTAGCGGCTCAAGCTGCAGCTGACCAATTGGCCAAACAAGTCAATAACCAACTTCCGGATACCGCCTCGGAAGAGCGCTTGGCCGGCATTGGCAACGCTGTCGCCATTAGCCAAGCGGGCACCGGTGTGAACTACGCGCCCGGTCCGAAAATCGCCATCATCGGCACAGGCTTAAGCCTGGGTATCAACACAGGCAGCGGTTCGCTATCCGACATTACTTCGGACCCGACATTGGTCACCGGCCTGGCGTACCAAACCAGCTTCATGGGCGGGATCAACCTGGGGATTATCCCCGGTCTGCCTTCGCTTGGACCAATCGACTTAAATAACATGAAAGTCTATGTAAGTTATTTTTCTTCGAGTGTTCCGACCGGAATTGAAAGCCTTTTTGGTATTGGCGGCTCGTTCAGAAACATCGGATTGCATTTGCAATATCAACTTTTACCCGATGTCAGTTTAATTGCCGTTAGCTGGGCCGGTATTCGTTTAACTACCGGTTTTACGAACACAAAATCAGATTTTTACATCACCAAGGATTTTACCGAAACCTATAGCTCCGGAACCGAAACATTGAAATGGGACGGTACTGCAAAACTGGGTACCAGCGCCAATGTGACTACAATTCCTTTTGAAGTTTCAACTGGCGTTAAAGTAGCCATCATTTCTTTGTTTGGCGGCTTCGGGGTCGATATTCATACGGGAAAAGTGGAGAACAAACTGACCGCGAGCGGTCCGATCACAGGAACCACTTCCGGAACTCCGGTAACCGGACATGCTGTGTTAGAAGGCGTGGAAAGCGTCTCACCTGACGCTTTTGGCGCCCGAATTTTTGGCGGCGTTCAAATGAACATTTTTATGCTGAAACTTCTGGCTCAAGCCAATGCCGATCTGGTTACCAGCTCAAGTAGCTTCTTCATGGCTGCAAGGATAGCTTTTTGATCGCGAACAACAAAAACCTTAGAATTCAATTTTTAGGCGCTTCCGGGTATGTTACCGGATCAAGAACCTTAATTGAAACAGACAAGACCCGCATCTATGTAGATGCGGGTCTATACCAGGGCCCGAAGTATGTAGAAGAAAAAAACTTTCTACCTCTGGAAACGGATCCGTCAACCATTGATGCAATTATATTAACTCATGCCCATGTTGACCATAGCGGTTTGACTCCGCTTCTGGTAAAAAAAGGATTTAAAGGGAAAATTTTCTGCACCAATTCTTCCAGGGATCTTTTGGAAATTGTTTTACCCGATGCGGGTCACATCCAGGAAGAAGAATTTAAATTCTATAGCAAAAAGAAAATTCTTGAGCACGACTTAAGCGAACCCCTTTATACCAGGGAACATGCAACGCAAGCTCTCAGTTTGGTTGAGCCGGTTAAATTTCATGAAAAAATCAAATTTCGCGATATAGAATTTGAGTTTCATTGGGCCGGTCACATTATCGGTGCGGCATATCTTTTGCTCAATGCCGGCGGCAAAACAATTTTATTCAGCGGGGACATCGGCCCCCGTCACCCAATCTTTCATAAACGAAGAGAACAGGCTCCGAAAGCCGATATCGTTGTCATGGAATCGACCTATGGGGGTAGATTTCATGAGCATGAAGATTATACGAAAAAAATGCTCGAAGCGGTCGGCATAGCTGTCCGTAAAAAAGGAATGCTTTTAATCCCTTCGTTTGCGGTAGGCAGAACTCAACTCATTTTATTTGTTCTTTTCCAAATGATGAAAAAGCACATGATTCCCGAGTTACCTATTTTTATCGATTCGCCAATGGCGACAAAAGCGACGAGGGTATACCTGCAATACCCGGAAGAGTTAAAGCAAGAGGTTGTCGATGAGGGCTTTCTTGATTTTATGCAAACCGACCAGATCCATTTAATTGACGATGTCGTCGGTTCAAAACGCTTGAATTATTATAACGGTCCGGGGATCATCATTAGCGCAAGCGGTATGTGCAGCGGCGGGCGGATTTTACACCACCTCTACAACCGAATTTGGGACAGAAGAAATGTCGTGCTATTTGTCGGGTATCAAGCCGAAAGCACGCTTGGGCGCAGGTTGATGGATGGGGCGCAACGAATTAAAATATTTGGACGCGAGGTGCCTGTCCGGGCTCACATTCGAAAAATTAACGCTTTTTCCGCTCATACGGACCAAAACGGTCTCGTGGAATGGGTAGCGTCAACTTTTCGAAATGAAAATCCGGAATATTTAGCGATTATCCATGGCGAAGAAGAGTCTCGGGAAAAATTAAGCGAACGGCTTCAATTTTTAACGGAAACGAAAATCGTGCTGCCCAAACATGAAGAGACCTTTTATTTTTAACGGTACTTTTTCTATTTTTTTTGAGCGACAAAAACATTGAGCTGAGCGCGGGCCGCTGATTCATAGTAGCCATAATCGGGTATGGTCTCAACAACCATAAAGCCCGATTCTTCCACAAGGTTCACGACTGTCTCGTCGGTAAATATTTTTTGACGATGCACTTCGCGGATATGCGGCTCTTTTTTTAACCAGTTTCTATTGATTTTATTTGCCAATGTCCGTAATCCCTTTTTTTCTGGCGGTTGGTAAAATTCGAGTATGGATGTAATCACACGAGTCTGAAAATCATAGTGGTTTGACCACAATACCTGAACCCCTTCGTGAGTTTCTTGAAAAGTTTGACTATGGTAGTGTTGTATTACATTATATTCTGTAGAAATATCGAATATATATAGTCCGCCAGGACGTATAACCCGTGACGCTTCGTAAAAATGTCTGGATAAAGCGTCTTCGTTCATCAAATAGTTCAAAGAATCATGAATGCATAGCGCAGCGTCAATGGATGCGTCTGCCAATGGAAGTTCGCAAATATCAGCTTGAATAGATCCAAGGGGTAATTTATTGGCGCATCCTTTAAGCATATCATGCGACAAATCAATTCCGATTAACCGGGGATAAATAGAGGCTAAATGGTAATGGATGATTCCGGTACCGCTGGCAAAATCCGCTATGCGGCTATTGGATTCAATACCGTAGCGTGTCAGCGCTTGATGAATATAAGACGCCCATTTTATATAAGGAACATCTTCCATAGTAGAGTCATAAACGCGGGCAAAAGCCGTATAGGGTGCGGAGTCTTTCACAAGGTTCCCGTTTTTTGAAAAAAACATAGCCGGTTTATCCTTTGGCTCTTTTGTCATTTATTCGGTTCATCTTTTATGATTTGACATGCTCGCGTCATTCGAATTTTCATCAATAAATGGCGCAAATTTTTCAAACGTCAGATGCTAACTTTGCCCCACAAAAAATCAAATCTTTTTTACAAATTCATGAAAACTACTTTGGGTTTCCAATTCGGTTTCCCTATATTTACATCCAAGGGACGTCACCGGGTCCAAAGTGTGTTATTTTAGCGGGAATTCATGGCGATGAATTAAATGGAATACATATTATTCACCGTTTGAGCGATATTATTCAACCTGAACATATCAAGGGAGAGGTCGCCTTGCTCCCGATGGTGAACATTCCGGGGTTCAATCTACATAGCCGATATTTACCCGATCGGCGGGATTTAAACCGCTTGTTTCCCGGCGCGCCGAAGGGTTCGGAGGGGCGTCGGCTAGCCGCCCTCCTTTGGGAAACATTTATTCAAGATTGCGATTTTGCAATGGATCTTCATTCGGCTAGTTATGATCGGTGGAATTTTCCCCATATTCGAGGGGATATGAGAGTTGAACAAATCAGAAAAATGGCGCAAGATTTTGGAACTTTGATTAATCTGCATAGCCGGGGGGTTTCCGGTTCTTTGAGGCGTGAAGCGGCAAAAATAAATATTCCGATCATCCTTTTTGAAGCTGGTCAAATAAACAGGTTTGAACGTTCTGTTGCGGATATCGGTATTCGTGGCGCTCTTAAGGTTTTGGAGGGTCAGGGTATGCTAATAAGCTGGCCAAAGTCAGTGGATACGCCGAATTCATCCAGCATCTATTATCATCGATCTCATTGGATAAGGGCCAATAATGGCGGTCTTTTTGTGCCTTTTACCGTTCCGGGCGACCCTGTGGCAAAAGGTGATGTGCTGGGAGAAATCCGTTCCATTCAGGGCGATATTGTTAGTACTGTAAAATCAAACCTCAACGGGCGAGTCATTGGATTTAGCTTACACCCTCAGGTCGTGCCGGGACGTGCATTGTATAACATTGGCTATGAACCAAAAGAATTGTAAATTTGCCATTGAACTTTTTTTTATATAATTTGGTTTCGATAAATATTTTTCTCTCTTCTGCCTTTTCATTATGAGTCATAGTTAAAATATTCAAATGGTTGATATCTTATGAAATCAAAATATATTTTAGTGATTGACTTGAACGGGAATTCCACATCGCAATGAACCTTAACCCCAAGCCAAAACCAAAATGAGCGTTTAAACCAACCTTTAATACCTTTCTTTGGTAACACAATATTTGCAATCAAGGTATCCAGATACTTTTCTAAAGCCAACCGTATTAAATGTGACATCGTACATTGCAAGCGAGCCGCCGCTAAACGAATAAATAGTTCATCTTGTCCGTAAAAACAGATTCTGCACCGATGCATATTGCCGGTATTTACTCTTTTTTCCCATGCATTTTTGTTTAATTCCTTAAAATTCAAAAAGTTTGAAAAATTATAATCATACTTTGGATTTCCGGCATATCGAATATACTCAATAGGATTCTTTCTTTTGACTAACCGAAAAAGGCAATACCGAACCGCCCAAGAGTAGCTGCTGGAACGTACAATTGCAATCCTCCTGATTTTTTCCCACGTATCCATTGATAATCGTACTTCAATAACAGCGTCAACAGGGTATTGGTTTAAGCGAAATTGATCAATTTCTTGCATAGTACAAAGATAGTACCCTTATTTTAAAATATTTTTCGATCAAACATTTTAAAATAAAAGGTAAGAAACGATTTACTTCCTGTAAATTAATTTGATTATGTCACCTATGTCAGACGAAAACTCTACTGATTCCTCGAAAAATATTATACCGGTCGAAATAGAAGACCAGATGAAGGATTCATACCTAGCGTATGCAATGAGTGTTATTGTGGGCCGCGCCCTACCGGATGTACGAGATGGTTTAAAACCTGTACACCGCAGAATATTACATGCCATGAATGAACGAGCATGGCGTCATGATAAAGCTTATGTCAAATCGGCAAAAATCGTTGGTGAAGTGATTGGTAATTATCACCCGCATGGCGATGCAGCGGTTTATGATACAATGGTTCGAATGGTGCAAGATTTTGCCATGCGCGTACCGTTGATTGACGGACAAGGCAACTTTGGGTCAGTAGACGGAGATCAAGCGGCAGCCTACCGGTATACAGAGGCTCGTTTGACGCAAATGGCGTACGAGCTATTAAAAGACCTCGAAAAAGAAACTGTTGATTTCAACCCGAACTTCGATGATACTAAAAAAGAGCCTGTGGTATTGCCCGCAGCCTGGCCTAACCTTTTGGTAAACGGTTCCAGCGGTATTGCCGTAGGGATGGCTACAAAAATTCCCCCGCACAACCTAAGCGAAGTTATATCCGCTATTGATTATTTAGCTGATAAACCGAATGCCACCTCAAAAGACCTGATGCGTTTTATACCGGCTCCTGACTTCCCGACTGGCGGGATTATTATCGGAAAAGAAGGATTAAAAAAAGCGTACACAAAAGGGAAAGGCTCGATTAAAATCAGGGCTGTAACCGATATTGAAACCGGCCCGAAAAACCGGGAACGCATTATTGTTACAGAAATTCCCTATGAGGTGAAAAAAAACGACCTCCTCACCAAGATCGCCAAATTGGTAAACGAGAAAAAAATTGAGGGTATAAGCGATATTCGCGATGAAAGCGATCGCACGGGAATGCGCATTATTTTTGAACTTAAAAAAGACGCTAACGCTCAAATTGTTTTAAATCAGTTATTCAAAAGTACAAACCTCGAAATTAACTACGGTATTATATTCCTGGCCCTGGCTAACGGCGAACCTAAAATAATGAACCTCGCTGAGATGCTTACCCATTATGTATCTCACCGCAAAATCATTGTAACGCGCCGGGCGGAGTACCAGCTTCGCGAAGCTGAAAAACGGGCTCACATCCTCGAAGGGCTAAAAATTGCTCTCGACTTTATTGACGAAGTCATTAAAATCATTCGCTCTAGCGACTCTGTAGATAACGCGCGCACATCCCTCATGCAGCGTTTTAAGCTTTCGGAAATTCAGGCAAACGCCATTTTAGAAATGCGCCTGCAAAAATTAACTTCACTAGAAAGCAAAAAAATTATTGAAGACCTGAAAGAAGTAAAAACCCAGATTAAAAGCCTCAAAGAACTTCTAAAATCTGAGACTAAAATCATGGGGGTCGTTAAAGACGAACTTGGAGAAGTAAAACAAAAATTTGGCACAAAACGAAAATCTGAAGTAAGCGGCCAAGAAATCTCTTCATTGTCAATCGACAATGAAGACCTAATCCACAATCAAGATGAAGTCATCACCCTGAGTGAAAACGGATATATTCGCAGAGTGCCTCTCGACACCTTCCGCAGACAACACCGCGGAGGAAAAGGCGTAATCTCGGGCGGCAAGAAAGAAGACTTATTGAAATTTGTTCATTTTTGCCGCAGCTTAGACACTATTCTTCTTTTCTCAAATCGCGGGAAAGTATTTTACATAAAAGCATACGAGCTGCCTGAAGCAAGCAAAGATACACGCGGAAAATCAATCCGCGGTATTTTAAGTTTAATGAACGATGAATACATTACCGTCATTCGCTCGATCAGCGCTTTTCACGAAAATTTATTTTTAATTTTGCTCACCCGTTCCGGAATTATTAAAAAAATGGAATGCTTGGCTCTGCAAAACGCCAAAAAAGGCGGCATTATGGCCATGCAACTAAAAACACCGGACCAGGACTGGTTGATTGACGTTGCCGTTGTCACTGATGATGACAATATATTAATGGCCACCCAATCTGGCATGGGACTGCGAACCAGCTTAAACCGTATGCGCCCGCAAGGCAGAGCGGCCTCCGGTATCATTGGAATGGCACTCTCCGCAGGGGACGCAATGGCCGCAATAGATGTAATTCATTCGGAAGAAGAAGAAATGCTGGCGATCACCGAAAACGGTTTTGGAAAAAGAGTGAAGTACTCCGAATTTGGCGCCAAAGGACGCGGCGGCAAAGGAATGGCGCTGTCAAAAATCGATTCCAAAAAAGGTAAAATTGTAGCAATTAGAACGGTTACCGAAGAGAAAGAAGTCATTATTGTAACCCAATCCGGGATGACAATTCGAATGGCTGTAAAAGATATCACCTTGCAAGGGCGAACAGCAACCGGCGTTAGAGTCGTTACCTTAAAAGATGATGATCGAATTACCGATATCACCGTTTTATAATTTTTTTAAAACCGACGCAAAAAAAACAAGGATCCTGCTATTTTACAGATAAAGCCTATCATAGGCTTAAAAACTGTAATGTAAAAGGAGATTCTATGTTTTTCAATGCAATGAACATCAACCAGTTAAAAGGAAGAATTGTCGGAGAGCCGGCTTTAAAAGAAACCGCAACCGGAAAGAAATTACTGACATTCAACTTTATGTACTTTACCCGCCAAACAACGGATGCGGAAGGATCGCACAGCAACTTTATCCAGGTTGAGGCCTGGCAGAAAACCGCTGAAATTTGCGCCCCGCTTCTTGCGAAAGGACTTGAAATCGTCATCAACGGCTCGATTGTGCAAAAACGCTGGCAAGATGAAAACGGAAAAAACCGATCAAACTACATTTTCAGCGCCGATGCCATCAACATAACCGACCTAAAATTTTCTCTCGAAGAAAATTTTGAAGAGATGGCGGCCTAGCATTTTTCGGTTCCTCTAACTGCAGGTTCAAATTATGGTTGACAGAAGCATTCATAAACTGGCGCAATTCGGCGCAATCGGCGATCAAAAAGTAAGTAAAAACAAAAGGAGACCGACAATGGATTTTTCCGGAATGAAAGATATGTTTAACCAGGTTAGAGACGCGCAAAAAAGGATGAAAGAAATCCAGAAAGAACTATCGAACATGCGCATCGAAACCGAAACGGGAGGAGGAACCGTAAAAGCCATGGTTGACGGAGAAGGAAACCTGGTAAACCTTGAACTTGATCTTTCCATTTTCGATCGAGGCGAAACCTCAATGCTGCCGAAACTGATTATCAAAGCGGTCCAGGAAGCGCAAAAGAAGGCTAAAAAAGAAGCCATGGGTAAAGCAAAAGGCCTGACAGGCGGATTAAACATACCCGGCCTGGGACTATGATTCCCCAGCTGGAAAACCTGGCCGATATAATATCAGGATTTCCCGGCGTAGGAAAAAAATCGGCAATGCGCATTGCCTTTTACCTGCTAGGGCGCCCGCAAGAATATATACGAGATTTCATTGCGACGCTTGAAAACTTCCACTCGACGATTGAATTTTGCGAAGTATGCGGGGCTTTAAAAGAAGTCGATAGCGGCTGTCATTATTGCGACAACACCCGCGACCAAGCAACGTTATGCGTCGTTGAACAACCTTCCGACTTGTACGCCATTGAAAAAACAGGCGATTACAAAGGTTCATACCATGTTCTCATGGGCTCGCTTTCCCCTTTAGACGGGGTCGGACCGGAAGATATCCGTTTAAAAGAGTTGTTCCATCGCATTCAAACGGGGAATATATCGGAAGTCATTGTCGCCACCAACCCGAGCGTGGAAGGCAACGCTACGGCGCATTATATCGCCCGCCATCTCAATCAAACGGACAACACAAACCGGACGGCGCCTTCCGTTACACGCATCGCTTCCGGTATGGCCATGGGGTCTCAACTTGAATACACCGATGCCCGAGTGATTTCCCAATCTATCCGTTCCCGCACACTGATTGACCCGGATGAACGTTAGGGTTTAAAACAGGGCGATTTCCTACTCTTCTTTTTGATAAGCCTTTAGACGGTCCGGTCCAACCTGTACATCTATGAAAGAAACGAAATTCCGGCGTTTTAACTCAGCCGGGACAAACCCATTTTCGAGGTTATTTACCAACAATTTGCTTAAACTAAAATCCCGGCCGCCGGTTTCCCACTCGGGCGCAACCGGAGAGTGAAAACAAAGTAGAACATCCGCGATATTTTCTTGCCAAAGCTTTTCGGCATACTCCGGCCCGGCTTCCACCATCACCTGGAGACACCCTTCCCGGGAAATACATTCAAGCGCCGCATTAAAATCATGAATCCCCCCGTAGACGGCGGCGTTTTCGGCATGAGATACAATTTCGGCTAATGCTTGATATTGCGAATCGTCATCTGTTAAAAAACAAACTTTACCCGGCAAACTTGTCTGCATCTTTGCATATTCAATAAGGGATGGTTTGTCCCATCTATCTACGTCATTCTCATCGCACAGGTTCTGAGACGATCTTTTATCCGAAGGCGAATCATAGCGCGGGATCATTAAAAACCGCACGGGTAATAAATTGCCCGCGCCTGCGCCGCCTCGCGCTTCTTCAAAACTCAACAGCAATTTTTCAAAATAGCTTATTGTGCCGACCGGCCCCGGTTGATCGGAACCATTGGCTTTGCCAAACTTTCCGAGTAACGACACTTCCCCGTAACGGGAGTTCAGGCGGGGCCGGTCGGCCCGCACAGTCCCCGGAGTAGCCAACACCCCATGCACTAATTCCCGCAAACGGCCCACAACCTCGCGGCTTTCGGCCGAACTAATCGCACCGCTGGGGCCTGACGCGGGCGCCAGCTTGCCGCCGGCCGTCATCGCCCACTTTAAAAGAACGCGGGGGCGATTGTACCGCGCCATATGAAAAAAAGGACCCAGGCTCCAAAAGACTTCCTCTTGAAAATTGGCGGCGGAATATTCATAAACCGAAACGCGGGCCCGGCGCAATCGCTCGATACCGCGCACCTTCTCAGTCGGATCCTTGCAGGCGATATGCACCTCGCCTATTTCATGCTTTAAAATCAAATCGGTGCAAGGGGGGGTGCGCCCAAAATGACTGCACGGTTCGAGCGTAACATAGAGAGCCGAGCTTTTTAGAGCTTCAGGCTTAAAATGAGTCAGCGCATCTTGAATTGCCGCAACCTCGGCATGAGGTCCGCCTGCCGGCGCAGTATGCCCGCGCCCGATAATTTGAGACCGATCTTTATCGAAAATAACCGCGCCAACCGCCGGGTTCGGATCGCTGTTGCCAATGGCGCCGGCGGCTTCCAGAAATGCTTCATTTAACAGGGCTTGGTGGTTTGGGCGCAAAGAAAATGATTACTCCTCAACATTAGCCAGTTCTTCCAGGCTATAAATCAGATAATCCAACTGAACTAAAATAATTACCTGGTCTTCCATCTTTGCCACGCCACGCACCAGCGCTTTGGTATTGTCGCGCACCATATCCGGGTTGCCCTCAATATTTTCCAGGGGCACGTTAATTACGCGTGAGACCTCATCCACCACCATCCCGACAAGTTTTTCGCGGTGGTTTACCACGATAATCCGGGTAAATTCATTATAATCGATATTTTCAAGACCGAACTTTTGACGCAATCCAATGACCGGAATAATGCTGCCCCGCAAGTTCATTACGCCAAGAATAAACTTGGGCGAACGCGGCAACTTCTTGATTGTCTTCATGCGGATTACTTCCTGCACTTTTTCAATTTCCAGACCGTAATCTTCTTTCCCTACGCGAAAGACAATGATCTGTTTGATATCGGAACTACCAAATATTTTTTTTTCCTGGATATCTTCTTCCATTTTCCATCCTCATTCAAGCCTTCCGGCAACTAGATCTCTCTCTTCCACATCGGTGTCAGAACCTTCATTCAGCAATTCATCCGCATCCACTGTGTCAGATAAGTGTTCATCCCTGATTTTGAACTGTTTTGCGGCATCAAGCAATGTATGAATTTTTTCCATAAATGATTGCAGCAGCTCATCCACTTTTTCAATTTCGCCCGCATTGCTGGTTGTGATCGAGCGAGCTTGTTCCATGGTGCTTGCCAGTTCACCGGTGGTTTTTTGTTGTTTTTCCGTCGCCTCGGCAATATCCCGCGCAAAACCGGCCACCCGCTTTGCCCGCTCCGCAGTTTCTGATACGGCGATTTCCTGCTTCGCGTTATAGTCCGCCATCTCAATGATCTGCGAATCCAGCTCTTTCATCATTTCGGCAATTTGATTAAAAAAGCCCTTGGCGCTTTCAACTTTTTCCGATACGTCCGACACCTGTTTTACCGTTTCTTTGATCAAATGCGAAATCTCATCGGCGCTTTTTGCGGAACTTTTTGCCAACTGCGAAACCTCGTTTGCCACCACGGAAAAACCTTTCCCGTGAACGCCCGCCCTCGCCGCCTCAATGGAAGCGTTGAGAGAAAGAAGGTTGGTTTGATCGGCCAGGTCGTTAATTACCGTAATGATACCTTTAATTTTTTTCGAAGACTCGGAAATCTTTTGTACGTTACTGGCAAATTCATCAATCGTCATTACCCCGGATTGTGAGCGTTGGCGCACCGTTTGGGCACGGCGCGTAATCTCGGAACGTTTTTCGCTCGATTGAACAAAACTATCCTGCAAATCAACCATCGCCTTTCGGTTTGTTTCGGCTCCCGTTAGCTGATTTTTCGAGGCCTCTAAAATGGTTTCCGTGACTTCGGCAAACCCGCTCACCGCTCGGGACGCTTCTTCAATCAAACGGCCTTGCAACACGGAGCTCTTTTGAATCTCCCCTAAACTGTTGAAAAAGTTGCGGCTGGTTTTCAATACGTCTCGGCCGTTACGGATCAGCATAAAAATCAAATTCTGCACGCGGGTAATCATCCGGTTCAGACCAAAAGCGAGAAATCCGATATCGCCCGAATCTGCCGTTGCAATTTTTTGCATGACCAGGTTCCCCGTACCAACCTCTTCCAGGGCGCTTTCAATTTCCATGAGCGGAATCTGGACTATTTTTTTAGTCCGTTGGAACGAGAAAAATGATGAAATAAAAGTTACGAAAATCACCAAGACCAACAGGGCAATAATCGCCGTTTTCAAGGGCGCCAGAGACTCCGCCCGGTCAACCTGCATGACAATCATGCCGTCCCATACGAGAACTTCCTGGGCATACAGGTGGTTTTTAATCATGCTCCAGGCAATAATGGAATTTACTCCATGAACTCCTTTAGTGATGTTCCCCTCGTCCGAGCCTTTTAAGTACTCGGCCAGCGGGTTATAGGCCGATTTGCTGCTTACATATTTACTCCACTGAAAGTCGGAACTCCAGTAAACCTTACCCGATGACGAAATGATATGGGCCTGAATTGACTTTGAACCCATGACCTTTCGCAAATAAACCAGCTTTCGGTAGACATCTTGAGAAAGGTGAATGGCGTTTTCTAACAATACAATACAACCGTTGCGGTTTGGCAGCGGGTGAGTCCACATAAACAGGTTTTGCGGCAGATTTGTTTCGGAGGTGTCGATCCCCTGTTTATCAGCGTAAAACTTTGCCTCTCGCAGGCTTTTGCAAATATTAAACCAGCCGGCGTCATTGTAATTTTTCTTGGTTAACCCGGCCCAGTCAATGGTTGTACCGGTCGCCCGCTCGCGGTTGCTGGCAAAAACCTGCCCCCAGGAGTTAATGATCCAGATCCCTTCAATGTCGGGGTTTTGTATAATCACATGCTTAAAAGTATCGGAAAGAGTATCCGGGCTGTTTTTTTGAATGGCCTTATCGATGTTTTTGTTTTCCGAAAAGTGGTCCAGAAATTCGGCGCGCGCGCGCATCGCCTTATGAACCAAGAGCCCGTTTGACTGGGCATTGTCAATGAGCATATCGCGCGTACTTTCGGTCAAATAATATTGACCGGCAAAAAATACCACCATCGCCGCCACTGTCGACACAATGCCCATCATGATGGTAGTGCTCCGCGTTAACTGTGAATGAATATACGACTTGCGAACAAACTTTTCTTCTTCTTGACCGGCAGCCTGAGCGGCGGACAGAGAGACATCTTCCGGGAGAGTCTCTTTTGTTTTGCTTGTTTCCTCTTTGTTATTGTTTTCTCGGCCAAACATACTTACCCAGTATTATCGGTATAATATACCCTATATTATACCAATTTCCGCAAATGGATCGGATTTTCACCCGGCATTTATTTTTTTTTACCGGCGCCGGAGGCCCGCAAAGCGCCTTCATGCGGATTTGCAAAGCGGTAAAGAACCAGCCCTAAAATGACAACGCAGTTTGCCAGAACCCACAGAAAGCTAATGGCATGATAAAGCCCGTATACCGAGAGCGTTTGAGCCGCTGTCGATATGCCGAAACCAAACACTAAAATCGGTTCATCATTGAGCATCTTTTGGATGAAAGCGTTCGCCCCGTCTCCATTGACAAAAACATGATCTTTTAAATACGGAATCAGGAAAAATATCGCCGCAGGCAGGGCCGCCGAATGGAAAAAATAACTTTCATAATGCAAATTATAAAGCCCGCCCATAAAACTAAAGAGAAACCCTGCAAAAGCGGCAATGCCAAAGTCCAGGTAGGCTTGCGTCGCATCGCCCTTTTGAAACATGGCTTTCCACTGTGTTTCCAGGATTGTCTTTATGTCAATGAGTTCCGTTTTTTTATATTCCTCGCGATTTTGCGAAAAAAGCGCGCGGTAGTGGTTCAGGGCCAGGGTCAGCGCTGTAAAAAAAAGAAATACAATTAAAAACACCAATAGATCCATATTTTCTCCATTCCATTTGAACCGAATTGATTTCCATCAAAGGTCCAAGCTCTCTATTATTACTCTTTTGTCAAAAACAAACAACCGGCGAGATTCTCAACAATTTTTTCTTGTCCATGACAATTCTCATTCAAATCTGGCAATTGTGTGTACGAATAGAATAATATCAATGCTGAGTGTAACGATGGCAACTCTTTTTTTTACGGTCTCCCTGAGCGCCCGCAGCGCGTCCGAGAGCATTAGCGGGTTAAAATCCGAAGACGCGAAAGAGACGGTCGAATCTACTCTGCAGAAACTCGACAGCAGCTATACCGAAGTGGACAACACGGACGGGTTTGCCTATCGCCTGCGCAGCAAACCGTTTTCACCGTTTATGTACAATATTTATATCAGCCCGTACAAAAGCGGGACCATGATCCATGTGGAGTCGCCCAGCCGCATGGCCGACGGGATGATTGATATCATTTTGCAGGAAAACAAGGCCGGTCCCTTTGAAAACAGCTATAAATCAAAAAGCCATCTTCTGGGGTTTGCTCTTACGTGGATTTCTCCCTCGCTTGGGACAGTCTACGCAAACACCCAAACTCCTTTTGCGAAAAACAACCTTGCGGCCCACGCCTTTGCTTACCTGGGTGTCGACGCCGTTTTGCTTGGTTTAGGCGGTTCCGGATTTTTTAAACACAAGTTTGACCCGACCGGAGAAGGTTTAACCGAAACTTTGATTTTACTGGGCATACACCGTTTGGTCCATTCTTACCCCGTTCATATGAAAATAGCGGCTCAAAACAAAGCCGTAGAACTGGGTTTTTCGTTCCGGTATTGATGATTGATTGAATTGAAAGCGGCCCAGGCTTTTTGCTGCTGCAAGCAGGCGGCCGCGGTTTGATTAAAAATCAGGGGTTAACCCGCGATTCCATATCGCGGTGAGCTTCAATTGACGCCTGCATGGATTCGGTAAATTCAGGCAGAAAAAATTCCGGGTTTAAGATCAAATTCATGCAGCGAACCTCAAAATGAAGATGAGGACCGGTGCTACGCCCTGTGCTCCCGGACAAACCAATCACTTCGCCTTTGGCAACGACATCGCCCTCTTTGACAAAAATTTGCGAAAGGTGGGCGTATTTGCTGATATAATCTTCGCCATGCGCCAGCAAAATGGCTTTGCCATAGGCGCCACGCGGACCGGCCTCTTGCACAACCCCGTCCATAGCGGCGACCACGAGAGAACCCGTAGGCACGGCGATATCAACGCCGGGGTGCATTCTTCCCCATCGCTCGCCAAGGCGGCTGGTAATGCGAACGCCAACGACCGGCCAAATAAATTCGCCTTTCGGCACTTGCCATTCAAAGCGCCCGATATTATCGTCAGCCAGGCGGGCCAGGTACTCTTCGGAAAAAGGGATAAAAACCCATGAGTTTGAGCGGACCCGATCGTCCTTTTCATTAAGTTCATTGAGTTCAATGAGTTTCTTGATATCGGACCCGTATGTCTCGCGGAACTGGATAAACTTTTCCCCGGCATAGGCAAATTTCCAGATGCCCAATACGCCGCGGTATGTTTGCACAAACGAATTGTCTATATAAATGGTTTCAACAGAAGAGAGATCCTTGACTTTCCCCGACATCTTTTGCCAGGAATTAATCGGATCCGCAGAATAAATTGCCGTACCGGTTGTCGCCAAAATGGCGGCGGCAAGGATCATTTTGTAAATTTTTTTATTTCGGCTTGGTTTTTGTTTTTTATCCAATATCGGCGACACTCTTGTCGTCTCCACACACATTGTTATAAACCAGAAAATCAGGATTTTACGTTGTGTCAATAAAATTAAAAAGCTCTTTTTTCACGCAAAGACCGGTTTTACCAAAACGATACAATAAAATTAGATCTACAACCGCCCGTCTGCCCAAAGCAAAAGGCAGCCGGAAAGGCGACCAAACGCCGGCAAAGAAAATCAAAACATATCAAAAAGAACAGGCAGACGATTCGAGAAGGAAAAGTTGTTTACCGCCGATTTCATTTTTTTTCTATCGAGCATGACTATTGATCTACCCGGCATTGAAAACCTGAATGCAGCCAATAAAAAAGTCGTCTTGCGAGTCGACTTCAACGTACCGACCGATCAGGTAAACGGCGAAACTGTCGTAGCCGACGCTTCGCGCATGGAAAAGGCGTTATCTACCCTCGAGTTGTTGCTCAATAAGGGAGCCTCGCTCATTATCATTTCTCACCTGGGCCGTCCGGCAAAAGGAGGCGACCCGGAATTTTCGCTTCAACCGGTCGCAAAAAAACTGGCCGAGATGCTGCCTTCGCATAAGGTAAACTTCGCGCCATACCAAAAAAACGATTCGGCCAGCATGCAGGCATGGGCGCAAAGTTGCGCTTCGCTTGGCAAAGGAGAAGTCTTGCTTCTCGACAACATACGTTATTTTGAAGAAGAGTGTTCCAAAGTTGAAAAAGAACGAAAAAATCTCGCAAAACAACTGGCCGCCCTGGGCGACTTGTTTGTCAATGACGCTTTTGGAGCCTGCCACCGGGCTCACGCCAGCGTCGCCGATTTGCCCGAACTCATGCCTTCGTATGCGGGGCTTCTTTTAAAAAGAGAAATTTCCATTTTATCCGGAGTCTTGACTTCGCCAAAACGTCCTTTTACGGCAATTGTCGGCGGGGCGAAAGTTTCCAGCAAAATGGCTGTATTGAACCATTTAATGAAAAAGGTCGATCATATTCTCATTGGCGGGGCGATGGCGTATACTTTTTTAAAAGCAAAGGGGCTAAAAGTCGGTTCTTCTCTGGTGGAAAACGACCTTCTCAGCCAGGCCTTTCAAATCATTGACCGGGCGAACTACAATGAGTGCGGTTTTTACCTGCCCGATGACCACATTATTTCATCGGAATACAGCGAAAAAGCCAAAAGCGCCGCATGCGGGCTTGAAATCCCCGACGGGTGGATGGGCATGGACATTGGCCCGAAAACCGTAAAGAAATACGAAAAAATCATCAAAGATTCAAGCACTGTCTTATGGAACGGTCCCATGGGCGTTTTTGAAATGGACAAGTTTTCCAAAGGAACCGTCTCGATTGCCAGGGCCATGTCGAAAAACGGCGGCTTTACTTTAATTGGCGGCGGCGACTCAATGGCGGCCATGAAAAAATCCGGAGTCGAAGACAAAATCAGCCACATCAGCACCGGCGGCGGGGCGACTCTCGAATTTCTGGAAGGCAAAAAACTCCCGGGGGTGGAGGCGCTGCGTCCCCAGGATTAATATGAACCTTTCCGGCAAATCGGCCCCGGGTACCGGCAAAACAACCGCCGGCTGGGAACAAAAAATATCGCGCCGCCTGGCGGAAATCCCGCCTTCGGGGATTCGCGTTTTTTTTGATTTGGTCGCCGGACGCGACGATATTATTTCTTTGGGCGTCGGCGAACCCGATTTCGATACGCCGCGCACGGTGGCAAACGCCGCGATTGAAGCGATCCGCAGCGGTTCGACTTACTATACCGGCAACCAGGGTTTGCCTTCGCTGCGAAAAAAAATCGCCGAATATCTTGAAAACCGCTACCGGATTTCGTATGATCCGAACGAAGAAATTCTCATTACCGTCGGCGTTTCCGAAGCCGTTGACCTTGCTTTTCGTTCGATCTTAAACCCCGGCGACGGCGTGCTTTACGGTACGCCCAGTTATGTTTCGTATAACCCCTTGATCAAAATGTGCGACGGGGTGCCGCAACCGATTGAAACGACGTTTGAGAATAACTTTTTGTTTGATCCGAAAAATCTCGAAAAATCGATGACCCAGCAATCGAAAGCCCTGTTTTTAAATTACCCCTCAAACCCGACCGGCGCTTCTTTTCGCGCCGGCCAGCTCGAAGAAATTCGGCAGTTTGTTCTGGAAAAAGATCTGCTGGTCATTTCGGATGAAATTTACGGCGAGCTTTGCTACGATTTTGAGCATATCCCGTTTGCGACGCTTGATTCCATGAAAGAGCGTACTTTGTTTCTAGGCGGGTTTTCCAAGACCTTTGCCATGACCGGCTGGCGCATCGGTTATGCCGCAGGCCCCGCGCCCTGGATCAAGGCTATGTTGAAAATTCACCAATACGCCATGCTTTGCGCCCCTACCCCGAGCCAGTATGCCGCCGAAGCCGCTCTCAGCTATGCGGGCGCCGATGCCGAAAGAATGAAAGAGACCTATATGAAACGGCGCGAGCTCATTGTTACGGAGTTTAACCGCATTGGCCTTGAAACCAATATGCCGAACGGCGCTTTTTATGTGTTCCCCAGAATAAAAAATTCGGGGCTCAGCTCAATGGAGTTTGCCACCCGCTTATTGCAGGAACAAAACATTGCCGTTGTCCCCGGTTCGGCCTTTGGCGCAACGGGCGAAGGGTTTATCCGCTGCTCGTATGCGACCAGCTTTGAAAATATCCGCAAGTCGGTCGCCGGCATCGAAGCGTTTCTAGCAAGTCTTTAATCGGGCTTTTTAGCCTCGGCAACCCCACAAAGAGAACCAGACGTTGGGGGTAGCGAAGAACGCCGAAGGCGGTCGAAGCGAGGGGGCAGGCTTGCCCCCTCTATTTTTTTACAAAGGCGCCGTTTTTCTCTATTCAAGCAGGCGGATAATGCGGTCGACGCAATCATCGACCGAGAGCTTGTCGGTTTCGAGAATCAAGTCGGGCGACTCGGGGACTTCGTACTTGGCGGAAACGCCCGGCACGTCGCGGACTTCGCCCCGGTCGGCTTTTTCGTAATACTCTTTTTTGTCTGTTGTGCGGCAATATTCCAGGGGGGCCGAGAGGTAGACTTCCAGAAACCGGTCGTCGCCAATGGCTTTTTTAAATTTTTGACGCACGCCGGCTATTGGCGCAACAAAAGCGCAAACTGAAATTAAACCGGCGTCGTTGATGAGTTTGGCAATTTCGGATGCGCGCCGCAGGTTTTCGGAGCGGTCCGGTTCGGTAAAGCCGAGATCTTTGCTGATCCCCAGGCGCATGTTTTCTCCGTCGATGACCGTTACCGCCCGGCCGGCGTCAAACAGGCGTCTTTCGAGCGCGTAGGCGATTCCGGTTTTTCCGGCTCCGGTCAGTCCGGTCAAGAGAATGGTTTTCGGTTCCTGGGCAAATCGCTCGGTGCGTTCTTGTATCGAAACCGGGCTGGTCTGCCGGTGCAGACTTTCGCTTACGGCTTTTTCCCAGAAACTTACTTTTTCGTTATCGCCGGTTCGTCTTTCAATGATCATGCCCGCGCCAATGGTGTTGTTGGTCATACGGTCGATCACGATAAACCCGCCGGTCATGCGGTTTTTTCGATATGGGTCGTACGGCACGGCCCGGTCTAAAGCGACGTGGCAACGCCCGACTTCGTTTAACTGAAGTTCGCTCGCCTCTTCGCTGTGCAGTTCGTTGATATTGACTTTATATCGTAAATTGGCAATGGTGCCGCTCACTAAATTGGTGGCCATTTTAAACAGGCATGGGGTCCCTGGTACCATGGGGGTTTCGGTCATCCAGACAACCATTGCCTCTAAATCGCGGTCAAGGTGGGGCATGTTGTTCGGGTGTGAAAACACATCGCCGCGGCTTACGTCAATTTCGTCTTCGAGGGTGACCGTCACAGCCAGGGGGGGGAACGCTTCTTCTAACGGGCCGTCAAAGGTCAGGATCTCTTTGATCTTGCTTTTTTGCCCGCCCGGGACCGCGACCACTTCGTCGCCTTTTCGCAGCACCCCGGACGCCATGGTCCCGGCGAAACCGCGGAAGTTTAAGTCGGGCCGGTTGACATATTGAACCGGCAGCCTCATGTCAATGAGGTTGCGGTCAGAGGCAATGTGGATGGTCTCCAGGTAGTTTAATAGCGAGCCCGATTTATACCAGGGCATGGTCTCGCCGGCGTCAACAACGTTGTCGCCTTTGAGCGCCGAAATCGGAATAAAATGAATGTCGTCAATGTCAAGCCGTGCGGAAAAATTGCGGTAATCGGCGCAAATCTCGTTAAACCGCTCTTCGCTGAAATCAACCAGGTCCATTTTATTGACGGCGACGACAATGTGTTTGATCCCCAAAAGGGCGCAAATGAAACTGTGCCGTTTTGTCTGGGGCAATACGCCGTTGCGCGCATCGATCAAAATAATGGCGAGATCGCAAGTCGACGCCCCGGTAGCCATGTTCCGTGTGTATTGCTCGTGGCCGGGAGTATCGGCAATGATAAACTTCCGTTTTTCGGTGGAGAAGTAGCGGTAGGCGACATCAATGGTAATGCCCTGCTCTCTTTCGGCCGCCAGACCGTCGACCAATAGAGAAAGGTCAATTTCATCGCCGGCCGAACCCATTTTTTCGCTGTCTCGTTTAATCGAGGCCAGCTGGTCTTCGTAGATCAGCTTCGTGTCATGCAGCAACCGCCCGATCAGCGTGCTTTTGCCGTCATCGACAGAGCCGCAGGTCAAGAGACGCAACAGCTCTTTGTGTTCCTGTCGTTTGAGATATTTTAAAATGTCTTTTTGTATTAAATCTTGTTCGTTTTCCGTAGCGCTCATTAAAAATAGCCCTCCCGCTTTTTCTTTTCCATGGAAGCGGACTCATCGTAGTCAATGACCCGTCCTTGACGTTCGGAGACTTTGGTCAGCAACATCTCCTGGATAATTTCAGGCAACGTGGTCGCTTTCGATTCTATGGCGCCCGACAAGGGGTAGCAACCCAATGTCCGGAAACGGATCATTTTCATTTGCGGCTCTTCGCCCGGCTCAAAACGAAAACGGTCGTCGTCTACCATAATCAAGTTCCCGTCTCTTTCTACCACCGGCCGCTCTTTGGCAAAATACAGAGGAACAATTTCAATGTTTTCCATATAGATATATTGCCAGACGTCCAGCTCTGTCCAGTTTGACATGGGGAAAACCCGGATCGACTCGCCTTTTTTCACGCGGCCGTTGTAGATGTTCCACAACTCGGGGCGCTGGTTTTTGGGGTCCCACTGGTGTTTGGCGTCGCGAAACGAATAAATTCTCTCTTTTGCCCTGGACTTCTCTTCGTCGCGCCGTGCGCCCCCGAAAGCCGCGTCATATTTACCCTCGTTCAGGGCCTGGCGCAAACCTTCGGTTTTCATGATATTGGTGTACCCGGAAGAACCATGGTCAAAGGGGTTAATGTTGTTTTTTACCCCTTCCGGGTTGATATGCACTTTGAGGTTCAGTTTATGCTCTTTGCAAAACCGGTCTCTAAATTCAATCATTTCCCGGAATTTCCAGGTGGTGTCGACATGAAGCAGCGGAAAGGGAGGCGGCGCGGGGGCAAAGGCTTTTCTGGCCAAATGCACCAGCACGGATGAATCTTTCCCTATCGAATAGAGCATCACCGGGTTTTCAAATTCAGCGACAACTTCCCGGATGATGTGAATGGATTCGGCCTCCAGTTGTTTGAGGTGTGTTAAACTATAAGAACTCATAAATCTCCTGTTAAAACGATTTCTTGTTCCGATTATTTTTGCCCCTGCGTTTTGCGTCACGGGGCGTTTGAAATCACAAATTGCTTGAGATAAACGAACTAAGAGACTGGTCGTCAACAGAATTTTAATTCATTTTGACCGGGGGCAAGTCTCAATATATTCATTTTTTATAATATTATATCATATTGTACCGGTATTTGCCGCCAGTAAAAAACCGCGCAAGACGGTTTTGTTTCAAGGCGGCCCGGCGCAATGGCGCAATAATAAGAAAAACGATTACATCGCTTTAAGGCGCTTTATCCGCTCGCTCGTGGCCGGGTGCGTTTCAAAAATGGAGTCGTCCAAAGAACCCTGCATGCGGCTGCGGCCCGGCTCTCTCTGGCCGCCCCCTCTGCCGAAACCCCTCAAAAAATCAAAGATGGTGATCGGGCGTCTTGAGATGGTATCCAGCGCCGAAGCCAGACCGGCCGGGTCGCCCGTTAAGTGAGCCGCCCGGTAGTCCGCCCCAAATTCCCGGGAACGCATCATCGCCAGGATCAACAACCGGCTTAAGGTGGGGGCCAGCATCAAGAGAAAGATACCCCCGATGATTTCAAGAGTCAAGTGGCCGGTGATGAGCAAAAAAGGCAAAGCCAATAGAAACCCCGCTTGCGCTAAAATGGAAATTCCGCTTGTGATCATCGTGAAAAACCGGGCGGTTCCGGTGATAAAAAGATCATGATTTTCAATATGAGCCACCTCATGGGCCAGAACGCCCGCCAGCTCTCTTTCGTTGAGAGCGTTGACAATCCCTTCTGTCAGGCCAATGACAGGGTTGTCGCGCGTGCCCGCCGAGAATGCATTTTTTACCTTCACCGGGATCACATAAAGAGAAGGCAAGCTTTCCAGGCCGGCTCTACGGGAAATATCTTTCAACACCGCCTGGATACCGGACCCTGCCGATACCTTTTGTGCGCCAATCATCTTCATCAACATAGGCCCCTGGAACCCGGAAGCATATTGCCATACGTAAAAAACCCCTAATAAAAGAAGAAAAAAGAAAGCCGCACCCCCAAAGACAAGCTGAAATGCGCCTGCGGCGACCGCAATGATGGCGGCAAACGCGCCCATGGAAAGAACCATGTCGTGGAGATAACGGCTTTCTATGCTCATGATATCCTCTTTTTCCGAGACCGGCTTACCCGGCTTTGATTTCGACCGATATCGATCTGGGTTCACGGATAGGCAAACGGATATGGGCGACCCCGTTTTTTACCGTAGCTTCAATGGAATCGACATCGACATTGTCATCGAGCTGAAACGATCTGCGATACCCTTCGCGGGAAATATCGTCATACTCATCGGCATTTGACCTTGTTTCAGGATCGGAGGTGGCGGCCTCCAGTGACAATATATTCTTTTCAACCGATACTTTCACACTTTTTTCATCCGCTCCCGGAACGGCGGCATCGATGTAGTACGCTTTTGTATCGGTATACAAGTTTACGGCCGGGCGAAACCAGACCGCTCTTTTTTCGTTTGAGCCGCTTGCGCTATTTTCAGGTTCGCTGTTTGTTTCTTGAACCTCATTTTCAAACTCTTTGCTTGCGGTTGCGTCGCTGACGGCGACGGCATTTGCGCTGCTTTCTTTCGGATCGTTTTGAACTGTTTTTGACATAATCTCCCTCCCGCCTATTTGGCTTTGATTTCAATTTGCCGCGGTTTCTTTTCTTCGCGGATCGGAAGCTGCAGGTATAAAACCCCGTTTTTCAATGTCGCTTCAATTTTGTCGCCTTGCACTTCGCCGGGCAATTCAATGTTCCGCGAGAAATCGCCAATGGGTCGTTCGCGGCGCAACCAGTTTACGTTTTCAGCTTCGGAAGCCCCGGACTGGTCCGTCTTGCCTGAAATCGTCAGTACATCATTGGTGAGCGAAAGCGACAGGTCTTCTTTGGAAACGCCCGGTAGATCGATTTCCAGGTAAAAGTTTTCGGAATCCTTGTTTTGACGGATTGCCGGGAAAGACTGGCCAAAGGCGTCGCCGCCATAAAAAAACCGGTTGAGTTCACGGTGGAACTTCCGGTGGAGTAAGTTAGCATCGCTAGCTTGGTGGATCAGGTTTGTCAGGTACATATTCTCTCCTTGTACCGCGGGCAACTCTAGCACTCCCGCTTTTTTAGTGTTAGCACTCTGTTATATTGAGTGCTAACACATTTATATACAAATCCCGAAAAAGCGGCAATATTTTTTACCATTTTTTTAAATTTTTTTGGCGGTTCTTATGCCTTTTGGCAAGACTGCCGGTTCGCCCCCGGGTTGTTGTCTCAACGAGCCTGCCTCAAGAATACCTGGCAGTCGCGCCATGAATCCGGCTTGACTGTGCGTAACAAAGAGCGCGCATGAAACATGCTCTCCGAAAAAGACAAAGACGAGATCAGGGAACGCCTCAGCAAACTGGAACAAAAAGAGCGTTCTTTTAGCGAGAAAAAGCGAAAAGAGCAGCCGGCGGAACACAGGGGCCAGGGTCCGATGCGATATGCACAGCTTGGTTTTGAGTTTATTGGCGGGTTTCTTTTGTTCTTTTTTATAGGTAGATACCTTGATCAAAAATACAACGGAAACTCCCTTATCCTGGTCGCCTTTATCTTCATTGGCATCTCTTTTTCGGCCTACCGGATGATCCGGGAGGCGAAAAACATGGAGCAATAAGCGCACGAAGCGGCTATAAAGCAGCCATAAAACGGTTGCGGAGCAACCAGGCAGCAACGAACAAAGGACCATGAATCGCATCAACCAATCGCAAAATGCGCCGGCAAAAATCAACCTGGGCATCAGAATCCCCTTCCGCTACCCGGACGGCTACCACCACATTGTCAGCCTGATGGCGCCCATTGATTTATATGACGATATCGAGACGGCCTGGATCGAACGCCCGGGTCAAAGCAAGAACAAAAACGATGACAAAAATGACAGTACTAAAGAAAATTTTTCTCTGTCATGGGAAAATGAGCTGCCCCCCGGCTTTGACCATGGCATGGCATCGGTCTTTGAAGAGAACCCGCAAAACAACCTTTTGTACAAAGCGTACCGGTTTTGCATCGAGCGGTACCAAACCATCCGCCAAACCCAAAATGGCTCATTTGGCGAAAGGTCCGGCATAGACTTTGGGCTCAAGTTACAGGTCACAAAAAGAATCCCCAGCCCGGCAGGTCTGGGCGGCGGCAGCTCCGATGCGGCTGCCATTGTCTCCAGCTTTGCCGGTTTTTTAGAAAAAAACGGCCAAACCAGAATGCATGCAGCCTTTCAAAAGAATCTGCCAGCCGACCTCTTGCAACTGGGTGCGGATATCCCCTTCTTTCTTCAGGGCGCCCCGGCCATCATTAGCGGCGTTGGCGAAGTCCGGGAAAAGACCCCGTTTGCCAAAACCATGGTTGGCTTGTTGGGCATTCCGCCGTTTGGCTTTTCTACGCCGCAAATGTACCAGGCCCTGGGCCGGCCCGTTTTTGGCGAAGGAAACAACCGCCTATCCATTTCAAAAAAGGCTTTACAGAGTGACCGAAATATACCTTTTAACCTTGATTTGACGCAGAGGGCGTTTCATCAATTGGTTGATTTCCTGAATGGAGATTGCGCAGTTCCGCCAGGCGGCCTCTTGCAGGCGGAAAATGAGAATGGCGCGTACATTGCAACCAATGACTTTTTTGAGATCGCCGCAGACCTGGACCGGGAGAAATGGAACATTCTGGAAAAGGCGCGCAAATCAGCTGTGGAAATTCTACAGAACTTGAAGAGAGATGAACCATCGCAGCCGCTCATATCATCCATGAGCGGGAGCGGAGCCGCTATGTATGCCGGTCTATTCATAGAGCGGGGGCAAAGCGGAACGGAAATAAAAAATAGTCTCTCTTCGATAACAAAGGAGGCGAAGAAAAAGGCACCGCAATTTACATGGGTTGCTTTTTCAACGCTATAAAAATTGGGCCGTCGCCAAGTGGTAAGGCACCAGGTTTTGATCCTGGCATGCGGAGGTTCGAACCCTCCCGGCCCAGCATTTCACGATTATGATGTTTCAAGCAGTCATACTTGCCGCCGGTAAGGGAACCCGAATGAAAAGCGAAACCCCCAAGGTTCTGCACCCCCTGGCCGGGCGGCCAATGATTGATTATGTTCTCGATGCCGCTCATGAAGCGGGTATCCGAAACATCTCGGTTGTCGTCGGGTTTGGCGCAAATGAGGTCATAGAGACGGTCAACCGCTGGTCCCTTGAGCACCCTGAATCGCAAATCAGTTTTTGCTCGCAGGAAACGCAACTTGGAACCGGGCACGCCCTGAAAATGGCGGAAAAATCGGCAAAAGAAAAAAGCCCTTATTTAATTGTTCTTTTAGGCGACGTCCCTCTCATTAAAAGCGAAACGATCCGGGCCGCCTGTCGGAAAATGGAATCGGACGGAGCTTCCGCCATGGTCATTAGCGCCATTCAAAAAGACCCTCACGGCTATGGCCGTATCTTGCGCAATGGTAACGGAAGCATCGAACATATCATTGAAGAAAAAGACGCTTCGGAAGAGCAAAAAAGCATCACCGAAGTCAACACCGGGATTTTTCTTTTTAAAGACAACGATCTTTGGAACTACCTCCACCGCCTGGAACCGAAAAACAGCCAAAAAGAGTATTACCTCACCGACATCATTCAATTAATCAGCGAAGACGGCAAGCTAGTCGATGTCTACCGCAGCGACGATCCCGAACAATTTACAGGGATCAACTCAATTGAAAACCTGCAAAATCTGGAAAGGGAGCTGCAAATACGAGCATGAACCGAATGATCAAAGTTTTTTCCGGAAACTCAAACGCCCCCCTGGCGGCTGCCATTGCCAAGTACATGCAAGTGGACCTGGGGAAAATTGACATTAGAAAATTTTCTGACGGCGAGACTTTTGTCAAGGTAACCGAAAATGTTCGCGGCGCCGACGTTTTTTTAATACAGTCAACCGGAGCTCCCGCCAATGACAATTTAATGGAACTGCTCCTGATGATTGACGCTTTTCGCAGGGCTTCCGCCACCCGCATTAATGTTGTGATCCCCTACTACGGTTATGGCCGGCAAGACAGAAAATCGGAACCGCGCGTCCCTATTTCAGCCAAGGTCATTGCCAAGATCCTTGAATCGGTCGGCGCAAACCGTATTTTAGCGATGGACCTCCATGCGGATCAAATCCAGGGGTTTTTCGATATCCCGGTTGATCATTTATTTGCTGCGCCGGTCATTGTCGAATATTTCAAAGAAGCGGGGATCAAAGACCCGATTATCGTTTCGCCCGATTCCGGGGGGGCCGAACGCGCCCGGTTTTTTGCAAAACACCTGGACAGCAATTTAGCCATCATTGACAAGCGCCGCGAACAGGCCAACCAGGCTGAAGTCATGAATATTGTCGGCGACGTGACCGACAAAACATGCATCATGATTGACGATATGATTGATACCGCCGGAACCATCACCAAAGGAGCGCAAGCGCTGATGGACGCCGGGGCGGCTCGCGTAATTGCCGCAGCTACGCATGGCGTTCTTTCGGGGCCGGCCATTGACCGGATTGAAAAATCGCCGATTGAGCAGTTGGTTTTAACCAATACGCTAAATCTGGAAAATACGCACCAATTGAAAAAATTAAAGCTGCTTTCGGTAGCGCCCCTCATTGGCGAGGCGATTTTACGCATTCACAATGAACGCTCGGTAAGCAATTTGTTTTTGTAAATATTTGAAGGAACCAGGAGTTAAAAAATGGAATCTGTTACATTAAAAGCGCAAGAAAGGGACTTACAGCTGACAGGCCGTCAATTGCGAAGATCGGGCCTGATCCCCGCTGTGATCTATAACCACGGGAACACGGAACACCTCGTGATCGACGGGAAAGATATCAAACCGATTATTTCGGGCGGTATTTCCGAATCAAGGTTGCTAGACATTGAACGCGGAGATAAAAAAGATACGGTCTTTATCAAAGACTATCAAGTGCATCCCCTGACCAATGAGATCATCCATTTCGATTTTTACCGAATCACCTATGGCGAAAAAGTAAAAACGCATATTCCCATTCATTTGGAAGGAAAATCGCAAGGAGAAAAAGAAGGCGGAGTATTGGAAATTTTTATGCATGACGTTGAGCTGGAAATTCTCCCCAAAGAGTTGATCCCTCAAATTACGTTGGATATAGGCGCCTTGAAGTTAGGCGACGCGATTCATGTGGATGACGTCACCCTTCCTCCGAGCGCAAAAATTCTGGTCGAAGGTAACCCCGTGATTTGCCACGTCTCGATCCCGAGAAAAGTGGCGGCGTCAGCCGATGGGTCGGAAGACGAGGGAGCAGCGAAAGAGGACGAAGCGGATAAAAAGGAATAAGAGGCTCTCCTTTGAGTACCAACATGAAACTGATTATCGGCCTGGGTAACCCCGGAGACCGGTATATGAACAACCGGCGCAATATTGGTTTCAAGATTGTCGATGTACTGGCAAACAATACCAATATACAAATTAAAACGAAAAAAAAGAAGTCGCTTCTTGGCACCGGTGAGTTTGAAAATCATGAAATTGTGTTACTTAAACCGCAGACTTTTATGGACCTTTCCGGCGAGGCGGTTTTATACATCGCCTCGTTTCTTCGCATCCCCGTAAAAAATATTATTGTCATCCATGACGATTATAAACTAAACTATGGCGATGTCCATGTGGCCCGCGGGCCCAGCAATATTGGTCACATCGGACTTGAATCCATCGCAAAGGCCCTGAAGTCGGATAAATTTATCCGGATTCGCGTGGGGATTTCTCCCGGCCCCGATACATTTACCGACTCTACGCCAGCACAAATCACCAAGTTTCTCGAAGAAGACTTCACGCTCGAAGAGAACATGAAAATTATCGAGGTAATCAACGATTCTGAAGCCGCGCTTCGTTCCATTCTCACGCAAGATATAGAAGATGTGCTTTCCAGATACAAACTGGGAGCGGTTGCAGAAGACGCTCCTGCTGAATCATGATTTTTCGGATTTTATCCGGAACGCAGGCCGCCTGAACTGGATTCTCAGTTTTTCGGGCGGCGCCGATTCTGTCTTAGCTTTATTTGCGCTTCGCACCCTGGCAAAGAGAGTTGCACAAAACGGAAAAAAACCGCGTCTTGTATTATACTATCTCGACCATGGAGAAAATTTCGGTTTGCTGGAAAAAAGCCGCCGAAAACGGATTTTCCAAAATCACATCAATGAGCTGCGCCAGGATCCCCACCTGAATCTCGAACTTCGTTTTTTTGAATCAAACCTTTCAGAGATCACCAGCCGGGCCAAAGCCACATTTGAATTTACGGCCGCAAAAAAACGACGGCGGCATCTGCACAATCTGGCCCGCGAATTTGCGCCCGCGATGGTCGTCACCGGGCACCAGCTTTCGGATTGGTATGAAACGCTTATCATGCGTGTGCAGCGCGGCGCCGGCCTCTACTCGCTTGCCCCGTTTGACGCCTGGGAAGAAGAGCCTCTTTTTTGCTTTACCCCCTTTGATATGTACCGCCCCCCGGTTGAGCCTACCAGCGAAGCCGGGCGCAACCTCCCGTTAGGCGGCTGGTTTCGCCCCCTGGCCAATCTTTCGCGCGAAGAGATCCGCGAACGGTGCCTGGAATTCAACCTGAGCTGGTGGGACGACCCGGGCAATCATCATGCGCCGCAACGCCAAACCGGCAATAAAACCCAAAACAACGAGACAGACCGGAACAACCGGCGGGCGGAAGTGCGGTTGGTAAACCCGCTGCATAACCCCTCCGGGTTGCGGGTCAGCGCAAAGCACTTTCGCGAAGCGAAAAACGATCTTCTTGAAATTACAAATAGCCTGATTCGTAAAAGTCAAAATTTCATTCAAACAATCGAACCTTTCCGGGAATACCGCATTGACCTTGAAACCCACCGCAACCTTGCCCGAAATGAGCGGGTGATTCTCGATACGTTTTTATTGAAACTCGTGGGTCTCTCTCCTTTGTCAGGCAAATTGCGCGAAGCGACCCAAAAAATTCCGTTTTTCAGCGGCCCGTTTGCCATTGAAAAAGAGACATGGAAAGAGCGCGCTTATCACGTTGTGCGCCGCGGGAAAGGGAGCTTGCCGATTTCTTCTTCTGGCAACAGGGGCGAAAACCCGAAAAACAATTCAGGGGTAAACGGGGCCGGCGCTCAATCGGTCCGCGCGAGCGAGATCACTAAAAAATATTTTATCAAACTCAGTTACGGAAAAAAATCGGTAAAAAAAATTCTCGGAGAAAAAGGACTCTCTCAAAGGCAACGCCGCTCATTGCATTTGCCGCTGGTTTCGCCGGGTAACAAATATGAAGTAGCCATGATTCCCCTTTCCGTTTTCGGCATGGCGGATATTCTCAGCGAAGAGCTTAACCCTTCTGGGTCAGGCAAACCCGCCGCAAGTCTTCCAGATATTTTACGGAATCTCGCCAGGAAAGCTCCGGAAGGGTCCACGGGGTCCCGATAAAGCGCCCCGAACCCGTTGAGCCCGAAAGACAAAATTGCACAGAGCCGAAAACGCCGGGGGCGAGCCATATTCTATCGGGCGCCGCTTCGTCAAACAAAAGCACCGCCTGGCGCTCATTGACAAATCCCGAAAAAACGGACTCGATGCCGGGGCCGGGCTTTGCCACCTTGGCGACTTTTTGGGCGCGTAAAAAAAATTTGCGAATCTTTGACGGCTCGCAAAGCGTTTCAAAAGAAAACATTTTCAACCGAAGAGTCTTTGAAGAGCCCGCCGCCAACCCCCCGACCGGATTTTTTATATACCCGCTATAGAGATCGTACTTGCCCAGGTATTTTCGAATGAGCGGCAAAAGCTCAATTAAGTCCGCCTCTTCGCGAAACAAAACTCCGGTAAACATACGGTATTTTTTCATTTCAAACCAGCTATTTTCAAACGTTTAATATCTTGAATTAAGCATGTCGCCCATGACCTGCTTTGCTTGCAGACGAATATAAAGATTTTCGTGTTTCTCCGAAATATCGAATATCTCCGGCATGGTGCGGTCCTCGTCAATCATATGCAGGGCGTACAAGGCTGCCGCTTGAACTTCATACTTTTCATGATCGTCGTTTACCCTTTCCAGCAAGCCGGCGACGGCTGACGAATTCCGGTAGACCGAAAGAGCTAACGCCGCTTCCGCTCTTACTTTTGCATCGGGGTGTTTCAATAATGAAATTGCGCCCGGCACCCCTCTTTCGTCTTTTAACTGGCCCGAAACGTAGAGCGCCCAAAGAAGTATTTCAACGTCGCTCTCTTCAGCCATGATTTTATTTAACCCTTTCATTTTGCCAGAATTGCCCACCGACAGCAACGCCTGGATTAATTTCAGCTTTAAGTCTTTTTTGTCTTCTTTGTATAGTTGCTCCGAAAGCGAATCGCCGGCGCTGCTATAGTTATAAAGGACAAGGGCGTCAATGCTGGCGTTTCTGATTCCGGGATCATCGTCAAAAACGGTTTGATTTAACACAGTGTAAGCCCCTTTCGGCTTGAAGCGCCCAAGCACTTCAATTGCCCGGACACGCACTTCGTCATTGCTATCGTCAGAGGCAATTTTAATAAAATAGTAGTACGTTTCAGGCATGGCCATTTTCTCAAGGGTCCGCACCACATAATAGCGAACCGATTTGTTGTCGTCGCGCAACAGTCTTAGCACGACCGGCAAGACCCGCTCATCCTGAATATAGTACAGGGCGTCCAACGCGTACGTACGCTCTACCGGGTTGGAAGAACCCGCCAGTTCAAGCACCAGCGGGTACATCCGGTCGTCAGCAATGGCAGCCAACGCCCGGTACGCCGACTTTCTAATTTCAGCCAACGGGTAGGCGATAAACGAAGCGCATTCGTAAAAAGCAAGCTCGATTTTCCATTTCTCCGCCAAAGAAAGCGCAGAAGTAATCCGGGCTAACTCTTCTTTGGTATGGTGCGTTTTTTCCAGTTGGATATTCAGTTCCAAATCAACCACCTCGAAAAAGGCCCGGTTCACCTGCGAAGAGAAGTCGCCCCCCGGTAAAGTTTCGCTAAACCGTGCAAACAAATAAGCTCTTAAATCCTGGCGGGTTCTTTCTTTTGCCAATCGAAAAATCATCGACCACAAAGAATCGGGAAGCTCATCGACCGTTTGCAATGTTTCGATGATCTTGCCTTCTTGACCCGCTTCAATGAGAAAATAGAGATTTAACTCAATTTCATCAACGTATTGTTGCCCATTCGATCGGTTTTCAAAATTTTCCCCGGCGCTTTCGCCGGTGTTGTTCCCGCCTTGTGCGTTTAACGCAACCATGGAGCCAAAAACAAACAAAAGCAAAAACCATGAGACGACACCGAAACCAACGCCGCGGTTGGCGGCTTTCGCGCTCGTCGTTTTTCCGAAATGCATTTTTGTTCTCATGCGGTATTTTACCTTATTGCAAATCCGTAGTCTCCCGGGCGTCTTTTAACTCATCCAATGATTTTTCGGATTCCTCCGTTTTTGCCTTGCAAACCGGGCAACCCGGGTTTTGCTTCATTTGAATGCTCCGCCACCGGTTTTTTTCCATGATATCGATCCCCGGTTCCAGACGGCCTTCAATAAAAAACCGCACCGCGCGATAGGCCATCATGGAACCGATCACTCCCGCCAGCGGCGACAAGATCCCCTCGGTTGCGCATGTCGGTATCTCGCCGGGGTTTTCGGGAGGCGCTCCAAACAAACAGCGGTAGCAAGGCGGAGCCCCTCCCGGCATATACGGCGTAACGCCCGATTTTTGCGGGATCACAGGGAACACATGCCCTTGCGCCGGGCCAAGCGCCCCGATCAAAGCCGGAACTCCTTGTCGCAGGCAAAGGTCATTGACTAAAAACTTTGAAACAAGATCGTCAGTCCCTTCCAGAACCAGATCAACTTCGCGCATTTGGAACCCGGCGTTATCAACGCCAAAAGGTTCCGCTACCCACTCTATTTCACCTTCGGGGTTCAGCGCCATGAGTTTGTTTCTGGCAACGGCGCCCTTGAGAAGGCCGACTTCGGGCGTCTGGTAAAGAATTTGCCGGGATAAGTTGCTGCGTTCGATTTGATCGGGTTCCACGAGCCGGATGTACCCTACTCCCGCGGCGGCAAGGTAAGGCAGCATTGCGCTGCCGATACCGCCTGCGCCAAGCGCCAGCACCCGGGCGTTTTTCAGGGCAATCTGGCCCTTCTTACCCGAATAGAGGATTTGCCGGCTGTACCTTTCAACCTCTTCGCGGCTGAGTTCGCTCATGCTTGTCGTAACGAATTATGAAATTCCCCGGAAACCCGGGGATAGAAAATCATTCCGGCTGTCACGCCCGCCCTTGGTCCGGAAATAAGACCGGGGCAAGGGGCAGGGGTGACTTGAAGAAACGCCCGGATCTCTTATTTAGCGCCGCCAATGGCAGCTTTCAGACGATCTACAACATCTTTGATATACGGATCGTCGGACTTGTTTTCATCGCAAAACTGAACCGCTTCGGACGCCGCCGGGTTATTCACATCGGCCAGATTCAAGATCGCCAGCAAAGAGGCGTAAACGACTGAGTCGTCTTCATCGTTTTGAACCACTTCCGAAAGTGCGGTAGTCGGTTGTTCTTTGGTCCCCATTAATCCAAGGCTGGACGCTGCAGAGATACGAACTCGGGGATTTTCATGCGTTTTAATGACTTCAATCAGGGGGTCCATGGCGTCAGTTGATTTTGACTGCCCCAGAGCCTGGACCGCAGTGATTACAACTGCATCGTCATCCGATTTTAAATCCTCAATGTATTCGGCAGTTGTCTTTTTTTCTGCGCTTTGGGCATATAAACCGGCAGAAGCCCCGGTATAAGCAAAGGATAATAATATTCCGATAATATATAGTTTTTTCATGGCATTGTTCCTCCGGATACATCAGAATGAGACCGTTCTGGTCAGACAAGCACTTTTTCATTTTGAAAACAGGGAAATGCGCGGTGAGGGGTCTGGCGGGTTTAGTGCGGTTTTTTGTTTCCACAAACCACCCCCGCCCTGTTGGGTGGGGCCGGAAAGGCTTCAATTTTATCAGGCTTTGTCATATGAATCGACGTTTCAGGCGGTTTTTTCCGCCATTTCATAGCAAAGCGTTTTTTAGCGTCATTTTTTAAAAAAACATTCAGCCAAATAAACGGCAATCATCGCCTATCTAGGTACTTTTCCATGATACCGGCGCCAAAAGCGTCGCCCAGAACATTAACCGAAGTGCGAAAGCGGTCCAAAAACCAGTCAATCGCCAGCAAAAGCCCTATCCCTTCAAGCGGAAGGCCAACCGCCTTTAAAACCAGCGCCATCGTCACGAGCCCCGCTTCGGGAATGCCCGCAGCGCCAATCGCCGCCAGAGACGCCGTTAAAAAAACAACGGCCTGTTGCCCGGTTGTCAGATCAATGCCGTAAAGCTGGGCAATAAAGACAGCGGCGACAGCCTCATAAAGGGCAGTACCATCCATGTTAATGGTAGCGCCAATGGGTAAAACAAACCCGGCCGACTCGGGCCGCACCCGGTTGTTTTCTTCGGCGCATTCAATCGTCAAAGGCAACGTCGCCGAACTTGACGCGGTTGAAAACGCGGTAAAAATCGCCGGCAGCATGTTTTTCACATAGAGAAGAGGGTTTTTCCCGGTAAAATACCGATACACAAGAGGTAAAACGACCGCCCCATGAATAGCCAAACCTCCGATGACGGTCAACGCATATTTGGCCACTTTCCCGAGTTCGGCTTGAAAATTTTCCCAGCCAACCGCCGCAATTTTACCGGCAATTAAACCGAAAATACCAATGGGGGCAAAATAAAGAACAAGGTGAACCATTCTCATGATCGCTTCGTTTAAAGTTTCAAACAACCGGAGAGCTTTCCTGGCTCCGTTCTCTTCATTGTTATTTTGCGGGCCGTTTTGCGTTTCGTCAGCCATATGGCTAAGGATACCGCCAAAGAGCAGCGAAAAGAAGATGAGCGGTAGAATTTCCATGTTTGCCATGGAACGAAAAATGTTGGGGCTGATAAAACCGGTTAAAACCTGCGTGATCGAATAATTTTCATGCCCGGCAACCCGTTCGGGGACACTCCCCTCCCCGGCAAACGCCCCGGCGCCCGGTTCCACCCAGTTGACGAGCAAAAGCCCGATGAAAACGGCAACGGATGTCGTCGCCATATAATAGACCAAAGTGCGGACCCCAAACGAGCCGACTTTCCGGATACTCCCTAAACTGGCGATACCGGTGATCATCGAGAGCATGACAAGCGGTACAATCACCATTTTCAGGGCGTTGAGAAAAAGGATTCCCAACCACGCAACGCTTGCCATCGACGACCCAAACCACATCCCCGAGAAGACCCCGGCAATAGCCCCTGCAATAATTCCGGTTAAGATGGCACGGTCTCTCTTTTTTTGCCTGCGTTTTTCTGCCGGGTCATGGTTGCGGAGCCGGTTGCTTTGTTTTTGATTCATACTTTTTACTTCTACCCAAGCCAAGACCTTCTTTAGGAAGAGCGCAAGCGTCAAGGGTTTTTGAACCCCAATACAGATTGTTTTTTTTCTATTCTTTTCTTTTGGCAATCGGCGGCGCAAACAGGAAAAAACCCAACCCAGGCCAAATAGAAACAAATAGAAAACAAAGAAAATAAATGAAGTAAAATTGTTTACATATAGAGAATATCTAATGGGTTATCTTATGAACCTGGCAGAGCTCCTTGCAAACAAAGGTACGAGCGGCATCAAAAGAATATTTCGCCAATACGGACAAACCGCTGTCTGCCTGCTTTTGTTGAGTCTTTTCCCGGCGTGCCAGACATTTTCAAAGGGCGCCGGTCCCCAAAACCGGGACCAGGATCAAACTCAAGATAGCGCTGAACCCGCTCCCAAGACCCCAAAAACGAAAAAAGAGAAAAAGACAAAAGAGCCCAAACCGTTACCGGTAGACGGCGAAGAAGCGATACCCCGAAAATATAAAACCATCTACATTCATAACTTTACCGACAGCACTTTTGAAAGCGGGCTCACCGGCCGCCTCAAACAAACGCTCACAGTGCGCTTTAGCATGGACAAGCGATTTAAAGTGGAGTCTGACAAACAAAAAGCGGATCTCTGGCTTTTCGGAAACATCGACCAATTTGAAGAGTACCCCGTATCGTACGATCAATTTGGCGAAGCGGAACGCTACCGTTATACGATTGTCGCAACCGTCTGGGTGCGCCCTAACCCGGAGATTTCCGAAGAAAATCTGTTCGACAAAAAAACAGTTCGCTTCGATACAATGTACCAGCCTAGAACGCCCCCCTATGAAAACGAATTTACCGCAAAAGAACGCCTCTTAAACGGGTTGTCGAACCGGATTTTAAAGCAAGTGGTTACAGGGTGGTACAGCGACTTAAAGACCAGCGAAGAACTCGGCTACGAAAAAAAGAAAAAAAAGCCGTAAGCTCCCGGTGATTCCCGATTTCGTTATTTCGTTCTTTCCCTGGGGCTGAGAGCCTTTCGCAGATAGTCGCCCAACAAGTTATACGAAACCACCGTAAAGAAAATCGCCATACCGGGGAAGGTAACCATCCACCAGGCAAAATCAATGTAGTTTCTCGATGAGTTTAAAATTTGCCCCCAGGAAGGTTCCGGAGCGCGGATGCCAATGCCTAAAAAACTCAGGCTCGATTCCATTAAAACCGCGCCGGCAACGCCAAACGAAGCCATCACTAAAACGGGAGGCAGGCTGCCGGGTAAAATATGCCTGACAATCACGCGAAAGTGCGAAGCGCCTAACGCCATCGCCGCTTGCACATATTCCTGGTTTTTTCGTTTGAAAAACTCGCCGCGGATAATCCGGGCGGTCCCGGTCCATCCGGTTAAACCGATGATCACCATGATATTGACAAGCGAGGGGCGCAGCAGCGCCAGCACCGCCATGATTAAAATCAAGGTCGGGAACGTAATGACGATTTCAATGAGCCGCGACAATAAGAGATCCGTCCACCCTCCGAAGTAACCGGCCAGCGAACCGATAATGACGCCAAAAATCAACGAGATACCGACGGCGACAAGCCCGACCATCATTGAATTTTTCGCCCCGTGGATCATCCGCGAAGCGACATCACGTCCGACATCGTCGGTTCCGAGATAGTGACCAAACCGCCCGGAGCCCGGGGACGCTAAAATTTCATCAAGATTTTTTTCATACGGTCCGTAAGGGATTGGCGAAAAAAGAGCGGTTATTTTACCGGCGGCGGCCAACTCGCGAAACGGAATCCGGTTTAAATTGGCCCGGTTCGACCGGGCAAACGAAGAGAGTACGGGGCTAAACGCGATTTCATATTCGGTGTCATTGGCAAACACCGCCAAAGGATACCGGGACGCTAAAAAGGGCGCCAGGAGGGCGAGACCAAAAAAGAAAAGGACAATGGCAATCGATACTTTGGTGACACGATCTACCTTCATTGTTCGCTCTCTTCAAACTTGATCCGCGGGTCAACCAGAGTATAGGCGATATCCGAAAGTAATATGCCAATCAATGTCAACAAAGCCGAGATAGATACCACGGCAATGATCACGGTTTCATCATTGGTATAAATGCTGTCAAAGGCCAGTTTACCCATGCCGGGCAGAGAAAAAATCGACTCGATAATGACGCTCCCCCCGATCAACCCCGGCAGCATTCCGGCCATCATGGTCACTAACGGGATCATAGAGTTTCGCATGGCATGGACGTAAATAATCCGCCGGCTGTTTAACCCTTTGGCGCGGGCAGTGCGAATGTATTCCGATTTCCAGGCTTCCATAAAGCTGCTTTTGACAAAGCGCGAGAGAAAGGCAAATGCGCTATATACCGAGACAACGACAGGCAAAAAGAGATGCCAGGCCACATCGAGAAAACGATTCAACAAATGAAACTCTTCATGCGAATCGCTGTATAAACCCGAAAGGGGGAAAAGGTTCAGATAATCGCCGCCGGAAAGATATTTCAACAGCAAAAGGGCCACCCAAAAAGAGGGCAACGAATACAAAATGTATAGCAATACGGTAATCAAACGGTCGGCCAGAGTCTCGTCGTGCAAGGCGCTATAAACGCCAAGCGGTATTGAAATAATATAGACAATCAATATTGTCACGATATTTAAAACTAAAGTGACCGGCAGCGCTTCCGCAATTTTTTCAATCACAGGCCGGTGGTCAATGCGGCTGGTGCTAAAATCAAGGGTTAAAATATTTTTCCAGATTTTCAGGTATTGCACATAGAGGGGTTTGTCATACCCGTAATAGGCCCGCAACTCTTCGAGGTATTGCTCGGCGGCGGAAGTCTCTTTCATCCCGTCCGGGTTCATCATTTTCTGGGTAATCGGGTCGGGGCGCAGCTTGGTTAAAAAAAAGGTTATGGTTACAATCCCGATAAAGGTCGGGATCATCCAGAGAAGCCGTTTGATCAAATATTGCATAAGGTTACAAAGTCACCGATGTATGCGCCGTTTTATAAATCTCAGCCTCTATAAACACTTTTAAGATACGCGGGTCAATGTGGTGGTCTTTCGCTTCCATGTGTAAAATATCCAAAGCCCGTTCAATAGGGACAGCCTTTTTATAAGGCCTGTCCCATGCCGTCAAGGCGTCAAAGATATCGGCAATGGTCATGATCCGCGTCTGGATCATGATGTCTTGCTCATCCAGACCAAGCGGGTACCCGCTACCGTCAAGTTTTTCGTGATGGCCATGCGCGATGTCCGGCACGTTCTGCAAATCCTTGGTCCAGGGAATTTGAATTAAAAATTGGTAGGTATGGCTCACATGCGACTCAATCTCGGCGCGTTCGGCTGCGCCCAACGTCCCTTTTTTTACCGAAAGGCTGAGGAGCTCCCCCTGGTTTAAAAAGGGCACCCGGCAACCGTCTTCCAAAAGCACGCTTTTTGAGGTCATTTGCTCCAGTTTTTTAAAATCTCCGGTTTCCAGAATCGTCGATTCATTGGCGTGCAAAATCGATTTGTACATTGCCGTGACCTTTGCCTTTTTTTCCCGGTACTCTTCATCCACCTTTTCGATAATCGGGTCGTGGAATGTCGCCCCTTTGGCGAGGTAATCGAGTTTTTTTTCAAGCAGTTCGTTATCAAGCGATTTTTGAATGTAGTGAAATCTCCATTCAATTACTTCAAGCTCATCGGGGTACAGTTTCCTGGCTTTGACCAAAACCTTTTCGCGCACCCCGACCTTTCCGAAATCATGCAGTAACGAGGCGTAGCGCAATTCGGTAATCTGGTCTTTGGTAAATTTAATATGGCTAAAATCTCCGGCGCCGGCGCTGTCAATGGCCTTTGCCATCCCCTCCGAATAGATCGCCACGCGCGAAGAGTGACCGCTGGTAGTCGGGTCCCGTTGCTCGATCGCTTTTACCGAAGCCCGGACAAAACCTTCAAACAATTCTCGAATCTCGGAAATCAACGTATTGTTTTCAATTGCCATGCCGGCCTGGCCGGCAAGCGAACTCACAACCTCGTAGCATTTTGAAGTGAATTCGACAACCCCGCTCCCCTTCATCTCTTCAAGTTTCAGTTGCGCGCCGGGGTCTCTTTTTTTATTGATCAACTGGATGACGCCGATCACGTCGTCGCGGTGATTTTTCATCGGGATCAACATCATTGAGCGGGTATAATAATTATGAACTTTGTCAAAATCGGAATTAAAACGGTATTCTTCGTCGCCGTTTAATTTATACACGTCGCTAATGAGCAAAGGCTCGCCGGTCAGGGCGACATACCCGGCAATGGAGTTTTTATCCATGTCGAGCAGGAACTCCCCGGCGTCTAAATTCAGCGCCGATTTTTTAAAGCGCAGTTTCGTCGGTTTTTCGCCTTTTTTTTCAGGCGGCTCCACCACATAAATGGAACCGCCATCGGCCCCTACCAGCAAGCGCGCCTGAATCAAGATCAGTTCAATGAGTTTGTCGAAATCGCGTTCCGTCAAAAGAGCTTGCCCTACTTTGGTAAGACTGCGCACATCGGAATAGACGCCCTGGAGATTTTTTTCCAGCTCCAGGTTATCTTTGGTGATCTTTAACAGGTGTATGGCGTTCTGAACCAGGTCGGTTAAAATCGTTGCCGCCGTCGCTTCGGGGGCCGCAAGATAAATTCTGTCCGTATTCGGTTCGCCGCCCCGGTTTGCCTTGCCCGTTTGGTTTTGTTCGCCGGACAATAAAATGGTTTTTAGCCTGAGATCGCCCATGGCATCGCTCCAGCTGCAAAAGGCTTCGCGGTTCCCGTTAAAATGAGTTTCGGTAATGATTAAAATAGTGCAAGTGTCATGCCCGCTTTCTTCCGAAAAGGAAAACCCCTCGAGAGGTTCCCATGCAATGTTTTTCACCGATTCGGTCAAGAGCCGGTGGTATTTTTTCGGAGCGATAATGCGGGTCGTCTGCGAGTTATGTTTTTGTTTCGCAGCGTTGTTGTCATCGCCCATAACTTATCTCCTGTTTCGCCTCGTTACTTAAATACGTTACATCGGTCTTGTAAACTATTTTTATCGGGATACAACGTTTTACGCAACTTGTCCGGGCTCAAGACGAGACGCTTTTTCATATTTGCGAACCGATGTAAAGATTTGATAAAAGAGAAAACCGCCGTCAATCGCAAGAAAAACCCCGGAGACAGCCGCCCCGTTGGAAAAGCTTGTGAAACCGCTCAACGAAATAAAAAAAGAGAGAAGAAAAACCGCATGCAAAACAAACTGCAAACGAATGGGGCCGTCCGAAATGACATGCTTCACCGTGGGGATAGAAAAGTTCCCCCTGGAAGCCAGATGAAACCAGACTAAAAACGGGACAATCTTGTAAAGCATCCCCATGATCAAACTTACCGCAACCCCCGCCAGAAACAGAGCCGCCAGAAAAACAGGTCTGCGCAAACGGTCGATCCCGACCAAATCGTCGGGCACAATTTTTGTATAAAAAAGAAAAAAAATCACCAGCATGACCATCGCCAGGCGCCAGAAAGCCAGCGTTTGGTCGGGCAGTTTTCTTTTTTTTCGCCAAAGTTGCACCAAGGTCGTAACGGCAAAAAAAACGGCCAGAAAAGCGGCCATATCGGAGCCCCTGGCAAAAAAAGAGCCGAGCGAACCGGGCATCAAACCGGAAAAAGTAAATAAAACCAGCGTTGCGAATAAAGCCGGGGTTAAAAAAAGTTGCATCCACCGCGGGTAATCCGGGGCGACAAAAAACATGGGGATAACGCGGTATGAAATTCCGATGACTGGAAGCAAAATCAAGCCCCCGAACGCCCAGGCGAGGTGCAAATGCAGCAAAGCCGGCTGCCAGGAAAAGTAATGGCCTGTCACTCTCCCGTACCCCATGAGCAATCCAATGGCAACCACGACTGCAATAGCCGCCAGGGCCAGCATCAAGGCAATCACCGTCGCCCCCGGCGCAATGGTTTTCGGTTTCAGGTACCGCACAAACAAATGGTACTCAATTTTCAAAATATACCAATACGAAGATACGCCCAGAAGCAATAACCCCAGAGCCAGTAAATTGGCGGCCAGCGCCGGGTTTTGGCCCGTATCAATAAGAAAAAAAGCGGCGGCAAAAAGAAAAATGCCCGGCAAGTAAAAAAACAGAAAAAACAGCGTTCTTTGCGGCGACAAAGGCACGACCACGCCGGCGACCACCGGCATCATTTGCCGCAATACGCCAAAGATGGTAAGAAGGATAAACCCTAAAGTAAGCAAATGCACAATGGCAATCAACTTGCTTTGCGTAAAATTGGCAAAAAGCGAAGCATCGGCCAAGGCCATGGCAATACCGGTCGCCACGAGAAACAACGGGGCCGGCAGCAAGTAACGATATACGGCCCGAAACGGCGGGGCCTGATCCATGGATAATCCCTGGATATCCATACTCAGCCGTTTAATTTGATTCTATGAAACCCGTTGAGCAACTGGTCAAGTTTGCCCGCCAACATCTGGTCGGCCATTCGGTATAAAATTTGCTCTTCTTTCATATTGTGTTGTTGCATTAAAATCATCAAGGTTTCCATCAGCCCTGCGCTGGCCCGGTAATCTTCCGAGTCAATTTTATGAATCAGTTCCGAAACGGTGTTTCTCATTTGTTCATGTTCCATTTTCATCACTTGCGTTGGCCCACCGGCGGCCCCGGTGACCTTTTCAAACTCGGGGAATAAAATTTCTTCTTCCATTCGCAGGTGGGTATTCAGCATATGAGAAAACTTTTCGCATGCCTGCCTGGCTTCTTCCCAGCTCTTGTTGACAACGCATGTTTCCATTTCGGCAAATTCCTGATCGCACCTTTTGTGATCTACGCTTAAATACCCTTCTATTGATTCCATAACACTACCTAATTTAAGTTCCGGCAACCGCTTTTACGCAAACACGGGCGACCGGTTGAAAGCTATCAATTGAAAACGATTCTCATTGAAAAGGATTTCTTAACCCAACTCCAACGGTATCGTCTTTGAATTGACGCCCTCATTACTAATGTAAAAATTTAATGCGCAAGGGCCGAAAAAATCTTTGCATATCGGGCCTTGCTTTTCAGTTTGTCCGTGTGAAATATGCGCAGGGTCGAATTTCGCAAACTACCTTAAAAGCCCCCCTCAAGGAGATCTCATGAAAAATAAATCGATTCTCAGCGCCGATCAATTTTCCAAAGACGAGCTGGACCTACTCATTGGCAACGCCGCCAAGCTTGAAGAAGCGATGAAAACCCGGCGGCAGATTCCCCTGTTAAATGAATATATTTTAGCGACAATGTTTTTTGAGCCAAGTACGCGAACAAGGCTCTCTTTTGAATCTGCCATGCACCGACTGGGCGGCCGCGTTTTAACTTCTGTCGGCATTAAGTTTTCATCTCTGGCCAAAGGCGAATCGCTCTTTGACACCTTGAAAGTCATTGAATCGTATGCCGATGTTTGCGCAATTCGCCACCCGGTAGAAGGGGCTTCGTTAGTGGCCGCGAAGAATATATCGATCCCCGTCATTAATGCCGGCGACGGCGCCGGGGAACACCCAACCCAGGGGCTGCTTGATTTGTATACGATAGCCACGATGAAAGGTTTAGGGGAAAACAAAATCAGGGTTGCTTTTATCGGAGACATCAAATTTGGCCGAACCATTCATTCGTTGATTAAACTTCTCAGCCATTACCCGGTAGAGATGGTTTTTATCAGCCCTGGTGAGCTGGCTCTCCCGGCAAAATATAAAGAAGAACTCAATGCAAAAAACATTCCTTTTCATGAAACTTCATCGATTGAAGCGATGCACGATGCCGACATTGCCTATGTCACCCGCGTGCAAGAAGAGCGCTTTCTCGACCACGAAGAGTTTAACCGTGTCCGCAATGCATATGTGATTAACCGCAGCCTCCTGGAAAAAAGCAACCCCGATATCCGGGTGTTGCACCCGCTGCCCCGGCTGGCGGAAGTCTCAACCGATATTGACGAGTTGCCCAACGCCGCTTATTTTAAGCAGGCGCAAAACGGGCTTTTTATGCGAATGGCTCTTCTTCTGTATGTCTTAAATATCGATATTGAGAACCTGCCCTGAAAGACCCCGCCCATGGCAGGCGGGGCGAGTTTCTCTTTAGAAAAAAGGGCAAAAAAACGGGCGTCTTATCGTTCCAGTTCTTCGGGCCCGGTCGCGGACAAGCGCGCCATTCTCATGGTACCGTCACCCATGCATTCGCGGAGTTCTTTGGTCCATTCCACCGCTTCTTCTTTTGAATTCACGCTGATAATGGTAAAACCGGGGATCAAATCTTTGCTCTCGATAAACGGGCCGTCTGAAATCGAAAAGTCGCCGTCTTTGAGTTCAAGGTAGGTCGCCTCATGGGGCAGTTGCCCTGTCGCGACAATTTTACCCGACTCAAATGATTTTTTCATTAGTTCTCCCATTTTCGCCATTCCCTCAGGCGTCGGGGGATTCATCGTCTCGCCTTCGTTTCTGGTAAAGTAAACAAAAAACTGCATATCGATTCTCCTTGTTGACGCAATTCATTTATACAAATTGCATTTTTTTACTCAAACCTAAGCGGCGTCTGCGATACCGCAAACAAATCGCGGGAACCCTTTTCAAGGTTCTTTCCCTGCGCCTTGTTTGATTTGTGCCTGCGCCAGAGCGCGTATCGCTTTCACCGCTCTTAATTTATAGTCGAATGAAGATGCCCGCCAGGGACACTCCTTTGTATTTTTTTTAAAAAGATTCGATTTTTGCCAATTCGTTTTTTAAATACTGTTTCTCCGCCAAACCCGGCGCCAGGCGAATGGCGGTTCGGTAGGCTGCGGCTGCTTCGTCTTTTAACCGGAGACGTTTGGCAAATTCGGCTTTTGCGGCGTACAACGGGTGGTATGACTTCAGGCGCTCGTCTTTGCCAAGATCGAGAAGCAAGTCAAACGCTTGCCTCGGGCCCGTTTTCATTCCGACGGCAATGGCGCGGTTCAGAGCGATGACCGGGGAAGGCTGCATTGCAAAGAGCATGTCATAATAGTCGACGATGAGCTTCCAGTCCGTATTTTGAACCGAGTCGGCGACTGCATGGGTTGCGGCAATGGCCGCTTGAATCACATAGGGCCCCGGGCGTCCGGACATCATGGCCGACTGAATCAGTTGAATGCCTTCCCGGATCAAGCCCCGGTTCCATAAGCTGCGGTCTTGCCGCTCTAAAGGTATGATCTCGCCCCCCGGCGTTTGGCGCGACCTGTTTCGCGATTCAAGCAAAAGAAGAAGGGCCAGAAGCCCCAGGCTATCGGGGGTTGCCATGAGGCGGGCGGTTGTCCGGCTGAGATAAAGGGCCTTTTGTGTTAATACGGGTGTTAATGTCGGGCTTGACTTTGCGGCGGTTAATTTGACGTTAAAACCTTCAGACGTTTTTTTCGGAATGCCGCTGTCTCCGGTAATGGCGTACCCTTGGTTATAGATTAAATAAACAACTTGCAATACGGCGTCGATGCGGCGTGAGAGTTCGCCCTTTGAGGGGATTTCAAAACGGATATCGGATTCGCGTATTTTTGTTTTAGCTCTTGCAATTCTTTTTTTAACGGTTTCTACCGGCAAGAGGTAGGCTCTGGCAATTTCAGCCGTATTCATTCCGCATACTTCTTTTAAAGAGAGCGCAATGCGCGAATCGCGGGGCAACAGGGGGTGGCAGCAGAAAAAGATCAAACGCAGTTGATCGTCTTCTGCAAGTATTTGTTCCCATTGCATTTGTTCGGCTTGCGCCAAAGCCGGGTCGTTTGTTTCGCCGGACCCTGCTTGCTGTGATTCGGAAAGATCGTACGATTGTTCCAGAAGTTCTTTTTCGCGGCCCGAACGACGGATTGCGTCAATGGCTTTAAACTTACCGGCCGATACCAGCCAGGCATACGGGTTTCGCGGGATGCCTTCGAGCGGCCACTTTTTTACTGCGGCGAGGAAGGCTTCTTGCAACGCTTCTTCGGCTGTGTCAAACCGCTGAAAAAGGCGCATGAGGGTCGCCAGAACCCTGCCCGCCTCAGCCTTGTATATTTTTTCAATCTTCGCCCGCATCTTGATTTTGGCGTTTGCGCTTACGCGCCATACGCTACTTGACATAAAAACGGCAGGTTCGTCAAGATGAAATTAAAGACAAAAATATCGCCGGGGGGAAGCACAGGCTCATTTTCCGTGTTAAGCAAATTTTTACAAAATTTTCTAAAACTGAAAAAAACGCTTTAAAAAGACGATTCTTAGTAAAGAACCTGAAAAATTTGTCTTTCTTCTGGACCCACCCATCAGGGTGGGGGTGGTTAGGGAAAAAAACAAATCCCCGGAGCGAGGACCGCCTCTCGCTGTCCGCGGCGCCAGCGGCATTCGTACATTCATGTGCACCAGAGCCACCCGCCCCTCTTTAGGTATATTGCATAACCGTGAAATATTGATGTCCTGCATTGCATTTGTTTATATTAATACCATACCAACTTGAGAGTAGTTATGCAACTTGAATTTCAGCCTGTGCACCGATTTTATCGCATGTACGGGCGCGATAGCGCGCTTTTAATGGCGCGAATTATGAATAAAATGATGAGGAGAACCAAATGAAATCCTTAAAAGAAAAGGTGGTCGTAGTTACCGGAGCCGGTTCCGGCATGGGGCGCGAAATTGCGCTGCTGTGCGCGTCAAAAGGCGCCGTTGTAGCGGCTGGCGATTACCGGCTTGACGGTGTCAAAGAGACCGCCGCTTTAATTGAAGAAAACGGCGGGCGTTGTTCCGTTCACCAGGCGGATGTCTCGCAATTGCCGCAGGTAAAAAAGTTTGCCAAAGATGTCGCCAAGAAACACAAAAGAGTCGATGTTCTTTTTAACAATGCCGGCATCATGCCTAAGTTCCAAAAATTTGAAAAGATCGATTATAAAGTCTATGAAAAAATATTCGCTGTCAATGTGTACGGCGTCATTTATTGTAGCCGTGAATTTATCCCGTACTTGTTGCGGCAAGAAGAGGCCGCTTTGGTCAACACTTCGAGCGCAGCGGGCCTGGTCGGGTACCTGGGACTGACGCCGTATGTGGCCTCGAAATTTGCCGTGCGCGGTTTTACCGAATCGTTGCGAATGGAATATTTAAAAACCGGTTTGACCGTTAGCGTTGTTTTTCCGGGGGCCATTGCGACGAACATTGTGAAAAATTCGCCGCTCATGACAGACAAAGAAAAAAAGGCGCTGCTTGGCGGGGGCGGTGACGGCAGCGCTCAAACGCTGTCAGCTTCGAATGCGGCAAAAATTATCGTAGAAGGGATGATGGCGAAACGAACTAAAATCATTGTCGGCAAAGACGCAAAAATGCAAGATTTAATTGCGCGGCTGCGCCCCGAAGGTTATACCGCCATGTTTTACGACAAGATGAAAGATTTATTGCCTATGGATTAATTGCCGCATGATTGCATGCGGCCACAAAAGGCGGCGCGATAACGTTATGCGAAATGGTTAGACTGTTCCAAGTATGATATCGGTCGGCCGGATCATGCACCGGATGTTTTGGTTTTCACGGATATTCAATTTTTCTTTTTCTTCTTCCGGTAAAGAGGCGGTGTAATTGAATCCCCCCTTAAAACCGCCATCGACCGAAACGTTGACTTCGCTTTGTCCGTCGCCTGCCAACACTCTGGTCACTTTCCCCGTAAAAGAGTTTTGATTGATCCCTCTCTCCGGTTTGGTTGCATTGGGGTAGAGCCGCACATGGGGCGCTTTAATCAATACAATTACGCTTTTTTTCTTTTTCAGATCCAGTTCCTGGATACTGTCATTGGTTACGCTTGCCGCCAGTTTATGCCTTTCGGATATTTTTACAAAAACCAGCGAGCTGATTTTTCCTTTTTTCACTCGCTCAATAACCCCGTTAAACTGGTTGCGCGCGCTTGTTTTTACGGAGATGCGATGCAGAAATCCGAAAAAATCGCCGGCATCTTCAATGCCCGGATCCAGGTTGGTTAAAAACCAGTTCACCCTTTTTTCACTTTTTAAAAAAGCGCCCACCATTTTCCGGGCCTCTTCGGTTAAACAGGCGCCGCCCCCGCCCCGCCCCCCGGTATGCGATTCGACCAATTCAATGCCGGAAAGATTTTGTATCTGGTAAATAGCGTCCCAAACTCCTTTGTAACTCATTTTCAGTTTTCGGGCGGCTTGCGAAATGGAACCGGTTTCGTCAATGGCCAGCAGAATATTGATCCGGTTTCGGGTAATGCGGTAATTTTCGCCCAGCATAATCGAAAGCTCGTTTTGATAAATAAAAGGAAGAGGCGCTGACGCCGGTTTGTTTTGTTTCGGGCTCATTTTGTTTTTATATGCCTTGCCGCTTCTTGCGTAAAAATGGACAAAGTCTCCGTTATGTAGTATAGTATATAACGATACGGATGAAAAGGCAAATCCTTCTTATATTATTTGGTTTACTCTCGAAAAAAGCCGGGAAGCCCCGCAGGTTCTATCGGGTTCGTTCGGTTTTTGCCCGATTCTTTTTTTCAGGTCATTTAGGCTGCTTTAGTCTTTTTGCTTATTTGTTTACCCCCCTTCCTGTCTCTCAGATCCATGCCGCTGAAATCAGGGTTGCCGCAGCCGCAAACTTTACCGCCCCCATGAAAGAGATTGCCGCTTTGTTTGAAAAAGAGACAGGGCACCGTGTTGTTTTAAGTTTCGGTTCAAGCGGCAGCTTATACGCGCAAATCAAACAAGGAGCGCCTTTCGATCTCTATTTTGCCGCCGATGAAAGCTGGACAGCCAGGCTCATCAAAGAAGGTTTTGCGGATGGCGAAACGCAGCAAGTTTACGCACTCGGTACGCTGGTCCTCTGGAGTAAAAAGCCCGGTTTCGTTGACAAGCAAGGCAAGGTTTTGGAAAGCAATCAATTTCAAAAACTCGCTCTGGCCAACCCGGCCCTTGCGCCCTATGGCGCAGCCGCCCGCGAAATTCTCTCGGGGCTTGAAAACCGAAAAAGCTCAGAGTGGCGCACCGAATTGGAAAGTAAAATTGTCATGGGTCAAAGCGTGGCGCAAACGTACCAGTTTATCGCCAGCGAAAACGCCCAGCTTGGTTTTATCTCGATATCTCAAATCATGCGAAACGGCAAAATCAGCGAAGGTTCGTATTGGATCATTCCGCCCGATTTATATTCCCCCATTCGGCAAAGCGCCGTTTTGTTGTCAAAAGCGGAAGCCGAAACGCCCGCCGCATCAAAAAAAGCGGCTTTGGATTTTTTACAGTTTATGCAAAGCGAACCGGCGTCCGCCGTAATTCAGGCGTATGGGTATGGATTGCCAAATAGCTCTCGCAAAAGCGGGGGGTCCGCCCGGCAATGATATTACCGAAAAACGTCCAGATTGACCCGGCGCATTGGCAAGCCATCTGGCTAACGTTAAAACTTGCCGGCATCACCACGCTTATCTTGCTTCTTCTTGCGACCCCGTTGTCATGGTGGCTGGCGACAACCGCCTCAAAAAGCAAACCGTTTGTAACGGCGCTGGTCTCTCTGCCGCTGGTTTTGCCCCCGACCGTGCTTGGTTTTTACTTGCTCGTTCTGTCAGGCCCCCGCGGCTTTTTAGGTAAAATTTTCGCTCATTGGAACCTGGCTCCGTTGCCGTTTACCTTTGAAGGGATCGTTTTTGGCTCCGTCATTTTTTCCATGCCTTTTGCCGTTCAACCGATCCGCAACGCTTTTGAATCGATTGGCCGCCGCCCCCTTGAAGTTGCCGCGACGTTACGCGCGTCAAGGTTTGACACTTTTTTCAGTATTTGCCTGCCCATGGCGAAGCCCGGATTTTTAACAGCGATGATCCTTGTCTTTTCTCATACCCTGGGCGAGTTTGGCGTGGTGTTAATGCTGGGGGGGAATATCCCCGGCGAGACACAGGTGCTCTCGGTAGCGATTTATAACTACGTAGAGGCGGTCGAATACCAAATTGCGCATTTGCTTTCGGCCGGTTTGCTTTTGGTCTCATTTCTGCTTTTGCTTGCCATCAACGCCTTTGGCTCGACCGGCGGCGCCGGCCCAAACCTCCGCCTGAACTTAACCCGGAAAAACAATAACGAAATCGATAGATAAACGAAGATCATGCCAAAAATCAAAGCGCACTATGTTTTACATTTAGACGGTTTTACTCTTGATGCCGGTTTTACCGCCCCGGCCAGAGGCATCACGGCGATTTTCGGGCCTTCCGGTTCGGGGAAAACAACGCTTTTGCGCTGCATTGCAGGTCTGGAAAAACCGGAAAAGGGGTACCTTAAAATCGGGAACGATACCTGGCATGACCGCCAATTTGTCCCGGTTCACCGGCGCTCTTTGGGGTATGTTTTTCAAGAGCCCAGTCTCTTTTCATTCATGAGCGTCCGGGAAAATTTAATGTACGGGTACCGGCGCGTGCCTTTTGAAAAACGAACCATTCATCCAGAACAGGTAATTGAACTTTTAGGGTTAGGCAAGCTCATTGACCGAAACGATACGCACCGTCTTTCGGGCGGGGAAAAACAGCGGGTTGCCATTGGCCGCGCGCTTTTGACCAGCCCGGAACTTTTACTCATGGACGAGCCGTTATCCGCGTTGGACGCCAACAGCAAACGTGATATTTACCCTTACCTGGAAACGCTTCATGAGCGGATGAAAATACCGGTTTTGTATGTCAGCCATTCGACCCAGGAAATTGCGCGCCTGGCCGACTACCTGGTTTTACTTGAGCAAGGGAAAGTAAAAAAAGAAGGAAAACTCAACGATGTAATGGCCGGCGGCGATTTTATTCTCTCGCCGGCCGGTTCGCAGTGGTACGACGAAACGGACCAAGACCCAACCATTGCCCGGGTCACGCCCATGGTCGTTCTCAAGGCTGAAATTCTCAAGCACCATGAACAGTATGCCATGACTTTGCTGGATTTTTCTCAAACCGGCAAAGGCGATGTCTGGACCCGGAAAATAGACCATCCGCCCGGCTCGCAAGTGCGGTTACAAATCAAGGCAAGCGACGTGAGCCTGGCTCTCGAGCGAAACAAGAACATGAGCATTACCAATATTTTGCCGGGAAAAATTGAAAACATCCGGAAAGATCAAAATGGCTCGGTTCTAGTCGTTCTTTCCATTCGCCCGCAAGGCGACGAGTCGCAAAAAACCATACCGCTTTTTTCAAAGATCACCGATATGTCGTTAGATCGCCTTAAACTGCGCAAAGGAATGCAAGTCTACGCTCAGGTTAAAAGCATGTCTCTTGTGGTATGAGCCTTCCGCGCCTTACTTAAACCCGGCAATGATTTTCGGAATTGCATAAAGCGAAGCGATTTTTTTCGCGGCGTCGCGTTTAATCGCCTCAGCCGGCATACCGAACACAATGCAGGTATCTTCGTCCTGAGCTACGGTTTGAGAGCCGGCTTCGCGCATTTCAAGCAAACCGGAAGCGCCGTCATCGCCCATTCCCGTCATGATAATCCCCAATGCATTTTTGCCGGCTTCGCGGGCAATGCTGCGGAAAAGAACGTCAACCGAAGGGCGATGGCGGCTAACCAGCGGGCCGTCAACCACCCTGACGCGATACTGTGCTCCGCTGCGAATAACCGTGAGATGTTTGTTCCCGCGGGCGACGATCGCCCTGCCCGGAATCACCCGGTCTTCGTCAACCGCCTCTTTCACTTCGATTTCGCAAACGGAATCAAGCCGGGCGGCAAAAGCGCCGGTAAAATTTTCAGGCATATGCTGAACAATGACAATTCCCGGCGAAGTGCGGGGTAAATTTTTTAAAACAATTTCCAGGGCTTGTGTCCCGCCGGTAGATGCGCCGATGGCCACAACTTTATCGGTCGTTACGCTCATGGCCCTGTTGCCGGCCGGCAATATCACATCGGCCGATAACCTTGGCTCCACTTTCCGGTCGGTTTTGTCTAACGGTTTTCGGGGGGGCGCATCAATAATTTTTTCTTCTCGCGTTCCTTTTGATTCGCTCTCACGGATATGTATGAGCTTGTTGATTCTGGCGGCGGCTGCCGATTTTACGGAATGAAGAAATCGTTGCGCCGATTCTTCGAGAAATCCTTTTAAGCCAAGATCCGGTTTTGTGATAATTTCAACCGCCCCGGCGCTTACCGCTTCCATGGTGACTTCGGCGCCTTCCAGCGTCAGTGTGGAACAAATGACAACGGGGGTCGGGCGTTCTTTCATGATTTTTTTTAAAAACGTAATCCCGTCCATCCGCGGCATCTCAATGTCAAGGATGATGACATCCGGCCAGCTTTTTTGAAGGTATCGCTCGGCAAAAATCGGATCGGCCGCAGATCCGATGATTTCAATCTGGGGATCATTGCTTAAAATTTCAGTAAGAACGCTGCGCACAACCGCAGAGTCATCAATAATCATTACTTTGATTTTGCTCGACATTAATACACTTCCCTTTAATCCGGCAGAACATCTCCCGCTTTCGGTTTCTTTAACCAGACATCGCCGCTCCAAATGTCAAACAAAATGGATCGATGTTCGGTACCGCGCGTATGGCTCGCCATCAATTGAAAACCGTGCTCTTTCGCAATATTTTCGGCAAGCGTGACATTTTTCTCGCCTACGTTCATTGCTCCCTTTTCAATCACTTTTGAAAACATATTGGCCCCGCCAAATATCTTCATATGATAATCGGACGGTTTTGTCTTTGCCTTTTTAATTTCTTTTAACATCAGTTCAACGGCTTCATCGCCATAGCGACCGTCCGGGGGCGCCTCTTTTTCGCGGATCCGGCGCATCGGCAAAAGGTAGTGGCACATGCCCCCAATTTTCAATTTCGGATGCCAGACGCACAAAGCGACGCAAGAACCGAGTATTGTCCGTATGCGCGTATCCGTATCGCCCCAATGAAACTCGCCGGGCCGTAAAAAAATCTCTATAATAAAATCAGGTTCTTTCATTGTTTCCTATAGATTGTCGGGCCCACAATTTTATAATTTTTGCTGATATTGTTTAAATTTTCGGAATGACCCAATATCAGATAGCCCTGGTCTTTAATATACCTGGTAATTTTCTCAATCAAGCGTTGCTTGGTCTCCAGGTTAAAATAGATCATTACATTTCGCAAAAATACAACATCAAACAATCCGAAAGTCGGGTTCGATTCAATTAAGTTCAATTGTTGAAACGTGATCCGTTTTTTTATATTGTCAATAACGGTAAAAAACCCTTCTTGCGATCGAACTCCCTTCAAGCAGTATTTTTTCAAGTAATGAGTCGGTATTTTATCGGCCGCCTCAATCGGGTAAATTCCCTGCACGGCTTTTTCCAGCACTTCTTCGTTAATGTCGGTTCCGATAATTTCCCAGGGGGTGTTCCCTAACTTTGAGTCAATCACCATCGCAATGGAATACGCTTCCTGCCCGCTGGATGTGGCGGCGCTCCATACGCGAAAATTACCGTCGCGCTTATAGTTTTCCAGAATTTCATCGCGAAGATAATCGAGATGCTGGCTTTCTCTAAAAAAATAAGTTTCGTTGGTTGTCAGAATATTCACCATAATCTGACGCTCCACTTTGTTTTGCGGATCTTCGACAATGTCAATGTATTGTTGAAATTTGCTTAATTGATAGTAACGCAATCGTTTTAAAAGCCGCCCGGCAACCAGCGCCCGCTTGGCATCGGACATATAAATGCCTGACCATTCATAGATTAATTCCTGAAAACGCCGAAATTCCTTATCAGTTAAAGTTATATTGGCGATCGTATACGGTGATCCGGGTGTGTTCATTTGCCGTTAATTCCGGTCTGAAAATCATCGACCTACTCGGATGCAGCAGCTTGCGACCCGGAAGGATTATTCATCATGGTTTTTCCGGCCTGGGCGGCTTTGTCCAGTACGTCCAGATCTTTTACGTTTAAAAGTCTACTGACATTTAGCATGATCACAAATTTATCGTCAACTCTCCCCATACCGTCAATAAATTCCACATTTACATCGTCTCCAAACTCGGGCCGATCTTCGATGTTGTCCGAAGCAAGGCTGATCACCTCGTTCACGGCATCCACCATGATCCCCAACTCCCGCACCTGATCCCCGCGAGCGACTTCTATAATGATAATGCACGTTAATTTTCCGATTTGCGTATTTTCTTTTCCGAACCGCAACGAAAGGTCAATCACCGGGACAACGTGCCCGCGCAAATTAATCACGCCCTTTATATAGTGAGGCAGCATGGGTATTTTCATGACATCCGTATAGGCAATAATTTCTTTCACTTGCCGGATACTCAACGAGTACTGGTCCTGCCCCATCAGGAAAGTTAAATATTGTTGTTCGTCGGCTGTGGCTGTGTCATTCGCCATCGTTTTCCCCCTGATCGTTTAACTCTTCCTTTTCCCCATCTTCTTTGTTTTCATCCGCGTGTTTTGTTTGGCTCATTTGTTGAATTTTTTCACGGTACGCTTCCATTTGATACGCTTCAAAATCGCCCAGCTCTGCGGCGCTCAGCATGGTATGCACATTCAAAAGCATGATAAATTTTTCATGATGCTTGCCAATCCCGGCAATATAGTCCGGCGGTATCTTTGCGCCAAAGTCGGGCGGCGGTTCAATATTGATATTGTTGATTTCAATGACATCTTCCACGGAATCCACCTGGATGCCTACGTCCATGTTATCTTCGTCGCCGGCTTCCACCTCGACAATAATGATGCAGGTCAGGCGGGTAACTTCTCTCACTTTTTTTCCAAACCGCGTCGCCATGTTCACCACCGGAACGACATTTCCGCGCACATTCATGACGCCTACAATATAGTCCGGCACCATGGGGATACGGGTAACGGGAGAATAACTGATAATTTCTTTTATATTTAAAATATTGACTCCCAGCTCCTCGTCGCCCAGCTGGAACGTAAGGTATTGCCTTTCGTCGCCTGCGCGTACTTTCTGGTCAAGTTCCGATATCTGATCTTCAACAGAGGTAGTCATTTACGGCTCCTTAAAATTTTTCAAAGTCCCTGTTTGAAGGAGTCTTGATTTTCGGAGCCGTTTTGTTTGGGTCAAAGCGCGGCGCTTGCACCGTACCTTTGGAAGTTTCGCCCCCTGCCGTTCCCGCTTGCCCTTCGCTTGCGCCCCCGGCTTTTTCCGGGGCTTTCTCTGCCGGCCGGTTTTGGCTTACTCCGGCCGATTGCGTTTGAGCCGCTTTCGGTTTTGGGTGCGCCGTTTCAGCCTGCTTTACCGACCCCCGGACCGTAAAAAATGACATGGACTCTTGCAACCCAACGGCTTGTCCGTTTAGCTCTTCGGCGGTTGCGGCAAGTTCTTCGGCACCTGAAGCGTTTTGCGCCGTTACGCTATCCAGTTGTCCCATCGACTGGTTGATCTGGGCCACGCCCGTACTTTGCTGATCGGATGCTGCGGTAATTTCTTCGACCAAATCCGCCGTTTTACGAATGTTCGGAACAATGGCGGCCAGCAAGTTACCGGCTTTTTCAGCCACCTGTACGGAATCGCCGGCCAAACCGGAAATTTCCTGAGCGGCAACCTGGCTTCTTTCCGCAAGTTTCCGCACTTCGGAAGCAACCACTGCAAAGCCTTTGCCGTGTTCTCCGGCCCGGGCCGCCTCAATGGCGGCGTTCAAAGCCAACAAGTTTGTATTGTAAGCAATGTCTTCAATCATACTGATTTTTTCGGCAATGGAGCGCATGGCTGAAACAGTTTTAGCTACGGCTTCACCGCCCTCTTGCGTCTCTTCGGCTGTTTTATTGGCAATGCCGTTGGTTACTTTGGCGTTTTCCGCATTTTGGCTGATACTGGACGACATCTCTTCCAGAGAAGCGCTGGTTTCTTCCACGCTAGCCGCTTGCTCATTGGCGCCTTGACTCATGGATTGGGCTGTTCCGGAAAGTTCATTTGCCGCGCTCACGAGGGTTTCCGCATTTGCCATAACCCCTTGGATAATATTTGAAATTTTATCCTGCATTTCGACTAAGGCGGTCATTACCCGTCCTGTTTCATCTTTCGACTCTACCGTAATATCATTGGTTAAATTCCCATTGGATATCTCATGAAAGTATTTCAATATCATATTCAACGGATTTGTAATCGTTCGGATAATAAAGATGCTAAAAATAATGGCAATGATTATGGCTGCCCCCGAAATAGTATACATCTCTATCGTATTGACGGCCACCTCTTCTTCGGCTGCATCATGGATCTTTTCAGCTTCCATCAGGTTAATACGAATCAATTCGGCAAAATGCTCCGAAATGGGATCAATGATGGGGTACATCTCTTTTTCAACGATTCTTGCCATCTCCGGAATATCCTGATTTTCCATAGCCACTTCCATCGCATGCGTCAATTCATTGGCTTTTTTCATCATGGGTTGGACTTCGGAACGAATTGTCTGTTCTTTGTCCGTAATGACGCCTGCGGCAATGCCTTTTTCAGTATCTTCGCTGTACTCTTTCCAGAGTTCTTCGATGGTTTTTTCGGCTTCTTGAATACCGGTGATTCCCTGGCTGAATGACAGGATTCCGGCGCGCACTTTATGGCCCGTATCTACAATGCTATTTGCATACGTATCGGCTATGATTTTCAAATCTTCAACCGGTTCCACGCGGTATACATACACATTGGTAAGTCCCCGCTCGGCAACGCTCATACCCGAGATGCCCAGCAAACCAACCAGAACGATCACACCCATGAGAAGTCCGGTCAAAATAAAGAGCCGTATTCCCACGCTCATATCTTTAAACATTTGTAACATCGTTCTACTCCCTTACGTTTTATTCGACGCCGGCCTTTACGGTCCTGGTAACATCTTCCAAATTCTGAGCATGGCGGATCAATTTGGGAATATCGAGAATCAGCGCGACTTCTCCGCTCCCTAAAATGGTGGCTCCGCTAATCCCTTGCAGTCGGCTAAAAAGTTTGCCTAACGGTTTAATCACCGTTTGAAATTCGCCTAAAAGACGATCAACCACTAACCCGGCTTTATGCTGACCATATTTCACAACAATAATATTCTCTTGGTGGCTTTTTTCCAGATTAATTTCATTAAAAAACTCTCTCATTCGAAGGTACGGCAGTACTTCTCCCCGCAAATTGACAAAGTTGCCGCGGTCGGTTCCCATGGCATGCTCTTCCGAAACGTTAATGCATTCAAGAACCATATCGAGCGGAATCACATACGAGCTGGATCCGATTTCGACCAAAAATCCGTCAATGATCGCCAGGGTGAGCGGCAGTTGAATTCGCATGGTGGTGCCTTGCCCGTCCAGCGATTCAATATCGACTGTTCCGCGCAACGCTTCAATGTTCCGTTTGACAACATCCATGCCAACGCCGCGCCCGGATACATCCGTAACGGTTTTTGCCGTTGAAAACCCCGGCTCTAAAATAAAGCGGTTAATTTCATCTTCGGTATATTCCTGACCGGCTTTCGCCAATCCGGTTTCCAGTGCTTTGTTTAAAACGGCTTTGCGGTTAATGCCTTCTCCGTCATCGGCAATTTCAATGACAATGTTCCCCGTATCATGATACGCGTTGACTTCAATTTTGCCGGCTCTGGTTTTGCCCGCCTTAACGCGGTCTTCCGGTTTTCCGATCCCGTGGTCGATAGCGTTACGAATCAAATGCATCAACGGATCATTGATTTTTTCAACGACCGTTTTATCGAGTTCGGTATCGCCACCGTTAATTTCAAGATTAATTTCTTTGCCCATCTGGCGGCTTAAATCGCGGACAACCCGTTCAAAACGGCGGAAAGTGTCGCCAATTTGAACCATGCGAATATTCATGGCGGAATCGCGCACCTCTTCTACCAGGCGGCTCATGACAAGCGAAGCCTCGACAATTTCTTTGTCCGCATTCGCTTCGGAAATTTGCCGGATATTGGCAACGTTGATGACAAGCTCGCCCACAAGGTTAATCAAGCTGTCCAGTTTTTTCGCTTCAATCCGGATAAACTTTGAGGTCGTGTCGGAAAGCCTTCGGCCGGACGCTTCTTCCGGGTGCGTTTCGCCGACGTCACCGGCTGCGGGGTGAGTAGCGGCAGTTTCCGGCTCGGCATGGACAACCGGCTCGTTTGCCGTTTCGGTTGTTTCGGGCCGGCTTTGAGTTTCTTGCGAAAGTTCGCCCTCTTCAAGCACGCCCATGGTAACCAGAAGGTTTTCCATTTTGTCATTTTCTTCGGGAACCGATTCAATTAAGTCTTTGTATTGGCCTGTTGCGCCATGGGGTTCAATGATAAAAATTGCGGCTTCATCTTTTAGAAATTCAAATACGTTTTCAATTTCTTCGCGGTGCGTATCGCTTTTTAAGGATATTTCATAGCCCAGATAACACTCTTCGGGTTCCAGTTCTTCGCCTGCCGGAATTTGTCCGGTCAACGTAACGAGATTTACAATTTCACCCAAACCGGAGAGATAATTAATAAATGAAAGCGGATCAAGACCATGCCGAAAAACTTCACGCCCCGGACGAATTGAAATATGCCAATTCGGATTTTGAACCGGATTTCCCTTTTGTTTTTGTGTCTCTTGCGCGCCTTGCGCATCGGGGTTTGCTGGTTCTCCAGTGTTCTTCATTTGATCTCCCTCGCTCACCTGAGTCGTTTCGCGACCGACCGATCCGGTAAGTTTTGAGAGGAGCTCTTTTCCTCTAGCGATCATTTGCTCAGTCGGTCCTCTGGCATCGTCTATTGTATATAAATTTACTAATTCGGATATAAAATCGCCACTTTCCAGAAGGGCCGCGATCATGTCAGAGTTGACCTGAAACTTACCCTGGCGCAACTCTTCCAGAAAACTTTCCATCACATGCGTAAAGTTTACGATTTCCTGGTAGCCAAACATCCCCGAAGAGCCTTTGATGGTATGCGCTGCGCGAAACACCGCATGGATAGCCCCTTCGTCGTCCGGCGTTTTTTCAAGATGCAAGAGCGCGGCTTCCATATCACTGAGAAGTTCGGATGTCTCAACAATAAAGGTTTGTTTAATTGAATCAAGTTTCATTTTAAACGCTCTTTTTAAATGCTATCCCGCTTTGTGACCCCGTATTTAAATGAATAATTTTCGCGTTGTTCGACAGGTACTTTGATTTTGTCGCCAAAAAAACCGATTAACCCCATCAGGTCTATGGCGCGGATAATGGCGGGGCTATGGTTGATGAGTTTGATCGGGTGGTTTTTCCGTTCCGATTCTTTTTTGGCCCAAATGAGTACCTGGATGCCCGCCGTATCTGTTTCGGCAATACCGGAAAGGTCAATGGCGGTGCGGCTGCAGTTTTCAAATTGCGCCGCTATGCTATTTCGTAATGTCTCGGCATGGTAAATCGTTAAGTCACCGGTCAGGAAAAGAATGCAAGTGTCATCTTGTCGTTTTTGTTCAATCTCCATACTTTTCCCCTTCGCCCTCGCCGCTATGGAAGGCTAAGTTTTTGAACGGCCACCAGTAGTTTTTCCGGTAAAAAGGGTTTTACAATCCATGCTTTCGCCCCGGCCGCCTGCCCCTCCAGTTTTTTTGCCTCTTCCGATTCGGTAGTCAGCATAATAATAGGAGTAAATTTATAATTTCCATATTGAGGTTCATTTTTAACCGATTTTACAAAAGCAATGCCATCCATGTTTGGCATGTTTACATCGCAAATAATCAAATGGATTTTATCACCGGTCAATTTTGCCAGTGCGTCGCGACCATCTACCGCTTCAATGACCGAGTACCCTGCGTCTCTCAGGGTCAAGCCCACAACTTGCCGGATAGATGCTGAATCATCGATTATCATTACTGTTTTGCTCATATTTCAAATCCCCATTTCTTTTCAATTAGCCTAAATATTTCATTCGATTGCCGCAACCTTCTTATTTTCGGCAATTTTGCGCATATTCTGCAAGCCATTAACTAAAAAGCTACTCATTTTACCAGAAAATATTCAAATTCCATTTTGGTAACAATTGCACTTTTGTCTCTTTAAACGCTTTTTTTCATCGGGCCGACGCTGGAAAGACGGCTTTTCTATGATAAACAGCCTATGTTTAATAATAGTAATTTATTTTACGCGTAGAGCCTAAAAATTTTCTTCACTTGAAGCGCAAAAGTAAGTTTTCGCTAACTTTTGTCAGGAACGCCCTCTTTTTCCAGGCCGTCAGGCAAGGCCGGCGCGTAAGACCGGCTCAATCAGGACTTTTTCTTTTGGTACGCAGCGTCTATAAAAGAAGAAAATAACGGGTGCGGGTTGAGCGGCTGAGATTTAAATTCAGGATGGTACTGCGTAGCGAGAAACCAGGGGTGTATATTTTGCGGCAGTTCTACCGATTCTACGAGTTCGCCGTTAAACGAGGTGGCGCCAATGAGCAGCGAGGCTTTCTTCATTTCTTCTTTATACTTGTTGTTAAATTCGTACCGGTGCCTGTGCCGTTCCGAAATTTCCGATGTGCCATAAATGCGTTCAATTAAGGAACCTTTTTTTAATGTGGCCTGGTAAGCGCCCAGTCGCATGGTCCCCCCTTTGTCAGAGACGCCAATTTGATCTTCCATAATATGAATCATTGGGTGGGCCGTATCTGTGTCAAATTCCGTGGAGTTGGCGTCGGCATACCCAAGAACATTTCTGGCATATTCGACAACCGCGCATTGCATGCCAAGGCAGATGCCCAAAAAGGGAACTTTATTTTCGCGCGCATAACGGATCGCGGCCAACTTGCCTTCAATGCCGCGCTCGCCAAACCCGCCGGGAACAAGGATTCCGTGGGCGTCTTTGAGTTGATTGCCGGCGTCTTCTGCGGTTAGTTTTTCGGAATCAACAAGAATCATTTCAACGCGAACCTTGCTTGAAAAACCTCCATGCCAAAGTGCTTCGCGTATGCTGCGGTAGGCGTCAATGAGTGAGATGTATTTCCCGACCAGAGCGATTTTAACGACATCGACCGGGCTTTTAAAAACGTCTACCACGCGTTCCCATTTGCTCAGCGTGGGGTTGATCATATTTTCAAAGAGGGGGGACGAATCTTCCATTTGAAAGTATTTGATGATTTCATCGTCAAGCCGTTCGCGGTGGTATATAAGAGGAATTTCATAAATGGTTGCATCAATATCGGGCGCGGCAATCACGCGGTGCACAGGGACGTTACAAAATAATGAAATTTTTGATTTTACTTCGTCGTCGATCACTTCGGTAGCCCGGCATAGCAATACGTCGGGTTGAATCCCTTGTTTTAAAAGTTCTTTGACCGAGTGTTGCGTTGGCTTTGTTTTTACTTCTCCGGCAACCGAAATGGTGGGTACGAGGGTCACATGCACAAACATGGTGCGGTCAAGCCCTTTGTCCAATCGAAACTGCCGGATCGCTTCAAGGTATGGCACCGATTCGATATCGCCAACCGTTCCCCCAATTTCAATGAGAACAAAGTCGATATCGGCGTCTTCTTTTTCAAGCAACATGATCCTGTTTTTAATTTCATTGGTTATGTGCGGGATCACTTGAACCGTTCGCCCTAGGTATTCCCCGCGGCGTTCTCTTTGAATGACAGTATTGTAAATTTGCCCCGTAGTCACCGAGTTGATTTTGCTTAAACTGGATTTGGTGAATCTTTCATAATAACCGAGGTCCAAATCGGTTTCAGCCCCGTCGTCTGTCACATAAACTTCGCCATGTTGAAACGGGCTCATGGTTCCGGGGTCAATGTTTAAGTAGGGGTCAAGTTTTTGAATGGTGACTTTAAAACCTCGGGCTTCCAGAAGGGCCCCAATCGCGGCAATACTGACGCCTTTGCCAAGTGAGCTGACAACTCCGCCAGTTACAAAAATATAACGGACCTTTTTCACAAGACACTACCGTAACTTTATTTTAGCCCGTCAAGGAGAGATCCGGTTCAGTCATTTTTTAGTTCAAACTTTGGAGTTTCCTTCGCATTTTTTACATTTATCTGAAAATTCCCTATATTCCTTGACACTTTGAAATAATCGGATTTTCTGGTAAGGTAAGCTAATGAAAATGCGGGAAATATGTGAATATCATGGAAATTCGATTTAGAGAACTGGGACGTCATAAAGTAATTGAAGTCGTTGGCGATGTAGATTTATACAATGTCAGCGAACTAAAACAAGCGATCTTTAACTTGGTTGAAAACGAAGAGACTGAGTCGCTGATTATTGATATGAAAGAAACAAATTACCTGGATTCGTCCGGCATTGGCGCATTAGTGGCGGGGCAAAAGAAAATTAAAATGAAAGGCGGGTCGTTTGCCCTGTTGAATATTAAAGACGAAGTTCTGAATGTTTTACGCCTGGCTACGCTGGATCAATTTTTTACTATCTATGAAAATGAGCAAGGCATCTCAGCTTAATCAAAGCAATTCTTTTATTTACTTTCTGCAGTTTTATCCTGCGAATCTCTACCGGTCGTGAAGCGTAATATTATTCTTCTTTATGGCGGGGTCTCCGGCGAGCATGAAGTCTCCTGCCTTTCGGCCTATTTCGTAGAACAAAAATTAATTGAGGCGGGCCATCAGGTTTGTCCGGTATACATTGCGCCGGACGGGCAATGGCGGATCACTGGAGAAGTCTCTCGCGTCGCCGGCGAAAATCATGGCGAACCATGTGTTCCGAAGTTCTCACGCGAAGAGCTTGAGGTGGCAGGCGGCGCTACATCATTTCGGGCTGATTTTGTTTTTCCGATCATCCACGGGACTACCGGGGAAGACGGTAAATTGCAAGGGCTGTTAGAGTTTTACGATATTGCTTATGCAGGTTGCAGCGTTTTGGCCTCCGCATTATGCATGGATAAAATCATATCGCGCCGTATTTTTCGCGAGGCTGGAATTTTACAGCCCGAGTTTCTGGATTTTTATCTAAATGAATGGGAAAGCGATAAAAGCAGTATACAAAATAAAATCAGGCAAGGTCTAACGTTTCCTGTATTTATTAAGCCCGCCAATTTAGGCAGTTCCGTAGGGATTACCAAATGCAAAGATGCTGCGGATCTTGCGGCCGCTCTTGAAATCGCCTTTTCTTTTGATGATCGTGTGATTTGTGAGCAAGGTATTGACGCTCGTGAGCTGGAAGTGTCGATCCTGGGAAATTTTCCGGACTATGATGTCGCCGGGCCCGGAGAGGTAATTGTCCATCATGAGTTTTATTCTTACGAAGCCAAATATTTGGATGAGAATGGCGCCGATTTGGTTTTGTCGGCGGACGTTTCCGATGCTCTCAAGCAAAAGATACATGCCATTGCAAAGCAAGGTTTTCTTGCCGTTCGCGGTGATGGTTTTGCCCGAATTGATTTTTTTCTGGATAAATCCAGCAATGATCTTTATTTAAATGAAATTAACACACTTCCCGGCTTTACTCATGTGAGTATGTTTTCTATGCTATGGAACGAGGCCGGCATTAACGGCGCGACTCTATTGGATAAAATTGTGACCTTAGGTATTCGCTCTCACCAAGGCAAGCGCAAACAAAAGCGGTCTCGATGAGATGAACCGCGGCAAGCCAATTGGGTTAAATCATGTACCAAGACATGGCGAATCATGGATTCGCCTTTTCCCCAATGTTTCGTTTCAAAATTCCGATCTTTCGACTCAGAGGGACAAAGAAATTATTACGGATATATTTACTCTTAGTTTTCACTATCTTGGCAGGCGTTCAAAACTAAATCACATTGATTTGTTTTTAAAAACCCCAGAGCAAGAGCAATTGGTTCATTTCTCGATTCCGCTTAGGCAAAACACCGACAATCATAAAATTGGATGTTGTTTCCCTGCCATTGCTGTTTCGGGCCGCCCCCATCGTTTGAAATACTTGACGTACAGCGGGGTCATTTCAAACGGCCGTGGCAAAGTCCGCCAATTGTTAAATGGTATCTTTGAAGCTCCCCGTCTTACTTTAATAAAAGCAAGACAACCCGGTTTTCAAGCGCAAATTATTCTTTAACTTTTTGTTTTTAGTTGAGCCCCGCATTCAATATGAAAGTGCAATTATTAATATAACCTATTAAAAAAGGCTTTAGAAAGCAGGGCTATTTCCCGCGGTCGAGTTACCACAACCAAACCACAAGGAGAAGCCCCGCTTAATATCCCTGAAGATTCGAAAATATGTGATAAGGAAACTCAAAGCCGGCTATTCGCCGGAACAAATCGCCGGTTAAATTACCAAGGACCTCCCGGGGTGTTCAACAAATTATGAATCGATTTACCTCGATATTTACCAAGAGCGGACCCGATTTAGGTAAATACTTGCTCAGAGCGACCAGAAAGCGTCGCAACCGGGAGTCAAGAAAAGGAAAACGGGGTACGATTTGTAACCGAGTGATGATCGGGTAAAGGCCGGAATCAATTAACCGTCGCGAAGAGCCAGGTCATTGGGAAGCCGACGCGATGTTTTCCAAAAAGAGTAAGTCGGTGCTCGTGGTGGTATGTGAGAGAAAACTTCTATTGATGTTTATTCGAAAAGTTCAAAAGAAAACGGCCTATAATGTGCAAATGACGATTGTACAAATGCTCAAAAGAATCAGGTCCGATTTGGCACTTTCAATCACCTTCGATAACGGCTTGGAGAACGCAAACCATGAGAAGATAGCCAAAGCCCAGGGTGTAAATACCTGTTTTTGTAACCCATACCGAAGCTGGGAAAAGGGTGGTGTTGAAAATCGTATTGGGCCTTATTCGAAGAGATCTACCTAAGAAAACAGATTTCCGCTTGATCCCGGATCGCCTTATTCGATTAATTCAAAGCAAGTGGAATAATCGACCAAGGAAATCACTAGGTTTTCTAACGCCTTCAGAAGAAACAAAAATTACACTTGGTCATTGAATGCGGTTTTTTTTTGGGCTTTTTGCAACAAAAATCAAAAGACGGGTATTATTCATGTATGATAAATTTCCGTGATTTTGAACAATGCCAAGTGCCGGTTGATTCTGTGATTGAAGTTCGTTTGTCGCCTGACACTTGGGGAAAAATCG
>JBNLDQ010000039.1:0-42002 GCA_050304475.1 Turneriellaceae bacterium | reverse complement strand
GTTTGATGAAGGGTTAGATCAAAGGAGCGAGGCAAAACCTGGTGAACCTAATAAAACTGCGCAAAAACATTTTCCGCCGATTTCGGTTCAGGCACCCCGGATAGCGCCCCAAAACAGGCAGCCCCGCCACGTGCGTTTTGCTTACACCATGCTTGACGCCGAAATTGAAGAAGAACCGGTTATTTTTTCCTATGATCTAAATCGTACGACGAATTTATACCGCGGCGCCCCGTCCACGCCGGAAAACCAAGTTGAGGCCGCCGGCAATTCGGCAGAAGAAGCACCTGTTTCGGTGAACGAAAGTAGCGCGCCCCCCCAAGCCGGGTTGCATGAACCCCGGCAATTTGACGCCTACCCTATGGTCGAGACGCCTGACCTGGACCCTGTGTTGGAACCCCCTTATGAGTCTCTACCTTCGGCAAAAAGCGTTCAGGAAATCGCCGATAGCTTTTTTGATGTAGACTCGGCGATCCGGGAAGAGACGCAGAAGTTGCAACCGGTCACCAGCGATACAATAGAGACGGCGGAAGAGCTTCAAGAGAACACCGAACCCGAAGCCAACCTAAAAGACGAACCTGCAACCGATAAAGAAAACCAAGATTCAGCGGAGCAAAGAGCCGGAACTTTTTCGGAGCGCAGAGCGGGAACCGCGCACCAAGCCCCCCCCGTAAAGACGCAAGAAACCCGGCAATCGCCAAGCGAAACCGGGATGCGGGCCTCGATTACGCCGCTGGTTTCGCTGCAGAGCCAATACCATATTCCCTTTCACCTGCTCAATACCGGTACGGAAGATGAGTCCGAAGAGAGTCATGAAGAACAAAGCAAAATTATTTCTATCCTCGAAGAGACGCTTGAGCAGTTCGGTATTGAAGCTCGCGTGATTGGAATTCAAAAAGGTCCGATCATCACACGGTATGAACTTAAAATCCCCCCCGGCATAAAAGTAAGCCGGATACTCAACCTGACGGACGAGCTGGCGATGGCCCTTGAAGCGCTTCGGGTGCGCATTGAAGCCCCTATCCCCGGACGCTCTTCCGTGGGGATTGAAATCCCCAACCGCAAGCGGGCAAAAGTCTTATTGGGCGATATTTTGCACGACCCCGGTTTCCAGGCTACGCAAAAAGCCCTGCCCCTGCCCCTGGGCAAAGACATTGCCGGCAACCTCCTGGTTGAGGACTTAACGAAAATGCCGCATATTTTAATTGCGGGGGCAACCGGTTCGGGCAAATCGGTTGCGGTTAACTCTTTTATCACAAGCTTGATTCTCACGCGCACCCCGGAGCAGGTACGCATGTTGATGGTTGACCCCAAGCTGGTTGAGCTGTCTCACTATAACGACATTCCTCACCTGTTGCACCCGGTAATTGTCGACCCGCAAAAAGCCGTTTTAGCGTTAAACTGGGCGGTAGAAGAGATGGAGAGACGTTATGAAGATATGGCCGATTTGCGGGCGAGAGACATTATTTCGTATAACGCCAAAGTAAAAGAATTTCAAGCCAAACCCGGCAAACATTTTATGCCGGAACCCATGCCCTATATTGTCGTTTTAATTGACGAGCTTGGCGATTTAATGATGGTTGCGGGGAAAGAGGTCGAGTCGTCGATCATTCGGTTGTCGCAAAAGGCGCGGGCCGTCGGCATTCATTTGATCTTAGCCACGCAACGGCCCTCGGTCGATGTAATCACAGCCCTGATCAAAGCCAACTGCCCCGCGCGGATCGCCCTGCAGGTGGCGCAAAAAACCGACTCGCGCACGATTCTCGATTCCAACGGTGGCGAACAACTTCTGGGCCAGGGGGACCTTCTTTTCAAACACCCTTCCAAGGCGCAATTGATCCGGGCGCAAGCTCCCCTGGTTGAAGATTACGAAGTGGAAGAAGTGGTCCGCAACGCCAAACGATTGGCCAAGCCTTCGTATATTATCCTTGAAGATCCCAAGTCCGGGATGGGCGAGCTGGATTCCGAAGATGAGGATTTATTTGAAGAGGCATGGCAAATTATCATTGAATCGGGTAAGGCTTCGGCCAGTTATTTGCAACGCCGGTTGCGGATCGGGTACAACCGCGCCGCTCGTGTGATTGAAGCTCTGGAGGCGCGCGGCTACATCGGACCTCAAATTGGCAGCAAACCGAGAGAGATTCTTGGCGCTCCGTAATGTCCGGAAACAATAGAGAACGGGGCCGTTTGAGAAGCGTCGCCTTTGCCGTGTTTTTTCCCAAAGCGCCGCTTTTAGACAATGATTTTGTATTTCTTAGTGTTTGAGTTCTTTCTTTATTACCACTAACCGCCCCCACCCAATGGGTGGGGTTTGAATACCCTTCAATTTTGCGTATTTATAATTGATAATCTACTTTTTTTTGATTTTTTTCCGAAAAAGCGGTTTAAAATGGCGAAACGCTCAAAAAAAAATGCAATTCTCCCGGCAAGCAGTTCGCCGTTAACAGCTGGAGATTATACATCGCGTGAAATCTTAATAAAGTCAAAGTGAAAATAAAGAAAAGTGGCAATCGTAGTAAACACAATCATGGCAACCGGATCGATAATCCAAAACATGGGACCGATAAAAAAATAAAGAGCCCGGATACCGACGATAAAATATTTATTATGGCGCTCCAGTTGCTCCAGATGTAACGACACGTTTTCGGCGATTACCGAAGAAGAGATCGTAAAATTCATATTGTATAAAATGCGCAATGAAAAAAGAAAGTTGGTCGCCGAAATGATCAACATCGTCAAAGCGACTAACAGCTTAATGGCAACCGGATGGAGCGCTAAAAATTCATTGTAACTTCCTTTCTCCAGAGTTTCAAGCCAGTTGATATTGTTTGAGAAAATGGAAAAAAGCCCGCCGGCAACGATAAGAGCGATGGAGATTAAAAAAGTATTTGTCATCGTTAAATTGCGGATCGTCTGAACGCCTAGCAAAGGGTTGTTTTGTTTGATGATCACCTCAAGCCATTGCTTCCGCGAAAACCCAATGAGCCTGTCTCTGGTTTCCCAACGCTTTTGCTTCGAGATCTTTAAAAAAACCAGATGATAGCCAGCGTATTGAAGTACGAAAATGGAGAGCGCAATAAAATCCAGCAGTTTCATGATAATTACAGCGGTTTCAATGGAACAGTATTTGCTCCGGACCCACAATTGTTCCGGTGCGCATCATGAAAAGCAGTTTTAGTCTTGCTCTTCTTTCCACGGGGGCGTAAAGATCCCCTGCCCTTGCGGCCGGGCTTTTTTTCCGGAACGCGAATAATCGTACGCTTTTCGCAGCAACGTTTGCTTGGTAACGGGTTTTGTTTTTGACGCCGAACCGCTTTTGGGGGGCAGCGATTCAATGTGCAGGGTTTGCGTCGGAAATGCAAAACGAATTTCCAGGTCGGCGGCAAGCCTCATAATTTCCAGAAAGATATTTTGACGTTCCACCAGTTCCTGCGACCAGTCGGGAACTTCCAAGAAGAAATAAAGTAAAATATTCAAACTATCGGCCCCAAAGTCGTTAAAAACAACATGAAAATAATCTTTTCGCGTAAACTCATTTGCCTTGATGATCTCTTTGATTCCTTCGAGAAAGGCTTCAATTCGGTCGGGGGGGGTGCCGTAGTCGACGCCCAATCTGGTTTTTACGCGCCTGTATTGCCGTTGCCCCAGGTTGTCAATATTGGCTGTCGCTACCAGTGAATTCGGAACGCTCACCAGCGAATTATAAAAAGTGCGAATCCGGGTGGAGCGCAACCCGATTTCTTCGACGGTTCCTTCCGTTTCATTCATGACGATCCAATCGCCCACCTTAAACGGACGATCGCTTAAAATGGTAATGGAACCTAAAAAGTTTGAAACCGTATCTTTGGCGGCAAGAGCAAACGCCAAACCGCCCAGACCGAAACCGGCGAGAATGGAAACAACGTTGATCCCCAGGTTTTGCAATACAATCAGCACGCCTAAAATCAAGATAACAACCTTCACGGTTTTGGCGATCAAACGCATAATATTATCGTCAATGCCCAGGTTCGAGCGCATCACGTAATCTTCGATATAACGAATGAGATAGAGGGCCCCAATATACGCCAGCCAAAGAAAGGTGACGCTGAGAAATATACCGAGTATGGTTAACATTAAAGAAAGCGATTCGCCTTCAAAACGCATGAGGTGTACGGCGATATACCACAAGGCGATAATCGATAAATACGCTAACGGTTTGGCGGGCGATATCCCCTGGTGAATGGAACCAAGTGAAAATTTTTCAACGAGCCATGTTTCCAGCCTCCGGTAAAAACGCCGCAGCAGCATTGAGAAAAAAAGAGCCGCCGGGATCGAAACAAACAGCCCAATCCATTGCCACCCCGCAAATCCAAAAAAGCTCCTGCGCAGCCACACCGGCGTAAATTCCGAATACCACGGCTCGCTATACCCGGCCCCTTTTCCGTTACCCGCAAGATAGGGCATGTGTTTTACGCGCCGGTAAATCGGCCCCGCATTTAAAACCGTTTCGGAAGAAAAAAGATATTCGTCTTTGCGTTCCCCTTCCGTTATCTGTTTTATAATAATACCTGTTTCGCCTAACTGCCAGCTTAAGAGTTTTTCTTCGCCGCCGTTGATACCGGGGATTGAGTCATAGTTTTCCGGCCAGATTCGATCTAAAGTTTCTTTTAATAAAATGGCGGTGTCTTTCCCGACGCCGTGCTTGATAATCGCCGGGAAGTCGGAAAGGTCAAGACACTCGATGGCCCGATCGAGTTGAAGCCCCGCTTCCAGAGGGGCGTTTTTGCGGGCAAAAGAGTACTCTTCCATCGCCCGGAAAAACGTTTTCATGGTTTCTCTTGGCGCGGATGTATTCACTATATATTTTGCGTTGGTAACCCGGCGGATCACAGGCTCGCCTGCGGTTTCTGCGGAAGTTTCCGCGCTGCGGACAATCCCGGGGAATACCGTTAGAAACATAAATCCGGCTGAAATAATATATATAAATATTTTTTTATTACTTTTCTTTGTTCTGCTCTTTGCTCTGTTCATTGGTTTACTAATCGGTTATTCATTGGTTGTTTTTGCTTGTTTCTTTAATCGCTTCACATACTCTCTCGTTGCGGAGCATCGGGGAGCGCGCTCAGATAAAGCGATTGTCTTATATGTATTGACAATATGTTTGAATGAACACATACGTCAACGAAATGTCAGAAATCGACGAAAACCAATCGTTTGTTGCCTTAAAGGGTAAAATAAAAACCGCACGTGAAAATCTGCACGGCATCTTTGTCATCATTGTTAATCTTCGCGAACAATCCCTGGAAAGCGCTTCGCTTGTTTTTTCCATTTATTCCGAATCGCACGGGATTCATTTTTCGGAAGGCTGGCATGTCTTTGAAAAAAAAATCCAGGACATGGTTTACGGCGGTAAATCGGCGGAGGCGGTCACATTTGCCACGCAAGACGCCATGCGCATGTACTACAAAAACCGGGAACATGCAAAAGAACTGATTGAATACATTGAAAAAAATAATAAAATCTTTGTTACTTCCATGCTGGAAGAGTTCTTTGACAAGGAATTAAGCGATCCGAATATCCAGCTGGATATAGATATCGAGCGAATTTCGGCAAGCCAGCTGGCGAGCGGCCGTCAAAGAGAAGAAAGCGCGGGGGCAAGCCAGGAAGAACAACGCGGCGATGAACCTAAACTGGCTATGGCGCGAGCAAAGCTGGTTCTGGCGCCCGTTGGCGGAAAGCTGGTCACTGAGGTCCGGGCCGGCGATCAAATCATGATCCGCCTTATTCCGGGGGGCGTCCGTGAAAACGTAATAATTGAATCGCTGGAACTTAAAAAATCGAACGGCGATATCAGCCCCTGCGCCTGTAAGGTCATCAAAGTAACGCCATTGTCGAAAGGCGTGCAAATCATGGTTCAAATTGACGATCAAACCATCGCTAAAATCGAAGAAGAAGAAAAAGTTCTGGTGAAAATGTTCAATCCGTTGAAAGATTTAACCGCTTCGATACGAAACTCGGGCCCCGCCCCCTCCGCGCCAAAACCGGAACTGGCTGCCAAAAACGGGCGTTCCGCCAAAGAGAAAACCCCGAAAGGCAAAAGCCCGGTTTTAATGATCTCGATGCTTGTCATGGCGCTTTTGGTTTTGGCCATTGCCTACATGCTTCTTACCAGTTAATCAAATGCAAAATTTTTTCCGTGTCACGTTAGCAATCGTACTCTTGACGATTACCGGCGTCGTCATTGGCGATTTTATCTTATATCCCCTGCTTCTCTTTCACCAGGGAGTGATCAACGTAGCCGGTTTTATTCTCGTCGCGATCTTGCTGGTTCTTGCCATGCAAGCTTTTCGCCTCCATGTGAAAAAAGTACGTTCCGAATACGAGATACTGCCCCAGGGCCAGGGACAAAGCAAAGGCGGGAATTTTACCGTCTATTTTTTGCAACGTCTTGCCATGAAATCCGGACGGCTCGTCGTTTATACGATTATGCTGGCCCTTCTCGTTTTGTTAATCGGTATTTTACTCACCGTAAACCAGAGCGTTTTGTTTCGCATAGTCTGACGGCTAACGGTCGAAAATTTTCTGAAACTCCGTTTTTTAACGCCCGTTCGTTGGCTCCGCAGGCGCAACGCCCCTCGATCGATCGATCTGGGTATTGCGATTTTGCGGGGTTGGACGGTTTCGGCTCGGGACTCCTGTGACGTCCGGCATCCCCGGCGATGCAACGCCCCCGCGCGTGGGGTTTGCGCTGTTGGCGCCCGTTGGCGGCTCTTGTGCCGGAGGTGCGTTATATGACGGCTGCGTTCCCCCGTTTGAACCGGGTAAAACGGAAACAGGCTCTACCCGGGGGCTATTGAGCGTTCCTGTTATCGTAAGTTCGATTTTTCCGTCGGGTTGAATATAACCGAAGTTGGTTAGAAGCTCTTTCAGGTCGGCGTATTTTTCGCCAAACAAAGGTTCGGGTAAAATCACCACCCGCAAGTTCAACGCACGCGCGCCGCCTAACTGTACGTTACCCTGGATAATCAACCTGGCCAGCGTGGTCTCCACTTCGGAAACTTCCAGGGTAAAGCTGCCCCCGGCAAATTTGCCCTTGATGCCGGCTTGTTTGATCAGGGTCTCGTATTCGTCATAACGCAGCATGGCGTCATTCGCTTTAATCCCTAACGGCCCTTTCCATTGAGCGGCCGGCAACTCGACTTGCTCAATGTCGGCTGAAAATTCCCAGTTCCCCCCCGACAAAATCAACTTGTCATAGGGAATTTGCACGCCGCCCGCCAGCATCTCAATGACCGCCTGGCTTTTCCAGGCCAGTTTCCACAAATCGACCGAACCGTCGGCATAGGCAATTTTAAACTCCTGTTCAAGGCCGCTGGGCCCGTTTAGTTTATAAGAGACTCGCTCAAACGTAAAGTTACCCCCGAGCGAGAGATCGCTTTGGGCAATGGTTACGGGATACCCGGCTGCGCGAACTTTCTGGAGCCCGATTTGCAGCATCTTGTCGAGGGGCAGAAAAAAAGCCGCGCCAATCAAAAAGCTGAAAAACCCGACCGTAATATACGAAAGTCGCCGCTTCAGGTTCCCTTGACGCGACTCTTCTTCGGTAATTTCGCCCGCACTGAGAAGGTTTTGTGCCAATTCGTCTTCGTTAAAATCTTCCGCCAAGTTAAGGTCCTTTATTTTGAAATGCCGAAATTTTCATGCTAACCGAATAGATGCCCGGCTTTTTTACGACGGGCCTCTCTGAAAATTGTTCAATGGTCATGGGGATGCCCGCGTTATCTTCAATTGCTTTGACAAATTGCAGCAACTGCATGGCGGGCACCTCCCTGAAATCGATAGTCACTTGTCTTTTTAAATACTTGTTTTCGATGATTGAATCGGACGGGCTTAAACGGGCAATGTCAAGCAAACCGTAACGCTGCAACAATGTCTCCACTTGCGGCACCATGGGTTCCAAATCCAGCTGGCCTCCGCTTTTTAAAGACTGCAACCGGCGGTACTCGCGCCCCAACTCTTCAATCGATTCCCTTTCATCCATGAGTTCGGACAAACGCTCGTCTACGGAAACGACGTAGCGAAGAGAACTCTTGCCGACATAAAAAATCAGCAAACCGGCAAAGAACAGAGCGCCGGCCAATAGAAAATATTTTTCTCTTTGCGTCAATTGCATTGGCCCTATTCCTCCCCGGTTCCTTCGTCGTTGCCCTGGCCGGTTCCGGCTATTGCCTGGCTTTTGGGTTCAATTTCAAATGAAAACTTAACGCGGCTGTTGCCATCGGCCCCCGGCATGGAACGCTCTTTTGCCGAGCCGATCCCCTTAAACGCCGGGTTATCTTTAATGGCCGTCTTGATGCTTTCCAGGGTAAAAAAACTGTCGGTCGAAGCCGTCAAGTAGAGCTTTTCGTTTTTAAATTCCACACGTTCAATATCAATGTCTGTTATATAAAGAAGGGCTTCGTTGAGCGCCGTCAGCAACAATGAGATTTTCGGCCGCTGTAAAAACTTCATGTGTATTTCCGTTTTTTCTCTTTCTTTATTTACCACAATCTGGGCTTGCGACGAAAAAGAGAGATCATCGGTCGGCTCGCTTTTAAAGTAACTGACATAGAGCTCTCGCAACGAATCGGAGTTTTTTCTCAGCACGGCCGCTTTTTCATAAAAATCAACGCCAAACGATCCGAGAAAAAGCAAAACGCCGGCCGTTAAAAACGAAAGCGGCACCCAGGGGCGGCTATGCCTTTTTCCCCGCGCCTTTTTCTTCAGGTCGCCCTGCAAAAGATTAAAGCTGTCTCGCGCAGCCCAACCAATGGAAAAACCGACGGCCAGTGAATATTCCCGGCCAAGCGCCGCAATTTGCGTCTTTTCATAAGGAAAGGTATCAACCGGGTTTTCCAGCCGGGCGCTCAGAAGATTTTCAACCATGAGCTGGTTCCCGGTATCGGTAATCAAAACGACCGGGCTGGCTTCAGGCTTTTGCTGCTCGCCCACTTCCATGGTTCTTCTCAGCTCTTCGCTCATTCTGTCGCCAAAACGGGTGATGGTCTCTAGCAGCAATTTTGACTGGGGGCGCGTCAGGCGATAATGTTTTTTATAGTAGGCATAATCGGGGTTTTCCATGTCAACGCCCGAAAAACTTGAGAGCAACTGGCGGCTTTCGTCATAATCTTTTTTCCACTCGCTCATCAACCATTTTAACAAAGAGTCGTGACCGACCGGGATAATACGCGAATAGTTCCAGCGCCCTTCCCGGACAATGACAATCATGCTGGTTGCCGATGACACATAAAACAGAGCGTAGTTTTCAGCGCCAACCAAAGGGTCCAGCCGGTAAAGAGCGTCAAGAGGGGTAAAAACCGACAGCAGGGGAATTCCGTATTCGTTAAATATTTCAATATACCTCTCTACCGTATCTCTTCTTGCGGCAATCGAAATAACATGAGAGCGGTTGTTTTCAATGTCCCGGTGAATTTGATAATCGTAGACAATTTCGGACGGATCATAAGGTAAAATGGAGTCAAGCTCCAGCGGAACCAGCTCTTTCACCTTTTTCTTTTCAATGAAAGGCAGAGAAAATTCACGCACAAAAAGCCCCTGAACCGGGTAGTTTAAATAAACGCCGGGGCACTCCGGGTAAAATTCGCGGAGAAATTCGCAAATTTCTCTCATTTGCATCAAATGATCGCTTTCTTTAAACTCGAGACGGCGGGGTTGCTCAAATTCACTGGCCAAAAGACCGGAACGAAACCCGAGAAACCGCGCTTCTCTTTCATTCCTTTCTACTATTACCGGTATGCGAGTCTTGCTCATTTTATTGTATCATTTCTGCAGGCCGGCAGGCAGTCTACTGCAAAACCAGCGTGTATTTATTTTTTCCTATGGCCACCGGATCGTAAATGCCCATAATACGGGCACTCTGCGAGCCCATTGACGCATCGACAACTACCTTATATATTCTTTCGCGCAAAACAACCCTGCTTGAAATTAAATCATATAACGTATAACCGCTCAACTGAACCTGTAGCTCCGGGATATTTTTTAATTCGTCCAGAGAAGAAAAGTAACCGCCGTTTTTCAATCTCTCTACAATGATTGCTTTCGCCGCTTCCGGAGTCATGTACTCGGTCAAAGCGAGAATGACATGGTACGGGGCCTGGTTGATGTTGACCTTCCAGATGTCGGTATTGGAATATGGCATATAGATCGTCAGGTTATTCGCTAAAATATAGTCGTCGTCTGTTACCGCCAAAACTTCCTCTTCGCTTAAAAAGTCGGTCGAATACATCTCTTTTTCTTCTTCGGTCCGAAAGTCTTCGTAGAGGGTCCAGGAGTCAAACCCGGGGATCAACAACAACTCATCGACGGAATGCATCCACCCGTTTTTAGCCCGCCGCGGGGGAATCATCGTTGCATAATACGAATCTTCGTACCCGGCCGGCATTGCAACATTATTCTCATCAATCCAGTCGACCACTGCGTCCCATTTTTCATATGAAAACCCGAAACTATCGGCAAGACGATCAAGCATCTCGCGCAGGGCGACATTTTCGCTGTCGTCAAACAGGTTCACCAGGCCGTTTAAATTCAGCTTGCCTGACTCTTCTGAAATACGCAGAGAGATCACCCCTCCTTCCCACGGGAAGGGGGGCGGGAAATAGCCGTCTAACACGCCAAACGAGTACAAATATTCGGTCCCCATCCGTTCAATTAAAACGCCCGCCGTTTCCAGGCCGCTTTGGGCGAGAAAACGCGCTTTGGCGTAGTCGGCCCTCATCCGCACCGAATTGTATTCTTCCATCGCGGATGAATAGAGGGTCATTACCGCAGAAAGGGTCAGCGTAAGGACAATGACGGTTAAGAGCAAAACAGTATAGCCGCGTCGTTTGCGAATGTTACGGTAAATTGCCCTTTGGCTCGTTATTTGATTTGCAGTTTGATTTTCTTTTGGGTTTTTTCTTTGCGACTTGCCAAGCATCTTCATCACGCCCCGCACGGCGGATTAATCCCTTTCGGGATTTAATCCCATAAACCTTTGGAATAGTATTTATCGCCCGAATCAGGTAAAATTGTAACAATGACCGCTTCTTTTTGCCCCTCTTTTGCCAACCGCTTTGCCAGGTGAATGGCCGCCCAGAGCGCGCCCCCGGAAGACTGCCCGGCAAAAATGCCTTCTTCTTTGGCAAGTTGCCTCGCCAGATCATACGACGGTTCGGTCGGAACGGGAATGATTTCATCAAGCTCTTCCTGGCGGTAAATGGCGGGCACCAGCGAAGATTCCATGTGTTTTAACCCCTCCAGCCCGTGAAAGGCGTCGTCGGGTTCGGCGGCAATGATCCGGATATTTTTATTTTGCTCTTTCAGATAACGGCCTGTCCCCATGACCGTTCCGCTTGTTCCGATGGTGGCGACAAAGTGGGTCACCCGCCCTTCGGTCTGGGTCCAAACTTCCGGACCGGTGGTCAAATAGTGCGCTTTCGGGTTGGACGGGTTGGAGTATTGATCGGGTTTAAAATATTTTACCGGGTTTTCTTTGTAAATTTCACGCGCCAGCAAAATCGCGCCGTCAGAGCCTTCCATGGGCGATGAGTAAATCACCTCGGCGCCATACGCTTTGATCTTGACCTTGCGTTCCAGCGAGACGTTTTCGGGCAAGCATAGCGTCACGGGAATTTTTAACACACTGCCAATCAGCGCCAAAGCGATCCCGGTGTTTCCGCTGGTGGAATCCAGTATGGTTTTGCCTTCGGAAAGAGAGCCGTCCGCCAGCCCGTCCATGACCATTTGCAACGCCGGCCTGTCTTTGATGGAACCGCCGGGGTTGGCCCCTTCGACTTTCATCCAGATTTCAATGCCGGGCGGTATTTCGCCGGCCATGTTTCTCAAACGAACCAATGGCGTGTGACCGACAGTTTCAAGGATTGTGTTTTTCAGCAGGGGGTCAATTTCGCTCACTATCATAACTTTATTAATTTCCGCTTGTCTTTATATTAATTTCACGTTTGCCGTTTTTTTACCGTTTCGGGGGTTTCTTACACCGTATCAAGCGCCTGGTCCAGATCTTTAATTAAATCTTCCGTATCTTCAATCCCGACGGAAAGGCGGATCAGGTTATTATAAATACCGACCGCTTCGCGTTCGGCAGTAGTCAATTCGTAATAGCTCATGAGAGAGGGTTGTTCAATGAGAGTTTCTACCCCCCCCAGCGACGGCGCAATTTTGGGAATCGTAACGCTATCGACAACTTTCATCCCTTCGTCAAGCCCGCCTTTGACTTGAAACGAGACTACCCCGCCAAAGCCTTTCATCAAACGTTTGGCTGTCTCATGGTCCGGGTGCGAGGCTAAACCGGGGTACCAAACCTTCTCAACTTTCGGGTGTTTTTCCAAAAACCGGGCAATTGCCAAAGCCGACTCGTTTTGACGTTCCATGCGAATGGCAAATGTTTTCAAGCCCCGCAAGATCAAGTAACACGAGTTTGGGTCGCTCACCCCGCCCATGATCGAAAGCAGCTCACGGATTGCGTCAATGATATATTCCTTGCCCAACAAAACGCCGCCCAAGACATCATTGTGGCCTGAGAAATATTTTGTCGCAGAGTGGGTTACGATATCGACGCCATATTCAATGGGCCGTAAATTATAAGGCGTCGCCAGAGTTGAGTCAATGAGCGTTTTTACTTTGTGCTTTTTCGCCACCGCCACCAGGGCTTCCAGGTCGGGAACGCGCATATAAGGGTTGGTCGGCGTCTCGGAAATAATCAGCCTTGTCTTGGAGGTTATTGCCGCCTCTACCGCCTGGGCATTGGGTTCGGCCATGGTATGTTCAACGCCAAATTTTGAAAGAGTCTGTCTCACAAACTGGCGTGTCCGGCGGTAACTGTCCGAAGTAATGACAATATGATCGCCGCTTTTGACCATCGCGAGTATTGCGGTCGTGACGGCGGCCATGCCGCTGCCAAACATGAGCGCCGATTCGGCGCCTTCGAGGGTCTTGAGCTTATCCTGCAATACTTTTTGCGTCGGATTACCGTAGCGACCGTACTCGGCCACGCGCTCGCTGGTCCCTTCAAAAAAGGAGCATAGCTCCGCCGTATTGTGAAAAGTATAGGTCGAGGTTTGAAAAATTGGCGTCGTCAACGAATGATGCGCATTTGCCAGTTCCTGCCCGGAGTGTACCGAAACGGTGGAAAATCCTGCCTTACTCTTTTGGTCTTTTGGTTGATCCATGGTGAATTACCTTCGCCTCCTTACCGATCCGAACTTAACGGGAGCCTTTTTTCTCCTGTTCTTCGATTTTTCGATACACCGCTTTTTTTACTTCGTCCAGCGAAGCCCCTATTTCAATGGGCGGATTTTCATACAATGCCTTGACTTCGCTAAGCGTGTTTTCATGGTACTTCACTTTAAAGTCAATAAATTTAAGCCCGTTGGCGGTAGAGATAACAACCACCGTCTCTTCGGGTTGAATGACATCGCTTTTTTTCAGCTTTTGCAACGCGGCTAATGCTACGCCGGTATGGGGGTCGGTCATGAGCCCGGAAAAATCCGCCAGAGCCGCCGCATTCGAGAGTTCTTCTTCGCTTGCCTGCTCGACCACGCCGTTAAAGCGCTTGAGAGTTTTAATGGCCTTATTGACCGAAACAGGGTTCCCGATTTGAATGGCCGAAGCCAATGTCGCTTGCGCCTTGACCGGTTCAAACTCTTCAAAACCCCGTTGAAATGATTGATATAAAGGACTTGCTTTTTGCGCTTGCGCCAGGGCAATGCGCGGCAGCTTTTGAATCAAACCAAGCTCATACATCATTAAAAGCCCGTTGCCCAAAGCCGAAACATTCCCCAGGTTCCCGCCGGGGATAATAAACCAGTCGGGCACTCTCCATTCGAGCTGCTGGACCACTTCGATCCCCACTGTTTTTTGGCCTTCAATGCGCAACGAGTTCATGGAGTTCGCCAGATAAATTTCTTTCTCTTCGGTCAGCTCTTGCACGATTTTCATGCAACCGTCAAAATCGGTGTCCAGCGCCAGCACCTGGGCTCCGTTGGATACCGGCTGAATCAATTGAGCGACCGAGACTTTGTCTTTTGGTAATAAGATAACAGCGGGTATTTTTGCATTGGCGGCATAAGCGGCCAGCGCGGCGGACGTATCGCCCGTAGAGGCGCATGCAATGGCTTTGATCGGTTCGCCTGCGGCCATCATGGATTTCACCTGGCTCACCAAAACGGTCATCCCCAAATCTTTGAACGAACCGGTGTGGCTGTTGCCGCAAAGTTTTACCCAAAGCTCCCGCTGGCCAAACAACTCTTCCAGACGGTCCGCCCGGAACAGGTTCGTCGAACCTTCGTACATAGAGACAATGCTTTCATGGTCAATTTCAGGCAAGATCCACTCTTTTTTACCCCATACGCCTGAACCGTACGGGAATTGAGACGTCCGGTATCGTTCGTCAAATAAACGAATCCACCCTTGCGCAGCTCTGTCTTTCAAGGCGTCCATATCATGGACGACCTCAAGCAGATTGTTACATGTGGGGCACCGGTAAATTACCTTGTTTAAACTATGTGTTTCCGGACAACCGGCGATACATTGAAAATGCGCTCGATATTTCATACCTGTGGCAAGGTTCAAAAAGGGGACAAAGTATCAATGAAAAACAAAGGAAAAGGAAAAACAAGGGAAAAATTGAATCGGAATAAAAAGCGCTGCAGCCCAAAGGATTTTAGTCTTGCAGCAAGAGAAAACCGGCGTTTATTGGCGGTTTTCTCTTGCTTTTCACCCTGAGTACCCTGATATGAAAAAAGAGTTGTCACCGCCTGTTTCAAATTTGTTTTTAGCCATGTGGAAAAACTGGGTACCGAATGCAATGTCGATGGGCAACCTGTCGCTCGGTTTTTTATCCATTTTGCTTGCCTCCTCGTCGTCGGGTTTCCGCGGTCATTATAGCAGCAGCGACATCTATTTTGTCGCCGGTTTCCTGATTTTGCTGGCGGGTCTGTTTGACGGCCTTGACGGTGCTATCGCCCGTTTTCTGAGGGTGGAAAGCCAAATGGGCGAGCAACTTGATTCGCTGGCCGACATGACCACCTTTGGCCTGGCTCCCGGCGTTTTAATGTACGCAATGTACCTCCATGATATCCGCATGGAAAACTCTTTGTTTATCTTGCCGGTGGGCGTTATCATTGCCACGGCTCACCCGTTGAGCGCCGCTTTTCGTCTGGCTCGCTTCAATGTGAAAAAGATGGAAACCAACACTTTTACCGGGCTACCCTCGCCAATGGCCGGTATCATGGTAGCGATGATGGGGTTGACTTATAATTCGTATACGTTTAACCCGTTGCATGCCGCGGCCATTTTTTTCTGCATGGCGATTCTCATGGTAAGCAATGTCAAGTACCATAAGCCGCAAAACACATTGCGAAAGTATTTCACCCGGTTTCGCTTGATCCTCTTTTTTGTTATTCTGGGCGCTTTGATGTTTTACTTTGGCTGGCGGGAAATCCTGTTCAGCATTTTAATCTTTTATATTTCCACCGGGCTCTTTTCATTGGCAATTCATTTTCTGCAAAAAGTAAAGGTGGTTCTTGGCAAATTTAACTCGCGCACAAGCGGTGTAAAGTAACCCCCCTTCTTTTTATCGTTTGCCGGATGCCAAAATTAACCGGATCGCTTTGCCGAATTTTACTTTTCATACCAGGAGAAAGTTAAATAAATACCGGACAACCCCATAAAAATGCGCAGGACTGGGCAAGTTGCCAAAAAAGGCAAAGCGCACAATAAGGGCATCAAGTAATGAATCATGAAAACGAATCGTAACAAACTTTTTCAGCGGCAAATTCCGGCGCAACTTTTGTGCCTTGTCTTTGCCTTGGCTATTTTCCCCGCAGCGCCGTTGGCTGCGCAAGAGAAGGAAGATCAAACCTCCGCCCCCGAAATCGCCGGAGAAAAACCGGACAACGCGTCCAAAGGCGATAAAGAGAATAATAGTAAAAAAGAGAGCGAAAAAGCCGAAGACCAGGCAAATGGCAGCGCACCGCCCGAAACGAAAATAGACGCAAAAAAAGAAACGAAACAAAAGGCGCAACAAGAAGCAAAGCAATCAAGCGTAAAGGTAATTGGCGAAGAAGAAAAGACGCAAAGGCCTATCCCCGAAGGGCCGGTTTTAAAAAACCAGCAAATGCGTTTGGCATACGAAAAAACATACATGCCGAAAAATATTTTCGAGATCGCCATGATCAACATGCTCTACGGGCTTGTCACCGGAGGAACAATTGGCGCAGCGGGAGGTCTCAACTCCTATGATTCCAATGACATGACCGCGTCTCAAAATGCCATGATCACCTATGGCGGAATTGGCGGGGGGTTTGGCGCTTTGACCGGTTTGGGCGTTACCGTCGCCGCAAAAATCCTGGACCGGAGCTCTGTCGATATCGGTTACCCTCTTTTTGAATATTCCTGGTACGGAGCCATTGCCGGGTTTTTTATGGGCGCCGCCGCCGGCACGATCCCCTACCAGCAGTCGGGGAACTCGGACGATATCATCCATTATGGGGGATATGGCGCCGTTGCCGGGTTCGGAACGGCAGTACTCTATTACGCTCTATCTAAACCGTTAAAAGTGGTTCCGAATATTGCCCATATTGAACTGCGCATTAATCCGAAACGGAGCGTTCTCGCTTTTCGCTACGATTTTTAATGGCAAGATGCAAAAACTTTTTTTCGAAATTGTCCCCGACCCAGGCGCCAAAGCAAGCGGGCGTTAGAAGGGGGAAATATGAAATTCAACCAAAATAATAAAAATAAATATAGAAGGAATCCCCAAGGAAACCAATAGAAAAAAAGACAAAACGCCGGTTCCCGAAAATCCACAGACTTATGATTGAAAAAACACCTTACCTTCCGCCGTCACGAACGCTAACAGAACTATCCGGTTTAATCAACGCCTCATTCAACTCAGAGCCGGGGGGCGCCCAAGCCCATCAAGACCAGGAAAAAGCGAATTTTACCGTCAAAGGCATGGCCGATACCTTTCGCATCAACGAGTCTAACCCGCCTGTTCCGGGGCGGATTTATTTTGTAGAAGATAAAAAAGGAGCCGAACGCTTTAGCGGAGATAACAGTGAAATTGCCGCGCTAACCACCCCCGAATTTGCGGGGCTGTTCCCCCATGCTTTGGTGGTTGAAAACAACCCTCGCCTTCACTTCATTCAGCTCTTATCGATTTTTGACCCCGGCCCTGGCGTAGAACAAATCATGCGGTCAGTCGCTGCCTCAAAAGCCCAAAACGGCGCAGATGAAGGTCAGGCTGAAATAGCCGCCTCGGCGACCGTCTACCCTGGGGCGCATGTCATGCCATTTGCGGTCATTGAAGAGGAGTGTGTAATCTCCCCTGGCGCTGTCATCGAGCCGTTTGCTAAAATAGGGAAAGGCAGCCGCGTCCATTCCGGGGCTGTGATCGGGCACGGTTGCGTACTTGGCGAAGGGTGTATTGTTTATTCAAATTCTGTCGTTGGCGGCTACGGTTTCGGCTACCATGACTCGAAAGAGGGACGTCATAAAATCCCTCAAATCGGGAATGTCGTTTTAAACGATTTTGTCGAGATCGGTTCTCTCAGTAATATTGACCGGGCCACCATTGAAAGCACCGAGGTGGGCGAACATACGAAAATCGATTCTCTCGTGCAGATAGGCCACAACACGCGCGTCGGTAAATATGTCTACATTGCGGGGCAATGCGGCATTTCGGGTTCCGTTACGATCGGAGATTATTCCATGATCGGCGGCAACGCCGGCATTTCGGACCATGTCAATATGGGCGAGAAAAACCAGCTCATTGGCTATTCGGCGCTCATTGAAGATTCCGGCCCCGGCGAACGTCTTTTGGGTATCCCGGCGCAGAGCGCTTCGAAAATGTGGCGCATTCAAGCTGCAATGGGCCAGTTGCCCGATTTACTCAAGCGCGTTAAAAAGCTGGAAAAAGACAACGAATCGCCCGAATCAACAAATTAGCCAGCAAATGAGCGAACGAATTCTGGCAATTGACTACGGCAGAAAACGAATCGGGTTTGCCGTTACCGATGAAACGCAAATTGCAATTTCAACCCTGCCCGTGCTTCTTGGCAATGCGCCCGATTTCCGTAAAAAGCTCGCCGGCATTCTTGCCCAATATGAGCCTTCGCTTGTGGTGCTTGGTTTCCCCGGTTCGCATGAAGAGACCCCGTTGCAACGGGAAATCCGGGAGTTTAAACGTTCGCTGGAAAAAATAACGAACGCGCCTGTCATTCTTTTTGAAGAGTCCCACAGTTCACTGGAAGCGCAAGAGGTAATGCGCGCTACGGGCTCGGCAAAACCGAAAACAAAAACCAAAAAAAAAGAGATCGACTCGGTTGCGGCCGGCGTCGTGCTGCGCCGTTACCTGGAATCGATTTCTTAAAGGCGATTCAGGACGGGCAAGGCCAATCCGTTTGCGTTAGCGGTTGCTTTTTTCCCGGATGTAGCGAATCTTGCGATTTTGGCGAATCAAGCCGTTTTTGATTCCGTTTATTCGGTTGCATCGGGCGAATTTGTTGAATCAGGCAAACCTTCGTTATCGCTGTTATCGCTGACATCATCGCCGGCATCGTCAATCAAACGGTCCAGGCGCTCGGCGCGGTCAAGCAGATCGTCTAAAACAAATTCAATGCGGGGCGCGTTTCTCAGACGAATCGCTTTGCCGATACGGCTTCGGTAAAAGCCGGACGCCCGTTTAAGGGCCATGAGCGTCTCTTTTTTTTCGGAATCGTCGCCATAGACCGAAACCGAAACACGGGCCACTGCGCCATCCGAACTCATTTGTACGCCGGTGAAGGTAACAAAACCAATGCTTGTATCTTTTACGTCGCGGCTGGTTAAATCCGCGACCATCCGCAAGATTCTTTTTTCCAGTCGCTTCCGGTGCGTTTCATTCATGAAAGTATTCTTTTCGTAACCCAAGCGTCAATAGCGTAAACGGCGCTAAAGAGTTCGTTACGAAGAAGCGCCCTCGTCTTTCTCTTTGCTTTTTGCCGCTTTGGCTACTTTTTCGGCTTCCATGACATCATCGTAATTGCGGGCTGTCTCTTTTTCCTCATACGCTTCAATTACATCGCCCTCTTTGACATCGTTAAAACCGTCAATCATGATACCGCATTCAAACCCTTCTTTCACTTCGGCTGCGTCGTCTTTAAAACGCTTGAGACTTTTAATCTCGCCGTTATAAACCTGGGCCCCATCGCGGATCAGGCGGACAGAACAGTTTCGTTTGATCACGCCCGAAGTAACCATACAACCGGCAATTGTCCCGATATTCGATATTTTGTATTTTTCCCGGATTTCCGCTTCGCCAATGACCTCTTCGGTTACCTCCGGAGAGAGCAGACCGCCAATGGCGGCTTTGACATCGTCAATGACTTGATAGATGATATTGTAACTTTTAATATCAACGCCTTCTTTATCGGCCATATCGCGCACTTTGGCGTTAGCCCTGGTATTGAAGGCAATGATCATGGCGTTACCGGCGGAAGCCAGCATGACATCCGATTCCGAAATTTCTCCCGTACCGCCGTAAATGACCTGCACTCGGATCTCTTCGGAAGAGAGTTCTTCCAGCGAATCCTGGATCGCTTCAACGGAACCTTGCACATCGGCCTTGATGATAAGCTTAAACTCCCGAACCGAACCTTCCTGAATCATTTCGTTCAGGTTCTCAAGTTTGACTTTTTTAATTTTTTGCGCTTGTTGCTGCCGGTTCAACTCCTGGCGTTTTTCCATGATGTTTTTCGCCTCTTTTTCGGAGTCCAGCATATGCAGCGGATCGCCGGCATTCGGTACGCCATTGATCCCCAGAATTTCCACCGGGGTGGCCGGCAACGCTTCTTGGATTCGCTGCCCGCGGTCATTGATCATGGCGCGGATTTTTCCTGCTTCTTTCCCGACGACAACCGGGCTGCCCTGGCGGAGAGTCCCGCCCGAGACTAAAATTGTCGCTACCGGGCCGCGGCCCTGGTCAAGCGTCGCTTCAATGACCGTTCCTGTTGCGTTTTTTTCCGGGTTTGCCTTTAATTCAAGCATTTCGGCTGTGGTTAAAATAACATCTTCGAGTTTATCCAGGTTGGTTTTTTTCAATGCGGAAATTTGAACAACCGGCGTATTACCGCCCCAATCTTCCGGGACCAACCCGTATTGGCCCAACTGTTGTAAAATTCTGTCCGGGTTTGCCTCGGGCAAGTCCGATTTGTTGATGGCTACAATGATGGGTACATCGGCGTCCTGGGCATGCCGGATCGCTTCTACCGTTTGGGGCATGATCCCGTCGTCGGCGGCGACAACCAGAACCACAATGTCCGTAACCTTGGCGCCCCTCGCCCGCATGGACGTAAAGGCGGCGTGGCCCGGCGTATCAAGGAAAGTAATTTTACCTCTGGGGGTCTGCACCTGGTAGGCGCCAATATGCTGGGTGATCCCGCCCGCTTCTTTTGACACCATGTCCGTTTCGCGCAAGGCATCCAGAAGTTTGGTTTTACCATGGTCCACATGGCCCATCACAGTCACGACAGGCGGTCTGGGCTGCAGCTCTTCGGCGGTATCCGTTGTCTCTTCAATTAATGTCTCTTCATAAAGCGAAATTACTTCCGCTTCGCACCCATACTCGGAAGCGACCAAACTGGCGGTTTCGGCGTCAATGGATTGGGTGATGGTCACCATCACGCCCATATGCATAAGTTTTGCAATGATATCGGATGTTTTGATATTGAGTTTCCGGGCCAGCTCCCCGACCTGGATGTACTCGGTAATTTTAATTTTTTTCGGTACGGATGAAGAAGGCGCTGCCGCAACGCCCCCGCCTCCCTTGACCGGGCGCTGGGACTGGTTTTTCAGAAAAAACTTTTTATGCTCTTCTTTTCGTAAAATATCTTCACGCAAATGCGATTTGCCTTTGGACTTGCCCTTGCCTGCCGGTTTCGCCGCAGACGGGGCGGTCTCGGGTTGGGGTCTTGCCCCTCCCCCGGCCCCCATGGGCCGTGTATCCCGTATGTTGTCCTTTTTCACCGGGGGTTTGGCGACTTCTTTTTTATTTTGTGCGGCCGCTCTTTCTTGAGATTCCTGTTTTTTTCGGGCGATTTCGGCTTTTTTTTGTTTTAAATCTTCTTTGCGCTTTTGTGCAATTTTATCCGCAATGGTTCCGCCTTTTTTGCTTTTTTTAATTACCAGCTTTTTTTTCTTTGCATCGTCTGCCATTGCGTACTCCTCTTACTACTCTTCTTCCGCTGCGGTAGCTTGATCTATGGCTGATTCGGCGTCAACCTCATCGGCAGTTTCGGCTTTGGATTCAGCCTCTTCATCCTCTTCAAACTCCACATTTTCAGCAATTATCTCCATCAGTTTTTTAGCTGTGGCTTCGCCCATTCCCTCAATACCGATTAAATCTTCCTCTTCCAGGTTTATTAAATCTTCCAGATAGTAAATCCCGGCTTCGTTTAAAATCTTGCGAACGCGTTTGGTCAATCCGGGAAGGTCATCTAACAATGTACCTTCGTCATCTTCATCGGTTTCCGTTCTTGCGGCAAATAAATCATCAAGACGGTCGCGCGCTTCCGGAGAAGCAAGCTCGGTTGAAAACTGGCTTTCGCTTTTTACATCGATTTTATACCCGGTAATAATTGAAGCCAGCTTCACGTTAGAACCGTCCTTGCCGATGGCAATGGAGAGTTCTTTGTCTGCAACAACAGCCAGGGCTTCATGGTTGGCAATGTCGGCCTTAACCAAAGTCGGCGTAGCGGGCGAAAGCGCGTTTGTAATAAACTCTTTGGCATTATCGGAATATTCGACAATATCGATTCTTTCATTGCCCAGCTCGCGGACAATCGCCTGGATACGCACCCCGCGAACGCCAACGCAAGCCCCTACCGGGTCTACGTCGCTGCGGTCCGAACGGACAACCACTTTCGTACGAATGCCGGGGATCCGGCCTATATTGACAATATTGACAATGTTATCGTAAATTTCAGGGACTTCCATTTCAAAGAGCTTTTGAACAAACTTTTTATCGGCCCGGCTGACCAGGACTCTAAGCGAATGACCTTTTTGATCGTCTTCAATGGAATGCAAAACAACTTTGATTTTATCTTCAACCCGGTAACGTTCGCCGGGAATTTGATATTTTACCGGCATGACCGCTTCAACTTTACCGAGGTCGACAAAAACCGTATCCCCGCGTTTTCGCAAAATATAACCGTTGATCAATTCGCCAATCCGGTTGGTATACTCTTCGCGGATTCTGTTTTGTTCCAAATTACGCAGTTTTTGCGCAACCACCTGCATCGCAGTCTGGACAGAGATTCGGCCGAAATCTTCCGGCGTTTCCACGACATCGATTTCCTGGTCAAGCTCCGCATTCGGATCAATTTTCCGGGCGTCATCAATATGAATTTGCATACCCGGCATAATTACGTTATCAACTACCGTACGCCGGGCGGTAATTTCAATGACCTCTTTTTCACGGTCAATAAACACTTTAACATTTTCAGCGGACTTATATTTTCGCCGGTAGGCGGCAATCATTCCGTTTTCAATAATTTCAATCACTTCATCACGGTCAAAACCTTTGTCGGCCACGATCTGCTGGATGGCGTCAAACAGGTTTTTTGTGAAGCCCGATGCAGCGTTTTTTGCTCTTGCCATTTTTTTCCCTCTTGCCCCGCCAGGTTCCCCGGTCCCCCGGTTACCCTAAGTAGAGCTTTACTTTTTTTACTTTGTCCAGTTCAATTTGCAGGTCTTTTTCCTGCTCTGTCTTCTTCTTGCCTTTTTTCGGCGTCTTCTCATACAGGGTCCAGAAACAGGTTGTTTTTTCCAGTTTCTCAAACTTTACTGCCAAGGTTACCACTTCTCCATCCTCGCGAATCCAAGAAATCTTCATTGGCAGTTCGCGAAAACGCTCCCAATCTTGCGTTTCTTTTAGTTCGCGTTCGGCTCCCGGCGAAGAGACTTCCAGAGCATAATCTTCTCCGATAAATCCTTCGGAAACCAGCTCCTCCAGCTTTGCCGAAAACCGCCTGGAGTAGCCGGCGCAATCGGAGATTGTGGGAGCCCCGAACCGGTCGGTTAATTTATCCAGCAAGACCCGGATACGCAGTTCACGCTTACCGGGTATAATATTTACCTCATACAGCTGAAATCCTTCGGAAAGGGCTTCGCTGGCGGCTTCCTTAATCTTTTTTTCCGCTACCATTTATGATGGGTGTTAACAGCCGGACTCACTATAAAAAAAAAGCGGCCTGACTGCCACTTTAATAAAAGATAGAACCGAAAACAGAACGACATTGTCAATCACTTTTCATTTATTTAAAAAGATATCAAAATAACAAAACAAAATAAACCGGTTTTTGAGGCTCATCAAGGCTCACCGGAAGGATCGAGGCAATATGTACAAGATAAGTATATTCTGCAAAAAATATAAAAGTTGACACTTTTCTTCGCCATATATTGCATCCCAAAGCACATTTGAATATAATAGGCAAAAGAAAAAAACAAACCCAAATATCAAAGTCAGAAAAAAAAGGAGAAAAAAATGAATCTCAAAAAGTGGAAAGCCATTCGCCTGGCCAAGGCGATTGTGGTTCTTGCCGGGCTCAGCATTGTCATCGCTGCATGCGAACAAGCGCCTACGGAAGAATCGCAACAAAACAACCAACAAAACAACCAACAGACCCCGCCTGCGATAACAAGCACGCCGATCTATTCAAAGACAGCGCCGGGGCAAGGCGAGACAATCACGATCACCGTACCGGTAAATTCAGGCGTCGGTCTGGTACAAATCTATGCGCACCAGGCGACCAACCCCACGGCAACGAACTATATAATTGCCGATTCCACCCCAAATGTCGTTAGTACCAGCCCGCAGTTTACCGTCGATGTACCGTTACTACCGGGAGATTGGCAGTTTGACTATATTATCTTTAGCAACGCCGGCCTGGATGCGGTTCTATATCATGATGACGGTTCGGGAACCTACCAGACCGCTTTAAATTGTTCTGCCATCAACATGTCCCTATTTAATAATTCGGCGCAAAGTTGTACCTTTTCTGCGGGCTCGGTAGCCACGCAAACGGTAACCGTTCAATCTTTGACCTACAACGCAGCGCCCGATGCGGGCGACATTGCCATTACCGCGGCAGGCGGCGAACTGGCGGCGGGGTATCCTGAGTTGACGCACACACCGGCTGTCACCTATATTCAGGGTACCACGGCTACCGATGCCGGAGCCGGAGAGGTTGTCAAACTCACAGCCAGGGTTGACGCGGATGTAATCGGCGGCAACGCCTATTTCACTCTCTACCGCCCGGATGGCAGCAGCATTGGAATGAGCACGATAAACCAGCCCTATGAACTGGCCGGCGGCGTCTTTACCCAATACTTAAAACTACCCGCCGATTTTCCGCCGGGTTATTATATCGTAGGTATTGAATTCCCCGACCCGGACCCGGTTACCGCGAAACATAACGGTTATACGCCCGAGCCAAATACGTTCTATATGAGCGATATTGCCGCGAATATCCCCGGTTACCTCAGCGCGCTTCCGCTTAGCTATACCGGGAACACTCAATTGATTGAGGGGCAGGTTACAATTTTACAAACGATCGGCCAATCGCCCCCAACCTGCACCGTGTCTATGAACCCGGCAACGGTTTTGACAGGAGCGAATATCGCTTCGGTTGACGGCGACGGAATTCCCGAGATATTCTCGATTACAGGCAACGCTACCGTCTCGCTTGCCGCAGACAACTGCATTGCCGTTACGGTAACGGTAGACACCGATACGGAGTTTGTCAAAGCCACTCTTTATGGAATCCTCGGTACGCATACGGGTCAAAGTACGATCATCTACAAATATAAATATTCCGAAGCGTGGTCTACCGTCGCTCGGGGCACCCAGCAAGATATAACGCTCTACCTTCCGTTGGACGACTTTTTGTTGTCAACAACGCCGGGCAGTTTCTATCTCGAGTTCAGTATGATCGGGGGCGATACGCCCGCCGGAACCCAGCCAGTGGTATGGAGCACCAACCGGTATGGGTCATTCAACGCCGGGGCGCCAGACAACGGCACCTCTACGGTACTATATAAGATATTGAGCGGCGCTGCCACCAATAACAATACCGGCAACACGATCGGTATCGTTACGGTTAACCCGTAAAAATTTTTCACTCGAATGTCGCCTGCGTCTTGATTTCAGTCAAACGCAGGCGGTTTTTAAAACATAACCGCCCTATTTTCGCCCATTTTGTTTAAATTCGATATAGTCAAAATATTTATTGAAGAGCTATCGATTTTTCACAGGTTGGATACATGGATTTTGATGAACCGGAGCAAGAAGATCACTTTTACGGGACCCTGGCATATATTCCCATTGCCGGTCCGATTCTCGTTTTTTTATTTTACCGCGACAAACGTTTTGCCGCGATTCATGCCAAAAACGCGCTTTACCTTCAGGGTACTTTTGTAGCGGTTTTGCTTTTTATCTGGTTATGCAAGAACCTTCCGGCGCTATCCACCATTTTAAAACTGGTTTTGTTTATTCCATATATTACGGATGCAATCACCTATCTGGCCGTTGTCGGGTTCGTTCTTATTTCGCTGACCGGAGCCTGGAAAGCCCATAACCGCTCGCTTTGGAAAGTGCCTCTTTTAAATGATTTGTTTGAAACGGTTTTTTTAAAAAAAAACAGCAACAAAAAACCGATAAATCAAAAAGGAGACAAAGACGGGGCTGAAGCAAAGGCTCCCCGTTCGTCAAAAACAAAAAAAGAAAACGCATAAGAGGCTACAACACATGATTCATCAATATCTGGTAAACTTATTCGGAGGAGAGGAAAATCTCAAAAAAGCCGGAGAGAAAAGCATATTATTTTGCATAGCGGGGCCGCTTTTGATAGGCTGGGTTCTCGGGACTCTTCTTTACCCGTCAACCCACCGGCGGTTTTTGCTGGCGATCCAAAACCTGTTAATCACGTTTATGTTTTTAGCTTTACTTACGTTTGCCTATGTCATTCAAAAGATTTTCCTGTTTGATGTCTACTTCCTGTATATCGCCCATTCCGTTTTTGCGGCGCTCTACATTGGCACAAATGTAGCGATCTACCTGATGGCATGCCGTCATAAAGAGCCGCTTGCCCCGCAAATACAATCTTTGCTTGACAACCTGCTCTCAAATTGAACTTCATCGCACAGAAGCGCCCATAGCTCAGCTGGATAGAGTATCTGACTACGAATCAGAAGGCCTGAGGTTCGAATCCTCATGGGCGCGCATTCCATTTTCGGACTTGACTGTGTATATCAATCTCGAATTATGACCGTTTAGGGGATTCGGCCATGCAAAAACGGCAAATCGTATTCCCAGGCAGCATATGCCGCATGCAAAGAGGCAGACTTGAAAAGCCGCTTGCAGGCAGAACCGTTTTGAAGGAAAAACATGAAAGAGATTGAAATCGCCAAAGTCCTGAATTTATCCAAAAAACAAAAATACGAGATCGCTTGCGCAACCTTTGATGTCGTTGACCACATTTTTAAGGTAGACGTACCCCGCTCTCTGAAAAGCCGAAAACTGGCAGTCCAGGCCATGTCAATGGTTGCCGACGGCAATGTTCAATATGGATACGAAACGGAAAACCCCGCCTCAGCTGTTGCGCATGCTCAAGCTTCTCATTCTTCGGAAGAAGAGTAAAAAATATTCGTTTTCGCCGGTTTATAACAATAATAGCAAAATCCCTCTTCAAAAGTAACATCTTTGTCCATTGACGCATAGGATGAATGCCGCAATGCGCCCCAGATAATCCGTCCGCGCGCGGGGTATCCCAAGGAAATCTCGAATATACTCGGCTGCAAATTCCTGTAAAAACGAAGCGCAAAAGAGCCTTTTTGCTGTTCAATGGATAAACTCAACAAAGTCAAAAACTTTTCAACGGATATCCGCAATCTGCCCGGCCCCGCATTTGCCACTTGAATGGGCCCCGGCGAGCCTATCCAATCGGGAGCAAACGAAACAAGCCGGGCAAGCTCTCTTTTTTTTATTTTTTCATCCAAGGGTACGGTTTCAGGCGGTTTTTCCCGCGGATCAAGCGGCGGTTCTTTCCGGCGATAAAAAACGGCCGGCTCCCCCGGTACAAAAATCAGGCGCTGGCGGGTTTTCCGAAAAGCGGCTACGATCCATTGCCAAGGCAAGGGCTTTCCCTCTTCTTCGCTGTCCGGTCCTTTCCCTTCTTTTTTTTCAGGGGCAAAGGCTCCGTTTTGATGAACGCCGATTTGTTTCGCCGGGCTCAGGTCCGAACCCGAACGTAAAGAAGCGTACCGGTTGCGTGAAATCAACTTTCGGTAGCGCTCCCTGGCCGCCGGTTCCATGGCCGCAATGGGCGCCAGGACTTCATCCGGGGCATCCATCAACAAACGGGAGGTCTCGCGCGGGTCCATAAAATCGAGTAAAAAATCCCGGTAGAGCCGTTTCTCCATTTCATGAAAAAGTTGCGGGTCATGCCGGTACAAATTGGCTAAAATTGTCTCTTCTTCCGAGGGACTCGCGCTGCGGATAATATCAAGCAACTTACCCATCTCTTCTCTTTTGGTAAAATTTGGCATAGAGCCGGCTTGCGATCTAGCCTGGCGAATTGCCTCGATCAAACGTTCCAGGCCGTCTTTTGGGTCAAGCAGGTCTTTGATGGAAAGGTATACAATTGCTTTTTGGGCCCGGATGGTAGACGCTGTGTTTGCAGGTTCGCTTTGGCTTTGGTTTTGGTTTTGAGGTAAATTCAATTGAGAGAATCTGCCCGGCCACTCTTCCAACAGATAAGCGCCTTCGTTTTGCTCGAGAAAAACTCCGGCGTGGCAACCCCCGCCCCCGGCAATTGCATTTTGAACGCAACGAAAAAACTCCGGAGGAATTTGAAAAGTGCCGCCCGACGGGGGCACATCAATCCGCTGAAGTTTCTTTTCGGTGCCTGCTTCGGTTGCCGGCGACCATTTCAAAATAAGACAGGAATTCCGGCTAAATCGCTCTTCCCGTTCATGAAGCGGAGTTAGAGTAATGGTCGTTTTATCTCGCCGGTAGCGGGCGGTAGTAGCATATGGCAACAACTCCCTTGCGATAACTTTTTGCGCCTGTTTAATTTCCGTTTTTATGTCAAATAAAAACCGGGGGAACAGCAGCGGCTCTGAAAAGCGCAGGCGGGTTCGCTTGCCCCCAACGAGCGACAGAACAATTGCATCATCCTGAATAAGGCGATACGTACCCTGCCCGGCATCGGCTGTAGCAAAACCGCTCTCATCGGGGAACAACGCATCGTGATATACACCGCTTTGTACCTTGCCTTGGCTTTGGTTTTTGTTTCCCGGAGGTTTCATGTATGATAACCTTGGACGCAACGATGCGCCTTGCTGTTCGTTTCACCTTGCGCGAATCAAAACGTTGCAACACAAACTGTCTTTGCCAAACCCCCGTGAAAAGTATATTTTGCTGTTTTCAATTTCGGCGCACCAAAAAAATCAACGCCAATGCGAAAAAGAACGATTTAAAAAAGATTATATACTCAAAGGGTGAAACTGGTGAAAAATCGACCGCTTTCCCGGCCCCACCCTTTTGGGCGGGGGTGGTTTGTGGATAAAAAAAAATCACATTAAAAAGGTTATATCCAAACACACCTGTGCAAAGTTCCCAAGCGCAACCATCCCGCTCAAGGCAGCAAAATATTGCCAAATTATCGAATGTAAAAAGTATTTTTATTCCGGGTTGTTTTCGATCGAAACGCGATCAATACCGCCGCGGGTTTTTCGGTGAGAATAAACCAAGTAAACGATCAAATACAGAAAAGCAAAAGAACAGACATCAATGATCAGGTAGACCGTTAAACCTCGCTCAATCGGACGGCTAATCAGCTTAATGATGAGGATAAACGGAATAAATGAAAACAGAGAGCTGACAATTAAAGTCCAAAAAAATAGTTTGAATTTGGCGTACATAAATTCTCCTCACCGGAACGACAAACCGGCAATACAATATTTAAATAATCTAAGACGGCAAATTTCAGCGCAAAGTCAAGCTGCACACAAGAAAAGCGCCGCCGGGGTTTTGCGACAAGCTCCCGAATGGCGTAAATACGGTTTGACAAAATATAGTTTGACAAAGCGAGACATTTTATTTCCGTTATTAATATGTATTCCACTTTTATAAATATACTGAAACATACCCTCGCCAGACCTGCGGTTTTTTATTCTCAGAGAACAAACCGGACAAACAACGTTCGATTCTATCTTTTTGCAGTCATTTTTTTCTTTATCGCAAACTTTTTCTACTGCTGCGACCCGGCTGAAAAGCAACCGGTCAAAGGCGATACCGCCGCTTGCGCTGGAACCATCATACAACCCCCGGCCGGCCTCTTTGCCGAAACCGACCTGGAAGGTTTTGCCAACATCGCCGTAAAAACATCAGGGTTGGGCGGTTTGTGCAAAGCGAAAACGTTTCTGGTAAAAAAACCGGTTACCGTTTATCGCGTCTGGGGAGGCAGCTCTTTCTGGGGCCGCTGGTGGTCGCTTTCTTACCCGGAGGGAACCAAAGAAGAGTACCGGCAAGCGCAAAATATCTGCCCGGAATGGAACCCGCTCAACCGGGTCATTGCCTGCACACTCGTTGAAAACGCATTGGTTGTCATTGGGCCGGGCCAAAGCGCCGGTTGCCGAAATACCGCCTACCCAAAATCTCCCGTAAACCAAGTCTTTGTGCCAATCCGGGACTTTATCTCCAATTGTACGGAAAGTTCGGTCTGGCCGCCCGGTTAGATATTTCTTATTATTTATTTTCTTTTCATCGTTTGACTCCGCACCTCGGTTCCATTCCGCGAACCGCCAAATGCCTTTCACCCGGCAGCGGGGTTAAGAGAAAAATCTCTATAAAACCGTTTACAATACTAGCTCATTAAAGTTAGTGGCGCAAGTTTTCAAACGCCCCGATTGGCGGCGTGAAAATAAAAACGGTGCGGCCAAACGCCGCCTACACAAGAAGAGGAATAAAATGACGGACAAAACTTCAAAAATAATTTGGACGGAAACGGATGAAGCCCCTGCAATGGCGACATATTCGCTTCTGCCTATCATCAATGCATTTACAAAAGCAGCGAACGTCGATGTGGAAACGAGAGATATCTCGCTTTCCGGAAGGGTCATAGCCTATTTTTCCGATTACCTTACGGACGATCAAAAGATCGATGACGAGCTTGCCAAGTTGGGAGAGTTGGCCCAAAAACCCGAAGCAAATATTATCAAGTTACCGAACATCAGTGCTTCTATCCCACAGTTGAAAGCGACAATCAAAGAGTTGCAAGACAAAGGGTACAAACTGCCCGATTTCCCGGAAAACCCCCAAAACGCGGAAGAAGAAAAAATTAAGGAAACCTACTCAAAAGCGTTGGGCAGCGCGGTAAACCCGGTATTGCGCGAAGGCAACTCGGACCGGCGAGCGCCCCGTGCGGTGAAGAACTACGCGAAGAAGTTCCCCCACTCGATGGGAGCCTGGAGCAAAGACTCGAAATCGCATGTCTCGACGATGGATAACGGCGACTTTTACTCGAACGAGAAGTCGACGACAATGGAAAAGCAAACCGATGTAAAAATTGTTTTTACCGACCAAAGCGGTAAAGAGACCGTATTAAAAGAAAAAATTTCTCTGGAAAAAGGCGAAGTCGTTGACGCGACTTTCATGAGCGCAAAAGCTCTCGACGCTTTTCTGGAAAAACAAATTAATGACGCCAAGGCCAATGATGTGCTTTTTTCATTGCACATGAAGGCCACGATGATGAAAGTTTCGGACCCTATTATTTTCGGTCATTGTGTCAAAGTATTTTATAAAGAAGCTTTGGAGAAACATGCCGGTACGCTTGCCGAACTGGGCGTAAACTATAACAACGGGATTGGCGATCTTTATACAAAAATCGAAAAACTGCCCGCCGGCAAGAAAATCGAAATTGAAGCAGATATTCAAGCTGTCTATGACGCGCGCCCTGCCCTGGCGATGGTAGACTCCGACCGCGGGATCACAAACCTGCATGTTCCGTCTGACATTATCATTGACGCTTCCATGCCGGCCATGATCCGGGCTTCCGGACAAATGTGGGATTCGCAAGGCAAATTGCGCGACACCAAAGCCGTTATCCCCGACCATTCTTATGCGCCTTTGTACCATGCGGCAATTGAAAACTGCATTGCAAACGGAGCCCTGGACCCGACAACGATGGGTACCGTTCCCAATGTCGGTTTGATGGCGAAAAAAGCCGAAGAGTACGGCTCGCATGGCACTACGTTTGAAATGCCCGATAACGGCACTGTCCGCGTTGTTGACGCTGACGGCAATGCTGTCCACGAACATCAGGTTGAAAAAGGCGATATCTGGCGGATGGTCATGGTCAAGGATGCCCCTATCCAGGACTGGGTAAAGCTTGCCATTACGCGCGCACGCGCTACCGGTTGGCCCGCAATCTTTTGGCTGGATGAAAACCGGGCGCATGACGCTCAAATCATTCAGAAAGTAAACACTTACCTGAAAGACCATGACACCAGCGGTCTTGACATCCGCATTCTCCCCGTATACGAAGCGGCGAAACTATCTTTTGAAAGAATGCGCGCCGGCGAAGATACCATCTCGGTAACCGGGAACGTTCTTCGTGATTTCAACACCGACCTTTTCCCCATTCTCGAGCTGGGAACGAGCGCAAAGATGTTGTCGATTGTTCCGCTCATGAACGGCGGGGGACTTTTTGAAACGGGCGCGGGCGGTTCAGCTCCCAAACACGTACAACAGCTTCAAAAAGAAAACCACCTCCGCTGGGATTCTCTGGGCGAATTTTTAGCTCTTGTTCCTTCGCTGGAGCATCTGGCCAACTCAACCGGAAACAATCAAGCGCAAATTCTGGCAAACGCCCTGGACAAAGCAACCGAAACATTGTTGAACAATGACAAGTCGCCTAAGCGAGGGTGCGGCGAACTCGATAACAGAGGAAGCCACTTCTATCTGGCCATGTACTGGGCGCAGGCTTTGGCGGAACAAAGCGAAGACGCCGGCCTGGCGGCTCGTTTTGCCCCTGTTGCAAAGAGCCTGGCTGACCAGGAAGCTAAAATTGTTGAAGAGCTGAACTCGGTGCAAGGTTCGCCTGCCGATCTTGGCGGTTACTATCGTCCGGATGTCCAAAAAACAACTGCGATCATGCGCCCCAGCGCTACGCTCAACGGGATTATCGACTCAATTTAATTTGATTTGAAAAAACCCTCTCGCACTTTTGGTGCGGTAAAAGGCAGCCTTTGGGCTGCCTTTTTTTTAAAATTTTTCCCTAACCACCCCCGCCCTGATGGGTGGGGCCAAGTGTGCGGTTTAATTTTCAGCTTTCACTTTCGGAATCTGTCTTTTGTTTCGTTTTTTCCTGAATCGATCATTTTTTTAATAAAAAATCGCTACTTACAATTTTAAAAAAAGTATTGATCCCGGAAGCGATAAAGGAATCATGCGGTATGACCTTGCGCTCTTTTTACAGTAGATGGGCTCATACAATCTCTTTTGCCGGGTGTATTCTTTTTCTCACTTTGTTTATGCCTGCCGTCCAAGGTTGCGATAAGCCGATTTACCCTATGGAGATGGTTGAGGTCTACCCGCCGTATCTCTTCGGCTTACTTTGCGTTTTTTGGGGGCTTGCGGCGCTCTCCTCTGCCGGCGCTAAAGTCTCGCGGTTTGTATTTTATTATACAAGCCTGGCAGCCCTCGTCTGGGGGTTTATTGTTCACAAAAATCTAATTAAAGCGGAAACCGAAAACGTTGACCTTATGCTTTTGTTTTCTTTGATCACCTGGTGGATTGCCGCCTTATCTCTTTTATCTCTTGGCAGCGCTCTACCTTTGAGGTCGCACGCGGATTCGCCTGAGAGTTCGCCAAGGGGTTCGTCAAAAAATTTAAAAAAGGGCTCGCCGGAGGATCCTTCGGACATTCATTATTTTCAGGAAAAGCGTACGTCGCTAACGCCAAGAACCGTCTGGACAGGGGCTCTGTTTTGCCTTTCATTTTTTGTTCCGTTTATGACGGCCCCTCACTACTACGGCCTTGACCTCTCTTTTTTCTCTTCACTGCTCATTTTCTTTAGCGGCTTGATATTTGAATTTTTTCCGATACGTTTATTAAAGCATTGACCTTGGAGCGCGAGGCGGTATCATATCATCATGAAGGCCTATATCTACCTGGGTGTCAGCGTTGACGGGTATATTGCGCGCAAAGACGGCTCGCTCGACTGGTTGCCGCAGAATGTTCCCGATGAAGATTTTGGCGAAGAATTCGCCAACAATGATTTCGGATATGTGCAATTCATGAACTCAATTGATCTGATTGTCATGGGCAGGCATACTTATGAAAGCGTTCTCTCTTTCGGAGAATGGCCATACCAAAAACCGGTTGTTGTTTTGGCCTCTTCGGCGCCGCAGATACCGCCGAACCTAAAAGACAAGGTCTCCCATGAAAGCGGCGAACCGGAAAAGCTAATAAACCGTTTTCATGAGCGTCTGAAATACAAGAATAACCCTTGTATCTATATTGACGGCGGTATCACTTGCGGCCGTTTTTTAGGCGCGGGACTCATCCACGAAATCATCATCACCCGAATTCCGGTCATGATCGGTTCGGGGCTACCCGCCTTCGGTCATTTTGACGTCGATATTCGGCTGCAGCACAAAGAGACCCTCTCGTTTAAAAACGGTTTTGTCCAAAGCCGCTACCAGGTGCTACACCCCCGGGAAATGGAATCTCCACCCGCCTAGTTCGATAAAGACCCAGCCATACTCTTCTTGAATTTTCAACCGGAATTTTTGTTGATCGCGGTCAATCTCAACGCCGTGGATTTGGTACATTCCCACATATTCATTAAAATTTTCCCTTCGATCAATGTAGTAAATGTCAATCAAGCGATCTTTTTCTTTCCAGCTATATCGAAAATATGCCGGGCTGTGGCGGTAGATTTGAGACCGCACGATTTAAAGCCCGTTTTCATAAAAAATAAATTGCGAAGGCATCATCTCGCCCCCGGCGTATGTTAAAATGATCTTAATCGCCGTCTCTTTGCTATCTTTCAGGGATTGATCGGCGATAAACTCTTTGTCTTTTTCAACCCATGTATCCGTAATCTTTTTTAACCGGGTTAAATCGGCAAGGTACGCGCCAAAGACCCACCCATTTTGATAGCATTTGGAATAACAAATTTTATACCAATAATCCGTAAGCTTTCCGCCGGAGACATTGACTGTATCCTTTTTTTCGCTTCGATCAATCACCTTCACTTTGGTGCCAAAACTTAACATGGCCGAAACCGTGCTATCGATTTGCGGTTCTGTCCGAACGTTCAGGCTCGTTTTGGCCGAAACCCATTTGTACGTTTCTTCACCGGCATACAGGCGGCCGGAAAAGCGGACGCTTTGGAAATGAACATTGAAAACCAAAATAAAAAGTGCAAAAATTAATTTCACCTTCATGATCTTATGACAATCGCATTCTTCTTTTAAAGTTTTGTCACTTTATTGGAACACCCGCTTTTGTAAATCATCAATCATATATTAATCGTATTAAATCGATGACCACAAAAGCAAGCCTCCCGTCGAACCCTGCGGAAAGGTCAACGGCAAAGGGAAAACAAATTTATCGCTTTAAAAGTTTTCTCCATAGACGCCAAACAAATCGTAAGTGGGCTTTTTAAAATTTTCACTCTGCAATGAAAAAAGAGCCAGCATCGCAAAAAGAAAAAGACAAAAAACAAATACCTGGGCAGGGGTAATTTTTTGTATTCCCGTCCGGTCGCGCAACTCGCACACTTCCCCCGGGCAGAGTTCGGGTTTTTCTTTAAAAAAGAAGGGGTAAAATTTACAACCCAGACAAATACCGAAAGCGGCTTCAAAAAAAAGAAAGGTAAGGCAGATTAAACAGGCGATACCGGTTATCGGGCTTGCCGCATTCATTAAAACCTGGAAAACAAAAATTGTGCCCGCCAGCAAAACGCCAATCGACCACGCGAATTTTTTTTGCTTTGCCCCCACATATTCGGGCGTCTGATTTCGAACGGCAAATCGCCCCGCAATGAGCGAAGGCGAAAATCTCGGGTTAATAAAAACGCGTATCGACATATCGGCAAAAAATGCGGTAATCATATATTTCAGCATGGTAAAATTCTGCGTAAGCTGGCAGTTCATGAAAGACATGATGGCAAACAAAAACAGGATTCCCGCTGCGGCCCGAATTTCACGTTCATTTAATACGGGGAAAGCGAACCCATCGGGGCCTTCGATGATCTCTCCGAATTGTATTATTTTATTTTTTGTTATCTTCATAAATTACCTCGCTCTTTTTATTTTTATCCTGTTAGAATGAAGCGCTATTCGCTTGCGCCTTACTCGTTTCTCCAAAACCAACGACAATCAACCACATTGCAAGCGCAATCTCCTGGAGAGCAATGGGAATCATCATGGCCACTTGAGCGGGGGAAAACGGCGCCAATTGACCCACCAGCGTGAGCAGGGTCGCCGCTATGGCCGAGATAGCCCCCGCCAAACCCCAACCCGCAAGCCACTTCGGGACAAGACCGGTTTTGTAAAAGACCCGGTAGTATATAATTGCCCCGAAAAGCCAGGCGGGCGTAGACGCCGCATCTCTCGCCAAATGGTACGCCCCGGCGAAGGCAACCGCAAGGGTTTGCATGAAATTCGAAAAAGCGGCAATGGCAAGATCATTTGCCCCCATCGCAGGTTCCGCCGTTCCGGCGATATGGCGGCTAACGGCCACCATCAGCAAAAGCGCGGCCCCTCCCCCAAGCTGGAACGCGGCTTCCACCAAACGAAACCCCGCCACTGCAACAGCGGAAACGCCGCCGGCTTCTTTTAAAACAGGGTACAACCGAATGCCGATACCGGCGCACGCAAAAGCCATGATCATCTGCAACAGAAAACCGGTATAAACCGTGTTTTCGTTTGCATAAATCGCGCTAAATAAATCCGGAGATTGCAGTATGGGCCCCAATATCGCAGCCCCCGGAGCGCCGGCAAAGCCCAGTAAAAAAAGTACGCCAATGATTACCGAATCTTTTCTTCTCATCGTCATCTTTTTCCTCGTTACATTGTCCCGGTTATAACGTTTGAAGAGGGTTCCAAAGAGCGCGCCTCAAAACCGCGGACCATCAACCAAATCGAAAGGACCAATTCGTTCAGAGCAATGAGCGGGGCAAAAAACGGCATGGCTTCCATTAACGCCATATCGCCAAAAGCCCCGAATAAAAACAGAAACGGACCGGAAAACAAAACGGCGGCTCCCGCCAATCCCCAAAGAGACAACCAACGGGGAACCAGTCTGGCGCGGTACAAAAGATAGTAAAACATGGCCGCCCCTGACGTAAAAAAAACAATGTCAAAGACAATCGACCACTCGATTTTCGATTTTACCGCATTGCCCATCGCCAGAAGAAAAGAGAACTCAATCTCATTGGCGTTTGCCAATTGGCCGCTTAAGTCAATTAGAGATAAGGTGTTAAAAACAAGGTAGGTGTAGAGAATCCCTTCGGCAAGACGAAAGACCACGTACCCCAGCGCCAGCCTTTCGTTTTGTTTTTTTAAAACGGGATAAAGCAAAACGGGGATCAACATCATGGCGGGAGCGCAAATAAATTGAAACAAGCTGCCCGAAATAATTTTCATTTTGTTCGGGTAGACCTGCGACAAATAGTCGGGCGCGTTTAAAATCGGATCGGTCAAGGCCGAACCAAAAAGTGCAAAGAGCAGGGCAATGAGGAACAGCGCCCCTGCCCCCGCTGCCGTTTTTCTGTTTGTATTCATTTTATTTTCCTTTTTTAATCTTTTATTTTGTTGTAAAACCGGCATTATTTTTCATATTCCCGTTGCCGGTTTCGTGAGCCAGCCGCAGTAAGCGGCGCATAACGTCGGCCCCTATCTCCGGGAACATGGCGTTGATCGCCCATACCGGGACTTTTTGCGGGGCAATTGTTCTTGAATCTATGGTAATGGAAACCTCATGCTCCCCCGTTTGAGAAAAAGTATAGATAAAGTTGCTCAACTTCATTCGCAACCTCTCTTCGTTTTCGGGAATATCAATGCTTGGATCCGCAGTGATGTAAAACGTTGCCGAGTGCGCAGAGTTGTTTTCTTGAAAGACCATCTTTGAGGCGACCTCCGAATCTGACAACGGCCAGAGTGCGGAGTAGTGATAATAGATGTTCCATTGGTTCCCGGAAACCTTTTCAAGCAATTTCACACCTGCCGTATCAAGTAAAGTCCGGTGTTTGCCAATGTCTTTTAAAACAGAAACCAGACTTTCCAGATCGATACCGGTTGTCGTTTGGGTGATATATTCAATCAAGGGGTAACCTTCGCTATCTTCGGTCACGTTCCAGCTCACAGAAATTTTTCCGCCGTCCAGCGATTCTGTCTGCCAGGATTCGGTTTGCGATACGCCGGGTTCTTTTGCAAAGACTGGGGCAAAATCCGACGCAAAACCAAGGGTAAAGATCAGCAAAAAGAGAGGCGAGATACTCGCCTTCCGTTTCATTTGCACTATTTTTTCCGCCTTGCCTTTGATCCGTTTCATGATAATCTCCTTATGCTTCATCTATCAAAAGAATTTTTTAAACCCGAAAGTGAATCTTACCTTCGAGGGGAAAATCGCATCGCTTCTGTCGTTTAAGGCATGAGAATCGCCTTCATCGGTAAACCCGAGAGTCGCGCACGAATCGTCCGTCACCCAGAATTCAACATCTTGGCCGATACCAAACGCCATTCGAGCATTGGCAATATCACGGGAATGCATCTCTGCCGGGAACAAGTACAACACTTTGATATGCCCTGAAATAGCGATAAAATTCAAAAGGACAGGCGAGCTAAAAAGGAGCTTGCCGTAATAGCCATACCCGGCCGAATGAAAAACCGTATCGTCCGCTTGAACAACCGGTTCGTCCTGGAACCCCTGCAACCCCATGCTAAACCCAAGGCGGTAGGCATTGTTTTGCCCAATGTATGCGCGAGAGGCTTTTCCGTTGCGGCCGGTCTTCTGATGTTTTTGAAATTGAAACAGGTACCCTAACTCCATATTGACGGTGTGCGAAGAACCTTGCTTTAAACCGAGGAACGGCCCCGTTCCGACTCTTTTCGACTCAACGTTCAAGCCTTCCGCTGGCGATTTGACCGGCGTAGAAACATCTTGCGAATGATCCTGAGAGTAACTCCCCTGCCCCCATACCAGGCCGGCGACCAACAAGGCCGCCTTCCAGCGGGCCGGCGCGGCCGCTTTGTTTTGTTTGTTATTCATTTATATCTCCTTTTGCCCGAAGGCGGCTGTTTGTTTTCGGTTGCGGCTTGACTTTTTCTCCGGCATGAGTTGGTTCGCGCCGGCAATCATGTATGCCCGAAAGGCGTTCGACCAGAATGAGCGGCATCGCCGAATTTCGCACCAGCTTCAAGATACCGTACAATTGCGACTGGTCGGTTACGGGACCGGTAAGTACCGTACAGCCGGACTGATCCAAAGCCACCGTCAACCCCCCGAATCTTTCGCCCCAATCGGCGTCGAGATGCCCGTGAACCTTGAATTGATACATTGCCGGAAAAATCCCCCGCAACTCTCTTGCCTCTGGCTCCTCCCCGGAATTGAATTTCGTTTCTTTCATTAAACCGCTCCTTAAAAAAGCAGGGTTTTTATAGCCCAAAAAAGTATGAGTGTAAACCTTCCAAAGTATGAGCGGGGGTCGGTTTCGTGGTTTTTTTCGCTTTTCAGGCGTTTTTTACGTGAAAAATCCGGGTTCGGGCTTAAAAAATTAAATTAGATTTTTTTCTCTGGCTCTGGCTACCGCTTCGGTTCGCCTTTCCACGCCCAATTTACCGAAAATATTTTGATTGTGGCTTTTTACCGTGCTGAGCGCTAGAGAGAGTCTCTCCGATATATCCCGGTTCGATAGACCGCCGGCGATCAGCCGTAGAATTTGCAGCTCGCGTTCGCTCAAGGGTTCGATTAAATTCCGGTTAGCGATTTCAACCAACGGAGCCTCTTCCGGCGAAACCGGCGGCGCGGCCGGCCGTTTTTCTTTTTTGCGCAAAGAAATTATTCTTTTTGCATATCCGTTTTTAGCGAAGAAATCGCCGTTCAATAGACGGAGCATCACTTCCCCTTCATCGAGAAAAACCCGAACAAACCCTTCCGGTTCAGCCAGCGCCAAAGCGCGTTCCAGGGCATTATTCGCTTTCGAGATGTTATCTGCCGCTTGAAAAGCCAGCGCTTGTTGAATCGATATTTCAATCTCGCTGCCTAACCTTTTTCCTTCTTCGGCGGCGATAAGCAACCGTTCCAGCAAAGCGAGAGCTGAATTGATATCTTTTTCGTTACGGTTTTCGCCTTGCGCCTTGTACCGGGCGATGAGGGCTCTGGCCAGGGTCAGGTGCTCAAATTCATGCAGGTACCCAAGCGGATCGTTCACGCCAAGCCTGTTTTTATTGATCCAGTCAAACGCTTTGTCCAGGCGGCCTAACTTAATATGAATAACTGCTTTTAACGCTTCCATAGGCCGCCGGTCGGGCAATGCGTCACGGACATAAAGGCGCTTTGCTTCATCCAGCAATTCCAAAGCGGCTTCCCAGTCTTCCCTGTTCCCTTGGGACTGGCGGATTTTTGCCTGGGCGAGGCGCCAGCTCCCCGGCCATGAGGTAAAAGCGGCCGTTTGGCTGATTTCTTCGGACTTTGCCAAATACCGATCTCTGAACTGTGCATTGCCTTGTTCGTGATAGATCATCCCCAAAGAAAGATAAAGATGACCGGCCAGGTTCAATCGATTGAGTTGGTATTCATCTTCTTTTCTAATAATGCTTTCGTACGCTCGCGCCGCTTCGCGAATGTACCCCTGGGCAATTTTAATTTCAGCCCAACCCAGATAAAAACCGACGGAAAACAAAACATTGCCCGACGCCAGAGCTTTATTTCTGATATCGGCTAACGTCGAGGCGGCTGATTCTAAATCGCCTTGGGTCCAATACGACATTGATAAGATACCGGCCGCCCATTGGCGGCTATGGTGGTCATCGGGCGGTAAAAGTTCCAAGGCTTGTTTGACATACTTTTCGGTCTCGGGTATGTTCCCCTGGGCGTGCACGATATTTGCGTAACAAATGGCCAATCGCCCCGGCAAGCGTTTGAATTTTTCCTCTTGTTCCACTTTCATTTGCCCGCCGTTATTTTGAGAATCGCCCGGTTTTGCCTTTGAGACTTGTATCCACTTTTCGGCAATGCGAGTCATCTCGAGGCTCTTTTCCAAATCCCCCCGGTGGTAAAGCACATCGGCATATTGCGCGCACAATACCGGGCGCCGGGCAATGATTTTATCGGGCAGGTTTTTTACCCAATTGTACCACTCCTGGGTGCGAAACCCTGCGTTCATACGTTCCCAACGCAACTCTGCCAAAGAGGCTACGCGTTCATGATCTTGCGACAAAATGGCATGACGCACCGCCTCGGGATAAAGCCCGTTTTTTTCATACCAGAGACTCGCGCGCGCATGGAGGTCATACGCCGAGTCAAATGCTTCATCTTGGCGGTCATCGCCTTTTTTAAACTTTAATCTTAAACGCTGTTGGAGAAGATTCCCAAACAAATGATGGTAACGGTACCACTTACGCTCATTATCGAGCGGGATTAAAAATATATTGGCGTTTTCTAACCTTTCGAGCATTTGCTGCCCCGAAACGGTTGGCTTATCCGAAGGGCCAAGAACCGCTTCGCATAACGAACTGCAAAAACGCTCTAAAATAGAGGTCTTCAAGAGAAAATTTTCAACGTCAGGGGGCTGGTTTTGCAGAACTTCTTCGGCAAGATAATCCGTCACAAACCGGTGGCTCCCGGCAAAAGAGGCGATAAAGCCGGGGATATCGTCATTGCCTTGCATGGAAACGGCGGCTAACTGCAACCCGGCGATCCACCCTTCCGTTCTTGTTTCCAGGGCTTCGACTTGTTGTTCGTTTAATTGCAGCCCCATCGATTGATTAAAAAATTCCCCGGCTTCGCTTTGAGAAAAAGAGAGATCGGTCGCTCGAATTTCCATGAGCCCGCCGCCGGCCCTGAGTTTAGCCAGCGGCAAATTCGGATCTTCTCTCGTACTGATCACCAGCCCCAGATTCGAGGGAATGTGCGACAGAAGGAAGGCAAGAGCCCGGTCAATGGGTTCCGAATCGACCAAATGATAATCATCTAAAACCAGGGCAACGGGGCCCTGGATCCCGGAAATCCGGTTTAAGAGAGCGGTTAAGATAGCTTCAATTTGAGGGGGTTGCAAACGCCGCGCCGGCTGCAAGGTTTTCGAGATCTCTTCCGCCTCTTTGCCGATCTCGGGCAGAACCGGTTCAAGGGCCGCCATCAAGTAGGTCAAAAACCCGGTCAGGTCGCTATCGCCTTCGTCCAGCGATAAGGCCGCCACCGGGAAATCGCACTGTGACCTCCATTGCGCCACCAGAGACGACTTACCGGAACCGGCGGGCGCGCTAATGAGCGCCAAGCTCCCCCGGTTGACCTGGCGATGAATTTGGTTCAATCGGTCTATGAGACGGCCCCGGTAGACCAGCTTCAGGTCAGGGCGCCCGATAAAGAGCTTTGTCTTGATAATCGGTAAGCGAAACGGTTTTTCCATAGGCGCATCATTGGCACGCGGGTTTCGTCATGCAGCCAGCCCGTATTCCCATCTTTCCGGACAATTCGTAAAGCGAAATCCGGGGGCGACTTGCCCCGGTTGCTCCTTTGGCTCCTTTGGCTCCTTTGGTCCATTTCGGCGGCTCATTTCGGCATTAATTTGACGGGCTTGATCTGACGTTTTCAAAGGCTTTAGCCGCAGGCGGGCCGTTCATTGACCTGCAAAGCGAGCCAATGGGCCGTTGTATGATATGTCGGGGGGAGCTTCATCCGGCATGCTATTCGGCAT
>JBNLDQ010000038.1:0-34298 GCA_050304475.1 Turneriellaceae bacterium | reverse complement strand
GCCGGCCCGCCTTCCCGATTGAATCCAAATTGTTCCCCTTTTGCTACGTTTTTGTTCTTTATCTGGCAGATGAAATGATATCATCGATATGGGTTTGTCTTTCGACTCGATCAATGGAAATCGATCTTCATTTGTTGATGCAAACTTTGCGAATCTCCGTCAATGTAAATCACTTTCTTTTTACATTAAGCCGTTTCGCAAGAAAACGTCGGGGGTAGCGCAGGCTCATTTGCCATACAAAGCAAATTTTGCGATATACCCTGAAAAAAACTTCTAAAAAAGGAGATTCTTTATACAAAACCTGAAAAATTTGCACCTCTACCGGCCCCACCCTACAGGGCGGGGGCGGTTAGGGAAAAAACGCAAATAGCCGGAGCCAGGGGGCAGACTTGCCCCTCTTCTTTTCATCCATTCCCGTAACAAAGGGGCCGCATGAGCGGTAAAACCGGTGGAACGATGCCAAATGTTTTCTTTTCTTCTGGTCAAATTAGCTCTTCTCTTTTATATGGGGATCTATTTTTTTAAATATAACCGGCGCTATAGACGAAAATAAATATAGAGAAAGGTGCCTTTCAACGTAGCGCTTGGGGAAGGTAATCGGGAGGAACTGTCGGTGAATATTAGAAGTTTGAAAATCGGTCCGAGGTTGACCGCTAGCTATATCATTGTGATAGCTATTTTTGCCATTTCCGGGTTTATCGGTATTCGATCTGCAAAATCCATGTTAAAAGATATCGATACTATCCGGAAAGCCATGTCTGTGGCTGACGCTTCGATGGAAATGAAGTTGTCCGTTGCGCGCGATATGACAACTCTCATGGAAATTCTTTTTGAGAAAAAAAGCGTCAAGATACTTGATGAGATGTGGGCGGAACACGAAGAGCTTATCCATAATTTTGATATCTACGCCAAAGGCATTATCACCGGCGGTGAAACCGAAATGGGCTTTATTCATGCCACGAAAGACGATAAGTTACGGGAAATCGTTGTCACTTGCCAAAAATACCATGACGAACAGTTCCAACCCCAAATTGAAAAAGTATATAAATTAAAAAAAGAAGAGATCAACGGATCATACGGTAACGAAATTTACTCGATATTGGACGCCGCCGACGCAGAAGCGGACGAGGTGGGCAGTCAAATGCTGCAATTGCTTGAACAGGTTGAAGACGGGGCCAAGGCCTCTGTAAATAAGGCCAATGAATCGGCCGAAGAGTCGGCAAACGACTTGATCCGAAATTTAATTCTGGGGATTGTTATCTCCATTGTCCTCTCTTTGATTTTAGCCTCGATCATTAACCGAAGCATTACAAACCCGACAAACCGCGCTCTCGTTTGCCTGGAAGAAGTCGCTCAGGGGAATCTCACCATTGAGTTAAGCGACGATGCAAACGATGAACTTGGTAAAATGACGCAAGCGTTGAAGACAATGATTGAAAAACTACGCTCGATCATTGGCGAAGTGACAACCGGTTCTGAGAACATGAATGTCGCCGCCAAGGCGATGAGCGCCACCGCGCAATCGCTCAGCTCGGGGGCAAATGAAGAAGCGGCCAGTATTGAAGAGACCACTGCCGCCATTGAAGAGATGCATGCGAGCATTAAAACCAATACCGAAAACGCCAAGACCACCAGCGATGTCGCCGAGCGTTCTTCAAGCGAGGCAAAAAAAGGCGGCGAAGCTGTCGATCAGACCATGAACGCTATGCAGCGTATTTCGGAGACGATCACCGTCATCGAAGAAATTGCCTACCAAACCAATTTGCTGGCCTTGAATGCGGCAATTGAAGCGGCGCGGGCCGGCGAGAGCGGCAAAGGTTTTGCCGTTGTGGCGGCCGAAGTGCGAAAACTGGCCGAGCGCAGCCAAAAAGCGTCGCAGGAAATCGGGACCATGGCGCACGACAGCGTCAGCATTGCCCAATTGGCTTTAGAAGAGTTAAACATCATTGTGCCGAATATCGCCAAAACAGCCGATCTGGTCAAAGAGATTGCCAATACTTCGTACCAGCAAAACGAGAGCATCGGCCAGGTTGATTCGGCGGTAAACCAGCTGAACCAGGTGATTCAACAAACGGCAGCCTCGGCCGAAGAGCTGGCAGGAACATCGGAAGAGTTAAGCGCGCAGGCTAATACGCTCAATGAAGTGATGAGTTATTTTCGCATTAAATAGGCGTTTCAAAAGCGCCAAAAGACTAAACCGGCCGGCCCCCCTTGGCTTGGCCTGATTTTGTCTTTGAGTTTGTTTTAACGTTGTCTTTAAAAAGAAGTAAAAACGAAATAAAAAGCAAAGCGCCATTGCATTCGGTAAATAGTTGATTTGCCCGCCTGAGACACCGATAATAAACTGTGTACCCCTATGGAATCTTGCTGCAGCAAGCCAGAAAAGTAAAAGGATACTGGAAATATATTGGCGGTCTTTTTGCGCTGATTATTTTTTCCATTCGCGATTATTTTTTGTTCCCCAAGGGGCGCGAATTGATTCATTCGGTCATTGTATCGCAACTTTATTTTACCGGTTATCTGGCGATGAGAATTATCATGACGGTCGCTTTTGCGCTGGGCGCAATTACGGTAATTCAGCTGTTTATTCAGCTTTCGCGCGTTGGCGCGCTTGATCTTGTGGGTCAAATCCTGAATATTGTAATTATCCGGGAGCTCGGCCCCCTGATTACGGCAATTGTCGTTATTGCTCGTTCCGGTTCGGCTATTTCGGCGGAGATTGGCACCATGATGATTCATGATGAAGTCAATGCGCTTGAAATGCAAGGGATCAGTCCGTTGACATTTCTGGTTTTTCCGCGGATCATTGGTGTTACCTTTTCTGTCATGTTGCTTACGCTTTGCTTTAACGCTGTCGGGCTTATCGGCGGTTTTACGGTCGGCAACCTTTTTGCGGGGATCACCTTTGCTACATTCCAGGCGTATATTATCAACGCCATCTCTTTTTTCGACATGGGCGCCACCTTGTTTAAAAGCTGTCTTTTCGGACTCTTTATCGGCACGGTGCCTATTTACCATGGGTTCCAGGCGTTTAGCCCCACGCAAATTCCGCTGGTGACAACCAAAGCCGTTGTGAGTTCCATCTCATTTTTATTTTTAATCGATATTTTAGTGACTGTGTTGTTTGCGTTGTAAGAGAAAGTATGGGAATAGAATTAATTAACCTTTCCATGAAAATCGGAGAGACCGTCATTTTAAACAACATTAATGAAAGAATCAATAGCGGCGAATGCTATTGCCTGCTCGGAACTTCGGGCAGCGGCAAATCAAGCCTGCTCAAAGCAATCAACGGGTTGGCCCCCTATGTGCAAGGCGAGGTGGTTGTCGATGGCGAAAACATCTACGCGTATTCGCAAGTGGAGATGTTAAATTACCACCGCCGTTGCGGGTTTGTTTTTCAAAATGCCGCCTTGCTGAGCAATATGTCAGTCATGGAAAACCTGGTTCTCGGCTTTCGATACCACAGCGAACTAAGCGAGAGCCAGATAACGCAACGGGTTTTGCCCGAGCTGGAATACTATGACATGAATACCAACCTTTTGAACCAGCAACCCTCGTTTTTAAGCGCCGGAGAAAAAATGATCTCATGCATTATCCGGGCGCATTTAAAACAACCGAGTTATTTTTTCTGGGATGAGCCGCTCAGCAGTCTCGATCATATTTACCAAAGCAAGGTCAAGCAGCGAATGATTGAAATGAAACAAAAGGGCATCACAATGATCCTGGTGACCAACCGGGCCGGCCTTGCGTTTGAGCTTGCCGACCGGATCGGCATTCTGGACAAAGGGCAATTGATCGCCAGCGCAACCCCCGAAGAAATTCAAAAAGAGACGCACGAGACAGTACAAATATTACTGGAGAGAAACTAAGGAAACACCATGCCGTTTATTTTTACCGATAAGCAAAAAGCCGTAGCCATGTTTATTTTCATCGGCGCTTTTTTAGCCATTGTCATGAGCGTATTGATCGCCAAAGGAAGCGACCTCCTGGCCAACAAAGATACCTACTTTACCATTTTTAACGATACTCATGGCTTAAAAGGCGGAACGGATATTACCTACCGCGGGTTTACCATTGGAAAAATCCAGAGCATGAGGCTAAACCATGAAGATAAAATTGTCGCATATTTTTATATATATGAAAAATACGAACGCTTGATCCAGACCAATACGGTATTGAAGCTGGCTTCCAGCGTACTTGGTTCTTCCACATTAAACCTGGTCAACACGCCAAACCCGAACGCAACCGTAGCCGAGGCGGGTTCGATTATATATTCGTCGGATATGCCGGAAGGGCAGGTCATTTTAAAACGCGAAGTTGAAGCGACCAGCGCCGGCGACGAACTGGCCGACAAAGTGAAAATTCTTCTCAACGACATCCATAGCTTAACGCCAACGATCGAAGCGGCGCTTGACAACACGGCCCAGACCATGGCCAATTTAGCCAATATCTCGGGAGCCGCCAACCCGGAAGACATCGACAAAATATTGAAACTCATTGGCATCAACCTCATTGAGTTGCGAAAAACTCTCCGGGGCGTTCAAGCGGTTTTTGGGCAAGGCCAGTAGCTTTTCTCTATTTTCTTTGCCATTATTACGCGCCGGGGCCGTTTTTACGCACCGGGCAAAAGGCTTTTCAGGCGGCCAAGATCTTCTTGCATTTGTTCAATGGCCCTGCCCTGCTCGTTAATACTGCGTTTTATTTCAATCAAGGCGGCAAAAAATACCGGGTCTGTCGGGTTCGGCGACGAAGCCAAAACCCCCGACTGCACCTGATTTTTCCCCCATCTTAAAATATCGTCAAAAATCTCTTGGTCGGCTTTGCGCAAACCGCGCCGAAACGAAGAGAGTCTTTTTTCCAGAATCTCCAACTGCATGGAATATGCCGGTATTGTACGTCCCATATGTTCCCCTTACGTTGAAAAAAAACTCCGGGCAAGCCGGGGTTTTTTGTAAAACCGCTTTTCTTTAAAACCAAAATACACCTTTCATATGTTAAGTATCGGAAAACAAGGCTCGCTTGTCAATAAAAATCGTAATGAAAACATCGAAAAAACTCGCCAGCCGGTGCCGTGAGCGTCTAATAACCCGGCGTGTCCAATATCACGCTTACTCTGAGACTTTGTTGGTACCAATTGCGGGAGATTTTTATTGTTTTGACTAATCAGGTGGTTGTATAAACCAATCATCCGGCAATCTTTAAGGATTTTCCAATAGATTCAAGTATTACTTTAGGTAATTTGGGCTTACTGGTATAATAGCTAAGCGGATATTGATGAATTACGTCATTATGAGTTCGCTTCATAAGAGCTGTACATTTTTTACTACTGCCAGTGTTTTCGTAAGTTGGATTCTCAGGCTCAAAAGTAACAGAATACTCATCTTTCAATATACGAATAACTTCTGAAATATCCATATATTCAGGAGAATGCTGGTAAATGTGTTTCTAATTTTAGTCCTTGAGAAATTATTGCACCCAAAATTTTCACAGACTTTGATAAAATTGACAGGCTACTTTCTCTTTGTTCTTCGGTTTGTTTTTTGATCAAACTCTGATACATCAGCAATAGAGAATCTGGAGCCAATGGAACTTCACGGCAAATGTTCAGGTTTTCATTAAGCAAACTATTAAGATATTATGAAACTAAATGAACTTGCAAAGTCATGATTTCATCTTGGTTTTCATCAAGAACAATGATTTTTGACTTGCCTATTGCATTTGGTATAATATCTGACATTTAATCTTTCCTGATATTTATCGTGTGTACATCATATGATCGTCAAACTATGATATAATGTCAATATTTTTTGGAACAATGTGTCAAACCCTGTACCTTTAAAATATTAGTTTTACGCCTCTATGCCCTTTGGGGGATATAGTGTTACTTATTTTTACTCAAGTGCCGCCTCAATACATACATTTAATATATACGCCTGATTTATTCCAGGCGCAACTCGTACGGAGGAGTTGTATGAATTACGGAATGAAAGATCACGTCGCCCTGGTGACCGGTTCAGGTTCCGGCATCGGACGGGCAACCGCACTGCGGTTTGCCGAAGAAGAAGCGACCGTGATCGTCAGCGATATCAATACGGAAGGCGGCGAAGAAACCGTAAAAATGATTGAAAAAATGGGCCAAAAAGCCATGTTTATTCCCGCCAACGTATCTGAAGAAAAAGATGTAAAACGCCTGATCGATACCATTATTGACAAATTCGGGCGTCTTGATTACGCACATAACAACGCAGGTATCGAAGGTTTTCAAAGCCCCATTATCGACCAACCCAAAGAAAACTGGGACCGAGTCATTGCCATTAACCTCACCGGAGTCTGGCTCTGCATGAAATATGAAATTCCTCACATGCTGAAACAAAAAAGCGCAGCCATTGTCAACACGGCCTCTGTCGCCGGTCTTGTCGGTTTTACGGGAATCACGCCCTATGTGGCCTCAAAACACGGGGTAATCGGTTTGACCAGAACAGCCGCCCTGGAATATGCCGAAACCGGCTTACGAATCAATGCGGTCTGCCCCGGCGTCATTAAAACGCCCATGATCGACCGGTTTACTCATGGCGACCCGGAAGCGGAAAAAGCCATGACAGCGATGGAACCGATGGGGCGCCTTGGCAAGCCTGAAGAAATTGCCGAAATGGTCGTCTGGCTTTGTTCAGACAAAGCATCCTTTGTCACAGGCGAACCTTACCCGGTAGACGGGGGATTTGTCGCCCGTTAATCCGGTTTGCTCATTCGAGCAAAGCGAGCGCCGAAGGCAAAAGCCAAAAGCGCTCGCTTTTTTATTGGCGCAAGGCGGGGGGCAAGTCTCCCCCCGCGCTCCGGCTATTTGCCGTTTTTCCTTTCCACTAACCCATTAGCACAATCGCGATACGGAAGTAAGCAATTGTGCTAATGCCGGGTTTCTCGAACGGAAATCCGGCCCCCCACCCTGACGGGTGGGTCTGGAAGAAGGGCAAATGAGCCTGCGCTCCCCCCAACGATCCTTTCCAACGCCTAATCAACAGCGGCAAAATACCGCCACATCCGTTTTTTTCTCAAGAAAGCGCCCCGCCCGGACGATCATACTTTATATAATAATACTTTACATTATGATAGTATTTTTATATATTCATACCGATGAGAGCGCATTACGGAAAATTCGAGATGCCGCCCCTTTTTGAAGAGGCGTGGCTGGAAAAATGGAAAGGAGCCCCCCTTCCCGGCGCAATGCCGGCGCAACCGCCCTTAAAGCTGCTTTCCGGCTCTAGCGAAGTTTTTTACCTCTCTCATATCTGGATTTCAGAGCTGATTTTCCAGGGGGTCCGGGTTCATATCCTCGATTGCGCCATTCGCTTTAATGCGTTTCTCCTTGCCGAAGAGGCCTTTCGCCGGGGCGAGTCAGCCGAATATGTTTTAAACCGGGCGACCATCCAGCGGGCCTTTACCCCCTATCAAATCCTGGACGCTCTCCACGAGACCCTTGATTCCCTCTCCGGAAACGACCATGAGACAAAAGCCATTCCTTTTATTTTAGCCCCCTGCAAGCAGTTTTTTGACGGCGATGTCGCCGAAGACGAAGGGATCTTTCTTTTAAAAAAAATGACCGGCATTTTTGAAGAGTTCCGCCGCAAAGAGCTCCCTCTGGTTATTGTAGAGAAACAAAATTATTCAAACCCTGTTTTCCCCAGAGTCCTGAACCGTATGGAAGAAACGGCCGGCGCCGCCTGGGCGCTGGAAACGGTTCCGGGCGAAAGTTCAAAAACCCCGCCCCAAAACCTTCGAAACAAAACCAAAAACCCCGTCCAATACCGGTTGCGCAATAAAAAAGCCGCAACTAAAAATTTAATCCCGGCAAACTAAATTTTTAGTTGACTCCCTTGCCAATTTCACTACGTTTATACATCGCCATGAAAATTTTAACAAACCATACTTTAAGACATGTTTTGAATTCATTTTTATTTTACTTCTTTTTTCTTGTTTTGGCCGGCTCATCTTTTTCCGCTCTATCTTCTTTGGAACAATCGATCTACCTTGAAAGCGGATACCGCTACCGCGCCGGAGATCACTCCAGCGATCAGGATGTCGCGCAATACCAGAACATTGAGCTGCAAAACAACGCCCGCAGTTTTTTATTTTATTGGTACGGGGGCTTTCGCAAAGATATTGACGGGGCTCAATCGATCATTGATAACAGCGTCGACAGAAGCGACGCGGCGTTTCATGAAGCGGGCGATTCCGTCAACCGCGAGAGAATGGCGGAATACCGTGTCTACGAAGGGTATGCCAGATACAACAGCCGTCTTTTCTCGGTAACCCTGGGGCGGCGTTATTTGTATGGCTTTGAATTTTTACATCTAGACGGCCTCCATGCCGGCGTTTCGCCCCTCCCCTGGATCAATGTAGAACTCCTGGGGGGAATTCCCGTTGACTATGATTACACTTCATATTATACCGAAGGCGAACTGGCGGCAGGGGTAAAAACCGGCGTTTCGCTTTTCGACAACCGCTGGATCAATGAAATTTATTATCTAAAGCTAAAACAAGAAACCTACCGCATCGTCTCGTACGCAAATAGCGCCCCGGCTGAACAATATATCTCAAACGATAATTTCATTTCATACCGAACCGGCCTCTATTTTACGCCGCTGGCAAATGCCGAGCTATCCGCCTCTGTTTTAAACGGGTCGCCCCATCTTTTCAATGGCCGGGTGTCGGGGAGCTCTCACAACATTTCTTATTACGGGGCCTATGAAAGCAGACCCGAAACTGTTGAAGACGCTTCCAGCAGATTGACAGTTTTTTCTGCTGTCATGCCGGCAACAGAAGCGTACCGGCGCATAGAAGCGGGCGTTGATCAACTGTTTTTCCCTTCCTGGCTTCCCGGCCTGCAACAAATGGCAATAGAAACTTCCGTAACCGGCCAAACCTTTACCGAGTCAATGGCAACCACCAATCAAATGTTTAATGCAGACTACAAATCCGCTCTGGCGGGAATCTCCGCATTTTTCAATGGAAACCTCGACCTGCGTCTTTTTGTCGAAGTTTTCCGGGGCGGCTCGTTTCAAAATGATTCGGAATATTTTGGCGGCGAAGTTTCTAAAAAGTGGAAAAGGGCAAGCATCCGGGCGGGGAGCGCTTTTTACGCCTACCGGCATGAATCAGACTATGAAAACCAGATAACAAAAGATACCTTTAACGCGCGCAATTATTACGCCAGGGGAACATGGACTCCCTTTTCTTACCTTGAGATGAAGGCCGGGTTTGCGTATGAACAAGCGGAGCTGGTATCTCTTTCAGAGTATACGGTTGACTCAAGCGCAGGCGGCAAACTTTATTCGGGCGTCCGCAACTATTACAAGGTTGACCTAAGAGCGGTCAATCGATTCTAATGCGTTTTCCAATGATGAAGCACCGAACGACCCCCGAGCGACCCCAAAAACCCAAACAACACAGAGAACTCAAAAGAGTTGATCCGGTAGAACGAAAAGGAGAAATTAAATGAAAAAATTATGGTCTATAGGAGGTCTATTTGGACTAACGATTATTGTTGCCTTGATCATAACGGGTTTATCTACCAAAGAGGTCAAAGCCGTAACACAGCAAAAATCGACTGCCCTTATCATGGACCATAAAAAGCACGCAAGCCTGGGGATTACTTGCGAGAATTGCCATACCCTCCGCGAGGAATCCGAAGGGCTAATGGGGTTCCCGGACCACACAACATGCAGCAGTTGCCATAATACGGAAGAGGCGGGAACATGCAAAATGTGCCACCGCCGGGAAAATTTTCAAACTGGTCTTAGAAAAGAGCGCATCTTTGCCGGCACCCGCTTTAGCCATGACACTCATGCAGCCAAAGAAATTGCCTGCCTGGTATGTCACGAACAAGCGCCTTTTTCCCGTCTTTTTCACGGGAACGAAGGCTTACCAACCATGGAAAATTGTATCGATTGCCATGCCAAAAGAAATGTTTCATCAAAAAAAGATTGCGAATTTTGCCACCCGAAAGAAATGGCAAACCAAAAACCGTCCAGCCATACGGCATGGTGGAACAAAACCCACGGCGAAGAAGCCCGGGGGTTGCGCCACAATTTTGGCCAATACGCTCATGGCAACGCAAATACATGCGAAACCTGCCACCGCGCCGGACTCGCCGGAACCTGCATGGATTGCCATCAAAAAGAAGCGCCCGCTTCGCATACGCTATCTTTTAAGGTAAAAGGGCACTCGCTAGAGGCTTCGCGCAACCGGAACAGTTGCGCTGTTTGCCACGACCAAAGCGCCTGTATGGATTGCCACCGTACAACCAAACCGTTTTCTCACACCGGCGTATACGGCAAACCTCTGAACCGCCACTGCAACAACTGCCATCTTTCCGGCGGAACCTGGTCGGGGATAACCGCGACGAAAAGCAATTGTGCCTTTTGCCATGATCTGGCCAGGGCAAACCAGAAGCATGCCGGCGCCCCAAAAATGCCTTCGTTCGGGCACGCTTCTTCAAATTGCACTGAATGTCATGTTAAGGCGGCGGGCGGCGCAATACCTGCCATGCGCCATCCTGGATCGGGCGGCGATAGCACCTGCCTGGCTTGCCATCAATAAGATATCCCCGCCCCGCAGACCCTCAAGGGGTCTGCGGGGGTTATTCCCAACAGGATAATCCGAAAAGATCAGGGTCGAGTAAACGTTCCGCCGAGAGTACAGTCTACCCCGGCAGCTAATCTGGTATTCAAGTCTGAACAACTATCATACAACAAACGCCGGACATACGTCGGGTTATGTACGCCCATGCTTTTATCTTCCAGAATGTATTTAAAGTTCCAGAAGGCTTGCAAAAAAGCTATTTGATTGGCATTCGCGGGAGCTGCTGACATGACCAAATCGCCGGTGAAACCGGCATGGGTGCAGGGAATTTTATTCACCTGCGTCGGGTCGGGAAGAGTCCCGTCCGGCATTGTAGCCCACTTGACGCTTACCCCGTAATACGCTACAGCGGCGCTTTCCAGAAGACCGGTGCAACTCGCAGCGGGGTCAGCCAGTAATGTCAGAAAAGCGTTCACTTCCGTATACAACAGAGCGCTAGTGGCCGGCCCTGTTGTTTTGTTCACATATGCTTTGCCTGCCGGCAAATAGCCGCCGGCTGTCGGCACGGCAGCTCCAAATGAGCCGACCGTTTCGGCTTTGACCGCCGGGTTTAACGGATCAATGATCTCATGGCACCCGGTGTAAGTACAACCGGCAATGTTGGCGGCAGGGCTGCCATGAACAATACCTGTGACATTCATGGAATGCCCGCCTACGGCGGGTGAAAGCGCATACCGGCTTGGTTCATCCAGGTTGGCAAAATCCGATGCCATATGGCAGTTAACGCAGTTAGCGTCGTCCCGGCCGCTATGGTTATCAATCGTTGCGTTGGTATAAATCAGCCCGGTATATTCGGCCCCGCCATTTGTACCCAGCATGTCTGTCTGCGGGCCATGGTGAGCGCCCCAATAACTTGCAAATGATTTAATGGTCGTTGAAGCGGCGATATAGGCATTTGCCGTTGCGTTCCCGCTTAATCTCGCCATATGGCAAGAGGCGCATTCGCTGCCTTTCGCTTTGGCATACACAGTCCCGGCTTCCGTTGTTACGCTGGTCCCCGGTGTTACATTTAAATCAAAAGTTTGTTTTGTATGCGGCGCATGGCATGTAAAACAGTTCAATGGCGTAGGGTTCGATATGGTATCGGCCCCAATGGCCGTTAGAAAAGCCGAACCGCTTGTCCAATCTACGGTACCGTAATCCCCATTGATTCTTTTCAGAAACCCTTCTTTCGTATGACATATCTGACACCCTTGCCCGTTTGAGTAAAAGGCGTCTGAGCCCTCAAACTCATAACCGGCAACGAACCAGTCATATGTCAATGTTCCTGTATTGTAAAATTGCCCGAAAATCGGAACCTTTAATCCATTGGCATGCACCGATTCATCCCAGCCGGCGCGTGCCCATTGCAGCTTATTACCCAAAGTGGTATTTTCACCATGGCATGTATAACACGATGCCATTGGGTCGGTTCCAGTACTGCTGGTAACTTTTTCTTCACCGTCATTTTTACATTGCAGCAAAAACAAACTCATTGCAAAAAAAACGGGTATTTTTATCCAATTTGTATTCATACTCCCTCCTCTCACAGGAAATATAAAGAAAATACAGGGAGATTGCCAAAAAACAAAAAAAATACAACTTTATGACAAGAATTTTTTACATTTTATTTTAAAATTAACTTTTGAATATATTCTCGAAGTGGAATTCCACAACAAAAATACTCCGGCTAACGAAATATATAAAGAGCCCCGGTACTGGCTGCCGTATTGTTCGCTTCATTTCCGTTAAATCCCTGGGCAATACTATCTTCAAGGGTGGCTCCAACAACGTTGAAGTCTCCGTTGGTAAACACAGCTGCGCCAAAATTGTCCCCGGCTTCGCTATTGGAGGCTTTCAGGTAATAGGTCAATGTCCAGGTTGGCCCGGCTGTTCTGGTATAGAGATACCCGGCCCCCGAAGCGGCGTTTGCATCGTTGTCTGCGCCGGGAGCGGGCGTGCCGGCGCCTGCCGTAACCCCGGTCAAGTTGCTTGCTTCGCCGGGCGCCCCCACGATCAAGATATCGCCGTTAATACTGACGCTGGTGCCAAACAAGTCGCCTGCCTCGGTATTGGTGCCATGTAAAATAACTTCTTCGGCCCAGTTTACTCCGGTTCGAGTGTAGACATAGGCAGCCCCGGCATCCACCCCAACCGTATCTGAAAGAGCGGCGCCCACCGCCAGCGAATCCATATAAAGTTTAATGGAACGGCCAAATTCATCGCCCAACGCTCCATCGGAAGCCTTGATAAATGCTTGTTGGGTCCACGATGCCAGCGAACCGGTATAGATATAAACGGCTCCGGAGTCGGTATCGGTATTATCTACAGACGTTCCCGTTCCGTTAACAACACCATAAACATTGCTGTCTTCGAGGGGCGCACCAATGGCCAGCGTATCTCCGTATAAATCAAGAGAAGTGCCAAAGTTATCGTTTGCATCCACGTTGGCTGCTAAAATATCTATTTGTTGCGTCCAGACGCCGCCAACGCGAGCCCAAATGTATACCCGCCCTTGAGCCGACCCCCCTTTAAAAGGGCACCCAATGGCAATGGTGTCTTGATAAATGGCAACGGCTGAGCCAAACCTATCCAGGTTTTCATTGCCCCCGCTGTCATGTTTCATGTAAGCGGTTTGCGCCCAGGTAGTTCCGGTTCTTTCAAAAACATAGACGGCCCCCGAGTCGGCGCTGGCGTTACCGGTACCGTCGCCCGTAGGTGTAGGCACATCGTCTTCAAACGGCGCGCCCACAATGATTGTGTCGCCCTCAATATCGACAGAGGCTCCGAAGTTATCGCCAACGTCAATCGTATCGCCCGGAGTCGCAACCTGCGCCGGTTTTAAATACGCTTCCAGCGACCAAGTGCCGGCTACCGGGTCTCGGACAAACACATAAACCGCGCCGCAATCTTGCGTTCCGTTGACATCGGCGGCAAGCAAGTTTGTATCGGTCCATATGCCGGTCTCGCAATTGTCTTCAAAGGGCGCGCCAACCACCAGCGTATTGCCCGATACCGACATGACGGTGCCAAACTCATCGGCGCCGTTTGGATCAGTATTGCTTTGTTTCATATACGCGTCTTGCGCAAAGGCGGCCGCCGACTGCCGGGTAATTTCAATTTGATACAAGGCCCCGACTGTGTCGTACACGGTAAATGAGTTTACCCCGACTGTCAGGGGAACATTGACCGACGATCCGGTTTGTGTCATTGTACCGTCTATAAAAACATTCGAACTTTGCGCGGGATCCGAAGTAAACGCCGTAATATCCACTGCGGTTGACATATAACCTACGGTAAGCGCATAGGTGGTGATATTTTTGTCAAACCCGCCGGGGAAAGCCCCCGCAGAAGTGGTAATATCAATAATAGCGTCAATATTCGTCGTACATACCATGTCAATGTTGTTCACCCCGCCTGCCGGTACGGTTCCCGTAAAAGAGTAAAGCGTGCAGGTAGAATGAACCGAATTGGCAACCAATTGCGCCGCGTACGGGTCGCCCTCAGCCACCCAGGCGTTAAAAGTATAAGCTCCGTCAGCGGTAATATACAAGTACTCCGTGGCCCCCGAAGCGGTTAGCGATAGCGTAGCGTTGCCGGTCAGTCCGCTGACGGTTCCACCCAATTGGTGGTATGTCACGGTTGTTCCGCCGGCGTTGACATTGGCCAGACCGTCGCCCGTCATATCAAAGCCCGCAAAATTGCCGCTGGCGTTGGTAACGACAGATACCACCGTACCGGTTAAATCGTTGGCGGTGTTGAGATAAATATTGCCCGTCGCGTCAACGTAAAGAAAAAAGTCCGTCCCGGCGACGCCATCGACATCGACATCCCAGACCGGGAGCCCCTGCCCCGGAGTAACAAACGTAATATCGCCGGTGTTCAAGACGCCGTTACCGTTCATATCGATGCCCTCGACTATCCCATCGGCATTGGCGTCAATGGGCGAGCCCAGCGCAGCAAATGCAGCCCAGGGCTGGCAAACAACATTGATGTTCGCTTCGTTGCCCGGTACGGCGCCCGAACCGTTAAACAAAAGACAAGTCACAGTCGCAGGCTGCGTCGCAATGGTCGTTAAATATGTTTCGCCCGAAGGAAAGTTCCAGTTAAAATTATAGGCCCCATTTGCGCTTACATTCAATAATTCCGTTCCGCCATTGTAATCAAGAGAAAGGGTTACCGTATCATTTACGTTTAAACCTGAGACCGTTCCACCCGATGGCAAGGTTACATTCCCGGCGGCGTCAATTTCCATAACCCCGTCGGCATTGGTATCGTAACCGGCAAAGCTACCGACTCCGTTGTAAATCCGGCTAACGACGGTACCGCCTTTGTTGGTAGCGGTATGCAATGAGACGTTGCCGTTTACGCCAACGTAGAGAAAAAAGTCTTCGACATTATCGCCGGTAACGTCAACCTTCCACTCGGGCATGGTGCCGGTAATGGGAGTGACAAAGTTCATGTCGCCGGTGTTTAAAACGCCGTTGCCGTTCATGTCAATTCCCTCGACAATGCCGTCAGAATTGGCGTCAATCGGAGAACCTAACGCCGCAAAGGCCGCCCAGGGCTGGCAAACGACATTAATATTCGCTTCGTTGCCCGGCACGGCGCCCGAACCGTTTAATACAATACATGAGACAATGGCCGGTTGCGTAGCGACACCCGCCAAATACGTTTCGCCCGAAGGAAAGTTCCAGTTAAAAGTATAAGCCCCATCAAGGCTTTGAGTCGATAATTCCGTTCCGCCATTGTAATCAAGAGAAAGGGTTACCGTACCGGTTAGGCCCGTTATCGTTCCTCCTGAAGGATAAGTTGCAATGCCGGTCGCGTCAATTTCAATCGCGCCGTCGGCATTGGTATCGTACCCGGCAAAATTGCCGGTACCGTCGTATACCAGGCTAACGGCCGTACCGCCGCGGTTTGTCAGCGTATGCAGCGATGCATTTCCGGTTACGCCGACATAAAGGAAGAAGTCTTCGACATTATCGCCGGTAATATCAATTTTCCATTCGGGCATGGTCCCTGCAATGGGAGTGACAAAGTTCATGTCGCCGGTGTTTAAAACGCCGTTGCCATCCAGATCGATGCCTTCAATAATGCCGTCGGAATTGGCGTCAATCGGAGAACCCAATACGGCAAAGGCGTTCCAGGGCTGGCAAACCACATCGACATTTGTTGCGCTGATCCCGGCAATGGTACCGGCGGTATTGAATGCAATACAGGTCATGTTTGCCGGTTGTTGGGTTACGGTGACCGAATAAAACCCGCCGTCGGCAAATCTCCAGTTAAAAGAATACGCTCCGTCTGCGGCAATTGATTTGCCTTCGGTCCCGCCGCTGTACGCCATAGAAAGGACAACCGAACCGGAAAGCCCTGTAACGGTGCCGCCCACCGAATACGTTGCCGCCCCCCCCGTTGCGGAAAAATCGAGAATTCCGTCGCCATTGGTATCATACCCTAAAACGGTTCCATCGGCGGCCTTCACCAGTTTCACCACAGCGCCCGACAACCCGGTTCCGGTGTTAAACAGCAAATTCCCGGAAGAATCGACATAAACATAAAAGTCCGTTCCGGCGACGCCGTCTACGTCAACGGCCCACTCGGGCATTCCTTGCCCCGGAGTCACAAAACTCATGTCGCCGGTATTTAAAACGCCGTTGCCGTCCATATCGATTCCTTCGACAAGACCGTCAGCGTTTGAATCAATGGGCGAACCCCCGCGGCTGGCAAAGGCATTCCAGGGCTGGCAAATGACATTAATGTCAATTACATCCCCCGCAGCAATATTGCCGGATGATTTGGGCAACAGACAGGTTAAAATGGAAGGTTGTTGCGTAACAATGACGGAATACAAACCGGTATCGGCCACTTTTCCGGTAAAGGCATAAACCCCGTTTGCCGAAAGCGCCAGAGTTTCCGTCACTTCCGCGCTGCTGAGCTGCAGGGTAACCGTACCGGTTAACCCGGTTACCGACCCCCCTACGGCGTAGTACGTTGGGCATGCAATATTGATATTGGTAACATTCCCTGTCGCATTGAGAACCGTACCGGCCAAATTTTGAAGCGAGCAGGTTTGCCCGGCCGGCTGCCCCGAAATGGATACAAAGTAAGCGTTGCCGTCAACGAGTTTCGTATTAAACGTATACGTATCGGTCGCCGAAGTCGGTATTGTTTTGTACTCAACGCCGCCGGTATAATTCAAGGCAAGCGTAATGGGCGCCGTCAGGCTGGTAACGCCGTTGCCCCCCAACGTATATTGGGTCGGGCAATCGATATTGGCGTCAATGACATCGCCTGTTCCCACAAAACCGGACGGGGCGGTTATGGTACAAACCTGACCTGTCGGTTGCGTTGCAATCGTCACTAAATATGATTCGCCTTCAGCCAGGGTGTTGGAAAATTGGTAGCTGGTAGCGGCGCTTAAGACAGTGAGATATTCAACCCCCCCGCTGTAGTTTAAAGCAAGTGTGATCTTTGCATTTAACCCGGTAATTGTGTTCCCGCCAATTGCATGTTCCGGAGGGCAAGTCAAGGTGATGGTGTTTAGATCGAAAGCGGGCATGATACCCGTAGAAGAGCCTAACGTACATGTCTGACCGGTCGGCTGTTGCACAACCGATACAAAATAGTTTTCTGCGGCGGGGAGTTTGGTATTAAACGTAAATACGGTCGCTCCCCCCGACACCTGCAGATATTCAGTGGCGTAGTTGTTTGACTCAAGCGATAAAGTAATGTTGTTCACCAGATTGCTAACCGTACCGCCCAGAAAGTACTTGGGGTTGCAGTTTACATCAATATTGGTGATATCGGTATATTGAACCACCGAGCTAGCGGAAGAAGAAATCGTGCAAACGCTGCCGGAAGGAGAAGAGTCGATTATAATTTCATAGCTGGTTCCCGTAGCAAATTGATTGGTAAACTGATAATAGCCATTGCTGCTCACAGTCAAGATTTCATTCGTCGGTTTAATCATACGAAGAACAACCGACTCTGACGCATTTAACCCGGCGATGGTTCCGGAAAGTTTAAAAGTGCTGGTTGAAATACCGCTTGAGTTGGTATCGACAATAGAGTCATTGTTCAAGTCATAGCCCTGAAAAACGCCGTTTGTATAAACCAGATTCACCGGGAGACCGCTGCCATTCGGAGAAATATTCAATGACGATGACCCGTTGCTTTTTTCAATGAGGTAAAAATCGGCCTGCCCGTCCTGGTCGATGTCAACGCCGGTAACCGGGGGACCAATCGGGTTTACGAAAACCATATCCATGGCGCCGTCGTTATTGACGTCAATGCCATCGGCAATAAAATCTCCGTCAATATCAATGGGTGTGCCATAGGCTCCGGATGTCGAATTGAGAGTGTTTTCCTGCCCCTGGTAGTAATTCCCCAACTCTTGCAGGTTATTCGAGCAAGATCCGGCTAAAAGAGACAAAAAGGCGATGATTGCCGCTTCTTTTGCCAACGTTTTTAAAGAAAAGGCATATCTTTTGTTAACCATCATACTCTCCCTTCTTTTTGCTTAAGAACCCTGGTTTTGACCGGGGGCATCGTACGCTTTGGTCGAAAATTGATATCCGATACCCAGACCGGCGCCATAGCTCATCCAGGTAATGTTTTTATCTAATATATAATTAAAACGACCCTGAAGCGAAATAAATACGCTGCTAAACTGAAACTCAAACCCGAACAACCCGGTCGCGTAACCCGCATCATTGGAAAAACTGTAACTATCGAGTTGGCCCCGCATGAAATCCATGCCCGCCAAAGCGGCTATAACCACCTTCAACTTTTGTTTCTTATCGATGGGTATCAGCCACATTGGCCCCAATGTGGTTGCCATGCCGCGGATATCGTCCGGCCCTAAGAGGGAATAGCTAAACTCCAGCCGAAAACCGGGCAAAAGAGGCGATTTTCGCCGGTATACCGGTTCGAAGAGGTGGTGAAGACCGTGGTCCAGCGCGATGACATAACCAAACTCATACGGAATATACTGCACAAGATCGCCGCTGGTGATGCTATACGCAGGCATAATGGTGATCCGCGGGTAATTCCAGGGTTGGTTTTGGTCTCCGAGCACAAAGTCCATCTCTTCGCGGCCAAAATAAGAGAGATCTTCGCCCTCTTGCGCCCATACTCCGGCGCCAAATCCGCCAACGGATATCGAGACGGGGGTAAGCAACCAGACAAAAAGGATGAGTTTCGCCAGGACATAACGCGGCTTGAACCGGGTTTGAACCGTTTCCGGAATAAAAATATTGCCCCCTTCTTTTACTATCATACCTTGCTACTATTCTTGCTATTATATATGACGAAGAAAAAACGTAAATTCTACAGAAAACTTTGCTCCCTCTCGCAACCGTTTAATACTAATCGCATATTTCATCGGGTGTCAATGAAAAAAATGCATAAAAATTTTTACAATCGCCTCTTTTATAATAAAGAACAACCGCTACCGGCGACTCCCCTGGCGGCGGTTCTCGCACGCCGGCTGTTTCCATTTTACCTGATGAAAAAATTCATATATTTAGTGGAAATTTCGCGGGGAATTTCATGAGCAATCAGCCTTTTGGCTTGACAAGCGGGTAACTTTTTAAACATTTAGCGAAAAACGTCCCCCCATTTTGGCCAGGTTCGTGAAAAACGATCTCGAAACCGAAAATGGAAAACCCTTAAAATAAATACTAGTAATTAAAGAAGAGAACTAATATGATTGAATCGATAGAAGAAAGTTTATCCTACCTAAAAGAGATTAACCCGCGCCATGAGATCAAACAAAAACTAACCGCCGGGAAAGGCCGAAAACTGCGCAAAGTTTTAGTGGCAAACCGCGGAGAAATCGCCAAGCGATTCTTTTTGTCATTAAAAGAAGAAGGGATTCCAAGCGTCGCCATTGTTACCGATGTCGATCTGGGCCAATCGTGGTTTGAGCAAGCCGATGAAGTGATTGTCATTGGCGATATGCGCAATTATACCAATGTTCCTATCGTTGTCGCCGCCGCGTTGCTTGTGGAAGCAAACGCAATTTACCCCGGCTACGGCTTTTTATCCGAAGAAGCCGCGTTTGTCGAGATGATCAAAGAAGCGGCCCAAGCCTATAAAACCGAACTCATTTTCATGGGCCCTGACTCTTCTATCATGCACCGGGTGGGCGATAAACTCGCCGCCCGCAAACTGGCCAAAGAGCAAGGGGTTCCCCTCTTTGAAGGGTCGCCTGCGCTGCCCGACAACGAAGCCGCCAAACAAGCTGCGGCGAAAATCGGCTACCCTGTTATTGTAAAACTCAGCGCCGGCGGGGGCGGGAAAGGGATGATGCCTGTCCATGCCGAATCGGGTCTCTACCTGGCCATTGACTATTGCCAGCGAACCGGCCGGAACCTCTACAAAAACGATACCTTCTATCTTGAAAAATTCATTGAACGCCCTGTCCATATGGAGGTGCAAATTTTCAACGGGATGGCCATCGGAATCCGGAAATGCGCCGTTCAACGGAGAAACCAGAAAGTGGTCGAAGAAGACGGCGATGTCTTTCTCGATAGCCATACCATTTTGTCGATGCTGGCCGCCGCCGAGAACATGGCCCGTATTTCCGGGTATGCCGAAGGCGCCGGGGCGGGTACGGTTGAATTTTTATTTGACCCCGATTCGCAAAAGTTCGGTTTTCTTGAAATGAACGCCCGGCTGCAGGTGGAACACCCTGTCACCGACCAGTCGGTGGGCATTGACCTTGCCAAGTGGCAAATTCTCTACTTTGACGACCGCGAAGATGAAATACCTTACGAACTGGCATTAAAACGGCGTTTTGTCGAAAAGCGCCATTCCATTGAAGCCCGTATTTACGCGGAAGATCCCGAAAATGAATATGCGCCCGCGCCCGGTAAAATCACCGAGCTGGACCTGCCAACCTTTAACGGCATTCGATGCGATTTCGGCTTTAAAAAAGGCGATCAAATTTTACCTCACTATGACCCCATGATTGGCAAAGTGATTGTCAACGGGCGCACCCGCGCCGAAGCCATTACCCGGCTGGAAAGAGCCTTGAGCGAACTTTATATTCAGGGCGTGACAACCAACACAAACCAGTTATTAAAAATTGTACGTCATGAAGATTTCATCAACGGCGATTATACCAACCGGCTGTTGCTCGATCATAAAGAGCTGGAAAGCGGAGAGCCCGGCGAAGAGGCGGCGCGTCTGGCGGCCGTTTTCGGGGCGATTGCCGAAAATGCAAAACATATCCAGGAGGCGGCTTCAACGGCGTTTTTATCGCGCGACCTGGAAAACACCGTTCAACTTTTGCGCATTAAAAAGTTACCTATTGCATATAACGTAACCGTATATTCGCGCAGTTTCGAGATTGAGCTCATTCAAACCGATCTCGATATCTTTTTTGTTTTTGTAGACGGCACCTTCATTGGCGAGGTCGAACTTCTGCCCCGCCTGGAAAATAACTTTGACTACCTCATGCGCTTTGGCGTAAAATATTATCCGATCAGGGTAGATCATAAGCCGACATTCACCCTGCTTCGCATGCCCGAAGCGGAAGGCAAAACGCATTATTACAAACTGAATATTGTCGCCCAGGGCGCCGGCGAAAAGGCCGACCCGGTGGGTATGGTTCGCTCGCCTTTTCAATCTACGTTTGTCGCCTTTGCCAAAGACGAGATTCAAAAACGCGACAGAATCGGCGAAGGCAGCATGGTGAAAAAGGGCGACCCCGTCATGATCATTTCGGCCATGAAAATGGAGACGACATTGCTCGCCCCCATCGACGGTAAGGTCAGCTACCTCATTGAGGACGGCGATTTAGGGCGGCTGGAAATCGGACGAACTCCGGACGGACTTGTCATTGGCAAACCCATTGCCGAAGGCGAGGTTTTGTTTATCATTGAAGACGTCTCGGGCGCTAAAGATGAAAAATCCGAAAAGGTTGAGCGCAAGAAAAAAGATGTAAAACACAATCATATTCTCGACCTTCTCTATGACGATAAAATCATCAAACTCATTGAAGAAAACCCATGCGAACATGTCACGCTGATGCTGCGGTTAGTGAAGTCTCATTTTCTGGGATTTTTGCCCGACGATAAGATTATTATCCGAGTATCGGAAATTTTCAGCGCCTTGTCGCCTGAAATCTACAAACGATGCAAAGTAGAAAGAGTTCAAAGCGAGATCACCAATATCATCACGTTTTACACCGCCATTAAGAAACTCAATTCGGCGGTGCTTGATACCAGCCTTTCGTATTTTGGAGAGCTCAATCAGTATGTGCGATTGTGGCATGACGATACCTACCGCCCTTCGTATAACTTTAAGATGACCCTGGCGCAACTCTTTAAGGCGTACGATGTCTCTGAGTGGATGCCAAAGACAGGCGCCGACAACAGCCGCATTACCCTTGCTTTTTTCAATATCTTGCGCGCCCATGGGGCTTGTACCGGTCATACATCGGTGATTCAGCAATTGGTTGAAATTACGTCAAATTTTGAAAAGCCGATTAAAAAAGCCATCATTGCCCTGAAAGGGTTGATTCTTCAAGAGCAAGCCGAACGCGACGACTCGCTGGCTGTCAATACCGGCAAACTGTTGAAGCAACTCGATATCCCGCAAGTCAATCGCGATGTCATTCCGATCATTTCGAGAAAATATATCCCCGAGTACAGAAACCATGTGAATGATATTTTTTCTTCGTTTCAAGGCATTGGTTCGGAAGAGTTGATCGCCAATATTAAAAACTCGCTGAAAAAACCGGAAAAAGAGATCACCGACCCCCGTGTGCCCGGCTGGTTCTCTTCGGAACTCAAAACCCGGTTTGATCAACTGGAAGTCAATTACAAGATAAGCCGGCTCTATAGCCCGTTCCCGCTGGTTTCGATTTACTGCCTGGAAGCGAAGAAAAGCGACGAACACCGTTATCTGGTTTGCGCCGCCGTTGAAAAGGTTGACCTGGAACGAAACGACCAGGGGCATATTATTTCAAGCGTGGGAACGGAACGCGCTTGCATTGAAGCGACGCAACTTGTCAGGGCGTACCAGAAAATCGAAACGCTCAAAGACAACTGGGTGGAGATTTTTGCCTGCGAGAGTCCGGTAGATATGGATCTTTCGAGTTCCGACCCGAAAGTTTTAAGTTACGAAGTGTTTACCAGAACCGGCATCACGGTACTGCGCTTTTTCTCGGACGTTGCCATCGCCCAGACATTGATTCATATCGACGCAAAATCTATACGAGCGCCGCATGAAGTAACCCGCCGTTCTCTGCTTTTAAGCCGGCAAGGCGGCGCTTTGAACCTGGATTTGCTCATTGACGAAGATGCGCGGAACCCCTATTTTACCGGCGAACCCAACCCGCAAAACCAGCGTTTGTTTGATAGAGACAAATGGCCTATCGATATCTGGGTGAAAGAGACCTTTGATTCGGGTAGCGTGAAAGAGATTACGGTCCCCTCGGTTGATGAGTTTGAATGGGAAAACCCCAAAACCGGTAAAAAAGAGTTCAAACCGGTCGGCGGCAGAATTTATTTCGGAACCATTGACGAGAAACCGGCGCTTTACTACATGAAAGATTCCCGCATTAGCGGGGGCGCCAGCGGTAACCTCGAAGGTCTGAAATATGCCGCAGCAACGTACATCGCGTACCGGAACAATGTGCCGCTCTATGTCTGGAATGACGGCGCCGGCGCCAATATTAAAGAAGGAATGATCTCGTTGAACCGGGCGGCCCAGGGGTTTATGATGAACGCTCTCTTGGGCGGACGGGTTGATGAGGAGACCTTTAACCGCTACACACGACAATGCCCCGACCCGGTGCTGCGTGACCTTTTTGCAGAGATTGACGAACTTGAGGCCAATAAAAACCTGTTGAGCAAAGAGATGCGCAAATTAAGCTACGGCTATTTCATGGTCGGCGTGGGCATCGGCTCTTCTACCGGTCTTGACGTATACGGTTCCAGCCAGATGGCAATTCAGGTGATGGTCGACTCGGAGCACTCATACCGCGTATTGACCGGCTCGAATGTGATCAAGTCGGTAACCGGCGAAGATTTAACGAACTATGAAATTGGAGGAGCGCGGGTCATGGGCAAATGGACCGGTACCGTAGATTTAATCGCTACAAACAAACTCCATTTAATGACCTTTATCCGCACCATCCAGCATGTCTTTATTACGCAAAGATCGCTCGACAAGATTCAACGCGTCGATTTAAAAGAAATTCCGCAAAAGCAACTTAGCTCTGCATCGGTCATTGACGTATTGAATTACGATATTATCCGGGAAAATATCGACCACGGGATCTTCTTGCCCATGAAAGAAGAGTTTTACGGTTCCTGGTCGGCAGTCGGCGGTTTTGGACGCCTGGGCGGTCGTTCGGTTCTTATCATGGGGCCGAAAACCGATTTTGGCATTCGTACGTTTGCCGCCATTACCAAAGCCAAAGAGTTGATGATGATTGCCCGGAAAACCGGCTCAAATCAAATCTTGATTTTCGGAGAAAACTGGTATCATGAAACGATCATGGAAGACGAACTGGCCCTGCGCGCCCGCGCCGACTTTCTAAAAATCCTGATGCAAAAATCGGGCGTTCGGATTCATATCATCACCCACCAGGACGGGTTGCACCGCATTACCATGAACAGTTCTGCCGACGCTACTATCTTTGTTCAACCTGAGAATATCAGCGAAAGCGAGTCTGAGGTCGCGCGTAAAACCGCCACTTTCGTTGTCGAGAACATGCAGGAAGCCTTTGATACCGCTCATAAAATCATTGAGCTGCTGGACCCGATTGAAACGAAAAGCGCAAAAGCCCCGGCAAGCAAGCCGCAATTGCCGGATGACCCGGCGCAACCTTTCGATATGGTCACGCATATCATTGAACCGGTGCTCGACAAAGAGAGCTTTCTTGAATTTTTCGCGCAAATGAACGATAAAACCATGGGGCCTTCGCTCATCACCGGTTTCGGCCGGCTCAATGGCCAGAGCGTGGGGATCATTGCTGACCAGCCCGCCATCATGGGCGGCGCTCCCGACGCGCCCGGCACGGAAAAATTCCGCGTCTTTACCGAAATGGTTGTCAACAACAACCTTCCGCTGGTGATGCTCTCGAATGCGCCCGGCTTTGTGCCCGGCACGAAACAAGAGAGATTGCGCATTCAACAAATTGGCGGCGAATCTCTCGATGTAAACGTTCTGGGAAAAATCCCCGTTGTGTCGGTTGTCTTGAATCAAAACTACGGCGGGCGTCAAATCCACGCCTTCAGCAAGTTTTTACGGCCCGGCATTGTCTACCTGGCCTTGAAACGTTCCGTCATGGCTGTGATGGGGGCAACCGCCTCGTTTGATCTTTTTCAGGGTCCGGCTTTCAACCAATTGCTGAAAGATGGCAAAAAAGCCGAAGCCAATAAAATGAAAAAAGAGTACATTGAAAATTACAACCAAAAGGCTTCCGCCGGCAATGACGCCATGAACACGGGCGTACTGGACTGGTTAATTGATCATGTGGAACAATTGCGCGAAAACCTGATCAAAGGGTTGGACGAAGCGAAAAAACGGGTGCAAGAGATCTTTTACTAATCCGTTACGAAGAGGTCGCGCCTTCCGCTTGATTTACCTCAAGCGGTTTTTCAATTTCGAGGGGGAGCAAGGTAATGATTTCGGCCCCCTGCCCGACTTTGCTGTTCAGCAACAAGTGCCCGTTGTGGGCGTGTACGATGGAACGTACCGAAGTCAGCCCAAGCCCAGGGTTCACTACGATCGAGTTGGAACTGTCTTTATTGCTGAAAAACGGGTCAAACACTCGATCCTGGACCGCCGGGTCGATACCGCTTCCGTTGTCTGCGACGGAGATTTGAAGAAAGTCGCCGCTAATGGGCGAGTTGCAACTGACACACTTTGAATTTGCCAGATAAACTTTGTTCGCCTTGATCTCGATTTTTCCGGATTTTTTTTCCGGGTTTTTTTCTATCGCCAGGCGAATCGCATCGATAGAGTTGGCGATCAGGGCTCGTAACGCATAATCCAGTAGATCGATTTTTGCCCTGGTATTGGGTAAGCCTTCTTCAATCAAGACCTCCCATTCAATGTCATGGCCGGTCCGTTTTCGGTAGTCAGCAACAATTTCTTTAATCACCGGGACAAGACTGACTTTGGTTAAATTTTCAATTTTCAAGTGACCCGACTTGAATATTTTATCCACCAACTGTTCCGCTTTTGCGGCCGTTTCATATACTGTCTCAAGGTACTGTTTGAGTTTAGGTTGGTTCTTTTCGTCAATTTTTCGCAATGCCATTTTTACATAATTTAAGATAATATTAAGCAGATTGTTGAAATTATGCGAAATTGCGCCTGACATGCGGGTCGTAATTTCCTGCTCACGCTCGCGGCTTCTTTGTTCATGTGAAATATCCCACCCGGCTGATACATAGTATGACACTTTCCCCTCGTCATCTTTCAAGGTGCTGATTGTTTTCATCTCATAGACAATCTCTCCCTGTTTGGTGCGGTTAATGAAAACGCCCCGGTAGATCTGCTCTTTTTCAATGGTCTTATACATATCCTGGTAGAACTCTTCCGAATAGAGTCCGGATTGCATCAAGCGGGGGTTTTTTCCGATCAGCTCTTCGAGACTATACCCCATCCGGTTGATCAATGCGGGATTGGCGAAAAGAATCTTGCCGCTTGCGTCCGTCACATACACCATTTCATCGCTTTGCTCAATAATGCGGGCATATGTATTGATTCTTTTTTGGTCAATATAGCTCTGCGCATTTTTTTTCCCCCAATATATGCTCATGGGAATTAAACCGCCCATCACGATCGCCCAAATCGCCGAGAGTAACCGAAACCGCTGGTTGCTTTGGCGGATTGCCGCCGCCTTTTCGGTCATGCTCACCACAATCCAGGGTTTTTCCTCGAAAACGATAGAATGTCTTGCGTAATTTTCTTTCCAGTGTTCGTATTCGGCCGACTCTATTCCGGTCCTCGAATATGAGACAATACTACCGTTTTGTACAAATTGCTTTTCTTCGGTTTCAAGAACCTCTTTCCATATTTGCGGGTAGAGATCGCCAAACTTTTTGCGGCCGGGCAATTGAAAACCCCAGGCAAACTCGGGTTTCGGATGGTACAACCAGTCCCCTTCCGCGTTCAGCAACATCAGGTTTGAGATAGTCTCGCTGTTGGCTGTTTCAAATTGTTCCATCAAGTGTCTGGCCGAATAGTTGATGATAAGCATCCCCCGCCGGACCCCCCGGTTGTCCGTCACCGGCATGGCAAATCTCACAACCGGATTCAGAGGTATTTCAATCTCTTTATTTTCAACATTTAAGTCAAGCCGGGAGATAAAGACCTCTCCGTTTTTCAATGCCATGGTTTCATGAAAGTAATAGCGATGCCGTTTATTTTGCAGCTTGCCGGCTGAAACGATTGCGGGTTTATAGTCATTATTGTCAACCCGAACAACTTCCCGTCCCTTCAGGTCGATAAATCGTATTTGTTGAAACAGGTGTTGAATGCGAGCATGACGCAAAAACAATTCGGCCAGTTGTCGATTTGAACCGCCGCTTTGAGAAAACAGACTTTCGTTAGACGCCAGGATAAACAGATCTTTCACAACGTACAGGTAAAACTGAGATATCTTTGTTTTCACCCGGTTCATCTCAATGATGTCTTCTCTTTCGGAACGGGCCAGCTCAATTTTTCGATCAAACAAATACAGCAACAGAAAAAAAAGAAGGATGATTGACATGACCGTAAAGTAAAACCGGATAGCCGCTTTACGAACGTAGTTTTGTTTTTCTTTTTGTGTAATAATTTTAATAAATTTCATTAAGGCGAACCGGCAAACTTTGGTTTTTATACTAATGTTAATTGCAATTCTCTCGTCTATCCATTTTTTAATTTTATATTGTTTTATTATTCTTATGTATTTCCTGACACCCCGGAATATTTACGGAAAACACTTTACAGCAATATTTAAATAAATACTTTTGTAATGGCTTTTCTTTTTTATGCACACTAATGTTTTGATCGTAGACGATGACCCGGTTAATCTGGCCGTTGCCGCGGCGATTGTTAAAAAACTCGGTTGCGCCGTTGATCTTGCAAACTCGGGACAGGAAGCCCTTGAGAAGATAAAGCGCTGCGAGTATGACCTGATTATACTGGATCATAACATGCCCGGGCTAAGCGGGTACGAAACCGCATCGGCAATACGAAATACGGAAGGGGCATATTTTCAAAATGTGAGAATCGTGGGGTGTACGAGCGACGAGATCATTCATGTAGAAGAAAAAGCGCTTGAAGCCGGTATGAACAAAGTGATTAATAAACCTATCAGCATTGAAAAGTTCAGATCATTGATTGAAAATAGATAATATTTTTTTATACGAAAGGAGTTTCGCATTGATCAAGATACAAATGAGAACGGCCCGGCGGGGATTCTCGCTTTATCATAACAATAAATCTTTTTATATCGTTTTACCGTACCTATGGTAGGAGCGTTTCGTGATTCGTCCTGGCTCATTCGTAAACTTCGGCATCAATCAGGGAATGGATATCCGGGAGATTCGCCGGCTAAAAGTTTTTAACTCGTCGCTTGCGCTCTCCGTCGCCCTTTCGCTTTTCCTTGGCATTCTATTCTTGCCGTCAGGGCACCCGGTTCCGATTGTCATTTTCACCGGGGCGGCGTTTATCTGTTCTCTTTTGCTCGTATTCAATAATAAAAATCAATACAAATACTCTCTGCCTCTCGCCATTATTTTTTTTAACGTATTGACTATTTTCGTATCTCACCGTATTTTTGGCGGCTTCTTCGGATTTTCCTGGATGTTTAATTTTCTTACCCTGCAGCTTTCCATCATGCTATACGGCATCCATAACCTGAAAACTTTAATTGCAAACATAACTCTCAGCGCCTTTTGTATTTGGCTTATCTACTACTTAACCATCAACGGGCACCCTGTGAATTCGATGGCGCCCCGGTTTGGCATCGATATTTTAGCCGTTGTTTTTACCGCGACCGGAATTTTGTTTACCCTCGTGAATATTTCAGTCATCAACTATTACCTTGAGGTTTCCGAAGCCAATATCGTATCAATGCAAAACACCATGATCGATCAGGAAAAGCGTGCCACTCTGGGTCAAGTAACCGCCAGCCTGGCGCATGAAATTAAGAACCCGTTAAATTTAATTTCAAATTTTTCCATGATGAACATCGATTTATTAAACGAGTTAAAGAGTAAGGGCGGCAACGGGGCACAGGGGCAAAGCGGCGCAACGGAAAAGGAGATCCGCGACGCCTATTTTTACCTTGGCGAAAATTCCGAAAAAATCGTCAAACATTCGAAAATTGCCAATGAAACGATCCAATCGATTTTATTTAACTTTAGCACCAACGACAACGAAGAGCAAATCATTGATCTCAACTCGTCTCTGGAAAGTTCGGTAAAATTTACATACCACGGATTTCGAACGCGGCACAGCGGTTTTTTCGTTCAAATCGATAGCGACTATGATGAAAATATCCCGGCGGTAAAAGGAAACCCGATTGAAATCAACCGCATTTTCATTAACCTGGTAGACAATGCTCTCTACTCCATGTTCCTCAAAAGCAAAGAGAATACCGCTTATACGCCCACATTGACGGTCCAAAGCAAATATCGTCAAAACCGCACCATCATCACGATTCGGGACAACGGATCGGGCATAGAGCCGGACAAATTGAATCGGATATTTACCCCCCTCTACACCGACAAACCTGCCGGCACCGGAACCGGACTAGGCCTCTGGCTGGCCATGCAAAGCGTTGAAAAATACCACGGGAAACTTACCGTCGACTCGGCCCCGCCCGAGTACGCTTGTTTCACTTTAGAGTTCCCGGCAACCGGTTTAAATTAACCCTCTCTTTCTAACCGGCCGCTTGTACGAATTCAAATTGCGAATTTAAGTTGCGCGTATATGTATAGAAGTATACTGCGTACAGATGAAGACGCCAGATAAAATTTTATTTGTCGACGATGAAAAAGATGTGGAATTTTTAATTCGGCAACTGCTGAAAAAACAGGCCAATTCGGGAGAAATTGAAATTTATTTTGCCTATGACGGCTTTCATGCCCTGCAGGTTTTAGAGCAAAACACCGACATCAACGTAATTTTTACCGATATTAATATGCCGCAAATGGACGGGCTTACTCTTCTGAAAAGAATAAAGGAAATGAACGACAACAAGCAAACGGTAATCGTAACGGCATTCGGAGATATGAATAACATACGCGCCTCTATGAACCGCGGGGCATTTGACTTCATTACCAAACCCATCAATTCAAGCGACCTTGAAATCACCATCGCCCAGGTCTGTAAATATGTCAATAAACGCATTCTTGAAAAAGAAGAAAAAGAAAAACTGCGCATAGAACTTGACACTTCTCAAAGAGAGATCATCTACCAACTCGCTGAAATCGTGGAAGTTCGCTCGCAAGAGACAGGCAATCATGTTCGCAGGGTGGCTGAATACTCGAAAATATTGGCGCTGCAATACGGGCTGCCATCCGAAGAGGCGGAATCAATCAAGCTGGCCTCCCCCATGCACGATTTAGGCAAGGTGGGAATCCCCGACGCTATTTTGCTAAAGCCGGGCAGACTTACCGAAGATGAGTTTTCCGTCATGAAAACGCATACGACAATCGGTTACGAATTTCTAAGCAAGTCGTCTCACAAATTGTTTCAGGATTCTGCGATTGTAGCTCACGAACACCATGAAAAGTTTGACGGTTCGGGCTACCCCCGCGGGTTAAAAGGAGAAGAAATTCATATATTTGGACGCATCACAGCCCTGGCCGATGTCTATGACGCTTTAGGCAGCGACCGCTGCTATAAAGAAGCCTGGCCTGAAAACGATGTGATCGATTTTCTAAAATACCAGAGCGGAAAACATTTTGATCCGAAACTAATTGAGTGTTTTTTTTCGTGCTATGATCAAATCACGGAAGTCAGAAATCAATACCGGGATATCTTTCAACCGGTATCCGGGAATACACCTGCATGAATCCAATATCAGAAGAGAAAAAGCTACCGGTAAAACTACTGATAGTCGACGATGAGCCTGACGTTTTTATGCTGTTCCAAGAGCATTTCAGAAAAGAAGTTGAAAATGAACAATATGAGCTCCTCTTTGCGCCAAGCGGCGAAGCGGCGCTCAAGACAATTCAAAATACGCCCGACATACCTTTGATTTTATCCGACATCAATATGCCGCATATGGACGGGTTGACCATGCTTAAAAAAATCAATGAGCTGCATGAAGAAAGAAAAGACGACTTTATTCAAAAAGTAATCATGATCACGGCCTATGACAGCATGGAACATATACGCGAATCAATGAACAACCGGGCCTTTGACTTTCTAGTCAAACCGTTTGATCTAAAAGACCTCAGCGTTACCATTGAAAAGACATTGCATGAAATAGACAAAATAAACGCCTACATTAATGACAAGAAAAAATTTGAATATAACATCCAAACATTGACCAGATATTTTTCCGACGATATTGTAGAAAAAATTATTAACAACGACTACCAGGATTTAATGAGAGGCGAAAACCAGTGGGCCTCAATTGTCTATCTTGACATACGTAATTTTACCGCAATTAGCGAGACCCTGAAACCGCACTTGGTCGCCGATTTGTTAAACCGGATTTACCCCGACCTGATGGAGCTGATCCTGGGAAACCATGGTTCGGTGAACAAGCTGATCGGAGACGCCATGGTGGCGACATTTGGTCTGCCCATCGGAACCGCAGACGATACCTACAATGCGGTTAAAACAGCCACTGAAATCATTGACTGGCTGCAAATGTTTCAACAGGTCAAACCCGATTACCTGGGCGATCACAATATTAATATCGGAATCGGCGTCACTACCGGAGAAGTCTTTGCCGGGAACATCGGATCATATCGAAGACTGGAATATACGGTCATCGGTGATATCGTCAACACCGCGTCGCGGCTGCAAAACCTGACCAAAAAAGTGGATGTCAACATATTGATCGACGGAGAGACAAAAAAACGGGTCGACGAATATCTGAAAACCAGGCGCGTAAGAATAAAATCGATCCGCGGTAAATCTCAAAAGATCGAAATCTTTACCGTAGACAGGTTAGCCCCGAAAGCCGTTAGCGACATCGACTATTTTTAATCGTTCATTTTAATCAAGCTTTACGGCAATATTACACGGCAACTGGTTCCTTCTCCCGGTTTGCTGTCAATTTCAAGATCTCCGTTTTCCGCCTTAGCCATCAAAGCGGCGATAGCCAGTCCCATGCCCATACCTTGTTGGGCTTGTTTACCGCGATTGAATTGCATATACGCGCCAATCGATTTTAATTGTTCCGAATCCATACCTGAGCCACGATCCGATACCTCAATCACATTCCCGTCGTCCGTTTTTTTTATATTCAATCGAACCGGGGTTCCCGGCGGAGAAAATTTAAATGCATTGGAAAGCAGCTCGACTGTAATCTTTTTTAAATTTTCAGGCTTTACTGCAATGGAGATATTGTCTCCGTCCAGGACATAGTCGTTTTCACGTTCGGCAATTTTCGCCTGTTCCCGAGCCAGATCTTCTATAAACTCTTTGGCGTTGGTTACCATTTCATTTGTTTGAATGATTTTTCCGTTTTTCGCCGTATAGTTGATTAACTTCAAATCAGCGTATAGCAGAGAGTTTTCCACCAAACGATACAAACGTTTTCCGCTTTTATAAATGGTTTTACCGTATTTTACAACTTCATCCAGCTCGGGTAATTCCGTTAAGCGTGAAAGAAGTTCGGAAAATCCCAAAATACCGTTTAAAGGGGTCCGTAACTCATGCGGTAGCGACAAACTCAGATTCAGCCGCAAGTCTTCCACCATTCTGCGTTCGCGTTCCAGGGCTTGTTCAAGGGCTGTGTTTTTCGTTTTTAAATCTTCTTTCAGCTTCTGGATCGCCAAATGAGTTTTTACTCGAACTACAACCTCTTCGTCATTAAAAGGTTTTGTGATATAATCGACTCCTCCCGCTTCAAAACCTTTGCGAATGTCGCTAATATCATCCGCTGCGCTGATAAAAATAATAGGTATATCCGCCGTCTCATGCCGCTCTTTCAATCGCCGGCAAACTTCCAGACCGTTTAACCCGGGCATCCGGATATCCAGTAAAATTAAATCGGGTTGGTCGGAGACAGCGTAATTAATCGCAAATTCTCCGTCAGAAGCGGGCCGAACCTGATAATCATACTCGCCTAAAATATCAATGAGTAGCTGCAAGTTTTCGGGAATATCGTCAACAATCAAAATGGTCCCGCCATTGCTCTTTTTATTCATGATGTACCTTCTTCGATATCAGTTGATTTCCCTCTTGGTTTCGTGCAGCGTACTTTCCAGAGCCTCCCATATTTTTTTATACTGAAATTTATCCGCCAACGAACGGATAATGCCAACAACCTGCGGGTTGCTTTTCTCGATCCTTGCCAGCACTTTTTTTACCTGCACATGATCGAGTTTTTCCGTGGCAATTCGCAGACTCTGCAACGATTCTGTCGAAATTTGTTTTAACTTTTCGGGACCTAGGGTTACATCGTCTTCCGTTTGAATGTTCTTTTCTATCTCAAAATTTTGGGTTTCATAGACCACCGGAATATATTTGGCAATAAAATCGAAAAGTTCCCTTTCAACAAACGGCTTGCTAATGCATGCGTCGCAACCGGATTCAATCACTTTATCCAGCTGAAAGTCGAAAGCGCTGGCGGTTAAGCCGAGAATCGGAATATGCCGGGTGTCTGTTTCCCCTTTGCGTATGATTCTCGTCGCCTCAAAGCCGCTCATGACGGGCATTTTCATATCCATTAAAATTAAATGCGGGTTCCAGATTTCATACTGGCGGATCGCTTCTAACCCGTTGACCGCTTCAGCCACCTGAAAGCCGGCTTCGCTCAATAAGCGCACGAGAAAATCACGGTTTTGATCTATATTTTCTACAATTAAAATCTTGTACTCAGGTTGCCCGGAGGCAAGTTTTATGTACTGGTTTGCGCCAATGGCCAAAGCTCGAAAAGAGTCGTCCGTGACCTGAACCAGGATTCGGAACTTGAAGATCGTGCCTTTGCCGGGCGACGAACACATAAACAACTGCCCGCCCAATATGCGCGCATACTCCGTACAGATGGACAAACCCAGACCTGTTCCCTCATCGGAGTTCGCGCGGTTTGACGCCTGATGAAACGGAAGGAAAATATCGTCCCACTCTTTTTCGGGTATGCCTTTGCCGCTGTCTTCCACCTCAAAATCAACGGCCATTAAATCGTTGTTTTGTTCCGTTTGCCTTTTACCCGCATTTTTCACCCTCAAAGCAATAAAGCCCGTCGAAGTGAATTTTACCGCATTGTTCATCAAGTTCATCAACACCTGCCGCAGTTTTTGCCGGTCCGTCTTGACAACGGCGGGAACGGAGGATTCAATATGTACGATCAATTCCAGCCCTTTTTTGCGCACCTGCAATATGAGTGATTCTTTGATATCGTTGACCGTTTCCCGGAGATCAAAAGTAACGGGTTGCGCCACAATGCGCCCGGCTTCAATCTGGGAAATCTGCAAAATATTATTAATGAGATTCAGCAAGTGCTCGCCGCTACGGTTGATGATATTGATGTC
>JBNLDQ010000037.1:0-164716 GCA_050304475.1 Turneriellaceae bacterium | reverse complement strand
CTAACGGTCATGTCAGACGATTCGAAAGAGTATTATTACATCACCACACCGATTTATTATGTCAATGCCCGCCCGCACCTGGGGCATACCTATACGACCTATGTTTGCGATACCATGGCGTCGTACCAGAAAATGATGGGTAAAGAGGTATTTTTTCTCACGGGAACGGACGAACACGGGGATAAAATTGTCAAAGCTGCCGAAAAAGAAGGCAAAACCCCGGCAGAATATGTGGATGAAATTGCCTATGCCTTTCGGAACACCTGGAACGAACTGGGGATAAGCCACAACGATTTTATCAGAACCACCGAAGCGCGTCACGGGGAAGTGGTGCGTAACGTCTTACAGCGGTTATACGACAATGGCGATATCTATCTGGACGAGTATGAAGGGCTTTATTGTTACGGTTGCGAGCGCTATTTGACAGAAAAAGAGCTTACCGAAGAAGGCTTTTGCCCCGACCACCAGACTCCCCCCGAGACGATCCGCGAGAAAAACTATTTTTTCCGCCTGCAAAAATACCTGCCCGTCTGGCAGGAAAAGCTGGCCCGGAACCCGGGTATCATTCAACCGGACCGTTATTACAAAGAAGTCATGGGGACGATCCAGGAGCTGGCGAAACTTGGCGAAGATCTCTCCATCTCGCGCCCCAAAAGCCGCCTCTCCTGGGGGATCGAACTCCCCTTTGATCAAGATTACGTGACCTATGTCTGGTTTGACGCATTGTTGAACTATGTTTCGGTGCTGGGCGGAGACAACACGGGCGACTATGAGCGTTTCTGGCCCCAGGTCAGGCATGTCATTGCCAAGGATATCTTAAAACCGCATGGAATTTACTGGCCGGCCATGTTGCTGGCGGCGGGGATTCCGAACTACAAAAGCCTGTATGTTCATGGCTATTGGTTGGGCATGGGCGATATGAAAATGTCAAAATCTCTCGGCAACGCTCTCGACCCGTTAGAGATGGTCAAAAAAATCGGAAACGACCCCTTTCGTTATTTCTTGATGCGCGATATGAATTTCGGCAGCGACTCGCGTTTTACCGAAGAAGCGCTGGAACTGCGTATCAACCAGGACTTGGCCAACGGTTTGGGGAATTTAATCCAGAGAACGCTGAGCATGAATAAAAAATATTTTGACGGCGCGCTGGAACCCGATGCCGCGCCCCATGCGCTGGAAGAAGCGTTAAACGATAAAATTGGCGAAATTGCCGCTAAATACCACGAACAAATGGAAGATTTTCGTTTTCACCAGGCGATTGAAACCGCTTTCGGTCTCGTTGATTTGCTCAATAAAACCATTGAAGAAGAAAAACCGTGGGCCATGGCAAAAGAAAACCCCGAAGCCCTGAAACCGCTCTTGCACAGTCTTATCCGCGGGATCATTGTCGCAGCCGAGTATTTAAAACCGTTTCTGCCTGTTACCATGGGTCAGTTACTCGGTATCTTGCAACCGGGGGGGCAAAACCGTTTCCCGCAATCAACGGCAGAGGTAAGGTTACCATCCATAACGCTAACCGAGTGGCCTTTGTTTTTCCCCCGGCTTGATTTAAAATCGGAATAAAGAAATGCGCCGCAGAAAGGTCTGCAGCGGTAACCCCCGGTAATGGTGCGTAAAAGCCGCAATATAATTATTGACAACTTAAAGAGAATTGCCGATGATAGGGAAAATCAGGGCATTTGTATTGATTATAAATACAGCAGCCGAAATTTATGGAATTCATGAACCGAAATCAATTCATAACGTTTATAGAGAAGAAAAAAAACCGGCCAAATAACCGCTTCATCATGCGGATGCGGAACAAGAGTCTTTTTGCTTTTCTTGTTTGCCTGGCGCTTTTGCCGTCCCGTGTACCGGCGCAGGAAATTACAGGCGCCGTCGGCACCCTGTTTACCGATACTTCGGTTGATTTGACTACGTTGGGCGATTCTGTTTTGGCGCAGCAAGCCAATGCCAGTCTTGCCGCCAACAGCTATGTGTCGGGCAATCTCACCTCTGCCGAACTGCAGTCGGCGCTGGCCAGCGTATACGGACCCGGTTTCAAGGGTGTTTCATCTTTGCTGAGCCAGGTGGGCGATGACTTTGTAACGGCAAATAAAGCGGGTTTTAAAGCCGGTTTTAAAACCTTTGTCGAGGCCTTTACCACCTTTTACGGGCAGGCGGTCGCCTTCACCCCTCACCTGTCCTACCCGGTCGGGTTTGACAACATGGGCGGGTTTCCCTCGGCGTACCTGGGTTTTGGCGCAGGGATGGGTTTTTCCAATGTCAATGAGGTAAAAAACGCCTCTTCTCCCGAAGCGCAAACCGTATTTCAAAATCTGGAAGCGATCCCCGCAATGGGTATGAGCATTAACGGCGGCGTCGGGCTTTCGGAACGGTGGGATCTGCGGGTCTCGGTTTTTCCGGGGCGCACGATCATGCTTCCTTCTTCCGAAGCTCAACTGCAAAATTACGATTCTTTGTTTACGTATACCGCTTTTAAACTAAAAAGCACCTACAATTTGTGGGATGGCAAGCCGGGGTTCCCCGGTTTAAGTTTGTCTGGCTTTTTTTCGTATTCCAAAGGCAGCATTAATATTCAGACCAAAGAAGCTTTTACGGATAGCGTGAGCGCCAGCAAAAACACAACTGACGGCTATACCTCCATTGACTACCAGCTTGACGCCAAGACGGCATATAACATTGAACTGGATAGCAGCTGGCAGTATTACAGTATCGGCCCGGAAGTGCGCATCTGGTACAACCTGCTCTTTTTTGCCCCGTATGTCGGGTACGGCATGGGCGTACAATTTGGCAAACTCACAACCGCTTTAAATTTTAACGGGGCTTTTCATACAACCGAAACAGTCAATACGGTAATTATCCCGACCGGTGAAAGATTTGTCACCAGCAAAAGCGGCAAGGTCCCATTTCAATCGAGTATTGTTAAAGAAGCGAAAGCTCCTCTGATCTTACACCGGTTTTTCATTGGCGCTGAAATCCGGTTGCTTCTGGCTACGCTTGCCGTTGAGTTGCAGGTTGATCCGATCCATCAATTGACAGGGGCCGGCGCGGGCGTCGCTTTAAAGTTTTAAGACAAAAAATGAAATCTGCCGTTTGTTTTCATTTGGAACATACGCCGAGCAAATAGTCTGTGATTTGCCGGTCCGCATCAAGCGGCAATAATCGCGATTTCGTTGCGCTTATGGCGTCATCGTAGCCCCCGCTGTTGATCCATTGGTCCAGCCGGTCAAGAGCGCCGGGTAGACGTTCCGGCTGCCCGCTTTTCCAGTCAATGATTTCGCATATTCCGTATTTTTGCAGGGCCCGGGCATTGTAAAACTGGTGATTGTCTTTTGCGTAGGGGTAAGGGAGTAAAACGCAAGGCCTCTTTGCCCAAACAATTTCGTAAATCGTGCCGCTGCCTGCACGGGCAATGACGAGATCCGCTTTTTGCAATTCGTCCGGCATATTGAGAATAAACGGCGTGAGCGTGTCGGATTTCCGAAGCGATTTTTGCAGGTCCGGGTCTTCCGAATTGGCGGGGCCGCAGGCCAGAGTAAAACGGTGCTTTTGAAATCTCCCGTCAGCGACCATAGCCTGGTAAAGCCGGTTGATATCTCGCGCGCCTTGCGAACCGCCGGTCATCAAGATCTTTAAAGAACCGCTTTTGGTTCTTTTATCGCGAGCTTTCGCCGGTTTTGTTTCTAAAAATAAGGGCCGCAAGGGATTACCGGTAAAAACGGCCCTACCGGTTGCCGCCGCGATGGTTGGGCGATTTCCGTTTGTAGAATCAAGTTTAGCATTCATCTTAGAATCAACCGGGCTATCAAGCGGAAAAGAGTAAAAAACCGTATGGGCGTGCTTTTGAAAAAGACGTGTGACAAAACCCGGCATGGCATTTTGCTCGTGCAGAAAAATCGGCACACGGTGCAAAAGCGCCCAAAGCAAGGCCGGGAACCCAGGGTAACCGCCAAAGGCGACAACGCCCAACGGACGCCCTTGTTCGCGAACAAGCATGCGAACCGCCCCAAACGATGCCGCCAGCCCCGAAAGAAAAGAAAATATCTGCAACAGAGCTTTTGCGCCTGAGGGCAGAGGCGGCGCAGGGTAAGATACAATAGAAATGTTTTTTTCGTTTTGCATTGCCTTGATATCAGGGTAGTCGATGTTTTTCGGTAAGGTAAGAAACACTACCCTGGCTGTTTGGGCCGCTTGAGCCGGCGAAACGGTATTGCCAATGGTTAAAAACGGCGTGTTGGCAATTCTGGTGGCGACCGACGCCGCAGGCGCAATATGCCCGCCCGTACCGCCGGATACAAGCAGGAAATACGGGGCTGGCGATTCTAGTGATGGTGAAAAAGTTGGCGGCATCATGGGGTTTGTTTTCTCAAGAGTATGTTTTAGCGGAATGAGACACAGGTTCCTGGTACCGGATGTTCATCTCTTTCATGAGGGCAATCGCCCTCTCGCGAAGGAGATCATAATCATTGTCGATTTTTTCATCTTTGACTTCATCAAGCAGCGCCCGTAAAATCCTGCCGATCCCCGGCCCCTCCGCGAGGCCCATTTCCATTAAATCGGATCCGCGGAACGCCAAGTCGGTTACCTTCAGCTCTTTATCTCTGGCAATGACATCGGAGATATGATTGATTAATTTTTCAAGACCCTTGGGGAAAGGATTCTTTTTCCCCGAACCTTTGCGGTCGGCCTTGCGCAATTTAATTAAGTTTTCCAAATCCATCAAAGGAACTTTTTTCATGAAGCGACGGATCGCCCTGTCGGACCATTCCGAGGTGTAGTGGAACATATGGTTGCGGACATAGAATTTTACCCGCAACCCGACCTCTTTGGGGATACCGAAACGCTTCATCACGGGCACCACCAAACGCGAAGAGATAATCTCATGATTATAAAACGTCGCCTCTCCGTTTTCCCGCACATTGCGCGTTGGCACTTTGCCTACGTCGTGCAGCAATGCTGAAAAACGCAAAACAACGTCGGCGTTTTCCATGTGGTCGCAGGAATACAATGAATGTTCGTAAATATCGTAAATATGAAAGCGGTTTTGGTCCACTCCTTTACCGGCAGAGAGTTCGGGCAAAATAACGGGTAAGACGCCAATCTCTTCAAGCCAGTGGAAGGCGGCAGAGGGCTTTTTGCCTAACAATATTTTTTCAATAAAATACCGTCGTTTGCGCAAGGAAATGGTTTCAAACTCTTTTGTTACCGAATCGGCCGTTGCATGGTATTTTTGATCTTCCGTAGAAAATGTAATTTGAGTTTCAGGGTGCCGCGCTTTTATGGCTGCCAGCTCGAGGATATCTTCCAGGGCGGGCGGGCATGAAAATACCCCCGGTTGTATTTGTTTTATGAGAGCGGCATCTTGTTCGGATGCCGGGCCGGCGTCGTAAACCAGTACGGGTAAAATGGCGGGCGATACAAGCTCGGGCCGGTTTTGGCTTTTCTTATTTTCTCCGCCTGGTAAAGTCAGACCCACCATGACGCAATGGTTATCGTCTTCGTTTTCATTTTCGTCGCGCTTTTGTTCAAATTGCCAATCTTGCAAAGCCAAAATATTGCCAGGTAGAGCAAATGAAACCGGTCCGGTTTCTTCGAGCCCTTCTACATTTTTTCCAGCCGTTTTGTTTATTTCGTTTATGTGGTTCATTTCGTAGGCAAACATTTCTTTTTGAGATTCGCTCAGTAGAGCCTCAAAGGATTCAAGGTCAATTGTGTTTGGTTTGTGATTCTTCTCAGGCATATCGGTTTCCATTTATGAATTCTTTTTTTGTAAAATTGTAAATATCGTATCGGAGAACGGAACTCTCTCTTGCCATTTGCGGTAAATGGCGCCCAGGGGCGAAAAGTTCCCCCCGGGAAAACGGCCGGGGTGTATCCCTTCCGAGGATTGGTGCAGCGCCGTAAACCCGTAGCGCTTGGCAATCTTCTGCAAACCTTTGTCGGAATAGTCAATGAAATGGTCGGCCGGGTGGTTTTGAAACCAGTTTACCCGGTCAAAGAAAAAGGCGGGCCCCCGCCAGGAAGGGGTCGCCAAAAGCAAGAGGCCGCCCGGCGCGGTCAGCTCTTGCAATGCATTCCAGACATCGGGCTGGTTTGAAAAGTGTTCCAGTACGTAAAAAGCGGCTACCATATCAAACCAGTTTTCCTTTTTTCCCGGTTGCTTTTTCCATTGCTCGTACGCTGAAAAAAAATCGAGGTTCACCGTAGGCAACCCGCGGGCGTTTGCATGCGACGCCATCGCAGATGAGATTTCCCACCCTCGAGGTTCAAAACCGGCTTGCCGTGCTTCGGCAAGAAAATAACCGGCTGCGGAACCAATTTCAAGCAAGGTGCTTTTATTTGCAAACGAGACATACCGAAAAGCTTTTTTGAGCCGTTGGGCCATCCTGGAGCGTATGGCCGGTTCGTCGTCCAGGTAAGAACGGCCGTATTGTTCTTTGTATTCACGGTTAAAGTAGTCGTCTTCATATTTAACTGCGCGCGCTTCAAGATAGTAGACAAGCGAACAATTTTTGCATAAACCGAAACCGCTGTGTATGTTTTGCAACGGCTTTTGGCAAAAAGCGCACTCTTTCATAGCAACAAAGGCGACCACAGTTATAGTCTGTCAAGGCCATTCAACGGCAAAATTTTACACTCGAATCATCGCATGCTACGCGGGTACGCCCTTTGCGGCGGCAGAGGTTAGGCTGTGAATAAAAAACAAACTACAACTGCGGTAAAATCTTAACCAGGTTTTGACCGTCCCGAAAATCTTCGTTCATTCTCACGGTATTGGCGCTATCAAGCACTACCACTGTACCCATTGTGCCGGCAAAGGTTTTGGACAGTCCCCCGGAATTGTCAGAGACAACGCCGGTCGAGTTGTAATAGCCATTGGCAATTGCCGCGCTTTTGGTTGCCGCCAAAGTGCCTGAAACATAATCTACCAAAATAAAGCGAATGTCCGGGTTGGCGGCGATCAAGTTCAAGACTATATAGTCGGCATGGGCGTTGCAAAGCGAACACCACATGGTAAAATAGAGCACCACCCCGCGAAACGACGAAGTTTCGGTGTAGAGAGAACTAACGCTGCTGTCGGCAAAATACAAGGCTTTCTCGGGGGCAATGTCCCCCACCCCCGAAAAATTGGCGCCGTTTTGGGTGCGCAGATCAGTACTGTCGGGGAACAAATCGCCTTGCATGTTGGCGCAAGCCGTTGGCGTTACGATTAACCATGCGAGACAGAATAAAGATAAAAGACCCTTGTAAAATTTTAAGTTGCACAAGCGGCCATATCTAAAAAAATCGAGGTTCAATACGCAGCGAATTTGCCAAATCATTTGCAGCCGGTTTAGCGCTTGAAATAAAGTAATTGTTTTATCGGAAAACATACGTTGCCTCCATCCCCAGGGTGCCGGTTGCCGGCTGGTTTTCCCCCCAGGCGTCTTGAAAAATATTGCGGTTGTATTTGATCTTCACAACCAGATTTTGGTTGGGTGCGGTGTATGCCCCGGCAATGCCGGCGCCATGCTTGTAGTACGAACTCAAGGGGTCGGGCCGCCCGTTGATTCGGGTTTCGCCTTCGGATACATATTGGTACGAGCCGCTCAAGGTAAACGATGCGGCGCTAAGAAATGACCAGCCATACGAAAGGACGCCCGAAGCTACAATGCGGTTGCCGAGCTTTTTTGTATAGGGTTCCACATATTTGCCGTATTCCCGGTTGACAGGCCGCGAAAAATAGCTGCCGTAGGCGGCGGTCAGGCTGAGAGAAACCGGGTAAATGGTTTTGTCGACCATGGCTTTGACATCAAAGCGATAAAAACCGCGCCCGGTGATATCGAAACTTTGGGTTACGTTGTCGTAAGGCGAAATGCCCGTGGGGATCACGAGCCCCGCCCCCAGGTAGGCAGCCGGGATCAAATCTTGCCATGATTTTACCTTCCAGACGCATTTGATATCGCGGAACAATTCTCCCAGCAAGCCTACGCCGATATCTCCCGGACCGCTGGTTACCGACTCTACCCCGGAATAATGGTTGTAGTTATAGACAAACGGCGCCGCAAGAGAGGCCTGTAAAAAAGAGTGCAATCGAACGGCCGCCGCTACATTCAAACGGGTCTGGTATAAGTTGGAGCCTTCGGGGTTCGATAAATACTTGCCGTCAAGGTTGTAAAAACCGGTATACTCTTCTTTTTCAGTCGACACCAATACCGAATAACGGGCCGCCTTTGGCAAGACCAGAGATGCGCCCGCGCCGCCTCCGCAACAAGAGGCGGCGTGTACCGAACGGGTGAGCGGTAGAGCGATAAGCGCTGCAAAAACGGCAACAACAATCGCAAAACCGGACCATGCAAAGCGAAAAAACGGCGTTTTCATTATTTCTTTCATTATTGAACCATGATGTGGGCAAAGCCGTTAGACACCCATGCTCCGCTAACGGGATCCGTTGCGGTCGGCAAACCGCCGTCAAAAGCGGCGCCATCGGTTGTCTTTTGCTCGTAGGCCAAACCGTCAGCAGAGACTTTCAATCGAATGTGCAATGTCATTCCTATGTTTACGCCTGCCGCGCTATAATGGCCGTTCCCGTTGTCTGCCAAAGGAACCCACGCGTCGCTTGCGTCGTATATTTCAAGAGCAAGGCCGTTGATGGTCCATGGGGTTCCGGCCTCGTCGTTTAAAGTTTGACCGTTATAGACGGCGGGGTGGAACATCACGTTTTCCCTGGTTGCGACAAAAAGAGAGACATCACGGCTGCCGGCTGCCCCGGCGACGGAGTCAACAAAGATGTAGTAATTTCGAACCGACGAGAGTCCCATGTTTAAGAAAAGATCGCTTACCCCTTTTAAAATAGCACGGTCCATCATCGAGCCGGTCACTGTCACCGGGATAGCGGCGCTGGAGTTATTGGCCGAGATTTCAATTTCCCAGTACCCGCCCATGGAGGGCATCAGGTAATACGCCGTTACCGTATAGGTGCCGTCGTTATTGTCGGTAACGGAATCAACCGGGGTAGAATGAACCATGCCGCTGTCCATATGCATTTTAGGCGTAACGGAAAGGTTTAAGCCGGGGACAGGGGCGCCGCTTTCGGCCGCGACCACCGTAAAAACCGAAGGGCCGACAATATGAACTCCGCCTGCGCCCAACGTAAAAGTCAAGCCTGTGTTTGTTTGTTTTTGACTTGCTTCATCAATGGCCTCTTCCAGGATATTGCAATTGAGCATGGCTGCAGCTAAAAATAAAGAAGCCGCTTGTTGAATGATTTTTTTAAAATGTCTATTGTATAATTTGTTCATGGATTTTCCTTTAATAATAAAATAATCGTATTATGAACGGAGTCCATCCCCTCGCGGGAAAAACCCCGAACGACCAGAACAGCTTCTCCTTTGGCGTTGAAGACAATGGTTGTGGGCAGTTGCGATACTTCAAAGGGTTCCGAAAAACTGCCATTGTTTTCAATAATGACCGGGAAACTGACCGGGTATAAGCGGGTAAACTTTTCAATCTTACGCACATCATCGCTAACGCTGACGGCTAAAAAGAGTATGGTGTCAGATTGAAAATTTTCGAGAATGTTGCGATACAGGTTCTCCAGTTCGGGGAATTCTCTCGTGCAGGGTTTGCACCAGGGGGCCCAGAAATTGAGAACCACCACCTTGCCTTGCAACTCTTCAACAGAAAAATTGCCGGCGGATGGCGTTTGAAAGGTTTCAAACAAATGAGACGCGCTTTGGTTTGAGCTAGAGTTGGCGCCGATACTTCTTACGTTAGGCAACTTGTAATTCTTTTGGTCTGACTCAACCGGGTGCAGCCCCCGCCCTGGTCCGAGCAGGGCTAAAAAGAAAAAGGCATTGGCCAGCGTATGCCAAAACGGTTTGCACGTATATTTTAAAATCCTCATTGTTTCTCCTTTCGCCGGCGCCGGTTTTCGTACGAAAACAAAAACGGCGCTTCGCAATCGATATACCGTTACAACGGTTTTCTTTTGGCGAATGCCGGGTATCTCAATCCATGCATTTTATGCACTATATGCAAATACATGATTCGGATGCACTCGCCCGGGGAGTAAATCAGGAGGGGCGATCAATGGGGAGTTTGAAACCGCCGGAAAGTTTATCTGACGGAGGGGGTTGAAGTAAGCTACGGATAAAAACAATGCTATCGGGGTAAATTGGCGTGTACAGCTCGGCTTGTTTTTTAAGGCGGCTGATCTCTTTTTCATTTTCGGCGCCGTTCACTTTGGCGTTGCCCAATACGGATAAAAGGTCCTGGGCCGAAAACCCGTGTGACGGACAATCTGGGCATTCATCGGGGTTCGCCTGCGCCTCGGTCAGGGCGTCACCGCAAAAGTTGTTTTTCACTTTTTCACGGGCTTGGTTCGGAAGAGCCAGGGCGCACACCATAAGAAAAACAGCGGCCAGGGCAAAAACATTTGTATGTTTCCGTACCATTGTCACAATGTCGGTACACTCTTTTGAAGGCTTGCCGTGTCAACGTATTATTTTCTTACCTGAGGTTACCTGATGTTACTAGAAATACAACTTGACCGTTTTTAAAATAAAGGCAGCATGCCTGTAGCGGCGACTCATGATCCGGCTTCAAAACGCCGCAACTAAAAAAAATGACAAATCAAACAGGAAAAATATTCATTGTTGCAGCCCTGCTGTTCCTGGCCATTGGGCTATTCTTGCTCTACCGCGACGCGCCTGTGATAAAAAAGCCGGGGAGGTTGCCCGGCGATATCCGGATTGAAAAAGAAAATTTTAGATTTTATTTTCCGATCACAACCGGTTTGTTGCTGAGCCTTCTTCTCTCATTTATTTTATCTTTGTTCCGTAAGTGAAAAAAACGAATAAGCGCCTGCGCCGGCTTTCGTCAGAATACTTTTTGCTTGTCCGCTCTCATCGAAATTTCAATTTAACTTGTTAAAAAGGGGCGTATATACGCAGACGACAGCCGATCATGTATGGCCGGCGCGCGAAAAAGCCAACCGGTTTTAAAGTCAAAGATGCCGGTTAAATTATCCGATACCATGAATTTTTTTACCAATCTTGAAACATTTCGCAAAACGGCCAATTTTCAAAACAGACCCCCGTCAGCGGTTACCTTGGGTAATTTTGACGCGCTTCACCTGGGGCACCGCGAATTGATTCAAAAAACGGTGGAAGTTGCGCAAGCGCGGCAGTTGCTATCAGCCGTTCTCACTTATGATTTAAGCGCACATGAGCCGGATGATTTTAGCGGCCATGAAACAATAAAACCGTCGCAAACAGGCAAGAAACCGCAAGTTTTACCGGCCTTTAAAAAGGTGTATACTTGGGAAGAAAGACAAACCATTCTTGCAAAAATAGGCGTTGATGTCATGTTACGCCTCCCCTTCACCGCCGCATTAAAAACGACGCCCGCCGCAGAATTTTTACAGGATATTCTGGTAGGCGCCATGCATGCAAAATACATTTTGATAGGGTATGACCACCGGTTCGGGCAAAACCGACAGGGCGATTTTTCTTTTTTGGAAAAACACGCCATAGAACACGGGTATGAGACGGCCCGCATAGAGCCGGTTCATTACAAGAATACAATAATATCGTCTACCGTTGTGCGCGATAGCGTCTCGCGTGGGAAAATGGAAGAAGCAAACGCAATGCTGGGCGAGCCTTTTTTTGCTTGCGGGGTCGTAACCGAAGGCAAAAAGCTTGGCAGCCAGCTGGGTTTTGCCACGGCGAACCTGGTTTTCCCCGGCGATAAATTGCTGCCGGCTAACGGCGTCTACGCCGGTTATGCGCAGCACATGAAAAAAACATACCGGGCGGTCGTCAACATTGGCAATAACCCGACCTTTGAAAACCACCCCTATAGCGTAGAAGCGCATTTGCTGGATTTTCAACGCGAAATATACGGCCATGAATTGACCTTGCGGTTTTTAACGAAATTGCGCGATGAAATTAAGTTTGAAAATACGGATCAGCTGACCGCCCAGGTAAAAAAAGATATTCAAACAGCCGCCGGTTTACCGCTTTAAGCGAACCAACGTCGCCATCCCCGGCATGACGTCGGGGTTTTCGCTGTGGCGGGATATTTTTTCCAGGAGCATTTGAAGGTACTGTTTCCCGGAAAGGTTGGTATTGGTCGCCTGCAGTTCGTTTTGAACAAATTCTGCCGGCAGCATCTGAAGAGAAAAAATCATTTCATGAGAAAGCATCGCCAGATAAGAGGTCTCTTCAATGGAGACTTGTTCCAGGCCGGGGTAATCCGAATGGAAAATAAAAGAACCGTTTTCCATAATTTGCGCCGAGCCGTCGGCTGCAATATTGACACAGGCAAAGTCGCCGCTTTTTAAAACCTGCATGGTATTGGAACTTACGTCAATATAAGCCATGCAGATACCAGGGCCGTAATCAATGTGAGTGAACATGTTTTCCCACATTGCCTTGGCAATGTCCGAAAAAGAGTGCCCCGAAGAAATCAAGGTAAAAAACTCTTCCTGCAAACGGTGTTTCACGATGCCCGTTTCAATGCTGGTGATATCAAAATGGAGCAAAGCAAGGACCGGTTTGCCGTTCATTTCGCCTGCAGATAAAAAATCCTGCTGGTTAATGTCAGGGCGCCGGGGGTAAACGGCGACTTCCGCCGAATCAAGCTGGGGGAAAGGCTTTTCATACAATTTCTTTTGAATCATCGCCAGGGCATGTTCGTCGGTTTGCAATACCGCGTTTTCATTTTGGTTGTCGAGTTCAAAACAACCGTTTTTATCGAGAAAAGAGAGCAGTTCGTTGTAGTTTTTAACCAGTTCGCCCAACTCATTGTTTTTAAAGTAGTCGACGGAAATGCGGTTCCGGTCGGTTAAAAAAGAGCCAATGGACTCTTTCATCTGCTGCAACGGGGTTAAAATTACACTGTAAATTTGACGAATGAACAGGGCCAGAATCAGCGACGAAAAGAGACTGGCAAAAAACAAAATGATCCCTAACCGGGTTGAATCAAAGGGCTGGTAGGTTCGTTGCCAAAAGAGGTAGAGATCTTCATTGTCAAAATGCAGGTAGACCAGATAGCCGTTTTCCGTATTGGCTGATTTTCTTTGGGGGCTCACGCCGGTAAAGTTGAGTTGCGATTCAAATTGCCGGTTTAACTCCGCCAATTCGACCGGCGGCGCCGGAGAATCATCCCCTTTTTTGTTATTTTGATTCTCTTGGGTCTTTTGAATCAACAGGTTGATCTCGGGGTTGGAATGCCAAATGGCGTCACCCTTCCGGTCAAAAAGAGAGATCTCTTGCAATGCGTCCTGACTGGCGTAAGAGATGCCCAGCCCAATCAAAGCCGCCTTGAATTTTGAAAGAGTAAAACGGTTGCCGATTTCATGTTGCAGTTGCTCGCGCAGCCATTCGCTTTGGTTAATGTGTAATTCGCTGTGTAAAATTTTACTTTCGCGAATCAGGTGGTTTTTCATGAACAAAGACGCCGAAAGTAACGTTAAGATCGTGATACCGCCGATAAAAAACGCGGTACCGTTTTTAACGGAGTTTGAGATGAGGCCTGAAATAAAACTGTGGAATATATTCACCAATCAATCCTTATCCCGAAACGTTAATTGTAGCCGATCTCCGGTCTTCTTTTTCGTTCAAATATTTTTACCAAAAGCCCCGACACGGCGTACAAGGCCAATAATGGCACCATCATGATGAGCATCGAAGCGACATCCGGAGGGGTCACCATGGCCGAAACAATTGAAATTACAATCATGGCGTAACGCCATGAGCGAATAAAAAAATCGCTGTGCAAAACCCCCATCATAGCAAGCACCAGGCTTATTATCGGCAGTTGGCATGCCAATCCAAAGGCAAAATGAAATGAGAAAAAGAAAGAGAGGTATTCGCTAATGGTCAAATGAACCTCGGGTTTCATTTGTTCCATGGCTCCGGCGATCTCCGGGGGCGTCCATTCAAAGATTAAAAAGGTGACAATCAAGGGCCAAAGGTACTTGCGCGCCAAAAGAGCGCCAGCCCAAAAAAGAACCAAACCCGCCGCCAGCATTACATACCCCGTTTTCCGGGAAGAGCGCTCCAGCGCGGGGACAACAAAACGCCAGAGTTCCATGACAATGGCAGGCATGGCGAGAATTGCCCCGGAAATCAAGATGACCTTGAGTTTAATTAAAAAATAATCGGGCAGTCTCGTGGTGATGAGTTTAACGATTATGCCTTTGCCGGTTGCCTGCTCCATGAGCGGCTCGAGCGGTCCAATGACAAAGGGCCATACCTGGTCGTAAAATACCGCGCAAACGAGTGAAAAAAGAGCGACCCACAGCAAAGAACGAAAAATTCTCCAGCGGAGCTCTTCCAGGTGGTCAATGAGCGGCATGTGCCCTTGTTGTTTGCGCAAATCCTGAATATAACGATCCGCTTCGCTCTCTTCGGCCTTCCCTTTACTGATTTTCGCCTTGGGGGGTTTTACCGGGTGAGCGGCCGCCTGGGCGGCGCGGTCCAGAGTTGCGGTTTGCCGGGCTTTTTTCGCCGGTTTCTCTTTTTTAGAGGCGGCTTGTTTCTTTATTTGATCTTGAGGTTTAGACTCGTGATTGCCTTGCGATGATGAAGTTCGTTTTTTTACATAAGGCTTTCTATCATCGGCTGGATCCATAATTCAGAGGGTTTGGGGCTCAGGGTTTTGTTTGATGCATACGGCGCTGGTGCATATGGCTTTTGGCTGCCAAAGCTGGTAAGAACAATATGGAGCTTATGACTTTTTTTGCCCTCCGCTTCGTCCTTTTTTGTCTGCATTTTTACCGGCATTTGATGAATGCTTTACGTTGGTTTCAGGTTCGTCGTCTTCATCCGGATCAATTTGACCGCTCAGGCCTTTTCTAAACTCGGTAATGCCCGAACCGATGCTGCGGGCAAGGTCAGGCAATCTTTTTTTACCGGCAAAAAGAAGCACGATTAACAAAATAATAAAGAGTTCGCCGATTCCGGGGGTCCATAGTAACATGGGGCAAAGATTTGGCAAAGCTTTGTTGTGTAAAGAAGAAATACAATATTATACTTTCAGATCGAGAAGTATACCTTTGATGTAACCCATATGGCGCAGAACGCCTCGAACATCGGGGCGGTGCCGGGCGATTTGAGTGAAAATTTCGCCCAACTTTTGATCGACTTCCTGCACCACCTCAAATTCCGATTTTGAGCGGGCATCGCGGATCAAACGGATTTGATACGACTTTGACAACAATTGCGATAAAAGTTCGCGAACCTTTTGTTGGTACGATTCAAAGTTACTCTCGGTGGGGTAATCGATTAAATTTCTTTCGTACAGGGAAAGTTGCTCAAAAAGCCGGTCAAACGAAGAGTCGATGCCGGTTCCCATTTTTTGCAGAATATCCGCAGATTCGACGCGGGCGCTATCCAGAAGTTCGCCAAAGCCTTCCGCCGCATTTACGGTTGCGGAATCGCTTCGTTTTTCTTTCGAGCCTGTTTTACCGGTTAAAACCTTGGGCTGCGACGGGATACGGTGTAACATACACCATTATCGTCAATTTTCAAAAAAACTCTCTTCATTTTCAATGGTTTTAATTCTGGCCCGACCGTCAAAAATCACGCCTTCTTCCATGACCAGATTCGAGGCGATAATGTCTCCGTGAACGACGGAATCTTCCAGAAGCGTGACCGTGTCCAGGGCGTAGATGTTGCCGTCTACGCGGCCGGCGACAATTACCGTATTGGCTTTGATATTGGTGGTCACATGCCCTTTGGGCCCGACAATGATTTTACCGCGAGAAATCACTCTTCCGGCGAGAGAACCGTCAATCCGCAAGCTGCCTTCCAGGTTAAATTCTCCGTTAAAATGGGCGGATTCGCCAATAATAGAGTTAATCGGATCGGGTGTCGATGGAGTCATAGGGTTTAAAACATTATAATGAAAAGATCCCGGCTACAGCGAATCGGCAATGTAGCTTAAATACGGCATCGGGTTTTGCGGTTCAACGCCGACAAAAATTTGATAGTGCAATACGCTTTGCAAGGTATCGGGCCGGGCGCCCAAATAGCCAATCGTGTCTTGTTTTTCAACCTGCTCATCAACGTTCACGGAAATGCGGTCCAGCCCCTTGTATACGGTCTCATACCCGTAATTATGGCGGATTCGTACCGTATGGAGGCCGTTTTCTTTCTTCACCTCAATTACAGTCCCCGGCGCCGTCGATACCGTTTCGCTGCCGAGAGGCGCGGCTATATCAACGCCGGTATTGTAGTAGGTATTGAGCGTGTTTGCGTCTCGAATAAAACCGTACGGGTTAATGATATACCCTTCTACCGGCCAAAGCGTGGGAGTGTGCTGGATAATTTTAGCCCGCTTTTTTAAAAATTCTTCGATATCTTGCAGCGGTTGGTTGGAAAGTTCCAAATCGCCGGCAATGCGGTTGAGAAGAAAGATTTCCATGGGAATCTCTTCGCTGCCGTCGCCTTCCACCGGGTTTACCATCGATTCGGCGTTTTCCAAAGGAATGGACGCTCCCCCCTGCCCGTACAAATTACTTTCGTCGCTGCTTTTGCCGTGGGCCAAAGCATGGAGGTTGGAAAGTTTGTAACGGATGCCGGAAAACGTCTCTTCCATATCTTTGATTTCTTCGCGGATTTTGGAAAATTGAATGCTGGCGTCTTTTTGGGAAATCTTAAGCTTATCGACTTCCTGAACCGTGCTGGTATGGTTGATAATAAAGAAGGAATTGACTAAAACAATAAACGAAAAGATGCCAATGATGATGATCAGGGCCAGGTTTGAAATATGAAAGTTCTTGATTTTATCTTCGTTATGAGGGATGAACATCAATGTGAGCCGCTCTTCCCTTTTTTTACGAATCAGGCGAAGAAAATCGATCCAGGTACGGGTAAAAAAACCGCCGGCGGTTTTAATCCGGCTGGCATTGGACCTCCGGTCCAATTGATAAATTTCTTCGATTTCTTCTTTTGCCGAGCGTGTTGGCTTGTTACCGTTTTTTTTTCCCATCTTTTGAGTGTTTTTTTGGTTCTTACCTTATCTTTTTCGTTCTTTTTTCTATCGTTTTATACGTATTTTTTACGTTTTTCCACTTTTTTGGCATGAATTGGGACGAAAAATCCCGGCAACTACCGATCATGCTACCATATGAGTATCGGAGTTTAACTTTGTGTTTTTTGACTCTCTGTCAAGTTAATTTTGTCGACTAAAACTTTATGTCCCTCAACATTTTTCACGATAATGGGCACATTTTTCTCAATATAGTCGCCCATGCTAACGGCGTCGATCCGGTCACCGTCAATCATGACTGTCCCGGCCGGGCGCAAAACAGTGAATGTCATGCCGGTTTTTCCGATCAAAGAGCTTAATCTTTCATAGGCGGTTTTGTTTTCAGGGGTGAGCGTGGCCCCGAGAAAGACATTGCTGGCCGGGTGTATTGACATGGATATCTTGTTCACAATAAAAAAAACGGCCAATCCGGCGGCTACCATGGCCAAAGAGAGAACCCATAGCCCTTCTTCCATGTTATTTATCCCGTATGACCATAAAATTGCGGCAATTAACCCAATGATTCCCATGATACCGGCAAAACCGAAACCGGGAATCACAAATATCTCTAACAAAAGAAGAAGAATGGAAAAGGCGAAAAGGGCCGGGGCTTCCCAACCCGAGGCGCCTGCATAAATTCTGGCGATAAAGTAAATGGAAAGAAAAATCAAACCGAAAGCGCCCGGAATGCCCCAGCCGGGGGAACGGACTTCAGCCAAAAGGCCCATGAAACCCAGCCCCAGAAGCAAACCGGAGACAATCGGGTGTAACAAAAACCAAATGGCTTGTTCCCGGAACCCCGGCTCCAGGCGGACAATCGCCCCCCCCTGCATCTTTTCATGAACTAAAATCTCTTCGGGCGAGCGTGCGGTATAATCGGCAAACCCGATGGAGACCGCTTCTTCGCCGGTCATGGTCAACAGTTTGCCTTCTTGTTTGTCTATCCCGTCTTTGCTTTTCGTTAAAACAATTGACTCGTCGACAAGAGCTTCGGCGACCCTGGGGTTTCGGCCTCTGGCTTCGGCGGCGCCTCTCCAGGCGGCTCGCGCGGCAGAAACCACCTTCTCGGGGGCTTTTTGCATTCCTTCGGTCTTCATGAAAACAGGGGTTGCGGCTCCGATCACGGAGCCCGGCGCCATTGCCATGACATCGCACGATATGGCAATGAGCGAACCGGCCGAAATGGCATTGCGGTTCACAAAGCAAACCGTACGGGCTTTTAGAGACAATAATGTGTTTTTAATATCGAGAGTGGCGCCAAGCTCGCCGCCTGGCGTGTCAATTTCAATAATGATTAAATCGGCTTGAGCGTTTTGGGCATCCTGGGTCGCCTGCCGCAGGTAATTGGCGTAATTTATATCTTCCATTTGATCCAGGCGGTGCGGGGTGATATGATACACGATTTTTCTGGAATTGACCTGGCCGGCTGTCGGGGGCGTCTCTTGGCCCGCAGGCGTTGTTTCTGCCCCGGTTTCAGCGCTAAAACCGGCATTATGAAAAAAGAATAGTGCAAACGCAACCGGCGCAAATTTACGAAAAAAAAGAGTTCTCTGTTTCAATGTTGTCATGACCCAAATTCGATTATTTTAAGATTGCGTCAATTTTGTTTCTTGTCCAAGGGTCTTTTGAATGGAATATGGCTAGTGAAACGGGATCCCGAAGCCCTGGAAAACGGGCATTTTGATCTGGTTGTCGTGGGTGGAGGCGTCACGGGAGGAGCTATTGCCTGGGATGCAGCATTACGCGGGCTAAAGACCGCCCTGGTTGAAAAGGGCGATTTCGGTCATGGAACCTCATCGGCAACCACAAAGTTGATTCATGGCGGATTGCGATATCTCGCTAAATACCAGTTTAAAATTGTTCGAGAGTCTCTTTGCGAAAGAAGAAGGCTTTTGCGGAATATGCCGCATATTGCCTTTCCCCTGCCCTTTCTTTTGCCTGTCTATCGAAATTCGTTTACTTCGCGCTGGCTGTTAAAAATCGGCATGCTGATTTACGATCTGTTTTCTTACGATAAAAACGAACTGCCCGACCCCGATAAATTTCTTTCCAATCACAAGTGGCTTACGCGCGAAGAAGCTTTGCAACGCGAACCGCATTTAAATTCAAACGGGCTCATTGGCGCCTTTGCTTATTATGATGTTTTAAACCGTTACCCGGAAAGGGCAAACCTCGAATACATTTTGTCGGCCGATTCAAGAGGGGCCGTTTGCGCCAATTACATGGAAGCGATGGAACTTGTCGTGGATGATACGAAAAAGGTGAACGGAGTGCGCGTGCGCGACTTACAGCACCCCGATAAGCGGGAATTTGTCATTCATGGCGATATGGTGATCAACGCCGGCGGCCCGTGGGGTGAAAAAGTCACCAAACAGTTTAAGGCCAGCTCGCCTTACAAAATTGTTTTAAGCAAGGGGATTCATTTTTTAACGCCGCGGATTAACAACAATCACGCCATTGTTTTTGAGACGCGCGAAGGGCGGCATTTTTTTATCGTCCCCTGGCTCGATTATTCGTTGATCGGAACCACCGATCATGAGTTTACAGGCTCTCTTGACGATGTTCACGCCGACAAAAAAGAGATACAGGAATTAATGAAATTACTCAGTTCATACTACCCGGTGAAGATTACCGGAGAAAAGATTTTACACAGTTATGCGGGGGTCAGGCCGCTGGTCTCGTTTAAAAAGAATAACTCAACGTATGAGCTCTCGCGCAAGCATGAAATTGTAAACCACCGGAAAACCGACGGTTATCAGGGGTGCATTTCCGTTTACGGCGGCAAGTGGACAACATCGCGCGCCTTAGCCCAGGACGCTGTCGATTTGGTGGTGAAAGAAAATAAACTAAACGCCCTTCCCTGCCGGACAAGAAATACACCGGTGATCGGGGCCGAGTTCGGAGAAAGCTTCTCGCATTTTCTCGAAGACGCAATAAAGACGCACGCGGGTCAAATGGATGAAAAAACAATCTCGCATCTGGCGTCATATTATGGAGCGGAATACCGGTATATTCTGCAAATGATCCAAAGCAACCCGAAGTTAGCGGAACGAATTGACCCGGCCAAACCTCATTTGCTGGCTGAAATACATTGGGCGGTTCAGTCCGAGCAATGCATGACGTTAAGCGACTTTATGTTGCGGCGGAGCTCTCTGGGCAACGAAGGCGGGAAAAGCAACCCTGTTGTTTCACTGGTGGCAAAAACCCTGGCTTCGCTGCTGGATTGGGACGGCAAGAGAACCGAAGCGGAAATCGCCGATTACATGCAAAAAGTGCGAATCCACATAAAATAACGGCTGCCTGTTTCTTTGGCCGGGCGCCAGGCTGATAGAAAAGCGATGCCGGAACCAACAGACGCGAAGATGATCCGATATTTCACCGAAAGAAAAATTAAAGTTGTCGCAAATTGTTCGTTGGCGAAATATTGTACCTTCCGGACAGGCGGCAATGCCGAAATCTTGGCGTTGCCCCAAAGCGAATCGCAAACCATGGAGATCATTTCTTATGCGCTTCAGGAGGGTATCGCGTTTTTATTTCTCGGCGGCGGCAGCAATGTATTGATCTCGGACGACGGACTACCCGGAATTGTCATTAAATTAAATTACCCCAAAGAATTGAACATCATTAAGAAAACGCAAAATACCCTGGAAGCGAAAGCGCCGGCCAATATGAAAAGCGCCGTTTTTGCCCGGAAGGTATGCGAGATGGGTTACCCCGGCGCCGAGTTTTTAACGACGATCCCCGGCGAACTTGGCGGGGCTTTGGTGCAAAACGCCGGATGCTATGGCTCGGAAATGGTTCAAATCGTCAAAGGCGCTTCGGTGGGTTTCGCCGGCAACGGTCTCAGCCGGGAGATCTCTACGCCCGATTTGAAACTGGCGTATCGATCGAGCATCTTTAAGGAACAGCCCGATTTGGTGATCCACAGCGTTTGCTTTAATTTTGAGCGGCCGGCCCAAAACGGAGGCTCAGTGCAAGCCGAAATTGACGAAAAAGTAAGGCGGTTTCGAGAAAACCGTCTGGCCACCCAGCCGCGTAACCGGAAGACCGCCGGTTCCGTTTTTAAAAACCCGCCGGACGGACCGCCCGCCTGGGATTATCTTGCGCAATGCGGGTTGCGGGGGTATGCGGTAGGCGGGGCCCGGTTTAGCGACAAACATGCAAACTTTATCGAAAACTATGACCGCGCCACCTCTTCCGATATCCGACGGCTCATGACCCTGGCGCAAGAGCGGGTTTACGAGAAATTCGGGGTTCGCCTGGTTCCGGAAATCCGCTTGCTGGGCGCTTTTTAGTACGGATACAACTGCAGCCAGTCACCGTTGCCGGTAAACAGATAATAAACGCCCTGGGACAGCAATACCCCGTCGATCATAACGTTATCATCCGGAAAAACAATGTTCCCGCCCCCGGCTAAATTATTGGTAACCCATAGCCCGTTTTGCTTTACGCCAATTAATATATTGCCACCCATGTCATAGCAGCCGGTGGTATTTGAGGCAGAAGCGGAGAAATCGCTTTGAGCCGCGGCAGAGAGTAAAAGCTGGCAACCCAGGGCGAAATCAACGCCGCTTTGAAAAGCGATTGAAACCAGGGTTCCATTGTAAGAATATGCGGTACAGACATCCCAAATGCATTGAGTTACATAATTTTGCCCGGCGATTTGCTGAAATTTCCAGGTTTCGGGGTCATGCCATAAGTCGCGTGTGCCGGAATCCAGCAGAGTTGCAGCCCCGGCTCCATCGATAAACCAGCGCTCCGTACGTTCCAGCATATTGACGAGGTTATCCGTGCCTGTGATAAAAACCAGCATCCCGCCAGTTACCGGAATTAAATTCATATTTTCACCTAGAGTAAAATAGGTAAATTGAAACGCAAAGGTCGTTTGAGCGCCGCCGGTAACCGGTTCCGTAGATGTTAGATTTCGAATCGTTGTAACGGTATTATTGGAAAGGTTTTCAACCAGCAGATTTGCGGCGTCTTGCCCGATGACATAAACATTTCCGTTATAATATGCCCCCGTTCTAACATCGGCGGTTGCGAACGTAAAGAGTAACGTTGTGCCGGCGGCAGTTGCGTCGGATTGATATAACTCATTGCCATTCGCTACAAAATAAAAATGGTTTGCCAGATTGCTCTGCAAAGCCGTTATATTGTAACCGCCGGGAAGAGGTATCGCCCACAACGTCGGGTCGCCTTCCGCATATCTGGGAAGCAAAACAATAAAGTTGCCAACGACGAGAGCGGTTGAAATCTTTTCAAGGCTCCGGTAAGAGCCAATTTGTACCGATTGGTTAGGCTGGCCGTTGGAAGAATATAGAGTGGAATCAAGGGAAGCTGAAGAAACGGAGAACAACAGGGAGCTCCCGTAACTCATCGTCTCTTTAAAAAATTCGCCGTTTTGCGTTTGGTTTTCAAAAATGTTACCGTTGGCAAGCACGTTTACCGTGGCGCTGGACGAATTTACGCCCTGGTACGAAGCGCTAACTGTGGTTTGACCAACCGCCGTCGCCAGCAAAAGACCGGTCGAGTCTATGGAAATTACATTGGCTGAAGAGTATGACCATGCGACTTTAGCGGTTAAATCAGCCGAGCTGCCGTCGCTATAGTACCCGGTGGCTTGTATTTGCATATTTTGACCCGCATATAAAGATGCATTCGTGATGATAGAAGCGGAATCGGAAATGTCGCGGCATCGAATTTCCGTAAGATTGGCAGGGGTTGTAACTTCGTCGCCAGTTTCCTGCAATGCGTCTTCAATAAGCGTACACCGGGAAAACAAGATTAAAACGAATAAAATGGAATAAAACTTATTTCTAACTTTCATATAGCATCCTTTACATTAATACATTTTGAGTATATAAATATCTCTATATCGTCAATAGTTTTTCAATAAAATCATTTATTTATAAAAAAATTATGTAAATAAAATAGATTATGCAAAAAGAGAAAAACTCCGTTTGCCCCGGCGTATATTAACTTTAAAATTAAATTTTAATGATTGCAAATTTATCCGTTTGCCGGTACAAGGCATCGATACCTTTGAATTTAATTTAAAAGTCAAAAGGAGGTCCCGATGTGCAAAGGGTGAAGGGCTGCCATAAAAGAAAAAAATCGAGAGGTTAAAATGAAAAGAAGTTATTTAAAAACCGTATGTCTTATTTTTTGGTGCGCCGTTTGGGGCATGAATTGTACCTTGCAGGAAGACCAGGAGACAGCCGCGAAACAATGCAGCTCTTCGGGAACCAAAACACTGTCGGATGTCTCCGGCGATGTTGCGTTTGATTTTGCAGATATGGCGGGCGGCTCCATGACCTTTGATGAAAAGAATATTACAGTGACATTTCAGCTGGTGAGTTTGCCGGCGGCACTGACGTTTTTCCCCTCCACGCTCAACGATAATTTAATGAATTATAAATGGGCGATTGTCTTTGATCTCGATGGCGACAGCGCAACCTCTTCCGGCGATCCCATGTTGATTGTATCGGCAATTAAGTATGCCGGTATGACTCAAGTGAGCGGAGATCTTCTTTCCAATACCAGGGCCCGTACTGCTCATTTTATTAGTACTTCTTCATACACGTTTGACAATGATATTGTTGCTTCCGTAGTGGGGAACCAACTGATCTTAAGCGCCGTCCGGGCGAGCGATTCAGGGTTATGCGCTATCGATGCCGCAACGAAGGTCTCCTTTTCCACTTCATTTAACGACGGTGTGAGCAATGAAAACGATTTTATGCCCGATATGTCCGGCGCGGCCAGGGTATTTCAATAATAAATGACGTAATAAAAACAATAGCAATGATTTGCCAATTCATTTGGCGCTGCGTATTCTCTTTTTAAAAAATGCTTGTCACAGCACCTGAATGGTATTATGTCACACTGAAACATTATGTCGCCAAGAGATTCCCGGGTTCAGGCTTCCAACGGGCTTGCCGTTCAAACAAGCGCCAAAACCAAGGCAGTTCGGTCCGTTTGTTTCATTCTAGCCCTGTTTTTTGGGCTTGGTCTGGCCGGCGCTCTTTCAAACTCCGGCTTGTATTCCCTGGAAACTCATGCCGCGCCCGAAACGTCTAAAGAACCCCGCAATTTTATCATCTCGTATACCATCGCGCAAGCCGGCGACAGCCCCGTTCAAAACAATGGCGAAAACGGTCCAAAGAATGAACAAACCCAATCCCCAAGAAGCGGCCAGGAAGACGGCCGGAAAGACGGCCGGAGCGAATTTGAAATCCTGTTAGACCAGGAGCTGGAAGGGCGAACGCCCGCACCGGCGCAACCGGAAGCAACGTCGTGGCCGGAACAAATTCTCAAAACAGCGGTGGTTTTGCTGGTCATGATCGCCCTCTTCTACGGCTTCTGGAAACTCAATTTATTCCGGCGGCAGTTCCCCGGGCAAAGCTCGGAAGTGTTCCGGACGCTCCACCAGGCGCCGCTCAGCCCCGGCAAATCGCTGCAAATTGTCGAACTGGGCAACCGCCTGCTTGTTTTAGGCATATCGGACGCGGGTATCCAGCTGGTGACCGAATTTACCGAAAAAGCGGCGATTGACCGCATTAAACTGGAGTGCGACCGCGACAATGACCGCGACAAACCGGATTTCTGGATAGAGCTCTCAAAAAGCATTTCCACAACAATTTCCGGGGCTTTGGGCGGTGAAAAAACCGGCGCAGGCCAACCCGGTCAATCCGGCCGGCAAGAAAAGTCGAAACCGCCCTGGGAAAAACTTCGTAGCGGGGCGAAAAAGAATATGGATAAAATACGCACAGACAAGGACTTCTTTCGGGATTGATGGGATTGATGAGAACAGGCATGAAGTTAACCGGCTATACAAAAAAGAGCGGAAAAGGCGCGACGCTTCTTGTCATGACGGTTTTTTTAGCGTCATCCGTGGTTACCTCTTTGCACGGGCAAAATATACCGATCCCCAGGGTCGATTTTAACATTACCGAAGCCGGTACGCCGCAAGAGGTCGCTCTCTCTCTGCAAATTCTCTTGTTGATTACCCTTTTGAGCATGGCCCCTGCCATTATCTTGATGCTAACCTCATTTACAAAAATCATCATTATCTTTGACTTTATCAAACGCGCCCTTTCGTTGCAAAACATGCCGCCAAACCAGGTGCTGGTTTCTTTATCGCTTTTTTTAACTTTTATTATTATGGCGCCAACGGTCAATGAGATCAATAAAAATGCGTTTCAACCCTACTTAAAAGGCGAGCTGGCCGTGGGCGACTTTTTTCAAAAAGCTTCGGTGCCTTTGCATCGCTTCATGGAAAAACAGGTGGGGAACGATGGCATTAAAGAAGTGGCGCTATTTTTAAAATTGGGCGAAGAGAAACGGCCTAAAAACTTTTCCGAAGTTCCGATGCATGTGTTGATCCCCGCGTTTATGCTGACCGAAATTAAAAAAGCGTTTATTATCGGTATTTATTTGTTTATACCTTTTTTAGTCGTGGATATGGTGGTTGCGTCTACCCTCATGTCTATGGGGATGATTATGCTCCCCCCGGTTATGATTTCACTGCCTTTTAAAATTATCTTGTTTGTATTGGTCGACGGGTGGGCCCTATTGACGCAGGAAATTGTCAGGAGCTATACAGGGTAATGACAGACTTCTCTAAAAGTGAAGCGCCCTTTACGGCAACCGGCGTTCCATCCGGGAGGGAAAAGGCATGAATGAATCCGATGTGATTACGCTTTTGCGCGATGCAATCTGGATCACGCTGAAGCTGTCGTCGCCAATGTTGATTTTGGGGATGGGGGTTGGCCTGGTGATCTCGATTATTCAAACCACGACAAGCATCCAGGAGCAAACGTTGACCTTTGTGCCAAAGCTGGTGGCAATTCTTCTTTCGATCATTGTCTTTGCCGGGTGGTTGATTGGCAATATCACGGATTATACGAAGGGTTTGATTGAGATGATTCGCCGCTTTTAAGTAAATACAAACGATAAAGATACGTTCATGTAATAACAGAATGGAGTTTTTTTCCGACAAATTTCAACTCTTTACGCTGCTTTTCGCCCGGATGCTGGCGTTGCTGGGCGTCATGCCCGCGTTGGGCGGCGCCGGGCTTTCGTTTTTTTACCGGCTGGCATTGGCTTTTCTCGTATCGCTGATTGTAACTCCGGTGGTTCATTTCCCCCCCGGTTTTGACGATTTGATCCGCGAAGAGTATGTCATCCTGGTGATTGAGCAGGTTTTTATTGGCATTTTAATTGGCGTCGCCATGCAATTTATTTTTGCGGCCTTTCAAATGGCGGGTGAATTTTTTTCCGTGCAAATCGGTTTTGGCATTAGCGAGGTATTTGACCCCCTCGCTCAGGTTTCGCTGCCTTTGATCGGTACGGTAAAAAACCTGATGGCCTTGTATGTATTTTTCATTTCAAGTTCGCACTTGCTTGCCATTGAAGCGATTGTCTATTCGTTCCATACGCAACCTTATCTTGGTCATGATTTCCTGTTGAATGTAAACTCGCATGAGGGGCTTTTGGCTTTTCTTGCCATAATCAGCAGCGCCATGTTTTTAGTCGGGCTTAAAATCGCTCTGCCGGTGATGGGCACATTGTTGATGGTCTCGATTACATTGGGGATACTATCAAAAGCGGCGCCGCAAATGAATATTTTAATGCTGGGGTTCCCTCTAAAAATTATTGTCGCTTTTGTCGTGCTGACATGGGTTGCCCCGGTCATTGTTCACTCCATGACCATACATTTTGATTATTTTTACTCACATTTAAATGATGTATTAAAAAGCTGGGGCAAAGACGTTCGTTTTTAAAGATCTGAAACTCTTAATGGCGGTGATGAATTATGCGTCACGGCCGGCGGAAAGTTCTTCCAGTTTTTCGCGCAAGTCAAAATCGAGAATATCGGTCAGGGTAACAAAGTCTTTGCGGTTGAGGGCTTCTTCTACCTCGCCTAGCACGCCACGAATTTCGGCAAGAAGGCTTGGCTGGAACTCCAGTTTGTCGAGAACAGCCAGACCGAAGGAAGCCCACTCCATGAACGATTCAAAACCGTTAAAAGCGCTGGCCTCTTTCCCGGCGGTTAAGTCCTGGATGATGGTTTCGAGGTTTTCTATGGCCGTTTCAATTTGAACGAGAAAATGGTCGCGGTATTCAATCATCTCTTCGTGATTCATGGCGTCGAGAAATACGTTTTTTTTCCAGAGTTGCACAAACGACCGAACCCGAATCAACGAATCAAGCAGGGCTTCTTTATGAGAGTTGATATCTTTTGGCTGTATATCAAAAAACAGGTTCAGGTTTTCGGTTTGCATCGGATATCGCTTGAGCAAGAGCGAAAATGATTCGCGGATCCAGAAAATGCCGTCTGCAACGTCTTCTTCGTCGCGATCCGAAACCGGGTTGCCTGAGGCTATGGCCATGGCTAAAAAATTGCCGATTTTTTCAATGTACGATTCGAGTTCCAGAATATGTTCTACCAGCAGATCTTCTTTTTTACCAATCGTCACATTCAGAGATTCAATCGAGTCGCTATCAATCGAGTCAAGCTCACCCGTTTGTATTTGCGCCGAAAGCGAAGAAGCGGCGTCTTCATTTAAAACAGAGTGGCTATGGTTTTTTCCGTCGGTAGTGACGACATTATAATCAAGAATGTAAAGATCATCTTCTTTCGCCCAATCGCCAATGTGACCGAGTATCCGCGGCAGCGGCAAGACTTCCGTCATTTCAAAATCAATTGGTTTTTCATTTACATTGATCTGCATGTTCTCTTTTCGGCAAAAACAATAAATGAGAAAAGCAAAATTTCACAAGATGGTTTTGCATTTGCCCCGGTTAAAACCGGTACAAGCGGTTATAGAAATAGAGCCCATTAAAAGCGAAAAAAGGTTACACCGGCTATGGCGGCCATGCATTTTGGGTATGTGAACATCTTAATCACAAACGACGATGGCATTGAGTTCCCGGCCGTACTGGCTTTGCGCGAAGCGCTTTCGGCGTTGGGGCATGTCTCTCTTTTTGCGCCGGCCATGGAAAGAAGCGCCACCTCGCAGGCCATGACAATATACGAAGATATCTATGTCCGGAAAATCGAAGAAGACACTTTCATTGTCAATGGTTACCCGGTGGATTGCACCAATATCGCGCTGCATGGGGGCGTGACCGAGCGTAAATTCGATTTAGTCGTAAGCGGGATCAACAAAGGTCCAAATCTGGGCGAAGACATTTGGTACTCTGGCACATTGGGGGCGGCGCGCCACGCCTATATTCATGGTTTACCCGCCATTGCCGTTTCAACCGGTTTGCTGGATAAAAACGACGACTATGCACCGGTGGCAAATTTTATGCGCAAATTTATCGAAGAAAGCTTTGAACAGTTGCCAAAACCCTTTTTGCTCAATATCAACTACCCCCCCGGAATAAAAGTGCCCGAAACCGTAAAATGGACTAAACCGGGACTAAGAATCTACCGAGATAAATATAAGAAGACACCGATTGGCCCGGAAGAGCATGGAGCTTATTTGTTTAATTTAGGCGGGTCGGAGTTGGACTATAAGGAGACAGAGGGCGCCGATTTTGAAGCCTATTACCAAGGGTATGTATCGGTCTCCCCGTTAAATAACGATGTCACAGATCACGAAAGATTCAAATCATACTTCGAACAACCAAAAGCAAGAGTCGCAACCAGGCCAGCCAAATGACCATTGGTTGGAAGAGGTGTTAAGCACCCCCGACGGAGACTCTTTTTTCGAGGATTTCTTAAACGATGATTTTGGCTCGTTAAACGAAACAAAAGTCGGTTCAAAAGTCGGTTCAAAAAGCGGTTCGGAACCCGGCCCCTTGGCAAAATCGTTATTGCCGTCTAAAAAAGAAAACCCGGAAGAGTTTAGCGTTCTCCAGCTTGACAATGTCCAGGAAATCCGGCGCGATGCCTTGACTCTATACAACCGGGGTAACTATGAAGGCGCGCTCAGTAAAATTGAAGACGCAATTCGGGTTTTGCCGGGCGATCTTGAGCTCAACTATTTCCAAGCTCAATGCCTCTTTCGGTTGGGCAACTTAAACCGGGTTGAAGTCATCTTGAAAAATCTCATGAAAATGGATGAGTCGGCCGATTTTATCCAGCTCCCCCGCATGCTGGCGTATACGTTATTAAAAGAAGAAAAGTTGCGGGAAGCGGATAAGTTCTTACGAGAAGCCATGATGAGCTACCCGGATGACATGCAGTTAAAACACATGTTCGGGTTTTGCTGCGAAAGGCAAAAAAAATACCAGATGGCTGAAGCTATGTTCAACCAGATTCTCAATGTGGAACCGGACCACCCCAATGCGCATAATTCGCTTGCGTATGTCTATTATCTGCAAAAAAAAGAGCTGCACGCCGCATCCATGCATGTGCAACGGGCGCTGGCGCATAACCAAAATAACCCGGCCTACCTTGACACCTACGGAGTTATTTTAGGAGCTTTGGGCGATATGGCGGCTGCCCGGACCATGCTGCAAAAGGCGTTGAAAATAGCCCCTAAAAATAAAGTCATCCAGGACCATATCAACAACCTGGGCAAAGAGTAAGCGAAAGTATAGGGGAAATTACCCTGAATAGAAAGGAAGAAGCGGCGCGATTTTACCGAATATTGTGCTTTGCGCCCTGTAAATTGTGACTAGAAAGGCGCTTGCCCTTTCCAAAACCCGATATACCGATTGTTGACGTTGTTATCCCCACCTGGAAAAGAACCGCCTTGACCTGGGAGGCTCTGCAATCCGTTTTAAATCAAACTAATGTCACATGTCATGTATACATCGTAGAGGATGGCGAGTATAGTTTCTCAAATTGGCTTTCTCGTTCAAAAACCGGGCAAGAAGGGCCGGTAAAACTCCCCCTGCCCGCAAATGTTCATTTGATCCAAAGCAAAAGTAACCAGGGCCCGTCGATTGCCAGAAACCTGGCGGCAGCCCGGGGGAATGCCGAATATTTGGCTTTTCTGGATAGCGATGACCTTTGGGCCCCAGATAAACTTTTCAAACAAATTGATTTTCTACAGAAAAACCCGCATATCCGCTGGGTGCATACCGATGAGGCTTGGCTTCGAAACGGTAGCCCGGTGAAACAAAAAAAAATCCATCGCAAATCGGGCGGGTTTCTTATAGAGCGGTTGCTGGAACGGTGTTTGATATCGCCCTCAGCCGTATTATTTAAGCGGGATTTTTTTGAAACCGACGGGTGGTTTGCCTCCGCTTTTCGGGTGGCGGAAGATTACGAACTATGGCTTCGGTTGAATTTTCGTTATGAAGTCGGTTATGTCGATGAGCCGCTTACGATTAAAAGAGCCGGCGGCTGGGAACAATTAAGTTCAACGCCCCAAATGGACCGCCAAAGGGTTTTAGCCCTGCACCGCTTTTATCGAATGTTCGGGAAGAGCAAAAACAAAGAGTTCATTCGCGAGTTTCATCATATTGAAGAGAGCTGGAGAAACAGCGCCTTGAAAAAGATTCATTTTTTAATCAAGGGCGCCCAAAAATACCAAAATGAGTTACATTTGCGACAATATCAAAGCTGGGAATATTTGTTCAAGATGCTGCGAACTTCGGCGTAACGCGGCGATGATGTCGGGATACGCAAATAGAGCCGGCCGTAATGGTTTAAGTAATCGGTATACCTTTCGCGGTCGGTTTGGGTCACGCCCCCTTCGAGCTTGTCGTTGCAAAATTGAATAATTTCGTAGACTGCCCTGGTATCCATGCTGTTTAACTCGACGGCAAGGCGGTAATGGTACATCGAAGCTTCAAAATAGGCGGTATCCCATGATTTGCCGGGGTACTCAAAGGGGTCCTGGCGGTTGGGCAATGAAATTTCACTCAAAAGAATATCGCGTTCCGAACTTTCTAGCCAGGAAAGAGTTTCATTCAAAGAGTGGTCATGCATGATTCGGTAGATACTTTCATATAAAAGCCCAATGGAATACTGGTAATTGTAATCGGGTATCCCCTTTTTTTCAATCATGGTTAAATATTCATACCCCAATTGGGCGCGCATATTGCGCATGTGGGTTTTATAATAGCGCATTTCATCAAGAAGAGAGATGTACTGCCGCAACATGTTGGAAACGGTATTATTGCGGGCAATCTCTTCGAGGCGGGCTTGCAGATAGACGCTTGGCAGTTCAAGCATGACATTCGGATCTTCGACTTTAGAGCGCTTTTGCCATGCGCTTTTAATATACGCATTGGATTGTTCATGCAGACCCTGCTCCCGGGTCAATTTAGCCAGGTTTAAGTAGGTTTCAGGCCGTCCGTCATCAATGGCCAGGCTCTTCTTATACCAGAAAAAAGCGTTTTTGTAATCATGCAAGACATGGTACTTTTCGCCTTTCTTTAAATATTCCAGGGCAAGAGCCCGGCGAGAGCCAAAATCGATTCGGGCAATATAGTGGCCTTTTTTTACCATCGATAAATTACCGCTCGCTTTGATCATCCACCCCTGGAATTCGGTTTTAAACACGGAATAGACCTTCGCTTCAGCGACAACCAGACCGTTTCGGTAGCGTTCGTGATCAGGGTCTTTTTGAATCACATAGACCGTATCGCCAATACGGACGTCAACTTCGCCATAAAGAGAAGCGCTGAGTATCATCTCTCTGGTATCGTAATCAAGCATGCGGGGGCGGTTGCCGGTTAGCATGTGAGAGCGCGAGACAACCTGTCCAATGAGCTCCATCTTTTGCATTTCACCCGAACTGTAATCGCGGAAAGCGTGCAGTTCATATGTTTTGGCTGCGGCAGAGTTTGAGCTTGCGGCGGTAACCAGGATGAAAAGGCATGCAAATCGTAACATACCCCGCTTGAAAGAGATGGCGCGCCTGTACAATACCATATCGTACTATCGGCATTTTTACCGATAGCAATAGCAATAAATAGAGCGTGCAAACCGGTTAAGGCCGGTTTTGCTTTAAATCCTCTACCACATGGGGGTCGGCCAACGTCGAAATATCGCCAAGATTATGAAGATCATTCTCGGCAATTTTTCTTAAAATACGCCTCATGATCTTACCGGAACGTGTTTTCGGCAAAGCGGGAGCCCACTGCAAAACATCAATTGTAGCGATTGGGCCGATCTCTTTTCTCACCAGTTGGATCAGTTCTTCTTTGAGGGCGTCTGCCGGCTCTTCGCCTTTGATCAGAGTCACATAGGCATATAGCCCCTGCCCTTTGATTTCATGAGGAAAACCGACAACGGCGGCCTCGGCAACCAGATCATGCAAGACAAGAGCGCTTTCCACTTCGGCTGTTCCCAAGCGGTGCCCGGAAATATTGATTACATCGTCGACACGACCGGTGATCCAGTAATAACCGTCTTCATCGCGCCGGGCTCCGTCGCCCGTAAAATAGTAACCGGGGTATGCGGAAAAATAGGTTTGAATAAAACGGTCGTGATCGCCATAAACCGTACGCATTTGACCCGGCCAGGGAGCTTTGATGGCAAGAAGCCCTTCGCAAGCCCCTTCGAGTTCTTCCCCTTTCTCGTTTAAAATGGCGGGCTGTACTCCGAAAAAAGGCAGCGAGGCTGAACCCGGTTTCAGCGGCATCGCCCCGGGCAGCGGCGTGATTAAATGACCGCCGGTCTCAGTTTGCCACCAGGTATCGACGACCGGGCAGCGAGCGTCGCCAACGACGTTATAGTACCACTCCCAGGCTTCGGGATTAATTGGCTCGCCGACCGTGCCTAAAATACGCAAATCTTTTCGCGATGTTTTTTTCACCGGTTCTTCGCCATCGCGCATGAGGGCCCGAATTGCCGTAGGCGCCGTGTAAAAGATATTCACTTTATGTTTGTCGCAAACTTCCCAAAAACGGGAAGCGCTGGGATAATTCGGAACGCCCTCGAAAATCAAGCTGGTGGCGCCATTGCAGAGGGGGCCGTAAACTATATAGGAATGGCCGGTGATCCAGCCTACGTCGGCGGTACACCAGAAAATCTCGCCTTCCCGGTAGTCAAAGGTGTACTTGTGGGTGATGGCCGAATAGAGCAGATAGCCGGCGGTGGCATGCAACACGCCTTTGGGTTTTCCGGTGGAACCGGATGTATAAAGAATAAACAGCGGATCTTCGGCATCCATGGGCTCGGCAGGACACTCGGTCGAGGCCTTTTCCGTATATTCGTGGTACCAGATATCCCGGTCATCATGCCAGTCAATTTCTCCTCCGGTATGGCGGACCACAATGTTGGTATGAACATTCGGGCATGAAGCCAGGGCTTCATCGACGTTTTTTTTCAACGGGACTTTTTTCCCGCCCCGCAAGCCTTCATCGGCGGTAATGACAACGGTGCAATCCGAATCCAGAATACGATCTTTCAGTGACTCGGGCGAAAACCCGCCAAACACAACGGAATGAATGGCTCCAATCCGGGCGCAAGCAAGCATGGCATACGCAGCTTCGGGGATCATAGGCATATAAATACAAACGCGGTCGCCCTTTTTTACTCCTTTCTCTTTTAAAACATTCGCCAGCCGGTTGACATGTTCGGAGAGGCCGGCATAGGTAATGTTCTTTGCAATGGCCGGGTTGTCGGCTTCCCAGATAAAAGCGACCTGGTCCGCTCTTTCGGGCAAATGACGGTCAATGCAGTTGGCGGTTACATTTAATTTGGCGCCCCGAAACCATGAAATTTTCCCTTTGCTGAAATCCCAGTCCAGGGTTTCGTCCCATTCTTGCTGAAAGGTTAAGAATTCTTTTGCTTGCTTGCTCCAAAACCCGGCCGGATCTTTAACCGACTCTTTGTACATTGCCGCATAGGACTCCGGGTCGATATGCGCCTTCTTTCGTATTTCTTCGGGAATTTCATGAACTTTGATTTCGTACATTTCTCGCCTCCACTGTAAAGTTTTTCCAAATCAAATCGTTTTCGTTATAAATAACATTTTTTATGCAATTTTTCATACATTGGCATCGGGTTTGTCATTGTTTTATATCATTGTAAAAATATTTAAATCATTATGATATCATGGCTATGCTGTGGTTCTCTTTTCGCATTTCATTTTTTGGTTTGGGATTCAGATGGCAATACCACGATTGATCGTCAATTAAAAAGCTTTAAATTTCCCGCAAACCCTCCCCCCGCCCAAAAAAAGGGAGGGTGGCGTAAGCGATCCAGTTTTTTCAGAAAAAACCCTCTACAAAGAGATCATAGCAAAAAAAGCGAATCTTTTTCGGTTATGGCGGTCATGTCAGAGAATTTTTTTAAAAAAATACGGTGAAAAATGCTTGGCCGGATAACGGCAAAAACATTGACATCGTGATTCAAAACAAGCCTTTGCATTTGGAGCTATTATGAAAAAAATCAAAAGAGCCATTTTTTCCGTTTCAGACAAAACAGGCCTGCTCGAGCTGGCCAAAGGTTTGTCGAAATATGATGTAGAGATATACTCAACAGGCGGAACCCTGAAAACGTTGTTAGACGGGGGCATCGCCGCTAAATCAATAGAAAGCTATACCCAGTTTCCGGAGATGTTAGACGGCCGCGTGAAAACGCTTCATCCGAAAATTCACGGCGGAATTTTAGCGATACGGGATAACCCGGAGCACATGGCTCGACTCAAAGAACACAATATTCTGGAGTTTGATCTCGTTTGTATCAACCTTTATCCGTTTGAAGATGTCATTCAAAAATCGGACTTTAGTTTTGAAGAAGCCATTGAAAATATTGATATCGGCGGACCCTCCATGATACGGGCTGCCGCAAAAAACTATAACGATGTTGCCGTTTTAACGGACCCGTCGCAATATGAAAATTTCATGACCAGGATGGACACCAACCAGGGCTCGCTGGCGCAAGAGTATCGCTTTGAACTGGCGGTCCAGGCCTTTAACCGAACCGGCGCATATGACAGTATTATATCCAATTATCTCAACCAATTGCAAGGGGATTATTTCCCGGAAAGTTTAAACATGAGTTTGGCGAAAAAGCAGGAACTCCGTTACGGGGAAAACCCCCACCAAAAAGCCGCATTTTATACGACTTCCTTGCACCGCAACCTTCCCTGGAAATGTCTCCATGGAAAAGAACTCTCGTACAACAACCTTCTGGATCTCGACGCCGCTTTGCGCGTCGCTATCGAGTTTAAAGAACCGGCCTGCGCTATTTTCAAACACACGAACCCCTGCGGGATCAGCGTTGGGCAGTCTCAAAAAGAAAATCTTGAGATCGCCATGAAAACAGACCCGGTAAGTTACTATGGCGGGATCGTCGCTTTTAATGAGACAGTTCAAGAGTCGACCGCCGAATTGCTCCACAAAGAGTTCCTTGAAATTATCGTTGCACCCTCTTTTTCGGAAGCGGCGTTTCAACTTTTAAGCTCAAAGAAAAATATCCGTCTTGTCGAAGTCCCCGATCTGGAGACATTGCATTTAACCTCAATGGAAATCAAGAGCTCTTCTTTCGGATTTCTACTCCAGGAAAACGACCGAAAACTGGTCGAGCCTGATGATATAAAAATTGTAAGCAAGGCCCAGCCGGCCTCCGATGAAATTGCCGAACTGCTTTTTTCGTTTCGTTTGGTGAAAACCGTCAAAAGCAATGCCATTGTTTTCAGCAAAAACAATGCCGCTATTGGCGTCGGTGCTGGTCAAACCAGCCGGGTAGACTCAATGCAGATCGCCATTGAAAAGGCAAAGAGATTCGGGCATGAATTGAAAGGCAGCTTTTTGGGCTCCGATGCATTTTTCCCGTTCCGCGATTCGGTCGATCTTGCGGTAAAAGAAGGCGTTCGGGGGATCATTCAACCGGGCGGTTCCATTCGCGACGAGGAAGTCATTCAAGCGGCAGACGAAGCCGGGATCATCATGGCCTTTACGGGAATTCGTCACTTTAGACATTAGTGCAAACGCGAAAAATTAGAAAAGGCGATATTGTTGAGGCCTGTTGCTCAGCCCTTGTTTCCGAAGGGCTTGGGTTGTCGCATATCGCGCTTTCGGACGACTCATACAAGCCCCTGACCGGCTTTATCTGGGGCGTTCTCCCCGGTGAACGATTTTTAGCGGAAGTGAGAAAATCCAAATCCGGGTATTTTCACGCGGTTCTTTTGCCGGCGTCTGTCGAAAATTTCGTTCCTGCATTTACAAAAAAGAAAAAGAACGGACACAAAAATCACCCAAAAGATAATAAAGATAAAAATGATCAAAAACCGGCGCCATTCTCCGAATTGAATGAATTGTCCGGCGAATGGCCCTCCGAATGGATCGGAAAAACAGAGGGTGAAGGTAGTCCCCGATTTGCTCACCAGCAGTTTGCTCTTTTTGAAGTTTCTCCGGATCGCATTGACCCCCCTTGCGAAAATTTTACCTTGTGCGGAGGCTGCAAGCTTCTGCACTTGCCGTACGAAAAAACCCTTGATTATAAAAACGAGTGGTTGAAAACGCAGCTTCAAAGAGCGGGCGTACCGGAGATCCCGGAAACTAAAATCCATAGTTCGCCCCGGACAACATTTTACCGGAACCATGTCCAAGTTCATATTAACAAATGGAAAGAGCGCGGTTTTTACGCCCCGTACAGCTACCGTACCCAGCCTTTCCCGCAAGAGGGTTGCCTGCTTTTTGACCAAGCTCTCATGGACGCCAATTTTCCCAGGGAATTGGAACTGGAGCGGTGCGTTCGCAGCAGGATAGATTCAAACGCAAAAAAAGCCGGCGTCTGGAGCTTGCATTCGCCCGAAGATAAAAAAGCGAGGTTTGAATACATGGTGGAGTATCCCCCCGGTTCTTCAACCAAAGTAAATTTTGAAAACCCCGGTTTTTTTCAAACAAACTTGTCAGCCCTGCCCCTTTGGCTGGATTCAATTGAACGGGCTGTGCAAGATTGCGCCGGGAAATTGGGCAAACAAAAACAGGATCGCTTGCGTATATTGGAGCTTTTTTCCGGCTTTGGTTTTATTACATCGCTGCTTTCGTATCGATTTGAGGGTGAATTGGAGGTCTTTGGTATTGATTTGATCTCTCCGAAGAGCGTTTCATCGGTTCACATTGAAAACAACAAGCATGGTATTCCCCCGGTTCGCCAATCGTTTTTACAAAATTACCGGCGTCATGACCTGACGGCGTTAGAAGATGATTTACCGCAGCTTGGCGCAGAGATAGCCGCCTTTCACCCCGACCTTATTTTAATGAACCCGCCGCGTTCCGGTTTTCAACCGGCGCAAATGGAGAACCTTTTTCAAGCGATGCAAAAGCCTTTGGATGAAAATTCAAAGCGGGAAAACGGCGAACTCTCCCGGTTGCCTATTGTCTATTCGTCTTGCAATGCGGCTACCATGGCGCGCGATATCCAACGTTTGGCATCTGCCGGTTACCGGGTCGAAAAACTGGAGCTGTTTGATTTTTTCCCCTGGACCTCTCACTACGAAGTATTGGGCGTGCTGGATTAAATCAATGGATTGGGGATATGGAATGTTAAAATTCCGATTCCGCTTTTAACTTTAAAATCAAAGCGTCCGCTTCGGATTGAGACAGCCACTCGGTGACCTCTTCAACATTTGCGCCTGTATCGTTAATAAAGTTTTGTATATATTGCAGGAGCTCTTCTCTCCCAATGTGACCTTGAGCCACGAGAATCTCGCCAATTTTAAGCTCTTTATTGTCATTTTGCACGCTCAACGAATCTTCCAGGTGGGATTCATTGATCACGCCTTCCTTGATCAGATACTCTCCAAATCTAATAGCCATAGCCTCGGAAGTCAGGATTACACAGTGACGATGTCAATTAAAAAAAAATGAAATGTATGGGTTTTTTTTATTAATATGATTGACAAATGAACCGAACATACTAAACATACATGTAGTTGTCTCTTTTATGTCGCCTTTTCAGAAGCGACTATGAAGATGAATACAATGTACCGGGTTGGCCGTGAATACGGTCACCCGCTTGAAAACGGTTTAGACAAAAGAAGAGACAGCGGACGTGAAAATCGCAAGATTTTAACGTTACCGGTATCGCGTAAAAAAGAGATTCGCCCTTCCGGCGAAACTCCCGATTTCGGGAGCCGGTTTGAAGATCTGCTGGTGAAAGAGTTTCAAGGGCAAAAGCTCTCGGAGCCTGCCGCAAATCTGACCGCGGGGGCCGTCGCTCCGGAAACGGAAGAAGATCGGGTTATCTCCCGCCTGCATGAATTCTGGGCATAGGTTTTATGCCCAGAATTCTTGTTTTTGCCATTAAATCAAAAATAGACAATGCAATTAAAAGCGCCAATCCGGCGCCAAAAAAGTAAAACCAAACCGTAAACGAAGCCTCTTCCGCCAAAGCAATCCTGCTTGGTTGAAGCAAATTTAAAAGATAATAAAACGATAAAATAAAGAGCGAAACAAGGCGAACATAGTCGCTCCAATGTATTTTTATCTTGTGCCGGGTGTTTTCAAGCAAACGAAACGGGTACGGGATACCGCATAATACAATAAAAAACAAGAATGCCAGATAATCGTTAGAATAGATACCGTGGACCAGCTTTTCTCCGGGCAGCATCTCGACGGAGTATGACATCCATTTTTGCAAAGAAAAGAGGAACTGAAAAAGCAAAACAAAAGAGGCGGCGCGGTCAAAAATAGTCAACCGCAACCAATGCAATACGCAATAATCCAATATTTCGCGGTATATTCGAAAGAGTCCGGTTAACGTAATGAGAAAAAGATCTTTGATAAACATGGTTCATAGACAGGCAAGACGTTAGATACAGGTTTTCAATTCTTTTTTATTTGCTAAAACAGTTCTTGAATTTTAGTTTCACGTTTTACTTTAGGAAAGACGAGGTCGATTATATAATAATGAAGAAGCTGCTAATTCTCGGATGTTCCGTTTATATCTATGTTACATTTTTTAGTCCCGCAGAACCGAAAGGAGTACGGTTCCCTACGTTAAACCGAGATACGGTTTTGCTTGTCGAACGTACTTATACCGGAACGACGGATGAGCGGGTTCTTGCTATCCAGGAATGCGGCGGCGGGCGGTATACGATCTGTTATTACGCTCTGGTAGAACACCTGGAAGACCCGGAACCGCAAATTCGGGAACATTCCGCACAGGCGCTCGGCCTGTTGCGACTGCCGGAAAGCGTAGAACATATTGCCCGCGCCCTGGAGATCGAAAAAGACGATGTAGTGATGATTAGCTTAATCCGTTCGTTAGGCCTAGTCGGCAGCAAATCTGCCGCCACCCATGTGGAACCTTACCTGGCCCATAACGATACGCAAATACGGCGTGTTGCGGCTATCTCTTTGGGTTTGATCGCTTCCGAAGATTCGCTTGACCCGATTTTACGGGCGCTTGATACGGAAATTGAATTGCCGGTTCAAATTGAACTGGTATGCGCCGGATTGCTCATTGACCCCGCCAATACCGATTTGCTGGCCGAACTGATTGAAAATTTATTCTCAACTGACCGGATGGTGCGCTACCGCGCCGCCCGGGTCGCTTATGAGGTCCGCGCAAAAGAGGCGCTCGCCCCGCTGGAAAGAGCGATTATGTTTGAAGTCGATATGACCGTTCGGGAAGAGCTGGTCAGAGCCTATCTCGTTACCCTTTACAACTAAAAGAATCACTAAAAGAACGATTCAAAACATTATTTTGAAGGCTTTCTTTTAAAAGCTAAATTAATCTCAGGTAATATGAATTTGGGGCTATATTAATTTAGGGTAATTAAATAATTTTCCCGCCGCCTAAAATGTAGTGCTTCTCCGGCTCGTAAAAAACGGCAGCCTGGCCTGGCGTAATGGCAAAAGGGCTGGTCGCCGTTTCGACATGATATGTTTGACCATCGTCTGACGGGTAAATCATCGCCTCAACCGGGGTTGCCTTATACCGGACTTGAACGATCGATTTTACGCCTGAACCGGTCATTTCATCCTGGGCCAGACCGTGGAATTGAAAATCGGTGACGTCAAACGCGCACTGGTCAAGGTCACCCGGGTCGCCTACGACAACATCTCCATTGTCTAAAAGGTCGATGACATAAAGCGGGCGCCCTACGGCAACATTTAAGCCGCGTCTTTGGCCAATGGTGTAATTTTCCCGCCCTTCGTGTTGGCCAAGAACATTGCCTTCTTTGTCGACAATATTCCCCGAGGTAAAGTTGATCCCCTCTTGCGCCAGAAAACTACGGTAATCGTTTTGAACAAAACAGATTTCTTGAGACTCTTCGCGTTCGGCGGCCGGTAGACCGTTTTGACGCGCAATTTCGCGAACTTTCGATTTCTGAAAACCGCTTAAAGGGAACAACGTATGGTTTAAAACATCCTGGCTCAAACCGTAAAGATAATACGATTGATCTTTTTTCAGCTCGGTAGACGCAAAAACGGCCCTTCGCCCGTTGGGCAGGCTGTCTACATGGGTGTAGTGGCCTGTCGCCAGGTAGTCAAAGCCCAGGTTGCGGGCTTCTTCATACAAACGGCCAAATTTGATTTTTATGTTACAAAGAATACAAGGGTTGGGCGTAATGCCTTTCTTGTATTCTTCAATAAACGGCGAAATGACATTCTCTTCAAACGGCCCCTCTAACGTGACCAAATGAAACGGAATGTCGAGCAGTTCGGTGGTGTTCCGGACAAACTCTACATTAGTATCGGATTTCTTTTTATCGAACTCGCTGCCATATCGCAAGCGCATATGCGCCCCGGCAACTTCATAGCCCTGCTCTTTTAAAAGAAGGGCCGTTACCGAGGAGTCCACTCCCCCGGACATGGCAACGAGAACTTTTTTTTTCGCGCTCATAAAACCTTCAAAGCGATTGATCGAGCCAATTAATACCGCGGCATGGAAGGGTCGACGACTGACGCCCAACGGTCAATCCCGCCGCGCAAACTTCGCACATTTTTATAACCCCAGCCATGCAGCAAACGCACCGCATCCATAGAGCGCGAGCCCACTTTACACAAGGTCACGATCTCTTCATCCATGGGAATTTCCGAAAGGTGAGACGCGAGGTGGGCCAGCGGCACCAGCTTGGAATTATCCAGCGCGCAAATTTCCTCTTCTTCGGGGGTTCGCACATCAAGAATGAAATATTTTTTCCCGTTGTCTAAATCTTCTTTAAACTTTTCAACGGTAATTTCCAGTTCTTCAATGGATTCTACCTCATCGTCTCCGTGAATGGAAACGCCGCAAAATTGTTCGTAATCGATCAATTCATTAATAGTGCGGTTTTTAGAGCAGACCGGGCATTCCGGGTCTTTCTTGATTTTCAATTCATTGAAAGACATCGCCAGGGCGTCAAAAGCGAGAAGGCGGCCGACCAGGGGGTCGCCCTGCCCGGTTAATATTTTAATCGCTTCGGTCGCTTGCATGATTCCAATGATACCGGGAAGAATACCCAGTACGCCCCCTTCGGAGCAAGAAGGAACCATACCCGCCGGCGGCGGGTCGGGATAAAGGCAACGGTAGCATGGCCCTTCGGGGTGGCCAAAGACGGTCGCTTGCCCGTCAAACCTGAAAACGGAACCAAAGACATTGATTTTACCCGTCAAGACACACAAGTCATTGACTAGATATCTGGTCGGGAAGTTATCCGTTCCGTCAATAATGACATCATATTGTTCGCCGATCTCACGGGCATTGTATGAAGTAAACGGTACGTCATACGTTGTTACCTTAATATGCGGGTTAATACTCTTGAGCTTTTGCGCGGCAATTTCCACTTTCGGTTTGCCGACATCTTCCGTAGAATATAAAACCTGGCGTTGCAAGTTTGAAAAATCAACCACATCAAAATCGACAATCCCAATGTGTCCGACGCCGGCTGCCGCAAGGTATAGCCCTAACGGCGAACCCAGGCCGCCTGCTCCAATGATCAATACGGACCCGTTTTTCAGTTTTTCCTGGCCCTTCATACCGACTTCCGGCATAATCAGATGCCTGGAATATCTTTTGATCTCTTCGTTCGTTAAAATCACTCGTGCTCCTTGGTTCAACGGTTTCTTTTGTTTACAATAGAGGATTCCCTGGTATTGCAAACCGGCAGATTAAGCCATGATAATGTCTGAAATGACACGCTCCGGGATAAGTTGCGACTAACGTCCTTTCACCCGGGATTTTCAAAAAAGAAGCGATATTCTTTTTCGTATATTTAATACAGTATATAAAAATTTTCATATAACGTTTACAAAAAATTGGTTTCTTTCAATTTAAAAACGGATCTTTCACATTTAAAGAAAAATAAGAAAAGATACCGCCGCCATGCATCAAAGCCTCGCGCCATACCTGGTGCGGGTCTTGATGAAATACAATTTCCCTGGTCGCCGGGATCACCGCCCATGTTTTCCCGGCAAGTTCCGATTCAAGCTGACCGGGGGCCCAGCCGGCATACCCCTGGTAGATATGAAACGGAATTTCATCTTGCGCAAAAATTTCAATGTAATCGTAATTGTTGCTCATATAAACGCCGGGTATAATTTCTGTGCCTTGAAAATTTTCGGATTCATCGGAGTACAATACAAACAAAACTTCCTGGCGGACGGGGCCGCCTTCATATATTCTTTTTTGAGCGGCTTTTTTTTGAAGTCCCGGCAACAAATCTCCCAGTTTCTTATGATCAAGCAATCGATTGACAATCAGTCCAAAGGCGCCGTCGCGGTTATGATCGATAATGAGCACAACCGTTTCGTTAAAGTTTTCCTCTTTTAACGTGGAATTGGAAATTAAAAACGTTCCTTTTAACGATTTCATCCGACCGTATCGAATTTTACAGGTACCCCATCTTTTTCAGATCGGCTTTTAACTGCTCCACTGTTTCAGCGCTTTTGTCTAACGCCTCTTTTTCATCCGGGTTCAGGTTCAGTTCAAGAATTCGTTCCACTCCGTTCCCGCCGAGAACCGAAGGCAGGCCAATGAACATATCATGATAACCGTATTCGCCGTTGCAGTACGAAGCTGCGGTAAAAACGCGCTGCTGGTCCAGTAAAATAGCCTCAGCCATAGAAATGGCTCCAGCCGCGGGTGCGTAAAATGCCGAACCGTTTTTCAATAATTCCACAATTTCAGCCCCGGCTTTGCGGGTACGCGCTACCATGCGATCAATGATTTCATCCGTCATTCCGGGGAAGTCCGGGAGAGGAACGCCGCCGACAAAAGAGTACCTGGGCAGAGGGACCATTTGGTCGCCATGACCGCCCAGAACAAACGCGCGGATGTCTTTTACGCTAACGCCTGTCTCCATGGAAATAAAAGAACGAAAACGCGAAGCGTCGAGAACGCCGGACATGCCAATGATCCGGTTTGGTTCAAACCCGGTCACCTTTGCGCATAAATAAACCATTGCATCAAGCGGGTTTGAGATAACAATGACAACCGCATTTGGCGCGTGATTTTTAATGTTCGTGGCGACATCGGTCATGATTTTTGCATTGGATTCAAGAAGGTCGTCACGGCTCATGCCCGGTTTGCGGGCGCGGCCGGCAGTGATAATCACAATATCAGCCCCATCGATATCGGAAATATCGTTGGTTCCTTTGATATTTACGCTTAAACCTTCAACAGGGGTAGATTCAAAAATATCAAGAGCCTTCCCTTGGGGCACGCCCTCGACGACATCATATAATACAACATCTCCCAGTCCCTTCTGGGCTGCAAACATGGCTAGATTTCCGCCAATATGGCCTGCTCCGATGAGCGCTATCTTTTTTCTATCAAATCTTTTCATTTTTTGGCTCCCCCTTGCATCCGGCAAAACCTCTCCTTGCCGATTGTCATACCGCTTTCGCCGATTCGGATTGATTGTATTCTATCCTTCGGCCTGGAACATTCAAAATTTAGTATCCTGCTGTCAAGAAAAACGGACTGCAAAGGAAGGTAGAAAACCCGGTTCTTACACAGGCATGCCAAGCTGTTTATAACGCTCTTTTCCTGGCGGCCAGGGCTTCAATTTCAGTCAGCAAGCGTTTTGCCAGGCCTTCAAAAGAAATCATGCCCCGGGATTCGCCTTCAATGTATAAAACCGCATGATCTTTGCCGGCGCAAATTCCAATGTCGGCCCCTTTTGATTCGCCGGGGCCGTTGACCACACAACCCATGAGAGCAATGCTCAAAGGTTCTTTGATATGGGCTGTTTCGCGGGTAATTTCATGAACAATCGGAATTAAATCGGCCTCCAGCCGCCCGCAGGTGGGGCAAGAGATGATATTAACCCCGTTGACCGGGTAGCCGAGCGACCGTAAAATTTCATACCCCGCTTTGACTTCTTGAGCCCCGGGGGCGGTTAAGCTCACCCGGATTGTATCTCCGATACCTTCGGCCAAAAGAGCGCCGATCCCTACCCCGGATTTAATGAAACCGCTCATCTCCGAGCCGGCTTCGGTTACGCCCAGGTGGATCGGGTAATTTGTTGCCTGAGAAAGAAGCCGGTTAGCTTCAATGGTCGCCAGGGCATGGGAGCTTTTCATTGATATAATGATGTCGTAAAAGTTCAACTCTTCTAAAATGGAGATGTGCCGTTTTGCCGAGGCCACCATGGCTCTGGGGCCGGGGTAGCCGTGTTCTTTGAGTATATCTTTTTCCAGAGAACCGGCGTTAATCCCGATCCGGATCGGTACATTGTGATCCTGGCAGGCTCTCACCACTTCTTTTATTTTGTTTGGCGAACCGATGTTCCCCGGGTTGATGCGGATTTTATCAACGCCGCTATGAATGGCTTGCAAAGCGATTTTATGGTCGAAATGAACATCGGCAACCAAAGGAATTGAAATTTCGCGTTTGATTTGCTTTAAGGCTTTGGCCGCTTCGATATTATTGGCTGCGCAACGCACAATGGCGCAACCGGCATTTTCCAGTAAGCGGATTTCGCGGATTGTCTCTTGCCAGTTCTCGGTATGGGTTTTGGTCATCGACTGCACCGGGATCAAATGCCCGAAGCCGATGGGAATGCCCCCGACGGTAACGGTTCGCGTTTCTTTTCTTGCAATAACCGGGATAACGCCTTCGCTCACTTTTTCAGCGCGCCCTTGTCATTTATGCGGTCAAGTGTTATATAGTCGAAATCAAATACCGCCGCCCGGAACGAAGGAAAATATGGTTGCTCGCCCAATTCAATAATAGTATTAGTATATAAAGATATTGTAAAGGATGGAGGAGCTCACAAGCCGGCGGCAAAAATGAAAATATAAGGAGAATATAAAATGAAAACAATGGCAATCTTAGGCGCGGGAACCGGGGGCATGATGATGGCCCATAAGTTACGAAAAACCCTGTCTGAAAAAGAGTGGAATATTTTAATTTTTGACCAAAGCAAGGTTCACTATTACCAACCTGCCTATATATTTATCCCGTTTGAAATGTACGGATACCAGGGAGAAAAAGACAACGCAAAACCGATTGAACAGCTTCTGCCTTCGGGCGTGGTTCAGGTTGAAGATGAAATCATTGAAATAGCATCCGATAAAAAAACAATCAAAACCAAAAATGGCAATTATACGTATGACTGGCTGATTGTCTCAACCGGCTGCCGCATTGCCCCGGAAGAGGTGCCGGGGATGACGGACGGGTACGGCAAAAACGTTTTTTATTTTTACACCATGAAATCGGCGATGGACTTGCGGGACCACTTGCGTAACTTTAAAAAAGGCAGGCTTGTCATTGAAATTGCCGAGTCACCGATCAAATGCCCCGTGGCGCCGATTGAATTTGCGGCGTTAGCCGACTCTTATTTTCGCGAAAGGGGAATCCGAAAAGATGTTGAAATCGAAGTGGTCACTGTTCAAGATTCGCTTTTCACAAAACCGGTTGCGGGTAAATTTTTAACCGAAATATTTGAGCGAAAAGACATTAAAATAACCGCCGGGTTTCCCATCTCGGAAGTGGACGCAGCGAACCGGAAAATCCACAGTTTTACCGGACAAACCGTCGAGTACGATACGCTTGTCGCGATACCTCCCAATGTAGGGGCTGATTTCATTGATTCGTCCGGTTTCAGCGACGGGTCCGGGTTTGTCGCTACCGATCAAAATACGTTGAAAGTAATGAAGCACGATCAAACCTATGCGCTTGGCGATTGCACGAACTTACCGACCTCCAAAGCCGGCAGCGTCGCTCACTTTGAAGCTAACATTGTTGAGCAAAATATTTTACGCGAGCTGGAAGGAAAAGCCCCCCACGCTGATTTTGACGGGCATGCGCTTTGTTTCATTGAAACCGGCGGCGGAAAAGCATCTCTCATTGATTTTAACTATGATCATCAACCGGTGCCGGGTAAATTTCCGCGCCCGTTGCTTGGTCCGTTTTCCTTATTAAAAGAAGACAGGTTAAATCACTGGGGTAAACTCTTTTTCAGGTACTACTACTGGAATATTTTAATCCCCGACCGGGCTTCGTCATTTATGGAAATTTTTGTGCCCACGCGACTGGATTTGCGCGGCAAAGAGTACGATAAAGAATAAGCCGGCGCGAAAGCGGGGATTAAATGCTTGACCCCCTGTTTCAGGCCGGGCTTCCAAAACCATGTATAAGTTGGTCTTAATCAGGCATGGCGAGAGCGTCTGGAATCGCGAGAATAAATTTACCGGTTGGAAAGACGTTGATCTTTCGGACCGCGGTTTGGAAGAAGCGAAAAAAGCCGCAGATGTTTTAAAGAAGGAAGGCTACCAGTTTGATATGGCCTATACTTCCGTTTTAAAAAGAGCGATTCGCACGCTATGGCTGATCATGGAAGAACTTGACCTGCTCTGGATACCGGTGAAACGAAGCTGGCGTTTAAACGAACGACATTACGGCGGGTTGCAGGGGCTGAATAAATCGGAGACTGCCGAGAAGTATGGCGAAGACCAGGTCTTTACCTGGAGAAGAAGTTACGACACGCCGCCCCCGGCGCTGGAAACAAGCGACGAGCGCCACCCGATTCATGATTCGCGTTATACCCACCTGGACCCGAGAATTTTGCCGAACGGAGAAAGTTTAAAACTAACCGTTGACCGCGTTATCCCGTATTGGATCGACGAAATTGCCCCGGCTGTCCGGTCGGGGAAAAAGGTGATTATTGCCGCCCACGGTAACTCGTTGCGGGCTCTGGTAAAATACATAGAAGGTATTTCTGACGATGAGATCACAGGGTTTAATGTGCCGACAGGTATTCCTTTTGTATACGAACTCGATGAAGATTTAAAAGCCAAAGACCGTTACTTTCTGGGAGACGCCGAAGAAGTCAGGAAAGCCCAGGAAGCGGTAGCCGGCCAAGGGCGAAAGTCCGGCGTTTGACGCCTGCAATGCCAAAATTTTTCAAAAGATTATTCCGTTTTTCGTTTTACCTGACTCTTTGGCTGGTCGTGCCGGTTGCTTTGGCCATAGGCGCGTTAAATTTTTACTACGCCAAGAAAATCTATGACGATATCAAGCAGGTACCGCGCGCGCAAGCCGCCATTGTTTTAGGGGCCAGCGTCTTGCCCGACAAAAATCCGTCAGAGATGCTCACCAGCCGGATTGACTCTGCCATTTCTTTGTACGAAGGAATGAAAGTGGAAAAAATATTGCTTTCCGGCGATCATTCCGACACCTACTACAACGAAGTCGCGGCAATGCGCCAATATCTTGTCGGCCATAGCAACATTGCCCGGAGCAGTATCATTGAAGACGATTTCGGGGTGCGCACACTTGACTCAATCTACCGGGCTAAATCGGTCTATCATTTGCAGAAAATTACCGTTGTGACCCAGCGCTTTCATCTTCCGCGAACGCTCTTTTTAGCGCATGCCGCCGGTCTGGACGCCTTTGGCTTTGCAGCCGACCGCGGGGGGAAAGTTCCGTTTTTATTGTATGTGCGCGAGGTAATGGCTCAAATTCTCGCAATGATTGATGTCTGGGTATTTGATACGCAACCTAAATTTCTTGATCAACCTTCTCTGTAATGTAAAGAATTTGAATTGGCTAAAAACCTTTTCCGCTTGCCGTTTGACTTTAATCAAGCCGGGCGAGAAAATTTTTCACAATCTCGTTAAACTCTTCGGGTTTTTCTATGGCGGAAAAATGCCCCGCCCCCGGTATGATGGCTGTTTGCCCGGAAACGGAATTATCCCCCATCTCCTGGATCACCTCGGGCGGGGTCAGTTTATCGTGAGCCCCCCCAATGAAAAGAACGGGTTTGTCAAAACTCTTGAGTACGTTGGATGTGTCGGTTCTGGTGGCTAGCGCAAGTAACGTATCGGCAAGAGCTTTCGGGCGGTTTTCCAGAATTATTTCAATCATTTTAATCAAAACTTCCCTTTTTTTAATCGGCGCTTCCGGAGAAAGTCCGTTGGCGGCAAAGGTACGGGCAAAAGAGCGCAAATCATCCGAAGTAAGAATTTCCCGGATCATGGCCGTCCGGGCAAGCAAACCTTCATCGGTATCGCGGGAAGTGCGCGTATTGCTTAAAATAGCCGCGTTAAATTTTTCAGGGGCTTTTTCCATGGCTCGCATGGCAATATAACCCCCCATAGACAGTCCAACGGGGCATACGGGCCCCAGATTCAAGTGATCAACCAGCGCCAGCAAATCGTCGGCCAGTTTTTCCATTGTACAAGGAATATCGCCCGCCTTGGACTTGCCTAAGCCCCCCACATCATAGGCAATGACAGCCCGGTCGGAAAATTCATAAAGCTGGTTTTGCCACATGTGCAAATTCATTGGAAAACCATGAATCAGCACCAAGGGAGTTTTCCCTTCTCCTTGTTTTATATAATATATTTCACCGTTTTCATGTTGAAAAACCATGCGTCCTCCCCCTATACCGTTTCTTTCTTTTAAGGTATAGTATACAACATGTACTAATCATCGGCCAATAACGCTTTGTTGTGTAGCCCGATGAATGATTTGGCTCTAAAGGGGTTTATTTGCCGATGCAAAACCGGCTAAAGACACGGCCCAGTATCTCTTCGTTAGAAATTTCCCCTGAAATGACGGAAAAATAGTCAATCGTGTTTTGAATGGATGCGGCGATGAGCTCGGGTGATTCCCCCAGGCGGGTCATTTGGCTTGCCTGGTTTAGCTCTTCCAGAATTTGTTCGAGAATTTCCGTTTGCCACGCCGACATGACCATAGATTCGCTATGCGGGTTCATGTTTTCTACAATTTGTTCCATTGTTTTTTGAAAGCGTTCCATTCCGTCTCCCTTGAGAATGGATAAGGGTAGAAACGCGTTTTGAGGCGGCGATAAAATGAGTTTTTCCATTAAACCGGCAAGCGGTTTGAGCCGGGTAAAATAAGAGACCAGTTGATCTTTTTCAAGTAAGCTTTTCCATTCGGGGTGAGCGCAATCGAGCTTATTCAACACAATCAATATTTTATTGCCGTCAACCTTTTCCGCCAATTGTTGGCCGGGGGCTTTTGCCAGAGCTTCTTCAATCGAGAGAGTCAAGTCTATCATGAGAATGCAAATATCGGCTTCGCTCCATTTTTGAATGCTTTTGAGGATACCGGCTTTTTCGGTTTCTTCCTGCGTATCGCTGCGGATGCCGGCAGTGTCGACATACTTTACCGGTACGCCGGCAATTTGCATGCCGGCTTCCAGGTAGTCGCGGGTTGTCCCTGGCGTGCCCGAGACAATGGCGCGGTCTTTACCGATAATTTCGTTCAAAAGAGAAGATTTGCCGGTATTGGGGGCGCCCGCTATGACAATTTCAAGCCCTTGGCGAAAAAGTTGCATCCGGGCGGTATCGTCCAGCAATTGTCGCATATCTTCGATAATAAGATGCAAGCCGTTGAGCTTTTCATCTTTGGTTAAAAACTGAATGTCTTCGTCGGCAAAGTCAAGCTCGGCGGTTAAATCGGCGGCCAGGTTCATTAAATCGCTTCGGTAGCGAAAGAGTTTCCGCCGGAACGAACCGGCTTTGACCAGTTGTGCGCTTTGCAGCTCTTTTTCGCCGCGAGCCGTAATGATTTCGTGAATGGCCTCGGCTTCGGTTAGATCCAGTTTTCCGTTTTGGTAGGCCCGCCTTGTAAACTCGCCGGGGCTGGCGGGCGTAAAGCCGGCCCTGAGCAAGGCGCCCAGGATATTTTTCATGAGAATCGGGTTTCCGTGCGTAAAAATTTCAGCCGAATCTTCGCCTGAGTAAGAAGCGGGCCCGGCGTATACGATCAAAACCACTTCATCGAGAATTTCATTATTTTCAATGAGTTTCCCGAAATAGGCGTGTCTTGGTTTCAGCTTTTGCTCGCTGTTTTTTTTGAATGTTTGCCCCTGCGAGTGGGTTTGAAAGAGTTGAGAGACCAGCTCAATGGTGCCCGCACCGGTGGCTCGTATCACGCCAATCGCGGAATGTCCTAACGGAGTTGCCGCCGCGCAAATGGGAGGATTGCACTTGGGGTACATATCTTGTTTTATTGGCGGCTTGAATTGTGGCATCCGTGGCTTCTATGGCTTCTATGATGCGACTACTGCGATGCGACGAATGAAGCGTTGGCGCCATTAGCATGAGTGAACCGGTAGCGCCGGCGTAGCCTATCGCAGGCGAATTGTACCCGCATTCGGGAAAAAACGGCAGAGCCCCCCGCCCCGGATATCGGGTTGCGCCGAATTTTACTAATTGCCCTTATTTTTACGGACGTCTTTGGCGTCTCTACTCTTCTTCTGCGCCTTGGGGGGCCGCTTTAGTCTCATCCTGGCCATCCTGGTCGTCATGATAAGCCGCATTTTCATCTTCAGAATCCGGTGAGCCGGCTGCTACGGATTCATGCTCTTCCGGATCGACCAGTACCGACTGGCTGAGTTTTTCTTCTTCTTCTTCGGTATAACTGGCGTATTCTGAATCTTCGTTTTCGCCGGTCAGGTCCATTTGAGCGCCGGACGATTGTTTCACACCGCCTTTGCGGGCTTGTTTTTTGCTTTTGATCCGCACGCGCTTGTAAACGCCAACGCCTTCGGATTCCGTTTCAACGCGGTCATCTTCTTGCAAAGCGACATGAATCAAACGCCGTTCAAACGGGTTCAAAGGTTCCATCAACCGGCTTTTACCGTATTTAATGACCTGTGACGCCATTTTTAAGGCAAAGTCGGTCAGATATTTTGCCCTTCTTTCCCGGTAATTTTCAATATCAAGTAAAATTTTCGGCGGTTCGCCGGTGTATTGCTGTACCAACAAATTGGTTAAAAATTGCAGAGATTCCAGGGTTTTGCCGCGTTTGCCAATAATTTGGCCGGCTTTTAAAGAAGCGATGCGAACGCATATTTTTTGCTCTTCTTGCTCGTCAATGCCTTCAATCTCAGCTTCGAGGCCCATTTTATTGAGCAAGGTAAGCACTACCCCGCGCATCACGCCGTAAACCGGGGTGGATTTCTCTATTGTTTCAATAAAATAGACGGACGGGTCTTTGCTGCCCAGGCCCAGAAATCCTCCGGAGCCTTTTTTATAAATCTTTGCCGAGATGCTCCCCGGCTCCACTTGCAGTAGGTCAGCGCCGTATTTGAGCGCCTCCTTGTCGTTTGCTGCGCTTAATTCTAATATTTGCATTTTGTTTTCCTCTCATCTTTTCACGCTTTTCAGGCAGCTTTTACGCTTCTTTTTTTGCATTTGTATAGACCTGTTGCAAAACCGATAGAAGGTTAAAAATAATCCAGTATAAAACAACCCCCGAAGGCATTGACCAGAAGAAGAAAAGCATTAACAATGGCAGAAATTGCATCATTTTTTGCTGGTTTGCATCTCCGGAAACCATGGTATACTTTGTCTGCAGATATTGGCTTACCACCATGATCAATGGTAATACATTTAACGCGAAACCGCCAATGAAGGGCAAGGTAGGATCAAAAGCAATCATTTGATCCGGTTGCGACAGGTCGTTAATCCATCCCTCAATAAATGGCGATCGCCAGAGTTCATATGCATCCGAGAATGCGCTGTAAAGGGCGATGAAAATGGGAATTTGTATCAGCATTGGCAGACATCCGCCAAATGGGTTCGCCTTGTGTTTTTTGTAAAGTTCCAGCGTTCTTCGTTGCTTCTCTTGCGGGTTGTTTTTATACTTTTCGTTGAGTATTTTTAATTCAGGCTGCAGAACCTGCATTTTTTTCATGGAACGTGCCTGCGCCTGATTCAACGGGAAAAAAGCCACCTTAAATAAAAGTGCGAAAATAATGATCCCTACCCCATAGTTAGGTACGATCTTATAAAACATCTTTAAAATAAATACGATTAAATCACGGATCGGTGCCGTAATCCCGAAATCAAACGCCTGGTAAAGATCATCGTGTACCAGCTTCAGGCGGGGGTTCTTTTGCAGCGTTTCAGGCTCTAAGTGCAGGTAACGGTTGACTTTTGGTCCGGTATAGTTGAGAAAATCATACGACAATTCGCCATTTTCTGGTAAAACGGCGGGTGCCATTTGAACCTGCAACTCAACGGTATAGTCAATTAAACCGGAGGTTTCGGAAAGCGGTTGCATGGACAAAAGCATAAAACGGGAAGCCATGCCAAAATAATCGACTTTGTTTTCATGAAATTCCGTTTCGGGTTCGCTTGAACCGCCGGCACAAAACAAGCCGCCGCTTTCTACGAGGTTGCTTTTCGATTCAAAATCATCGTCCATATAATAAAATACATTGAAACCGCGGCTCGCCATTCTGGCATCGGATTGGGGCGGAGGTCCGATTTTATTTAACGGAATAAAGTACGCTTTATCGAAATAGAGCTTTTCCTGGGTGCGGTTCAGGATTTTCCACTGGAAATCCCAGTAATGAAGGTTTTTATGAAACCGGAAGATTTTCTCAATTTGCACCGGGATGGTTCCCGAATCGGTTTGCAACCTGGCGTTGGTAATGGCTTGAACGATCTTGTAATCTTTTTCTTCCGCTTGTTTAAATCGATAATCCAGGTTTCGGACATTGAGAAGAGACTTTGGCGTCATGTAGATGTCGAAATAAAACGGGTTGTTGTACAAGAGTTCGACATTGTTTTTTAGCAGGTTATTGGGGTCTTTATGAACAAAAGAGGTGATTTGCGCCCCTTTTGACTGGAATTTAATCTTATAATACGTGGTTTCTATCTCAAAATCGCTTATTTTTGCCGGAGGATTTTCCGGAGCCAGGATATCTTTTACCGTAATTGCGTCTTCAAACTGAACCGCATTCCCGGCGTCTTCTTCGGAAACCATGGTACTCGGACCCGCTTGCGCAAAGGCTTTTCCGGGGCCAAAGGTAAGTAAAATTACCCCAATTAATAAAAGAACAATATGTTTTACATGAAAATGATCAGGATTCAAACTTTTCGCCATCTTCCGGATAGAATTATATTTTTAAATCTACGGTAAATTGTTTTTTAGCATTCCTTTTGATTAACTTGTCAATGGAACCGCCAAATGATATCTGGCAGCCGGAAAAATTATAGCCAGGGTTTTTTACCTTTCGTTCAGCATACTTTTTATGCATTTTTACAGGAAGTAAACGAAAGGTTGAAAATATGCGGAACGAACAAGCGTTCCGCATATGAAAGGAACATCTTTTTTTCTTTCTCGTATCTCACCTGCTCGCCAAAGACTGGTTGCCTGTACGGCAAACTTATAAATAGCCTTTTGTTGCAGTTTTGTCACTTTAAGCTATGTATTGATTTCGTCAACCAAAATTAATATAATTAGAATACATTAGGAGTATTTTTAGAAAGCGACCTTGTTTTGGGCTTTAATCTTCCCAGTCAAAGAAGTAATCGCTATTGGATAGCTGTTCTTCCGGGTGATCTTCGGCTAAATCCGCCCCCGGGATAACCAGCCCCGAACGGGCTGCTTCTCCATGTATGATGGCAACCTGCTCGCGAAGATCATTCAGCTCCTGGCGCCAGTACTCGGGCGTTCCGAAATGGGGAAACGCGTCAGGAAAGGCCGGGTCGTCCCATCGGCGGGCAATCCAACCGGCATAATGAAGATAACGCATGGCGCGTAAAGGCTCAATGAGAGGCAGCCAACTTTCGTTAAAATCGCGGAACGTGCGGTAGGCTTCCAGGAAAAGCGCTCGCCGGCGCAACGATTCGGCGTCTCTGCCGGGGCATATCATCCAGATATCCTGTACGGCGGGGCCCGAGCTAAAATCGTCAAAATCGAGAAAATACCAACCTTGCGCGCCGTACAAAAGGTTGCCGATATGGCAATCGCCATGGATCCGGTGGTGCGGCACGTCACTGATCAACTGGCTGTAGGCTTCGCCAATTTGAAGGGTCACTTGCCGGTAATCTTTTTCCAGTTCGGCGGGGATAAAATGATTATTCAAAAGAAAATCCAGAGGCTCTTCAAGCAAGCGTTCGGCCCGGAACGCCGGGCGATATATCGTCTCTTTGCCCGCTCCGGTGTTATGGATACGCGCCAGCAAACGGCCCGTGATTTCAAGTTCGGTGTCGTTGAATTCGGCGGGCTCGCGGCCACCGGCTAACGGCCAAATGGCAAAATAAATGGAACCGTTTTTGCCGTCATTTACAGCCGCATGGGCAGGTATTTCAAACAAGGTTTGATCATCTTGAAGCCGGACCGGCGTTATGACCGGGACTTCGTCATTTTCCAGGTCGAAAAGAAAGTCGTGTTCTTCCTGGATTTGTTCCCGGCTCCAGCGTTCGGGGCGGTAAAATTTAGCTACGACGTTTTTCCCCTCGTACAAGCCAATGTCAAAGACCCGGTTTTCCAGGCTGTTTAATGCACGGCAATGACCGTTGGGGTTTAAACCGCTTTTTTCCAAAGCGTCCATCACGATTTCGGGAGTCAACCGGTAGAAAAGGTGACTCGCGAAATGATTTTCAGTATCCTTTGTGTTCATGAACGTCGGGCAGCTCTCCGTCTTCTAGAATGGAGCAGATCAAGTATGCTACGGTTTCGGGAGCGATTACGGTATGAAGGTTCTTGTTTTGCTTGAGAATATCGCGCAATTTTTGGCGAACCTCCGGTTGACCGGTGAGGTCAAAAATAACGTCAATGGCGCTGCCCATTGCGGCAATCTCATGCTCTTCTTTGATGGAAAATCCCTCTTTTTCGGCAATTTTTTTGCCTTCGGTCTCTTCTTTCTCAGCGACAGCGATGATTTCCACCCCTTTTTCGACAAGGCCGATCATTTTGCTGATAAACTTGCTTCCTACTCTGCCTAACCCTACAATTGCTATTTTCATTTTTTTATGGTACTGGAATGTTGGATGGCCTCACGGCATCCAGCTATTTTTTCAGGTCAGGCGATGATATTCAATCATGCGTTTCGTATTTTTTGTTCGAATTTACGAATATGCATCTTTTCATGTAAAATCAGGATCCAGATAAAATCCGCGACAGAGACAGGCCCAAAAATCGGGTGATTTAACCCGCGTGTGGTAAAATCCAGGTCGTTCCCGTTTTGCGCATTTTTTTGAAACAAATCCAGCGAAGTTTGCAGGCGCTCTTTCATCCCCGGTATGCTAAAATCTTCGGGGAATTCCCCGGTTTGTGGGTCTTTTTCGTGAGGGGTTACGTCAGGCGGGTTTTGTACGGTTTTACCGCTTTGGTACGATTGCTCGATTGTTTGGTAATCGGTTTCAAATTTCCCTTGCTGGTCAAACCCGAACTTGCCCCGTAAAATGGCGGGAAAAATCCGGGAAAACCGGTATTGCGACAAATAAAGATGATCGCAAATTTGAGCCAAACTCCAGGAACCGTCTGCCGGTTTTTTGCAGAAAATCTCGCCGCTCAAGGCGTCTAAATGAAAAATCAGTTCTGCGCGCGCCTTTTGCCATTCATTTCCGTAATAGAGGCCAATTTTTAGCCCCGGGGGTAAATCCGGTAAATCGGCCACTTGGGGCGGAGGCAAGAGATTTATTTTTTTGTTTGGTGAGAAGGCGGCGCTCATTGAAGCGGTAAAATCTATTACAATAAAGCAAAGGTCAAGTGAAAACTTTTCATTTTAACTCATCAAAAGACACGAGGTTTGAATACAATTTGCACACAAATTTTGATTTATGAAATGGGAAAATAGTTTGACTAAGTATAAAGAAGCTCAGCTTTGAGTTATGCCCGACGAGGAACAAATCCGTCGAAACGCGAATCGATTGATTGAAATTGTTCTTGCCGACCCCGACCCTGTCCGCGCCCGGGAACTCATTCGACCTTTGATTGCGGAGAATCCCGAATTGGCGAGGCACTTTGCAGAAAACGCCATTCGTCTTGATTCTCCCGATTTTATTTTGGGGCAAATGTTACCCGATGAGCTGGCGCCTTTTTTACAAACATTACAGCCTTCGGTTTTGTCCTGGCTTTCGGGGTTCAACAACAAAGCCAAAGAGATCGTTCAAAACGCCTTTCCCGGGAGCGCCGGCGGTATGGCTCAAGAATTCAAAAACCGGACCGGCGAGGAACGAAACAGGAACGCGGCAGACGAACCGGAGCAACCCGGCAAACGCGCTCATGCCCAGGAGTTTTACGATATGTTCCGGGAGGCATGGCTGAACGGCGATATCTCTTTTGATACCGGTTTGGTTTTTGGCAATGTGTTTCGTTGTTCCGGTCAAAAGAACACTTTTCAAAGCCCGTACGGCATTATCGCTTTTTCGCGCATACTTCATGCTGATGAAATTGCCATGTTTGTTTTAACCGGCCGGCCCGGCGAGACGGTGAACTTTACCATCCAATGGGGCGAAGAAGAGCTGCTTTGCAGAACGGTCTCTTTCGGACAAAGCGGGGTCTCGATGCAATATATACCTGTTTTGCAAATCGATGAAAAAATACCCGCCAAAGGGCAAAGCAATGGCATTTTTCTTTGCGCGTTTTTACGAGATACAGATATAAAAGAAGAAAATACGGGAACGAACTTTACCCGCCCTTTTCTCGCCTATCGCACATGCCTTTATTCGCGGCAAAAAACGAATGAACGGAGGAAGCTGTCATTACGGGTCCATCGAACCGGCTTAGCCGGGTTAGAAAACGGCGAACGTTTCTCTCAAAAACTAACGGCCGAAATTAGCGTCATGGACGAAGGACAGTCTTTCCGGGGCGAACTAACTCTGGCCCTGCGTTGTATGGCTTGCGGGTCGGGGATCGCCTCTTACCAAAAAACATTTACCCGAAGCGGCAGCGGTAATCCGAAAACGGATGAAATGGAATTTTCCATTGAAGATCATACCGGTCCGTTTTTACTCACGGCAACCGCCGCGCAAACCGGCCGAATGACCTCATGTCTGCTCGAAGACATATACCATCATACCGCCTCCGGCAGCGCAAACCCGGAATCTAAATCAGCCATCAAACGGTCTTGGGCGAAAGATATTCAAAATGGCATAAATATAACGAGCAAACCTGAAATTGCCATGAACGAGAATATTGAGTTTGCTGTGGAGCTCCCCGGCTTTGCTGAAATATTTTACTGGCTCGAACCATTCTTTGCGCCCAGTGCGGTGGCGCCGCAATTGGCGGGTTATGAAACATTGGCAACCGATTCCGGTTCGCTGCGACGGTCCGCTAAATATATTTTTTCATTGCACCGGCATAGCAAAGAAGAGGCAAACCAGAGGCAAAAAAACCGCGCTTCGGGGTCGGGCGATCATCGTTCGGGCCACGGTTATGCCCGGACTCTTTTGGGGGAAACCGGCCAAAACGAAGAAAATGCAATGCTTTCTGTATCATTGCCGAATCGCTTGCCCCCGGAACAGTACCGCATTTGCATTTTAGCGGTTCGAACAAAGCAAAATAAATCAGGGGAAGCCGGGCAAAAAAAAACACAAGAAAACAGCGCATTAAAAACCGCCCCCTTGTCTGTGAGACATGCAATGCGAATTGTCCGGCCGCGTTACTTTCGCGCTACGGACCGGGTCAATGTTCGCGTTGAAATTCCTGAAAATGAAATTGTCAATGTGCTGGATCACCAAAAAAAACAACTGAAATTCTATGACGGCGCCGCCGGTGAAACCGTCCGAAAAGGTAACGAAGATTTGCGGCCAAAGAAAACAGGCGGCCTGTATCATATTTCCATTCCTTTGAACAAACAGGTAAGCAACCCGGGTAAGCAGGAATCATCTCAAGAGAATACGCCAGCTCATTCGCCGGGTAAGCAGAAATCGCTGCAAAAGCAAGAAGGCGCACAAGAAGATACTTTAAATAAGGAGAAAAAACAAGATAAAGATCTCCAGGCGACCGGCAAAACCGGTCAAAGCGCAAAAAACAGCGAACATGAAAATCGATACGTATTATACATAAAACAAAAAGAAGAACTACAACCGGTGGATGTATGGGAAACGGTTCCTCAATTTTGCCCCGGCGAAGCCGATATCTGGAAACCGGCAAAGAAGCAAACGGGGTTTGGCAGCTTTCCCGCTCTCGAAACATTTCAGAATGTGCCTGATTATGAAAATATCTCGTTACCGGTCATGATTCATTATCTGGCCAGCTCGCTGTTTGAGTATAGCCATTTTTCAGCTTCCGGGTGCGTTTTAAACGAATATGCAAATCACATCATGGATAAGCGGGGGGTTCAAAACGATCCGAAGCGCCGGCAGATCGTTTGGCGCAGACTCTTATCGCTGTACGATCAACAAGCGGGATCTTTCCGGGAATGGCCCAATGCAAAGGAAGACCTGCGATTGACCGTCTGGCTTTCTCTCTGGTTAAAACGCTCGCATGAAGAGGCTGTTCGCCTGAGCAAACAAATTGAATCGGACAAACAAAAACGCGATGCAAAGAATGTTGCAGAGAATGAGGCAAACAAAAACAGTCAAATAGAAGGCGCAATTTTATCTTGTGAAACGTTACGCGATTTCATTTGGCGGGAGATCGAACCAATATGGGAAAAAATTTGCGAAGATAACGAAAAACTGGCGCAAAACAAGGAACAAAAAGAAAAGCATACTGAAAAACGCGAGGCGCAACAAAAAAACAATGCGCGGGAATTGCTTTTGCGTCTGGTGACTCTGGCGGATCGGGAAAAAAAGGTAAGCGATCACCCGATTTATAAGGCGTTGTCTTTCTATGTCGCTTTTTTTCATTTCCCCGATTTTTTGCCGGCCATTGTGGACGTTCCGGTTGAATATGGGCCGCTGAAAAAAGCATGGCTGCGTCTTTTGAAAAAAGAACTGCCAACCGAATCGAAGCTGGTTGAGGTTCCGAACCCGGCCGTCAAGGCGTGGGATCAGTTTCAACACCAGTTTACCCGGCAAGGGGGAGTCACGCTTTTCGGTTCCACCGAAGGAACGGCGATGCTATTGGAGGTTTTGCTTCAATTGGAAAAAATAAATGTTACGCTCGCCTTTCAAAAGTTGCCCGCCAAAAGAGAGCAAAGCGCTTCGGGCCTTTTACCGGAGGCTGTGGAACAAGAAAAAAGAGAGGGCGATATCATTGTTTCTCCCTTCCCGAACCGCTGGGAGATGGGCCAACCCCGCCGGATTTTTCTGCAAATAGCTCCCCGCCCCGATCTTTATTTGCGTATCTTTTGCCCCGCTCATTGCGATATGTCATCGCCCGATTTTTTTATACGCGATTTTAACCAACCTGAATACGAAATTGCGCTGGAAGAAAAATCCAGGCTCTTGCTTGAATTTACGCCTTTTTTAACCGGCAGTTCAGAACTGGTGCTAAGCCTGCACCGTTTTTCAGATTCAAAGGCTGTTTTTCAGTTAAACAAAACCGTCATTGTCGAGTGAGATTTTGATCGCCTTCCGGGTTGATGAAATATCCGTTGACGAGGTATGGCGGCTTTGTGAAGAAAAAAAATGGGTTTTGCAAAATGGATTGGCGGCGGTTTAGGGTGGGCCCTGGGCGGACCAATTGGCGCTTTGATTGGATACGCTTTCGGCAACGCATTGGAAAACATGCAAGAGCACCAGGGCAGAGAAACCGTTACGCGGCCGGGCGACTTTGCCGCTTCGCTGCTGGTTTTATCGGCTGCGGTGGTGCGAGCTGACGGTAAAATCAAACGCGAAGAACTTGATTTTGTCAAAAAGTTTTATGAACGGCAATTTGGCGCGGCGCATGCGGCCCACTATACCAACGCCCTGGATCATATTTTGCGCCAGGACTTTTCCACGAGAGATGTTTGCGAACAAGTGCGCGTTTTTATGGATTACTCTTCGCGCGTTCAGCTCTTGCACTACCTGTTTGGCATCGCCAAGGCTGACGAGCATGTTCATGTCGATGAGGTCCGGGTGATTTTTAACATGGCCATGGATATGGGCATTAGTTCCGGCGATTTTGAATCGGTGAAAGCCATGTTTTACGCCGATAACACCTCGGCCTATCGCGTTTTGGAAATTACACAGGATGCAACCGACGAAGAGATAAAAAAAGCCTATCGGCAGATGGCAGTAAAATTTCACCCGGATAAAGTCGCTCATTTGGGGGAAGAGTTTCAAAAGGCGGCCCATGAAAAATTCAGAAAAGTCAACGACGCGTATGAGTCGCTGAAAAAAGAGAGAAATTTTCGTTGAGCTTGATCCGCATTTTTTCTAACCGTCGCTGAAGCTCTCTTATGATGCGGGTTACGCTGGAATATAAAAGGTGCATAACGGATAATAATATTCTTGTTTTTTCATGTACGTATCGGTAATTAGGAATTACATTCATAGTAATACAGCATAAATACCGGACTTTTGCCGGGCGGCGGTCTGAAAATAAAAATGGATTATAATAAACATATAAAAAATAAAACGTGTAAGTCGCGGTTTAAAACCGACCGGTAATTCATGAAAAGCATAAACGGATATACCATTGTTGAAAAATTGCATGAAGGAGCGCAAACGGTGGTCTACCGGGCGATCGAACAAGATAGCTCCAGGCGGGTCATTTTAAAAATACTCAATCTGGAATACCCGCTTAAAAAAGATATCCAGCGCATGCAGCGGGAGTATGCGCTGATCCGCTCGCTTGATATCCCCGGCGTCATTCGGGCCTACGATATCAAACCGGTACACAATTCGTATATGTTGGTACTGGAAGATTTCGGGGGCCAATCGCTGCGAACGTTCATTCAAAACAAACCCACCGATATTAAAAAATTTTTAAAAATATCCGTAGAGCTTTTAAAAGCGGTCGGGGAAATCCACGAACACGGCATCATCCATAAAGACCTAAAGCCTGAAAACATATTGATTAATCCGAAGAACGGGAAAATCCAGATCATAGACTTTTCCATTTCGTCCGCCTTTTCAAAAGAGATACCAAGGCCCGTTACCATGGGCACCATTGTCGGCGCAATGGCATATATATCCCCGGAGCAGACAGGTTGGACAGGCCGGGTGCTTGATTACCGAACCGATTTTTATACGCTGGGATTGACCTTTTATGAAATGATTGCGGGGGCGCACCCTTTCCCCTATGCGGATTCGCTCGAACTGGTGCATGCCCATTTGGCGAAAACGCCGCCGGCCCCGGAAACAATCAGGCCGGGTATCCCAGCCATGGTCTCGCGGGTCGTGTTAAAAATGCTGGCGAAAAGCAGCGAAGAGCGATACAAAAGCGTGGTCGGTATCATACGCGATTTGGAATTTTGCCAAAAAGAGCACCAAAAGGAGCATGAGAAAAAATCGGGCATACCCCTGTTTAAACCGGGCAGATGGGATCATATCCGCATCTTTCAATACCCTGAAAAAATATACGGCAGAGAACATGAACTTAACCTGCTCCAAAACGCCTATCAAATTACAAACCCGAAAAACAATACCTACCTGGTATTGCACGGCAAACCGGGCAGCGGCAAAACGGCGCTCGTCAACCAATTCAAGCAAAATTTATTTGCCCAAAATAACTTTTTTCTCAGCGGTAAATTCGAGCCCTACCAGAGAGATATCCCCTACTCCGCTCTGGGGCAGGCGTTTGGCCATTTTATCAATGAGGTTTTGCTGCAAGACGCCAAACGCGTCGCCTTTTGGAAAAATAAAATCTTATCGGGCATGTCCGAATCCGTTCGGCTCTTAAACGGGATCATTCCGAACCTTGATAAATTGATCGGAGAAGAGCCCCCGGAAAACAAAGAACGCAAAGAGAGCAAAGAAAACGAAAAAATTCCGACGGAAGATATGAAGAACAGGATCCCCAAGGTTTTCCAGGACTTCATTAATATATTTTCCCTGGATGAGCGCCATGACCGGGGCAAACCGCAAACAAAACCGTTTGTCTTGTTTCTTGACGACATTCAGTGGGCCGATTTGCCTTCGGTACGTTTATTGTCGGATATGTTTTTAAACCGGCAAGCCCGGAATATCCTTTTGCTGCTTTCGTACCGTGAAACCGAAATCGCCAGAAACCAGCCTGCCAACCACCTTGTTAAAAAGATGGCGAAAAAAATGGCGAAACAGAACGGCTCTGCCGCAGGAGGTAGCGATATCAGCGTTTTGTCTTTGCAGCTTGCCAGCATTGAGGCCGGCGACATTGCCCTTCTTATTAAAGATATGCTTTTATGTACGGAAAAAAACGCCAAAGCGCTGGCGCTTGAAGTGAAAAGGCATACAAACGGAAATCCGTTTTTTATTTCTCAGTTTTTACAAACGTTGTACCAAAAAAAGTTGATTCGGTTGAACCGGGCGGGAACCCAATGGAAATGGGACATCAACGAAATTAAAAAAACGGAACTAACGGATAACGTAATCCACCTGCTTTCGGAGCAACTGCACCATCTGCCCGAAGAAGAAATCAATGTTTTAAAATTGGCAAGTTCCATCGGTTCGACGTTCCCGCTTAAGACAGTCGCTTTTCTGTTTCAAAAGAGCGAACAAGATACTTTGGAAATTCTCAAGCAAGTGGTGGAAAAAGGGTTTGTCGTTTTATCGTCGGCGGCGCCCGGGCAAGAGGATAATATCACTTTCTCTTATCGGCATGATGAAATTTTACACGCCGCTTACTCTCTTCTCTCTCGCAAAGAGCGCACCATGGCGCACCGGGAAACCGCAAACCTCATGCTAACCGAAGCGATCCGGGCAATGAAAAGCGATCACGTTCGGGGGTGGGAAAACGTACCAAACGAACTCAAAAAGGCCGCGAAAAAGGAAAATTCATTTCACCAACTCAACGTCTTTTGCGACGCAATCCAGAACGCAGATATATTATTTGATTTAGAGCCTTACTTTCGCGAAAATATCTTTTCGCTGGTATTTCATGTCGCAAATGCCGTGTCTAAAAAAGACGATTATGCAATGGTCCTTGTCTTCTTGAACTTAATGGCCGCAATGAAAGCAAAATCGGGTTCAGCCTACGAGCTGGAACTCTACTATCTTCAATCGGCAGGCAAGCATTTAACGCGAAAGGCCTGGAAGTCGCATTATTCAATTGCATTGTCTCTGCATACGTGGCTGGCCCAAAGTTATTATGTCAATACCGAATTCGGCAAGGCGGTTCAATGCTGCCAGACCATACAAAAAGAGGGGCAAAACCCGGTCGATCAATTGAAAAGTTTCAATGTCATTCTCAATAGTTTAACGGCTGAAAATAAAACAGCGCGCGCCATTGAGCTGGGGCTTGAGGCGTTAAAATCCTTGGGTATTGCGGCGCCGGCAAAACCGGGGCCTCTGGCTGTTTTGCCCGATATTATCAAAGCCAATGTTAAAATGGCCGGCAAATACGAGCGCGTTGAAAATCTCGCGCCGATGGAAAACCGGGAGATGAGAGCCGCCATGAATTTGTTTACGCAATTGATCACGCCATCGTTTATCTCGTCGCCCAACCTGGCGCCGGTGCTTGTTTTAAAAATGGTACTCTTGACATTGCAATACGGGATAGCGCCCGAGTCGGCGTACGCCTTTGTCTTCTTCGGGCTAATCACCGGCTCTGCGTTAGGGAATTACCGCAAAGGCAAACAGCTTGGCGATTTGGGTTTAAAGTTGATGGAAAGATCGGAGTCAGGTTATTTAAACTCAAAGTGTCTGTTCATTTACGGCAATATGATCCAGCATTGGAATGAACCCGGCCATGCCGCGCAAGCGAATTTGCTGCAAGCCTACCATGAAGGGCTTCAAAACGGCGATCTGCTTTTCGCTTCATATTCGCTTAACTGGTACAACGCGCAAAATTACCTCACCCGGAGAAACCTGGACATTACTCTGGAAGAGATGGAAGAGCACAACGCGACGGTATTGAAAGTGCACCAGGAGGACCCGGCTGAATTTTACTGTCTGTGGCGCGAGTTTGTCTCTACGTTAGCCGCCCCCGGTACGCTCCGGACGGAAATTGACGGAAAATATTTTCACAAAAAGAAGATTTTCCCGGTATGGGAAAAGAACAACATCAATACCTGTCTCTACACCTATTATTTAATGCGGGGCATTCTCTATTATTTTAAAAAGCAATATGAAAAAGCGTTGAAAATGATAGAAAAGGCGATTGGGTTTGAAAGCGGCGTATTTGGCATGCCGGTGACAAGCGAGCATAATTTCTTTTACTCTCTCATTCTCTCATCGTATTTGCAAGAAACGGCTCATGATGAGGCAAAAAAGCAAACACAAAAAAAAACAAGCGCCCGGAACGTACCATCCGGGAAGTACATACGGCAAATAAAAAAGAACCAAAAGAAGCTGAAAACCTGGGCCGCGTTATGCCCCCACAACTATCTTGCCAAATATGAAATTATTGAAGGCGAATTGCAGAGCCTGAACTCAAACCCCGCCGCTTTGGAATATTATGAAAAAGCCATGCGGCATACCATTGAAAACGAATACTTGCTTGAGAGGGCAATTGCCAACCAGCGCATCTCTCACTACCATTTAAAACAAAATAAAAAGTTTTTAGCGAATGTCTATTTTGCCGAATCCTATTACCTGTTTTTTATTTGGGGCGCCAAAGCCATTCAAACCGAAATGGAAGTAGATTACATCATTAACCCTTACATGGTCAGACCCGAGATTGGCAGTACATTCGATACTCCTTCTCCGTCGACGCCCAGCTTTTCGTCGCACAATATATTTAACAATATCGACCTGCAAGCGGTTTTAAAAGCGTCGCAAAGCATCTCAAGAGAGCTGGATTTAAATTCTTTGGCCTTAAAGCTATTGAAAAATTCCATTGAAAGCTCAGGCGCCCAAAGCGGTTATCTTCTGTTAAACCGTGAAAATCAATTGCTGGTAGTCGCCGAAGGGAAAACCAATGAAACGGTAAAAATCATCCCCTATTTGCCCATTGAACGATTTTCAATCTTGACGCCTTCGCTCATTCAGTACGCCAAAACCATGGGAGAAACCTTTGTCATTCACGATACTAAAGAAGAAAAACGGTTTATCAAAGAGCTAAAGGGCAAAAAAGCGAAAACAATATTGTGCCACCCGGTAATGTACAAGAAAGAATTGCTGGGAATGCTTTATCTGGAAAACAGTTTAATGAGCAATGTTTTTACCCCGGAACGAATCGGTATCCTGGACTTGCTGACCACCCAGGCGATCATCTCGCTCAACAATGCATTTTACATTGAAAGTATCAAAAAGACGCAAGAGGCCCTGGAAAAAGAAGTTCAACAGCACATGCTGACCGAAGGCAGGCTTCGCCAAAGCGAAGAACGTTATGCGCTGGCTGCCGAAGGTTCAAACGCCGGTCTATGGGACTGGGACTTGATTCATGACAAGATTTACTACTCAACACGGTGGCGCAATATCATCGGGTATAAAAAGGCGGAATTAAACCAGGCGCCATCGACATGGATGAAACTCATTCATTCCGACGACTTGCCCTTTTTTCAAAAAGCGTTGCAAGCCCATCTTGACGGTAACCAGCCCCGTTTTGAAGCGGAATACCGCATGAAACACAAAGACGGGAGTTACCGCTGGGTCATCACCACCGGGATGGCAATCCGGGACGAAAACCGCAAACCATACCGCATTGCCGGCTCTCAAACCGACATTACCCAAAGGAAAACGGCCGAAGAGCAGTTGCGGCACGATGCCTTTTATGACTCTTTGACAGACTTGCCAAACTGGAATCTCTTGCTCAATCGTTTGAATCATGCGATGACAAAGTACCGGCGTCAAAAGAACTCATCGTATGCCATTTTGTTTTTAGACATTGATCGTTTTAAAAATATCAACGAGAACTTTGGGCACGAGTTTGGCAACGCCTTGCTGCGCCGGTTCGCTTCATTATTGCAGGAATCGCTTCGTCCCGAAGACACAGTGGCGCGTCTGGGCGGCGACGAGTTTGCCATTTTGCTCGAAGAAATTATCGATATCAATGAAGTGATCCGCATTGTCGGGCGCATCCAGGAAATCTTGTGGCACCCGATCCACATTGAAAACCAGGAAATATACGTTTCGTATTCAATCGGGATCGTGCTGGCCAACCGGGAATACAAACGGCCTGAAGAGATGATCCGCGACGCCGATACCGCCTTACACCGGGCAAAGAGCCAGGGGAAACAGGCAAAAGACAATTACGCAATCTTTGATCAAACCATGCAGGCAAATGTGGCCAGTTACTTTGACATTGAAAGGAATATCAGAAAAGCGATCGACCAGCGCCAATTTAGTTTGCACTACCAACCGATTGTTTGCGTTAAAAACGGTAAAATCCTGGGCTCCGAGGCCCTGCTCCGATGGAAGAAAAACAATGTCGTCGTACACCGGCCCGATGAATTTATCCCCATTGCCGAAGATACCGGCCTCATTATCCCGTTAGGCGAATGGGTTTTGAAAGAAGCGATACGTCAAACCCGCAAATGGCAATCGATGGGATACCCCGACTTGATTGTATCGGTGAACCTTTCGGCAAAGCAGCTCAACCAGGCAAATCTCGTAGAAAAAATTTTATCGATTTTGCATGCAAATAAATTTGACGAAAGAAAATTGCACCTTGAATTAACAGAAAGCATTTTTATCGAGAACGCCGAACGAACCGATAAAATATTAAAGCAATTGAAAAAGAACGGAATTAAAATATCGCTCGATGATTTCGGAACCGGGTACTCTTCTCTAAAGTACATTAAAAACTTTCCCATCGATAAATTAAAAATAGACCAGTCTTTTGTGACCAACATCACCGAAAGGCAAAGCGACGCGGCGTTGATAAAAGCGATTATTGCCATGAGCGAAGCGCTCAATATCAAAGTGCTGGCCGAAGGTGTGGAAAACATCAGCCAGTTTGAGTCGTTGAGCCGCTTGCGCTGCGATGAAGTGCAGGGGTACTATTTTAGCAAACCATTGTCGGCCGACGATTTTACCCGCCAGTTCATTCAAACAAAAAAGTTTCGCGGCTTTGACGTTTGATTGCCTTTTTCGCGCGCCCTTCTTTGCAACTGACGCGGTTGTTCTGCCTTATCTTTTAACGCGGCGACCAAGGGGAACCTGCTTTCATAAACTTCGCTCATGACCCGGTAGCGTTCAAAGATTTAAGATCCCCCTTGGTTTAACTATAACGTAATATTTGTCTTGACAGCTCGCGTTATATGTTTGATTTTCCCGATCGAATTTAATCCGGCAAGGGATATCACATGAAAAAACAAGCTTTACTCATACTGATCATGATTAGCATATTTTATCAATGCAATGAAAACGCACCTGATGTTAAGAGTTCTACACCTGACAATAACAACAATGGAGCAAATGATATTAATATTCTCGATGCCAGCCGTATGAAAGCTGTTTTAAATGAGGTCGACCTGCCTCTATGCAATCAAACCAATGCAGGTTCGATCTATTATATTATCAATACGGATACGTTTAAGTATTGCTACAACGGAACTTACACTGTTATTAACTTTATATCATCCGGAAATTCTATGAGCTGGCAAGGTAGTCTGGCCGTCGCCCCGGCAAGCCCTTTAACCAACTGGGCCTACTATAATACCACCGACGGCGTTTCATATATATTTGACGGAACTTCCTGGCAAATTCTCGCGCAGGATGGCGGTAGTTTTTCTGACAATAATTATATTTTAAAATCTACGGTATTGTCTGACACAACCAGTTTTACCTGCAACGGAACGTATGGCTCGACGAGCATCAGTGAATATTATACCATGGCATCCGGGGGTACGGGAACTCCGTATAAAATTTGCACATCGGAATTTTGCGGAAGCTCTATTCCAAATGGTACATATTTACGCTACGTTGCTTCCGGAACAAATTGCTTAAACTATGAGGCGGAATCTTTTACATGCAATTCCGGCTTTACGAATATAAATTCCGAATGTGTCGCGGTTTGCGGCGTAGGAAATCTGCATTTGTGTTTAACGCAACTTGATTGTAACAATAACAATGGCTTTTGGACAGGAAGTCAGTGTATCCAGAGTTGCGCATCGGGAAACCTTTTGGCCTGTAGCAATACTACGGAATGCAGCGCCGCGGGAGGGGTCTGGGACGGAACAGCATGCCTGGCAGGTTGCAGCGCATATGACCTGAATTCTTGCGTCACATCCGTTGAATGTACCGCGGTTAACGGTTACTGGTGGAATAACTCTTGCAACACAACATGTCCCGAAGGACAAGTGGAATCATCCCGAGGGTGTGAAACTCCAATCGCTTCATGCACCGCAACGCAAACTATAGAAGATAATTTATGCGTAGATATAATATATACATCAATTTCGGGAAATTTATGCGGTACCTACTCTAATCCTGTTAGAATTTTAAGCGGAACTCATATTGTCACCTGCGATACCAACTTTGAAAGTTCTGTGCTGATGGACGCCGGCGCCATATTATTAGTGGATGACTATTGGTCTATCAATGCCAAGAATATCAAAGTATTGGGGACAGCGGTAAATCGAGTTGAAATTAAACCTTCCCTGGGGAACCCCCTCGCGTCATGGAATAAATTTACGGTGAAAAACGGATCTGCCTTGTATAATAAGACAGGCTATCTCTCGGGCAATCGCCTGGAAAATATTTTTATTACAGGGAATGCCGCGAATGAAATAGATTATGCCACAATCAGCTTTCTTGAAACAACGGCAACAAGTACATTTAAAACAGTTTATATCGACAATTCATTATTTAACGGAAACATTACATTCACAAAGAACGCTTATCAGCCCAAAACGCTTAATTACCTGTTAAACAGTACAATGAACGGAACAACGTCGATAATGTATAACAAAACCATTGCGGCATGGAATATATTCAATAATACCCTTACCATAAACATGAATGATACTACCTTATCGGCGGGAGTTTATTTTAGTACCATCAATAGTATTTTATGCTATGGACCGGGAGACAGTCTGGTCATTGGCAATCAAGTGGCCGGCGGAACCATTAGCGCAAATTGCTCTACCGTACTGGATAATGCCGCAACGGTGTCAGCGAAAACGGCTATTTATTTATTAAATGATTTCTATTTTACAGGAATCTCGAATCAAACATTTAAAATAATGCCGCTTGTGTTGAACTCTACCGGATGGTTGACCTACACTCTTATCAATGTTTCTGCCCAATATGCGATTGACGGAATCATGTACCCCTATGCTACCACTTGGTCCGGGCTGCAACCGACAGTCTCTTTTTCGTCCCCTGAAATGTACTATATCACGATTGATGACATTGATGGAAATATGAATATAACCGGAGAATTAATGATTCCGGCCAGTATACAATGATGCATTCGTTAATGAATGCATCAAAATTCGGAAAAGCGAAATATTTTTTCCAATTCTATTAAAAGGGCGAAGGAAGTTCACAAAACCCTGAAAGCCACGAAATCGGCCCTGTAAAACATCTTTATGGGTTGCATTGTCCCCAGTATACTTGTGAAACAAGGATGTTATTCTCTCTTGTCCGGCTTCCGAAAATAAAAATCCCCCCTAAACGTTATTTATTAAAAGAGAACTTGACCGTTCTTCGTACTTTGTTAAATTGATTATAGATAAAGTATGTTTATGAAGCAAAATCCGGTTCGATGATTCGGGCGAAACCGGAAGAGCATACTGTAATAAAGGACCATTCAAACGGAATGGGGGTCTTTTTTGAAAAAATATTTATCTTTATTTGGTATTATCCCTGTTTCTACCGATCGTTCTTTCGCGAAGTTAGCAAATTGATAAAAAGAAGGAAAATGAAATGGAAAATATTCATATAATTGCCTCATCCCAGTATGATGCCATGGTTTTTGACATGGATGGTGTAATCACCCAGACGCAAAAGACCCATGCCAAAGCCTGGCAGCGGGCCTTTGACAGTTTTATGCACTCTTATTACGGGGGGAAGAACTTCCGCCCTTTTGATCCGGATCATGACTATTTTCAGTTTGTGGACGGGAAACCCCGGGATGAAGGGGTGCGATCATTTCTTGCTTCGCGAGATATCACTCTGCCCGAGGGAAGAAAAAACGATGATGAAGAGGCCCTGACCGTTTCGGGCATGTGCAAGAAAAAGAATTCCATTTTCCTGAAACTGCTCCATGAGGGGGTCAAGGTCTATGACGCTACGATTGAACTCATTCTCAAATTAAATAACTTCGGATTTAAAACAGCTGTCGTTTCTTCGAGCAAAAATTGCCGCGCCATTTTGCAAAGTGCAAACATATTGCATCTTTTTGATGCCATTGTGGACGGGACTGATAAGGTCAGTCTTGATCTAAAGGGGAAACCGGAGCCCGATCTTTTTCTGGAGGCGGCAAAACGTATCGGTGTCAAGCCGCAGCGCGCCGTGGTCGTTGAAGACGCTTTGGCCGGAATCGAAGCGGGAAAGCGCGCCGGTTTTGCCCTCGTTGTCGCCATTGACCGCCATAATCAAAAAGCGGCGCTAAAAAACGCCGGAGCCGATCTGGTTGTCCTGGCACTCTCCGAGCTGGATATTGAGGCCAATATCAAAGATCTTCCCTCGGCGCTCAAATCATTTAAACATATCGAGCGCAAGTTCCAGAATAAAGATGTTGTTCTCTTTTTCGATTACGACGGTACCTTGACCCCGATTGTCTCTCTCCCCAAAGATGCCAATCTTAGCGAAGAAATGCGCGATACCCTGATCAAGCTCTCAAACCAGTGTACCGTGGCAATCGTGAGCGGACGGGGACTCGCCGATGTCAGAAACCGTGTGGGTATCGAAGGTCTCTATTATGCAGGCAGCCATGGTTACGAGATAGAAGGACCGGACATACAAATGGAGTATGACCAGGCGCAAAAGTATGTTCAGCTTTTCGACAAACTGGAGTCACAGCTGACGCCCGAAGCGAATCAAATCCCCGGGGCTTTGGTTGAAAGAAAGAAATTTTCCGTCGCTCTGCATTACCGCAACGTCGATGCAGCTCAGCGCCCGCAGATTGACGCTCTGGCAAAGAAGTACCATGAACTTTTTCCGGAAATCCGTATCGGTACGGGTAAAATGGTCTACGAACTGCGGCCCAACCTGGACTGGGATAAAGGGAAAGCGCTGGAGTATCTGATCGATGCCCTTGGTATCAGCAAACGCAATACCAAAATCTTTTATCTCGGTGATGACATCACGGATGAAGACGCTTTTAAAGCAATCAAAAGCTACGGGCTGGGCATACTCATCGGTGAAGAAGACCGGAAAACCGGCGCGCAGTATAGTCTTAAAGATACCGACCAGTGCCTGCGCTTTTTAAACATTCTCTCTTCTTCCATCGAAGACGGTAACAGCTGGTCGCTGATCTATAACGGGTACCAGCCCGAGCAGGAACCGCTGCGAGAGGCGTTGTGCGCTTTGGGCAACGGTTACTTTGTCACGCGTGCCGCAGGGTGCGACTCGCCTGACGATGGCGACGTCCACTACCCCGGTACTTATCTTGCCGGCGGGTACAACCGCCTGAAAACGGAAATCGAGGGGAGGAGCGTCACCAACGAAGACCTGGTAAACTTTCCCAACTGGCTGCTGTTGAAGTTTAAAATTGACAACGAGGATTGGTTTACCATTGACCATGCGACCATATTGGACTACCGGCAAGAGCTCGATATGGGCAAAGGCATCCTGCATAAAATGATCCGCTTCAGCGATGCGAAAGGACGCAATACCCGTCTGAGCGAACGCCGGCTGGTGCATATGGCGCAGCCGCACCTTGGCGCTATCGAATATTCGATTACGCCGCTGAACTGGGAAGGAAGTATCACGGTAGAATCCGCTCTTGACGGAGGCGTAATCAATAACGGCGTTGCGCGTTACCGGGGGTTGAATAGCCGCCACCACAAACTGGTCGAGAGCAAGTTTACCGAAGACACGATGTTTTTAAAGGTACAAACCGTTCAATCAAACCTGACCTTCTCCATGGCTTCGGCAACCGCATTGTTTCTAAATGGAAAATTCTACCAGGCAAAAACACGGAACATAGATAAAGATACCTATATAGCCAAAGAATTATTTGTCGAGAAAATTGCACCTGCAGACCAGCTGCGTATTGAGAAGAGTCTGGCCGTTTTCAACTCCAGAGATAAAGCGATTTCCAACGACTTTCTGGAAGCGGAACTGTCGGTGCGCGAGGTTCCTTCTTTTAGCGCCCTTGTCCCCAGCCACCAGACTGCCTGGGCTGAGCTTTGGGAAAATTTTCACATCGGGATTCACCTGCGCGATCTGCAAAAAGACTACTTTGTCAAACGTGTCGTACGGCTCTATACCTTTCACTTGCTGCAGACGGCATCAATTCATACGGTCGATATGGATACGGGTATGCCGGCGCGCGGGTGGCACGGCGAAGCGTACCGGGGGCACATCTTCTGGGACGAGATCTTTATTTTTCCCATCTTTAACTACCGGCTGCCCCAGATCACACAAAGTCTCATACTGTACCGCTACCGCCGTCTGCCGGAAGCAAGACGCGCTGCAAAAGAGATGGGATACAAAGGGGCGATGTACCCCTGGCAAAGCGGAAGCAACGGTAAAGAAGAGACTCAAAGTCTGCACTTGAACCCGAAATCAAATCGCTGGCTTGAGGACAATACCCATCTCCAGCGTCATATCAACTCCGCCATCGTTTATAATATCTGGCAGTACTACCAGGTCAGCGGCGATATTGAATTTCTCTCGCAGCACGGCGCCGAGATGATTATTGAGATTGCGCGCTTTTGGGCCAGCATGGCTGTTTATAACGAAACAATTGGGCGCTATGAGATTAAAGGGGTGATCGGACCCGATGAGTATCATGACGGCTACCCCGGTTCCAAAACGGCCGGTATCAATAACAACTCTTATACCAATATTATGGCCGTGTTTGTTTTTAACAAAGCGTTAAGTCTTCATTCAATACTTTCCGAGGCGCGTTTTACCCAGATTTGCAAGAGGCTGCAGGTCGAAAGCGCGGAGATCGAGCGTTGGGAGGATCTAAGCAAAAAAATGTTTATCCCGTTCCATGACGGGGATATCATCAGCCAGTTCCAGGACTATGAAAAACTCAAGGAGTTTGACTGGGAAGGTTACAAAAAAAAATACGGCAACATTCGGCGTCTGGACCGTATTTTGGAAGCAGAAAACGATTCAGCGAACAACTACCAGCTCTCCAAGCAGGCCGATGTGTTAATGCTTTTCTACCTCTTCTCGGTAGAAGAGCTGAAAGAGCTGTTCGGGCAGCTGGGCTACCGCTTCAGCCAAAAAATGCTCCACAAAAATGTGGATTATTACTTGCAGCGTACTTCGGGCGGCTCGTCACTGAGTCAGATTGTACATGCCTGGGTCAGCGCCAGTATCAGACCCAAAGAGTCCTGGCACTACTACAATGAAGCGCTATTGACCGATATTGAGGATCTCCAGGGGGCCACAACCCCGGAAGGAGTCCATATCGGAGCGATGGCCGGAACCATCGATATGATCCAGCGCTGTTATACGGGGTTGGAAGCGCGGGCCGACAAACTGCATCTCACGCCACAGCTTCCCAAAGAAATTGAAAAGATTAGACTAAAGCTCCACTACAAACAGCAGTGGCTGTGTCTCTATTTTTACAGCGACTATCTCACTGTGCATGTCTACCCTTCTCATGCCGAAGGCATCACCCTGGATGTCAATAAGCAGGAGCATTGGATCCGGAACGGTACCACCCAAACGATCTACTATAAAACGCAGAAATGAAAATATGATATTGGAATTGATCCGGTTCTAGGCCCTGGCGGCATAGCCGGCAACAAAAAACATTTGACGGCTGCGTGCCGCGGTAAAAAATAATAAATAATTATAAAAAATCTGGACAAATGATAATAATTGACGAAAATGCATCTGGAGACCCCGGGGAATAATTTATAAATGGCCAAGAACTGTATTGCAGGCGAATCACGGATGATTTCGGAAAACCGGAATCATATTACTTGATCTGGCTATTCCTCCGGAATGTTGAAGCTCTTGTATGTGCAGAACGCGTGGAGGAAGCAGAAGCCAATTTTGCCAAGCTGATGAAGACTAAAAATAGTAACAGAAAATGTATCATTGTCAGTAACCGGCTACCTGTTAATTATAATCCAAAAACCGAAAAGTTTGTCCAGTCAACAGGCGGTCTGGTCTCCGCTCTTGCGCACACCCGGATAAAAGATGAACAATTGTGGGTCGGTTATGCAGAAAACCCTGAGAGTCTGAAGTCGTATAAAAATCTTGTTCCTGTTGGCATTGAACCGCAATTGTATGATGATTATTACAATGGAATGTCCAATGATGTTCTCTGGCCGCTGTTTCATTATGAAACGTCATATGTGGACTTCAAAAAAACATATTGGGAAGCCTATGAAAAAGTAAACAGACTGTTTGCCGAAAAGATTCTCTCGATTGCCGGACCCAATGACATTATCTGGATCCATGATTATCATTTGATGCTCCTTCCGCAATATCTCCGGAAAGAAAAAGCGGGGTTAAAAATCGGCTTTTTTCTCCATATCCCGTTTCCAAGTTCCGAAATATTCAGGTCGCTTTCCATGCGGCGGCAGCTTTTGGAAGGAGTTCTTGATGCCAATCTCATTGGCTTCCAGGACTATGATTATCTGCGTCATTTTTCCAGTGCGGTGTATAATATCATGGGTCTGGAATCGGACCTTCACCTCATTGAAAATGGGAAGTACAACACCAACCTCGGTGTTTTTCCAGTTAGTATCAATACCGATAAGTTTGAAAAAAAGAAAAAAACAAATGATCTGAAAGCGCATTTGGCAGAATATGAATTAAAGCAGAAAAAAATCATACTGGGGATTGACCGGCTTGATTACATAAAGGGGCTGGATTTGAAATTTTCAGCTTTCCGGGAGCTTCTGAAACGCTACCCCGAATGGCAGGGAAAAGTGCATTTTTACCAGCTTGCCGTTCCCTCCAGAATTCATGTGGAAGATTATATCATCACAAAAAATGAGGTGGAAAGGATGGTCGGTCAGATTAACGGGGAGTTTGGAAAACCCGGTTACGCCCCCATTCACTACATGTTTTCTTCGCTTCCCTTTGACAAACTAATGGCGCTGTACCAGGCTTCAGACGTTCTCTATGTCAGCTCCAAAAGAGACGGGATGAACCTGGTCTCAATGGAGTATATAATTTCTCAAAAAGAAAGCGATCCGGGGGTGCTTCTTCTGAGCGAATTTGCCGGAGCCGCATCGATCCTCAGCCATTCATTGCAGGTGAATCCCTGGGACTTTTCGGATACCGCCGACGCGATGCATCGGGCTCTTTCCATGGAGCAATCGGAACGAAAAAGAAGAAATTCATTCATGGTTGAGTATCTGCGCAGGTATGACTCAAGCGCCTGGGCTAACAGCTTCCTGAGCAGGCTGTCGGAAGTTAACCATATCAGCCGGGTGAATTCGGCGCAGAAAATTGATGTAAAAAAAGACGGATTTGCAAACGTTCCCGCCGCACTGAAATTGATGATGAAAAAGAAAAATATTATCCTGTTTCTGGACTACGACGGAACCCTCAGCCGGATAGTCGAAAATCCGGAAGAGGCACGCATCAGCGATACAACCCTCAAACTTCTTGCCCGTCTTGGAAAAAATCCGAGAATCAAGGGGCTGGTGATTGTATCCGGCCGAGATTCAAAGTTCATTCACAACCAGGTTAAAAATGCGTATGTTTCCATCGCGAGCGAGCATGGCGCCAGGTTTTATGATCGGCGCAGCAAAAAATGGATTTCCCTGGGAGGTTCCCGGCCGAAATGGAAGTCCAGCGTACAAAGCATCGTGGAAGATTATGTCAGGTGCGTGCCCGGAAGTCTTATGGAAGTGAAAGAATACGGCGTATCCTGGCATTATCGCAAATCACCCCTGCAGTTCGGAGAATATCAGGCCAGAAAGCTGTTCAATGATCTGGAAACGACCCTGATTCATTCATCGGCCAGCGTTCTCTGGGGGAATAAAGTCATTGAGGCGCGATCCCTGGAGGCCAATAAGGGGCACTTTGCGACCTGGTATATGAGCAGTTATGAACGAACGGAGATGTCTCACAATACATATGTGGTCGCCGTTGGAGACGACAAGACCGATGAAGATATGTTTGCGCGGGTGATGGAAGCCGGCACCGCAATTCGCGTCGGAAAATCAGCTACAATTGCACCGTATTACCTGGATAAGCAGGAAGATGTACTTTCATTACTGAACACCATTGACAAAATTCTTCAATAACCCCCGATTTATACAAAACCGGGTTTTAATTGGATTTGTTACGCAGTTTTTCCTGCCACTTTCTGGGAGACATTCCCGTAATCCTTCTGAACGAATTAAAAAAAACGGAAGGAGTGTTAAAACCAACCTCATAGCAGATTTCAATAATGTTTCGGCCTTCCGGCGATTTAAGCAGCTCCTTGGCATCCGCTATTCGCAATTCATTGATAAATGTCGTAAAAGATTTATTTTCAATACGGTTTAAATATTCCGATAACTGATGCGAAGTTAACCCAAGTTTTTCCGAAAATATTTTCAGATTAATATCTTCATCACGGTAAAACATATCTTTTTTTGTCAGCAATCTGATTTTTTCTGATATATCGGTCGTATCTTTACCGGCAAGATAATTATTGAAATATTTATCAACGCCAAGGTTATGCATATCAATAGGAAGATATCCATTGCGAAGATAATACGGGGAAAATTGTATCAGAACAAAAAATATTAAAATTAAAAAGAATATGGCTACGGCGTCATACCCTCGAGGAAATCCATGAACGAATTGATGAAAAACAAAAGAATAATTCAGGTAAAATATTGCCAGGGCTAAAACTTCCATGAATAATAAAACTGCAATCGCCTTTTTTCTTTTTGTTTTTAATAATTTTTTAATATCAAAACGGTAAGTAATAAAAACTATTGAAAAAAGATAAAGAAGAATCAGCGACACGCAATGGAAATAAAATATTATTTTATCGGGAAAAAAACTCAGCCGGTTCAATTTCATGTCTTCCAGAACAACACTGGAGAGTTGACCAAATCCCAGAAAAAACTTATAGATATATAGTACGGCCTGCAAAAAAGTGAGAACAAATAAAAATCCATATTTATAGGTCCATTTGAACTCAAAAGTATATGTGGTTATAAAATAATAAAGCAGCAGGGCATGAACAATGGCTGACCAAAAAGGTAAAGAGCCATACAGTGCAGGCAGATACACGATATGGCCGGAAAAGTAAAGGGCGCATAGAAAAGACATGATACAGAGAACGATGAGAATACAGCCAAATATAAAGCGTTGCATGTCCCGGAATTTCCATATATGCATAAGACTGTTTATTAAAAAAAACAGTGCAATAACGTAAAGGGCCCCGGCATATATCATTCTTCAGTTTTAACTTTTCATTTTATCCGGTAAATATATTTTTTATCTTCCGGTGGCATTGTTCTCCGTGCATCCTGCGCAGTTTGCCGTATCATCCACATCATTTGACCCGAATTTTTTTAACCGCTTCTCTATCTTACAAATAGATCATAACATGTAAAAATGATCAATTTATATCGCGAACACAACGAGTTTTTACCGTATTCCGATTATAAAGAATCAAGTTCATCTTTTGATCGAATTGATTAAAAAATCCGGAACTATTATAAAACAGTACCCCGGACGAACCGCGGTAACCGCCATCGACCGAGATATATACATCAGCGCCCGGTATATTAATTCCCGAATTAATTAACAGGTAATCTGCAGGCATATTTTGCGGCAAGGTCTCAGGCGGATATTCGGTTACATAGGAATTACGAGAATATGTTGTAATGGAAGCAAAAGAAGAAATATATTTCCATATTCCCGGAACGTTATAGTAGCTGATAGGCGCAGTAAAACCTTGCGTCGATACAGTCCCGTCAATATTTACTTTTACATCAAACAAAATGCTGTTATGCAGTTTGGCATATTTAAAGTAGTCAATATATTTATTATGTACGTGATCATGATTCCATGAGTCATCTCCGTAAGCTCTTACGATTATATCTTTGCTTGTAGAACCTTCCGAATAATATACGCCGTTCGGATTTGGAAATAAAGAAGCTGTAGAATAGTTTAGAGTATTAAAATCCGCTTCATTTGGCAATCGCCAATCGGCAAATCCGGAGATCTCAAGATTGCTGCATGATGTTTTTGCAGGTGAATCATCGCTGAAAATTTGAAAATCCCCTGCGCAGTCCGGGTCATACATATGCTGGCCAATGACACAGTTGGTCCACATGCGTCCGTTTGAACTATCGGCAACCATCCCTGCATACGGATCCTGGCAGATTTGATTGGCAAATGACAGTACTACTTGAGCGTTCACTACCGAAACGTCGTATACATAACAGTTGAGCAATAGCTGGTCACTTCCACTGCCCGCTTTTATGATCTCAACCCGGTATAAACTCTCGGGTTTGATCGAAGGCGTGATGATTTTTGGCTGAAACTCTTCAGGTAGAGCCATTGAGTATTTTACAACGTCAGCGGGACCATTTTGACAGCAGGTATTGCTGATGATCCAATCCAGCTGATATTCATTGTTTGGCAGCAGTTCAACCTGCAATATTTCAGGAGTGTCATTCCCGGTAATATTAACAGGATATAAACCAACCGTAGTATCAAATTCCGCGATTACCTGGGCCGCGTAATTTCTCTTTGGCAACGGAAATCCATTGGTACCGATGTAAAACTGGTCATTTATGATATTGTTGGCAAAGTATTTTTGCGTATTTGTTAACGGATCAATAATGCAAGAACCTTCATAAGTGGCGGTTGTACCAACTTGCGGAATAAAATAACCCGAAGGCGGTTCAAAAGGAATCGGCTCTTCTCCATTATCAAAAACTAATTCATACCGGGTTGATGAACCGGCCGGCGCATTTTGCAGCGTTCCCGTAACCTTACTTGCGCATCTTTGTGTTGTAAACTTACCCCAGTTTTTGGTCCAGACCCATTCGGAGCCCCCGTTTGGATTTTCATAATCAAGTTTTAATCCGCTCAAATCAATTCCAAAAGCAAGCAGACCATTGGATTCTTCAATCATATTCAATCGAAACATGGAATGCTGTACATCGGCGTAGTTCAACGGGTTATTTAAAATCACGGAATATCCGAATAATTCCGGTTGATCCAGCATGTTTTGATTGAGTAAAGCAAATAAGCTGTTTGCCGCATTTTGAATCGTTGCATTGCTAAACTCAGGAATTATTTTTACCGCATTTATCCGCAGCTCATTCCCCCCCATGTCGATAGAGACTCGATAGTAGATGTCCAGTGCCGCCTGATCGGTTATTAAGGGTATGTTAAAACTTTTTAATTGAGCCTCTGCGGTAAGTCGCAAACGAAATAAATAATTGCCTAAATATTTTATTTCAGGCGCCGTTACCGGTTGAACGGAGACGACCGTATTTGGGTCTATTTGGTAATCATAACAAAAATAACCGCGGTTGGCCAACTCATTAAATACCTGGTTCATGGCAGTCAGGGAAAATCCCATACCGACATCGGACTGGTCTGACAAAGGAAATGTACTTTCGGTTGGAGAAAATGAAGTGTTGAAAGAAACGCTGCAATTAGTCGCCGCCATTTGCGGGGCTGGAATATAAGCGTTGATCTTGGAAAAAAATTCGATCCCCAGCGCATCCAGTTTAAAGTTTGGTTCAATTCTGGTGTCGGCAAGAGTGGTATTAAGGCTATCTTCAATTTTTTTAGAGATGCTTCCCTCTTCCCCGTTCCCTATTTCTTTAACGATTTTGTCTCCTATATTATGATTGAATTTCATCTGATCTGCTATTGTATTTTCAAGTAAATCAACAACGATTGAAATCAAAACATTTAACGGACCCAATAATGGATTAAAAGATTGAAAGTTAAAATGGGTTGTATCAATATGAATATTAAAATCGCCCGTTTGCGAACCTGCGTACGTAAAAGAAGGTACGCCGGTATTGGCATCTCGTACAACTCTATAATTCAATGTTACGCTAAAATCATTTATGGTGGCTTCGGCAACCGCGCTTGCGGATGCATCATAAGTATTGCATAATACGGCTACCAACCCGCAACCTGCATGGCAAACCGGTTGTAACGGACCAAACCAGCTGCTGCAACCGTCGTAGCATGAATTGAAGAACTTATTGCAAACATCACTGCCCAAGCCGATGGGTTTATGAACATTTGCCGTAATTTTTCCAAGTCTGTAATTGCTTAGAGAAATTTTTACACTGATTATATTTGGCTCTGTTGAACCGGGAGGCGGACCGCCAACGGAAAATTTCAGATTCCTTGAATCAAATTCGTTGAGAAATAATGTCCCCGTACCAAACAATCCGTTGCCGTTGTAATTAAAGGTGATTTTTTCCGATGATAAAACAGACGGATTTACAGCATGGGCCTTTTCAATGATATAATTTAAAGCGCTGTAATGAATTTTTCCGGCCACGGCATCATTATAATCCAGCGTAAAGCCGCTTTGGCCGGTGATAGAAACAATGGTAAAATGATTCGTATGAACCGTTACCGTGTTATTCATTGTATCGATCACAGGGTTGGGTATATGAATCCAACGATTTCGATCCTTGTGAAAATAACTTGCCCTGATATTTTCCGAAGTCAGTCCGTTCCGGGCAAGTACATCGGGATCATATTTAAATGTCAAAGCAATTGATTTTTTAAAAACCATGTCGGGCTTCATATCATATGCTCCTAAGAGTACCGTATTTTCGCCTTGCATCGGCTTTGGCAGATCCGCTTCAACAATTGGGATGGCATCGATTTTAATGGGCTTATCTGAAATCTCTGCGTCAGCTTGAACCGAGAGATTGCCGTTATCCAGGGTTACGTTGACAGGTTGAAGAGGATCGCTGTATTCATCTCCGGAAACCTGCTTTACATAAAACACAGGATCAAAATAAAATTGATTGTTTTCTTCCGATATGGATCTTTTTACATTCGGTGAAATCGCAAAATCCACCGCTTTTGACTTCACGATCGAGATTTCCCGGTGTATGATTCTGGTTCGAGAAGCGTTTGGCTGAAACTCCAAAGGAAACCATAAATAACCATTGCTGTATTCTATATCCGGAATAGTCTCTAAAAACGTATCGACTGAAGTGCCGGCAGGCGGCCTGTACTGGATGTAACCGCTTTGTTTAAACGTTATTTGAATGTCTGTATATAAACCGGGTTCTACGGCGTTTATTGCAACCACGCGGTTCAGGTCTAAAATTGCGATATCAACTTCAGTATCATCGGAAGTGCTAATCTTTACCCACCCGTTTTGCGGATGCTTTAATTCGATGGACTCAATATGTGTCAGTATTTTTAAATCATTGGTTGAGTTGTATCTTTCTTTTATGGTTTGTATCAACGTATAAATTTCCTGTATCTCTTCGGCTATTGTTTCACCATCATGATCCCCCTCTTCCATAGTGTATTGGTCATTTTCATCGTCATCGCCGTCATTGTCATGATCTTGATCATCGGGGTCATCTGTGTTATTTAATTTTTTAACCAACTCTTTTAATTCTTTATAAAGATGCTTTATATCATTCCAAACGGCATGCTCAGTGGATTCACTATCATGGGATTCATTACCGTGATTTTCGTTTGTGTGCCGGCTGTTTTCCTCTCTTTCCAGTTCTTCAAGTGAGTTTTCGTATAACTCCATCGGGTTATCTAAAGAATCATATATACAGACAAGCTTTTCGGTTCCTTCCGAAGATTGGCAATTGGCTTCTGCTTCGCATAAAAGTTTTAAAGAGGGAATTTGATCGGGGTTGCATTGTGTGTCTTTGTCAGGCGCGTACTCGGCTCCTTGTACGCTCAGCGAGAACACCCCGCTTTCCGGATATTCCTCTAAAAGAATCTCTTTTGTAATATCTTCCAGTACAGACTCTTGCGCAGTGCACCGAAATGTTGTAATGGAAAAAATGATGAGCAATATTATACTCAAAAGATTGAAATTATAGAAGCGCCAAATTGTTTTAAAAAGCATATGAAATCCCTTTCTATTTTATTTTCATGATTCAAATTTCATGATATTAATTTTGAAAAATATATTATATAATTTTCAAAATGTCTAACGGATTTATAAAAATAAAATGTGTATTTATAAAATCGAATATGATTTATTCATTTTATATACCTTTCAATTTCAACGGACAATAGATGCGAGACTAACGAAAATCGCGTCAAATATCAATATGATCCATATAATGTATCTGCGTAATTTAAAAAAATACGGGCAGACAAAATACGAAGCTGACAAAATAAAAAGACAATTTGTAAAAAAGTCTTCAAGCCCTTCAAAGACAAATTAAGAAGACCCGGATCATACTGGCTGATTGCAAACCGGAAAATCAACCAACTGTTTTATCTGTGCCCGGAGATTTCAGAAAAGAAGAAAACTGGATTCAAGACCTGGTCGCTCGGATCAGCGACACACCTTTTAGCTCAGCTTTAAACGGATGAGAAGCGGGGTTCGCTTACACTATATGCTCCCCGAGCAGGACTCGAACCTGCGACAAGCTGGTTAACAGCCAGCTGCTCTACCGACTGAGCTATCGGGGAATGTTATGCTCATTTCAGGACAGTACGTAGACCGGTTCCTGTGAAGAGATAAGGAATGAATTAAACTCCTGACGTCAAGATTATTTTATACAATTGTTACCGGGTTCTGCAAAGTTTTTTTCTCTTTTTTCAGCAATTTGACTTGTTGCTACTTGTTCCGGGGGTGAAACTTTTTATGCGCCTCTTTTAACTCGTTTGAAACCAAGTGCGTATAAATCTGAGTTGTGGAGATGTCAATATGCCCTAAAAGTTCTTGTACCGAGCGTAAATCGGCGTTGTTTTGCAATAAATGAGTGGCAAAAGAGTGGCGCAAAGTATGCGGCGTAATATTTTTTTGAATACCAGCGCGTTCAATGTACTTTCGCAATAGGCGCCAGGCGCTTTTGCGGTTGAGCGCCCCGCCCTTTTTCGAAACAAACAAATAGTCGCTAACGCGATTGCCGCGGATCATGTCGCGGTATTTTTGAATGTACTTATCAAGCAGTTCTGCGGCAACCTCTCCAAAAGGGACCAGTCTTTCTCTACCGCCCTTGCCCTTGACATTGAGCATCATGTTTTCCATATCTACGTCGCTCATGAGCAAACCGCACGCCTCGGAGATGCGCAAACCGGCCGAATACAAAAGCTCGAACATGGCTAAATCGCGAATTTCAAGAGAGTCCGTTTTTGAAAACACGCTGAAGAGTTTCTGAATTTCTTCTTTCGTTAAAAAGTCGGGCAGATGCCGTTCCACTTTCGGGCTCTCTACCGTTTCCATCGGGTTAAGTTCAATGATCTTGTTTTCGGTAAGATAGTTGTAAAACTGCCGCAATGAGGCGATCACACGGGCTTTGGTTCTGTTTGAGATATGTTTGTCCGACTCTTCCCGCAGGAACTCCTGAATTTCCTGCCGGCCGATTGAGGCAAAATCCTTATCGCCTTTGGAAAGATATTTATCAAGTTTGTTGATATCGGATAAATAAGAAAAAATACTGTTTCTGGACAACCCACGCTCAACCTCCAGGTATTCTTTAAATTCTCTCACGATTTTATTTGCGTTGATCACGATGGAATTCCCCTTTCTCTTTGTTTTCAAATGTTATTACAAAATCGACTAAATGCGACATATTTTTAATAAAAAAAAAGCGGACAAACTGACAGGTCTCAGTATTTTAACATTAGGCTCCGGCAAAACATGTTTTATGCATCTTTTATAGATAAAATGCGGGGAAGCGGGAAAATAACCGAAAATTAAACTACTAACGATCTGATATGAAAGCCAAATGGAAAAAATATACCGCAGCGTGGGGCTTTGCAGCTCTGCTGGCTACAACTCAACTTTACGGATTTGACGACTATACGCAATTTACCGGGGGGCAAGTTGCCATTGGAAATGACCGCGCGGTTGATGCCATGCAAAATTCGGCATATTTAGGGTTCCCTTCTCGCGGGCAAAAATACTCGGCCTCTTTCAAACAAGCCGGCTTGTATTATCTTGAAATCAATAACCCCCTCTTTGAAAATCAAGTGCCGAACAATGTTTTAATCGCTAACTCATTTGGCGCTTTTTCAATGCATGGCTTGAATAAAAAATTCCACATGGGGCTTTATGTCGACAACAAGCTGAAAAGGGATTTTGGCGACCAACCTTACTATCAAATTTTCCGGGCGCAGGTTCCCGGCAGCGCAAACATTAAGGGAACATCGGTTTCCGTCGATTTAAAAGAAAACTTTTACGATGTCGCACTCGCCTTTGCCTACTCGCTCGATGAACACTACGCATTCGGCATCAACTTTTTTTACGGCATTTCATCGCGTAGTTTTTCCAAAACAATCAATGTCAATTTTCTCACCTCCGCAAATGAAGTCGGTCTTATCGTACACAGAGAAGGAATTGAATCCAACATTGCCAATTACGGGGTGCAAGTCGGTTATGTGAACCGAACCGACTTTGGCGAACTTGCCATTTTAGTAAAGCCCCTTGATTATTTGGTTAGCAAAAATACGCGAAGTCTGGACTTCGATTTCTTTGTCAACGGCTCGAATTTATCCAATACCACCCGAAATGAGACATACAACCAGGAACTGCTTGAGCCCATTGAAGTGCAAACGGGCCTTAGCCAGCAATTTTTTTCTATTATAAAAATTTACCTTGAAGTGGGGGTCGCTTTCCCTCAGGAGAGGCAAGAAAAGAGCATCGAACTCACCTACCCGCCAACGGCCACGAGTTTCCCTTTGATCATTGATTTCGATATTACAACGGAACGCGACTACTCGCCCCGGACGGCCGCCGGTTTCGCGGTGGATATTCCAAAGATCATGACCGTATACGGCGGATTTAACGCCCGTAAAGTGGAAAGCTTTGTCTTGTACGTCAACAAATACGATTCGGATGATAACATTGCCCGCTCTACGGTAGAGACGACCTGGGCGGCCCAGCTTGGCTTTTCCAGGGAAATTATCAAGAACCTCATCGCTTTTGCAGGAATGGAATACAAAAGTTCGCAAAGCGATAGCGAAGAGTCGGAGTATACCAATGGCGGTCTGGAAAACACAAAATATTCAAAAACATACAATTTGTTTACCGCCTACCTTGGCACCGACTATCTCTTTTAACCGGGTTCCGTTGAATGTTGAAGAAGCTGATTCTTGCTTGCCGGGTATCGGGCGCCGGGTCGCCGTTAGGCCTTTCAAGGTACCAGCTTTATTATATACTCTTTTCTATATTTTATATATAAGAGAAAAGTTTTTGACATTAAGAAATACAATTCCTGTTATACCTATTTAATCCCGATATTACAACATGGACTCGTTACCTGATCAAAATTCTATCGGCGCCCCTCTAGCCGCCGCCGGAGAGCTTAACGCCCCGGATAGCAAAGAAGCCCTTTTGGGCCAATTCAATGAAAAAAAAGCGCAAAAGCTGGCTAAAAAAGAAGCCAAAAGAATAGCTAAAGAAGCACGCCGGGCCAGAAGAAAAACCGAAGATGAAGCGGCAGAAGCCAATGACATTAAATACGGAATCCGCTACAAGTTAATTGCCGTTGTCTCTACCATCATTTTAGTTGTGGTTTTGCTCATTACCACCATTGCTACCAATAACCAGATTGAAGCCGTATTAAAAGAAAAAGAGAAACAAGGCGTCATCATTACGCGCGGTCTGGCTTCGACCATTAAGAACAAACTGTTGATTTCATACGCCGCAAACGATAAAAAGCTAAAAAGAATTAACACAGAGGCGCAATACAAGCAATTTTACATTGATTTGGGTCTATCGGAACTGATGTTTGAAGACGTAGATCAGGTAATTACGCAACCCGACGTGATTTATGCCTATATTCTGGGGCAGCATGGCATTGTTCTCGGGCACAGTAACCCGAAGGTAACCCCCTACTCAAAATATCACTTTGAAGGGAACATTGAAAGTTATTTTGACTCTTATAAAAAACTCAAGATGGAAAAGATAAAACCTATCCAGGTTAAAATTGAAGTCGATAAAGAAACCGGCGTCATTGGTAACGCCGCCAATCCGGACAATAAGATCGAAGCCATTGACTTTTCCACCATACTGGCCTTTAAAAATAACCCTGAGCTCAAAGACGCCATTGGCGAAGTTCACATTGGCATCAGCCTTGAGTCGATGAACGAACAAATTTTCAATAGTAAAGTCGAGATGCAATTGATCGGCGCAATCTCCATTTTAGTGGGCATTATCCTGGCGGTGATTGTAGCGACGGTCATTGCCGGCCCTATCCGGAGCATGATCCGGGGGATGCAGCGCGTTTCGCAAGGCGATTTTAACGCCTCCGTTTTGGTTTCGGCAAAAGACGAGGTCGGTCTCTTGTCGCGGACGTTTAATATCATGCTCAAAGGCCTGAGTCTGCTGGTTTCGCCCGAGGTGGCTCAAGTGGTTTTATCGGGCGGGGACCTCTTAAAGAGCGGTCAAAAAACGAATGTCACGGTCTTATTTTCGGATATACGCAGTTTTACCACAATTTCAGAGTCCTTAACCCCGCATGAAGTGGTCGAGATGCTCAACGACTATCTTGATATCATGACTGAGATCATTGTCAAGTACGGCGGCGTCGTGGATAAGTTCGTGGGCGATGAAATTTTTGCCGTATACGGAGCGCCGTTTGAGCACCCGAACCACCCTCTATGCGCTACCGCAACTGCCATTGAGATGGGGGTTGAGCTGCATGAGCATAACCAGGAGCGCGAGGTCGAAGGCAAAGTTCCGATCCGGATCGGGATCGGCGTCAATACCGGGGATGTCATTGCCGGGGCCATGGGTTCCAAAAAACGGATAGATTTTACTTCCATTGGCGACGCTGTGAACCTTGGCGCCCGCCTTGAGGGGACCAACAAGGTATACGGCACCTTAACCATCATTTCGGAATTTACGTATGAAAAGGTTGCGGGCGATGTCGTTGTCCGCGAACTGGATTTAATCCGGGTGAAGGGAAAAAACGAACCGGTTAAAATTTTCGAGGCAATAGCTCTGACGGAATCGGGCAAACGAAAAGTGCAAGAATATATCAACTCGGTTGCCGCAACAAAAGCCGCGCGCGAAGCTGTGTAACCCCGTCTTCATACATCACCGCAGCATTGAAAATAGCATTAGAAGTCGCTCTCTTGCGATAGTATACACCTGCAAAACGTATCGGAAGCCCCCTGCAGAATACCGACAAGAATCAATATCTTCGTAAATAGCGCGTCTTGCGCAACTGAATGTAAAATACGTGTAAGCCAAGACGGAATTCAAAAACAATGGCATCAATCAATTAAAGGGAAATCGACTTCAAAGTTAATTTTACTGTTCACCGTTCCGCCGTCTAAATCGGAATTGTCGCGAACGGAAGAGAGCCCGATGCGGCCCAGGTTTTTTCTGATAATTTTTTCAACCAGGGTCAACCCAAGACCAAAATCAAGCGTGTCGTACTCTTCCGAGACATATTTCACCAACCGGAAAAACGGCTCGAAAATCAGTTTTTCATAGTCTTTCGGGATTTCCGACGAACCGGTGATGTTTACGGTTGGCTGGTTCATGATCGAAATAAAGAATCTTTCGGAACCGCAGTTTGTAAACACATAGATATCGCTTTCGGGAACCGAAAATTTCAAGGCGTTAATGATCATTTCCCGAAAAGCTTTGAGAACGTAATCGGTATGGAGCATTAAGAATTTGTTATTATTGCGGTAGTTGGTTTCATTAAACTTAATCGAATGCTTGCGGATATTGGCCTTCTCTTTCAACTCTTCCTGCAAACCCAACAGCTTTTCATAAAAATCCTGCACGGTGATTTTTTCTTTCTCGAATTCCATGTCGAGCATGTTGCTGATTTCAGTAATTGCATTGAGAGCTCGTTGCGCCATGTTGGCGTTGTCAAAGACCATCTCCATCATGTCGGCGTTAATTTGATAAACACCGTCCTTCTTTTGAACCTGTTTTTGCAAGAGAGATAAAAGCGAAACCAGCGCCCCTATACCGGCGCCCTGGTTAAAACTGGCTTTTAAGCTGGAAAACAATGTTTTATCAAACCGGTCATAACTGCGCGCGGCAATGCGCTCTTTCATGATATTCCAGTCAAGCTGCTTCTCCAGGCGCATCTGGCGTTCTTTTTCCAGCGCCTGCTTGGTTCGCTTTAGCTCGACAATATCAACGGCTTTGTCGATTCGAAATAAAAGATCCTCCTTGCGGATCGGCTTAATTAAATAATCCTGCACCCCCATTTTCATCATATCGATGATGGTATCGGTTTCGGAATTGGAAGTTTCGACAATGCAAATGGGAGGTTGCTCAAGCGAAAGCAACTGGTTAATTAACTCTTTCCCGTTCATTTCGGGCATATTCATATCGGCAATGACAATATCGGTCGGATATTTCATATACTGATTTAACGCTGCCTGACCGTTCTCAGCGACAACCACGTCGTATCCGTCGCCCAGCAAGAGTTTTTGTATGATTTCGGCGCTGATATTATCGTCTTCAGCTACCAGTATAGACGCTTTTCTCATTCAATATCCTACAGTTTACTAGTATATGAACGGCAGATCTCATGTCGATACTTAAATTTATAGGCAGTTCGCTTAAAATAAAAACAAAACCGCTCTATTTTGGCAAAAAAAGGCAACTTGTTTTATGCTTTTCATTCTGACAAAAGCCGCGACTATGTATCATGGATTGGAAAAACATTTTACCTTTCGTGAACACCGGTCTTTTGGTCTTCGTTGCCATTATCGTTACGTACGGCACATTCTTTCAGCGAAAACAGAATATTCTTCCGAACAAACAGGTCCAGCGACCGCCCGTACAGGTTGCCAACATTGATATGAAAAAGTTGACTGCGGGGGCGCATTTTCGGGGCGCAAGCAACCCGAAAGTGACCATTGCAGTTTTTAACAGTTTTACCTGCAGTTTTTGCCGCCAGTCAAAAGGGGTCACTGACGAGATCATCCGCAAATATCCGAACGATATTCAGTTTGTGTACCGGCATTACAACCGCTCGGAAACCGATGCAACGGCAGGCGAAGCGGCCGAATGCGCCGGCGACCAGGGGAAATTCTGGGAAATGTACGACATCATCTTTGAACAAGGCGTAAAAATGGACTACCTTCCGTATGCCAGGGTCTTGGGTCTGCAAGAAAGCAAATTCAACCAATGCATGACAAGCAGCAAATACCGTAAAATGACCTGGAGCAGCACCGAAGAAGGAAGAGCCCTGGGGATCCGCGGGACCCCCGCGTTTGTCATCAATGGCAAGATGATGGCAGGCTATAAACCTTTACCCGCTTTTGAACGGATTCTCCAGGATTTCTTTTAAAAACGAACCGGAGAAAAATTACCGCCAAACTCTAAATACCAAATAAATGAGCAAAAACGGAAAACAGAAAATTTAAAGATGAAACCGGAAAAGAAAGTTCAAGAGAGAGACCATTGGTCGTCGCGAGCCGGTTTTATCATGGCGGCGGCCGGTTCCGCTGTGGGTCTTGGAAATCTCTGGAAATTTCCCTACATCGCCTGGGATAACGGCGGCGGCGTTTTTATTTTAATTTATCTTTTGGCCATCGCTTTGGTCGGGTTCCCGATCATGGTGAGTGAAATTGCCATTGGTAAAATTACGGAGCGCGATCCGATGGGTGCGTTTCGCGCCCTGGGCGGCACTCACACACCGTTTCGCTTTGTCGGTTTGCTGGGTATTTTATCGGCCTTTGTCATTCTAAGCTACTACTCGGTAGTCGCAGGCTGGGGCGTTCAATACTCAATCCACAGCGCTTTTCAACGGTTTCATGAAGTCCCGGTTGAAGATCTTGACCGGCTTTTGGAAAAAGACAATGGAGCCATGGCAAAACACGCCGCATTGAAAGAAGCCCTTGACCGGCCTCTTTCCGATGCGGTGAAAAAAAAGCTGCTGTTTGACGGCGGGGTCTTATCGACCCAAGGCGCGCTAAACAACGAGATCAATGGCGAAGAAATCAACCGTATCTGGACAATGGAACGTTCGCATATCGCGGACGCCTTGAAAGAAACCGGAAAATCGGAGTACTGGCAAACTCATTTCTGGCAGGCAAGAAAACAGGAAGTCGATTACCAGCCATGGTTGCAAAAAACTCTTTTGCCGGCATATTCATCCGACTTGTTTACGGAATTTTTGGAAAATCCCGCGAGAACGAGTCTGTTCCATACCATCATTATGGCGGTTACGCTGTTGATTGTCATGGGGGGGATCGCCTCAGGCATTGAAAAGTTTACCCGGTTTTTTATGCCCGTTTTACTGGCGCTAATGCTGGTCTTGGTTGTCAATTCGTTAAAACTGGATACCGAGCAAGAAGGCGTGAAATTTCTTTTATTTGGTCAGCCTGAAAAACTCGACGCTTTTTCTTTTCTTGAGGCCTTGGGGCATGCATTTTTTACCCTGTCTTTGGGGATGGGCGCCATGATGACATACGGAAGTTACATGCGCAAAGATTCCGACATCGTCGGTAACTCCATGTGGGTCACCGCCATGGATACGGTGGTCGCTTTGCTGGCATGCTTGATGATTTTCCCGATTATCTTTGTCTACAACCTGGAACCCGGCAGCGGCGGTATTGGCATTTTGTTTACAACCCTGCCGCTTGAATTCGCCAAATTCAAAGGCGGGGCCATGCTTTCCTTTCTTTTTTATCTTCTGGTATTGCTGGCGGCCGTTACTTCGGCCATCTCGCTTTTGGAAGTCGTTGTTACATTTTTTGTCGATGAGAGAGGATGGTCGCGTAAAAAAGCGGTCCTTAGCTCGGCGTTTTTGATTTTCCTCGCCGGGTTGCCCTCCGCTTTCAGCGTCTCTTTTTTATCAAGCGCAGACAATATTGCCAGCCTACTGATGCTTCCGCTTGGCGGGCTTTTGATCACCATCTTTACCGGTCACCGGATGGACATGCAGCTCATTCAACAAGAGTTTGAAAAACACGGGTATTCCAAAAACCTGTTTTTGTACTTTAAAACGAGCATTAAATACATTACCCCCGCTCTGGTATTGGTGATTTTAGTAAAACTCATTCATGATTGGGCGCAAATGTAAAAACAATGAAGGCGAAACATTTTAAAACTTTCTTTTTGGCGCTTTTGAGTATCGCCTTTTTCGCGCTGGTAAAGTGCAATAACGATATCAACTACCATCTTGAACCGCTAAAAGCGCCTTTGGCCTTATTTGCGTTTGATCAGGAAGTGTACCGTACGCCTGCGGATCCCCATTACACCCAGTTGCAATTTTTTGCATATAATAATTCATATGACTTTGACGGTTATGCGATTTATAGCGGGGTCACCGAAAGCGCCGCCCTGGCGGCAAACCCTGTAATTTGCTATTTTAATGGTAAAAATCTAAACAGTTCGGGAGTCACTTTGGTGCAGCTAAGCGGGTCTATGAAATATTCGGGCATGGATTGCGCTTTGCTCAGCTACACCCTGCCCGCCGTGGGCGATTGGGTGGCTGTCCGCGCGTATAGCGGGCGCGATTGCTCCAACTACGATAGCGGTTGCGACAACTATTCCGACGTAGCTACAGCGCAGGTTTTAAATTACGTGACCCGGCCCAACTCGTTTTCCATTACGGAAAAAGAGGGCTCGGGGAACAAAATCTACTACACTCTTGAAATTGACCTTACGAAGGCGGTGGCAAATGGCGGCGTGACCGGCGAGACCGTTTTAGGAGCCGCTTTGTTCATCGGCGACTCGCGAAACGCCCTTGAAGCGGCGGCAGGCAATGACACTTCGGCAGCTACGTTTATTTGTAACCTGACCACCGGGGCCAGCAATGTAATTGAAATTCAAATCAACGGGACTCATAGCGGCGCCGTTGATAATTATTGCCTTTTTAACGCGGACTATTTTACGACAGATTACCTTGTCCTGGCGCGCACCTATGTCAACCGCGCCCAATACCCCTGGTCCGGCGAATATCTTTTCAGGAAGGTCCCGTAATAAAACGTAATAAAACCACATAACCTGGCTATCATACATATGAAAAGCGTAACGGAAATGTTGCCTCACACCTAACGCCCCAAACGTCCCAAAACAAAAAAGGCTAAATCAATATGGCAGATAAAAAACAAGAAGTTAAAAAAGAACATCATAAAACAAAAAAAAAGAAGCCGCCCGCCAACACCCCCTTTTACGTGCCGAAAGAACTTACCCGGTTTCAAAAATTTAAAATCTACTTATCGGCTTTCTTACTGGATACCGTGATTTTGTGCCTGTACCGCACGTACAACATTGTAATGGAAGAAGGCGCCGAAGAGTTTTACAAAATGCAGCAAGAAAAAAAGCAGGTGGTCTTTAGTTTCTGGCACCATTCCATACTGTTTTTTAGCGGGTTTCTTTATCGAGAATACCATTTAAAGGCGACTCGACTTTCCATTTTAATCAGCCAATCGAAAGACGGCGAGTTCATTGCCCGGACCGTTGAACGGTGGGGCGGCGTCCCGGTCAGGGGTTCGAGTACACGGGGCGGTTCCGGCGCATTGAAAAAACTGGTGCGGCTGTTGCGCGATAATCCCTATTCCGTTGTGACTACGCCGGACGGTCCGAAGGGGCCTCCCCTGCAATTTCAGGATGGCACGGTTTTTCTGGCCAGGGTGGCTAAATTGCCCATTGTCACGATGAGCATGTATGCGGAAAACCCGATTGTGTTCAATTCATGGGATAACTTTCAGGTGCCAAAGCCGTTTAGCACGGTGCGAGTCCGGTTAGGCAAACCATTTTACATTGACCAAAATTCCGATATGGCGAGCGATGTTCTTTTCCTGGAAAAAGAGATGAACCGGATGTGCGCTCCCCCAAATAAGGCGCGATCTTGATTTATTTAGGGTCGCTTTTGTCGCCCTCATCAATCGGTAGAAAAAGAATATCTTGCACCAATTGATCCAATTTTTCGATATTGGCAATCGCTTCCAGAAGGTCTGTTCGGCTGCAGGCATGCGTAACAATGATTAAATCGACATCGGCGCCCGTGTTGCCCGGAACGGAGTCCTGGTGGACATTGGCAATGCTGATATTTTTTTCGCCCAAAAGGCTTGAAAGTTTCGCCAGGACGCCGGGTTCGTCTTTTAAAACAAGCCTCATATAAAAGGCGGATTTGCGTTGATCAATTTGACACGGGTGAGCATGGTGCCACTCGCGGTTTTTTTCCTTTGGCGCGCCAACGCCGGGTAAAAAATTACCCTGGCAATAGTGCATGATATCTGACATTAATGAATAGGCCGTTGGTAAAGAACCGGCGCCTTTGCCCATGAACAAGTGGTCGCCTGAAAATTGACCTCGAAAATAAACGGCGTTGTTTTCCATTTCAATGTCCCATAAGTAGTGGTCGGATGAGATGATGGACGGTTCTACCGTGAGATAAATATCGTCCCCCACTTTCGAATAACGCGAAATCTGGCGAATGCGGTAGCCCATTTTCTCGGTCCAGATAAAGTCGTTGAGACGAATCTTTTCAATGCCACGAACGAAAATACTGCGGTAGTCCACCCATTGGCCGCTCAACCAGGAACCGAGAAGCGCCAGTTTATGGGCGGCGTCCATCCCGTTGACATCCAGAGTCGGGTCGGCTTCGGCAAGACCAAGTTCTTGCGCTTTTTTCAGGGCCTCTGCGTAGTCTTGTTTCTTGCGGCGCATCATCGTTAAGATGTAATTTGTTGTTCCGTTTAAAATGCCTTCGAGCAAATTGATTTGTTCGTATTGAAATATGTTCTCAATGTTCCGTATGATTGGTATTGCGCCCGCAACTGCCGCTTCAAAACCGATTTTCAGGCCCTTTTGCGCCGCTTTTGAAAAAAGCGGGTAACCGTGCTCTGCAAGTAAAAACTTGTTGGCGGTAATGACATTTTTACCGGCATCAAGCGATTCGCGTAAAATAAACAATGGCAGATCAACCCCGCCAATTGCCTCGACCACCAGGTCAATGTCGGGGTTTTTCAATAAAAAAGCCGGGTCATCCGAAGCCGGTATCTCGCCCAAAATCTCTTTTTTCTTTTGATAGCTCCGGTCTACGACTCCGGTAACTTCAATGGGCAGCCCCGATGCACGGATAATTTCTATCAATCCGCGGCCAACGGTGCCCAGGCCAAACAAACCGATCCTTACCATAAGGATGTCTTGAATTCCACAAAGAGAGTGTAAAGTCTAATCGTTTTTTACCTGCCGCCGTTTGAACGGGTGTGTTCGTTTTGTTTTGTTCTTTGTTTCGCATGTTGATCGTACTGGGCGTGATAATAACCCTTGATTTGACAATATACTTTACTGCGCTTATCTTGATTGGATTGTGTCGCCATGAGCCAAGATTCCCCCACCCTGATGATCATTGACGGCCATGCCATGGCGTACCGCGCTCACTACGCCCTGGCCAACCAGGAGATGCTCAATGCCGACGGAATGCCAACGGAAACCATCTACGGTTTTTTTCGCATGCTGGCCAAGCTCATAGGCGACTATAAACCGCAATACTTTTGCATCGCTTTCGACCCCGCAGGTAAAACATTCCGTCATGATGTTTATACTCATTACAAAGAAAACCGTAGCGCAACCCCCGAACCCTTGAAAATTCAAATGGATGAAATCATTGAAATTTCGGCAAAACTGGGTCTGGCGGTAAAGCGCGTAGAAAAGATGGAAGCCGACGATGTGATCGCTTCGCTTATCCATCGTTTGGAAAAGCTTGGCGCCTCTCATGAGACAAAAAAACAAAAGGGCAAGATTCACAACGTGATTGTGAGCGGAGACAAAGATCTCTTTTCTTTAATGAGCGAATCTACCACCATGCTGCGCCCGAAAAAAGGCGTTAGCGAATTTATTGAAATTAATGAAGAATGGGTGGAAAACGAACTGGGCGTTTCATGCGACCGGGTCCGCGATTATATGGCTTTGACCGGCGATAGCTCGGACAATGTCCCCGGTGTAAAGGGCATTGGGCCTAAAAGCGCATCGGCGTTGATCCGCGATTTTGGCGACCTGGACGGCATTTATGCAAATCTGGAAAATATTTCGTCCGCTTCGACCCGAAAAAAACTCGAAGAAAACCGTGAGCTTGCCTTTCTCAGCAAAGAGCTGGTCACGTTAAAAACCGATATCTCGGTACTGGATGACCCTGAAACATTAAAGGTCGACTACAGCCAGGGTCTGGGCAAAACAGTGGAAATTTTTCGCGAACGGGGTTACCCGACTTTGTTTGCGCAATGGATAGCGTTAACCGGCGGGCAACAAACGGAAAATCAAAAAGAGTCGGGTACACATGCGCCTGAAAAAGCAAAGGCGGCAAAAAACAAGGCAGACGATTTGAAAAACGTTTCGGGCGCCTTAGTAGATGAAGATACCTCCTTGAATGCCCCGTTGCAAAATATCAAGATCAACGCCCGCATGCAGATTATCAGAACCAAAGAAGAGTGGGATAAGGCTGAAAAAGAGATCCTGGCCGCAACCGAGGTTGCCGTCGATACCGAAACAACCGGGCTCCGGCCCATGCAGGCCGACCTGGTTGGCGTAAGTATGGCTTGGGTGAGCAAAAACGAATACCATAGTTTGTATCTTCCTGTGGTGTTTGACAGCGAGCATGAACGCCATTTTGATTACCTGTCGCTGCCCGACGGACCGGAAGCTCTTACCTGGGTGAAACCTCTGTTAGAAAACCCGAAAGTTGTTAAAATCGGTCAAAATATCAAGTACGATTATCTGGTTCTGCTCTCGCATGGCGTGCAGATGCAAAACATACAATACGATACCATGGTACTTTCATTTTTAACCGACCCCAACGACCGGCGTCACGGTCTTGACGATCTTTGCTTAAAGCACCTTGATCATGTGACCATTAAATACAAAGAGCTTGCGGGGGTTGGTAAAAAAGCTCTGCCCCTGGTGGCGCTACCCCTGGATAAGGTCGCCGAATACGCCGCAGAAGACGCCGAAACCACGGCGCGTTTAAAACCGTTGCTGCTTGAAAAAGTGCAATCTGCCGGTCTTGAAAAACTTTACCGTGAAATTGACCTGCCTTTGATTTTTTTACTGGCCCGTATGGAACAAAACGGAGTTTGTCTTGATAGCGGTTATATACAAACGCTGGAAAAAAAATACGCCGAACGACTGGAAAAAGTCCGGGAACGGATTTACAAACAAGCCGGTCATGAATTTAACATTAACTCAACCAAAGAGATGCAGCAAGTTTTGTTTACCGAACTTGGGATTCTATCAAAAAAGAAAACCGGCAAAGGGGCTCTCTCGACCGAAGCCTCGGTGCTTGAAAGCATTCGCGACCAGCACCCCATCATTCATGAGATACTGGAATACCGGAAAGTCGCCAAACTCATGAGCGGGTATATTGAACCGCTCACCGGGTACATTAACCCGCGCACGGGACGCATTCATACCTCATTTTCGCAAACCATTGCCGCCACCGGAAGGCTGGCCTCTTCGGACCCGAACCTGCAGAATATACCAATTAAGGGAGAAGACGGCAAAGCGCTTCGACGGGCCTTTGTTGCTGCGCCAGGTTGCGAGCTATTGTCCCTGGATTACAGTCAAATTGAATTGCGCATATTAGCCCACTATAGCGGGGACGAACACCTGATGCGCGCCTACCGGGACGACGAAGATATCCACGACCAGGCCGCCTATCTCATGTTCCGCCGGCGTTTTGATTCCGAAAACGGAACCTGGCTTACCGAAGAACAAGAAGGGACTTTCCGGGAACCGGCCTTTACCGTGATGAACGAAGAGATATTGCAGGCAATGAAGGCTACGCCGGAATTTTCGGATTTGCGCTCGCGCGCCAAAGTTTTAAATTTTTCCATTGCGTACGGCGTTACCGAGTACGGACTTTCCAAGAACCTGAAGATTTCGCAAAAAGAGGCGGCCCAATACATTGATCTTTACTTTCAAAATTTCCCCGGGATTAAAAAATATATGGAAAAGCAAATTGAATTGGTGCGCGAAACCGGGGTAAGCGAAAACTTTTTCGGGCGAAAAAGATTGTTGCCTCAAATTGGCTCTTCAAACCGGTTTCACCGGGAAGCCGCCGAACGGCTGGCAATCAACACGCCCATTCAATCGACGGCCGCCGATTTAATTAAATTAGCCATGCTTGAAATTCAAAGCGAATTGGACAAACGCAAATTAAAGTCGCGGATGCTTTTGCAGATTCACGATGAACTTTTATTTGAAACGCCGGTCGAAGAAAAAGAAGAGATGTACCAACTGGCCAAAGATAAAATGGAAAATGTAGTGAAGTTTCATGTGCCGCTCAAAGTAAGCGGCGGTTTTGGCGTAAATTGGGAAGAGGCAAAATAAAGAAATTAACTCGTATGGTTGAAATCAACGCCATAGCCGAACTCTCCGAATGGAGAAAGAACCGCATCTGCTACGAACAAAAGTCACTCGCCCTGGTCCCCACCATGGGCTATTTGCATGAAGGGCATCTCTCTCTGGTTGAACAGGCCCGCAAAGAAGCCGATCTTACGGCAGTCTCTATCTTTGTGAACCCCGCCCAGTTCAACGACCCGGCCGATCTCGAAAAATACCCCCGCTACATCGAACGCGATATCAGCCTGTTGCAGGAACGCGGGGTCGACCTTCTTTTTGCGCCGCCCGTTAGCGAAGTCTACCCAAACGGCTTACCCGAAATAAAAATGGAATACCCAGACTTAACAAGCAAACTTTGCGGCGTAAGCAGGCCGGGGCATTTCAGCGGTATGTTGACCATCGTGCATAACTTGCTGCTTTGGATGCAACCTGACACGGCGATTTTCGGCCTCAAAGATTACCAGCAATATTTGCTGATTCGGAAAATGGCAAGAGATCTGGCCTTGCCGGTTCGGATCAAAGCGGGCGAGCTGGTCAGAGAACCGGACGGTCTGGCCATGAGCAGCCGGAATGTTCGTCTGTCGCCCGAAGGGCGATCTACGGCTCTTCGGATCAGCCGGGCTCTTTTTGCGGCGAAAAGCCAGTACGAGAACGGGCAAAACGAAAATGGGCTTAAAGAGATTGAAAAGATTGTAGAGATCCGGCAGGCGCTTGAGACAAACCTGGAAGGCATGCAAATTGATTACGCCGGTCTTTACCATGCTTTGACTCTCGAACCGCTTTTTGCGACTCTTGAAAATGGCGGGTTGGCGTCAATTCATAACGAGCCGGTTTTAATCGCCATCGCCGCTTATGTGGAGGGGGTTCGTTTAATTGATAATATTCTCTTAAACTGGCCGCAAGAGTCGCTTGCATAATTCACTATTGATATTATTTTAACCGGCTCGAAAAGAAAAAAGAAAATAATGCCGATAATTTAGTGTGGAGGCAAACCCAACCGAACTTTTACTGAGCTATGTGAAAGCCGTGTTGATCTACTTTCAAGAAGAAGGTCTTTTTCAATTTGCCCTTCTCGGAGTAGCGACTCTATTCTCTTTTCTTTTATACGGCGTAGCCCTTCGATATGTCCACCGGTTGGAAAGCGTCTTTACCAACCAGACCGTTTACTCAACAACCTATAAGTGGATCAAACGGATTCTTTTGCCGTTAATTGTGTTTTTCACGTTGACGGCCGCACACGCCCTGCTTGGCTCTTTGCAGATTGAAGCCGATTTGCTGGCCCTGTTTGCCCCTCTTGCTTTGTCGCTGGCGATTATCCGCGCGTTGGTCTACGCCTTGCGCAAGACATTGACACCCGGTCCCATGCTCAAGGCTTTTGAAAACTTGATTGTGGTGATCATATGGCTCATGGTGGCTCTCTATCTTTTAGGCTGGCTCGAAGAAGTCGCCAACATTCTCGATTCGGTGGCTATTCACCTGGGTAACAACCGCTTTTCAATTTTAACCGCCTTTCAACTGTTGATTTATACGACGATATTTATATTTCTCGCTCTCTACCTTTCCGGTCTTATCGAAAAACAGTTAAAAGCCAATACCTTTCATTTGCCGATCAATATTCAAGTTGGCGCGGCTAAAGTCATTAAGCTCGCACTCTACCTTTTTGCGGTATTGATTGCTCTCAATTCTGTTGGCATTGATTTGACTATTTTTGCCGTATTCGGGGGCGCGTTGGGCGTCGGGGTCGGATTCGGGTTGCAACGCATTGCCAGCAATTACATTAGCGGTTTTATCTTGATTCTCGACCGGTCGATTAAACCGGGCGATGTGATTACCATTGGCCAGCAGTTCGGAACGGTAGAAAAGCTAAAGGGGCGTTATATTGTGGTACGCGACCGAGACGGGATAGAGACGTTGATTCCTAATGAAACATTGGTGACGTCAAATGTTGTCAACTGGAGCTATGGCGATAAAAAAATTCGCATCAAGATACCGGTGCAGGTCAGTTACGGCGACGACCCTTCTCGCTGCATGGAACTCTTGATGGAATCCGTACAGTCAAGCCCGCGCATCATTCATTTTCCGGAGCCGGTGGTCCGTTTGATTGAATTTGGCGACAATGGAATTACCCTGGAACTGCGCGTTTGGATCAGCGACCCGGAAAACGGAATAGAAGAAGTGAAAACGGCGGTTTATCTTGCTATCTGGGAAAAATTTAAACAAAACAAGATCACGATCCCTTTCCCGCAACGAGATGTTCATATGAAGTAATCATTGCCGTTTTATTAATTTTATTTTTATCAAATATTTAGACAATTTATCAATATATTACCGGAATATGCTTTATTCGTGCACGGCAATCCGCCTTTGTCATTTGGCACCATATTTGCACAGTCAGGGTACCATGGAAACATCAGTAGCAAAAAGAAAAAACGGAACCGAATGGATCCAAAGCTTTGTACTATCGCTGGATAGAAAATTGTGCATAGCATGCGGGCGATGCTATAAATCATGCCCTTCTGACGTAATGAGTCTGGACGAATACGAAGATGACGAGGATAATGCCATTTCTTTTATGACGCTTGTCAATGATGAGAATTGTATCGGTTGCCAGGCATGCGGTAAAGTCTGCCCTAAAAATTGCTTTACCTATACCTGATCCGGATTAATTTACTTTGGCGGGGTTTGCCTGCTTTTGTTAAAACGGCAAAGCCTGCCAGGGAAAAGGTTAAAAACATTTTCCGTGACAGGCTTTCTCTGTTCTTTTAGTTTTGAAATTTTTAGAGGCGTTATTTCGCAACTACGCGAAACGTAACCCGCCGGTTTTTGGCAGAGTTCCCCGCCTCACCCGGTAACGGTGAGCTGTAACCGGCCGATCTGGTTACCATTCGGTTTCTGCTCATTCCGTCATTTGCCAGCTGGTCGGCAATGTACTGAGCGCGGCGCCGGCCCAAATCCTGGTTGTACTTTTCTCCACCGATATTATCGGTATGTCCCGTAATTTCAAGTTTTAACCCTTCTTCCATGCCTGCCGCTATCGCTTTTAACGCTACCAGGTTTTCATCTTTCCATTGTCGGTAAGCGGCCTGGCTTAGTTTGCTTTGGTTGAGGGGAAAATTGTAAACGGTCAGTTTTTTCAACTGTTCATTTACTTGATCTGCGCCTTCTCTCACCGCTACGACAGGCTCTTCTTTTGCAGGAGCGCTTTCGCATTGGGTAACAAAGAGAACCGCCAATGTTGAGACGGCATAGACGAGTAGATGTCTTTTCATTTGCTGTTTTTTCATGATATTCCTGTGTTTCATTTTGTTCATGAGTTTTCCTTTACAGTATATGATAACAACCTCGGCATATTTTGTCAATTAATTGATGGAATAACGTCTTTTTTGTACATATGGTATCTTGAACCGGTATCGCAGGCGTGAAAAACGCAGGGGGTCGCGGAAAAGGCGCAGCCTTTGCAGCGAGGGGGGAGACTTCCCCCCTCCGGAGACCTTGGCGGCTTCAAGCGCCTAACCATAAACTCAACCAGGGAATATACGTTATGAGTATTTGAGCGAACAAAAGAACCAGAAAAAAGGGCCAAACGCTGCGGTAGACTTGCGGGACAGGTTCTTCAAAGCGAAATGACGAGAGAAAAAGGTTGATCCCTACCGGCGGGGTAATGTACCCGATTTCAAGGTTGGTTAAGAACAATATGCCCAGGTGAACCATATTGACGCCAAACATTTCGGCAATCGGAATTACAATCGGGGCAATGACTAATATGGCTGAAAAGATATCGAGAACAGCCCCTACCCCCAGCAAAAAGATATTGAGCATGATTAAAAACGCCCATTTTGAACTGATGTGCCCCTGCATGGTTTGAAAAATACGCTGGGGGATCGATTCATCGAGCATGTACCCGGTTAGACCCATGGCAAAGAAAACGACAATCAGCACGCCGCCTGTTACGGCAAACGTTTCGGCTAAAATGGCCGGCCAGGTTTCTCGCGGGATCTCCTTAAAAAGAAAGACCTCTAACAAGGAATAGTACGCCAGCCCCAAAGCCCCGATTTCCGTGATGGTGATATATCCCCAGAGAAACAAAAAAAACGCGGCGGGTAAAAACAATACTTCCCAAAACAGGCGGCGAAACCGGGTTTCGGCGGGCGCTATCTTTTGGTTTGTTGCGGCCCCGTTTTTTTGATAGGCGCCGCCGGGTGTGATACGGGCAAAGAATATCAAATAAAGCGAAGGTAACAAAATCAAGAGCAACCCGGGGATAATACCTGCAATAAACAGATCGGGGATCGGCGCCTTGTTGTTAGAAACAATCCCGTACAAGATCACCGGAACGCTCGGGAAAAACAACAACCCCAATGAGCCCGATGAAGTGACAATGCCTAACGACAGCTTTCGCGTATAGCCGGCCTTTCGTAAAATTGGCATCAGAACGCCGCCCAGGGCGACTATTGTGATGCCGGATGCGCCGGTAAACGGCGTAAAAAGCGCCGAAACCAAAACAGCCATCACCCCGACCGTAGAGGCGCGACCGCCGGCCATGAGGCGCGCCAGGCTTTGGAATGCCAAAACAATGCGCCCCGGCGCTTGCGATTTGGCAATGATAAAACCCATCATGGTAAACAAGGGAATCGGCACCAGCAAATCGTTTGCCGTCAACCGGCTGTACGGGTCCAGAAAAATGGCAATGAGAGCTTCCGTTCCTCCGGAAAAGAAATAAAGAGAGACGGTCAAAGCGGCCAAACCGGCAAACAAAGGCATGCCGAAAAAGATAAAGACTAAAATACAAAGAACAACCGCAACAGCCAGCATGGTGAATAAAACCGAAATGGGCGGGGCGTTGTCAATTGGAATCTCGCCGGCGTCAAAAAATCCGGCTAATTTCCGCTATAAAAAAAACAATACCAGCCGTCTTTTTGCGTAATGCCAATTTTTTGCGCCACCTCGGGGGACAGGCGTTCGCACAACCACGGTTCAAAGCGTTCTGCCTGTTCGCCATAAATACCGGAAAGGGCCCACCGATGCGAGTTTTTTAAAAGCTTTTCGAGTTTACTTTCGTTTTGGTAAAATATTTCAGGCAGGATATTCGAGAGAAACAGGTCGATTTCCCCCAACCGTTCATCGGCGATTGAAAAGTCCCCTGTTTCAAATTCTACGGTTTTTTCTTCCCAGTTACATGACGAGCCTGGTGAGTCTGATGAGACGCTGTTGCTATCAACCTCTTTCCCCTCTTCTTGCTTTGTTTTTTGTTGCGCCTGGTACCATTCGAGATTGAGGCGATAGTTATCCAGGGCCGATTCTACGGATAAGGTCTCTACATCGACGCCTAAAACTCTCTCTGCCCCAAAGAGCAACGCCGCAAGCGCGAGTATGCCCGAGCCGCAGCCCAGGTCGAGCACAAAGTCGCCCGAACGGACATGGTCCCGGATAAACTCAAGCATGAGTATTGTGGTTTCGTGCTTGCCGGTTCCGAACGCAAACGAGGGTTTTATGATTAAAGTTTTACTCTCTTCTTGCGCGGGTAAGCGATTTGTCTCCCAGGGCGGGGCAAGCACCAAGCCCGGGAAAACAACCTCGGTTTGAAAAAATTCTTTCATGGACTTTAAATAATCTTCCTGCCCCGTCTGTTCTATTTTATAGGTCCACGAGGGGCCGCCCAATACCTCAAGAGCGAAAATCATAAAGGGTTTCACGGGGAAACTCTCTTGAAAATGATATACCTGCATTGTGCTATCCGTATTGAGGTTGTCCGTCTCTCCTTCACGGTAAAGGAGCTCATGAAAACCCACTGCCCCGCTTTTTAGAAAAAACTCTTCGACAGCGGCGGCTTTCTCTTTGGGCAACGTCAATTCTACTTGCCAGAAACTTTTTTTGTCCATTCCTGCATCTTTTTTCGTACTCGACTTTTTCTGTCAAAGGATTTTTATGAAAAGAAACCGTTCTATCGAAGTTCGGCATATATCGTTCACCGGCAAACTTTTTCGTTTCGCCTTCTTTTTGCGGACAAAACGTTGGTTTGTCTTTTTTCATTTATTAATAAGAAAATTTTATTGCTGGCATGTGTTTTGATTGAATCATACGCAAAGAATGGATCCTTTTAATCTTGCCAGAAAAGCATTTCATATGCTTGGTTTTTTTCTTGTTATTGTCTTTTATTTTAACGTATTTGACCCGCCGCTCATTAAAAAAATCTTTCAAAACAATACCCGTACTATTTTCTTTTATATTTCGACGGGCGGAGTGATCATCATGGCGGTGGTTGAAATATTGCGGTTCCGCTTCGAAGCCGTGCAGCGGTTGTTTTTACGGTTTTTTGGCCGTTTGCTAAAAACGCGCGAATCTGAAAGAATACACGCATCGCTGCCTTTTTTTATATCGTGCGCCGTTTGCTTCGGGTTTTTCCCCCGGAACATTGCCATTGTGTCAATCTTGTTTCTGGTCGCCGGCGACCCTGCCGCTGCGTGGTTTGGCGGCAAATACGGGAAACACCGTTTTGCCAATGGAAAAAGCCGCGAAGGTATGCTGGCCGGGATAAGCGTCTCTTTTTTAAGCGGCTTCGCTTTTTTGCTTTTTGACCGTTTTTGGGGCTCAGGCGGGCAAATGGCCGTAATGGCGATTCCCGATCTTTACCTGACCTTGAGCGGGGTTCTCATTGTATTGGCGGGCGCCGTGACCGCATTTACGGTGGAACTTTTTGCGAAAGACGGCTTGCTGGACGACAATCTTTTGCTGCCCCTGTCGTCAGGTCTGGTAATGATTCTCTTATCGGCATTGGGTCAAAACGCTTTCACAGACTATTTTTACCCTCTGAAGGACTTGTTATTTCCCCTGTAGACGGTTTACAATGAGACAAATCCTTGACCGTTATTTTTTCAATGAATTTTTAAAATATTTTACCGGGGCATTGACTCTTTTAGTCGGCGTTGCCATGATCTCCAAGGTCATGGAACGTTTGAATGTATTTTTGGAATACCACGGACCTGTCTGGGAAATCTTTCATTATCTCTCGCTTTTGCTACCTTATTTTATTACCATTGTCGGGGCCCCGGCGCTCATGTTTGCCATCTCTTTCAATGTCGCTTATTTTGCGCACAACAAAGAGTTAATCGTTGCTATGGCCGCAGGACGCTCGTTTAACAGGATCATGCTCCCGATTTTTATTTTTACGTTTGTATTTTCCGTAGGTTTCTTTTATTTTAACGAGCTGGTCTCTTACCCCAATTACTACAAATCGTTTTTTAAACTGCAAGAGTTGAGAGGCATTGCCAATTACGGAAAAATCGCCCACCGGTTCGATTATCATGCCCGCATCGGCGATAATTTTATCCATGCCGGCAAATTTGAACCCAAAGGGAATATGGTTGTTTTCTTTCACATGCTGGAGCGAAAAAACAATCGAATTTCGGGGATCATAGAATCTCAATTTGCCATTATTATTCCGAACCAATGGATTTTAATCAATGGCAAAGAGACGACATTTGATGAAAACGGGAATTTTGTGAAAACCGAAAGGTTTCGAGCCCAACACCTTCCTATGAAAGAGGGGCCGGAAGCCTTTGGCCGTTTGCGCCAGGATTTTGAAGAGATGAATGTGTATGATATTCAAAGAGAGATACAGAACAAAAAAACCCTGGGGATTAATTACCGTGAGCATGAAGTGGAACTCTACTGGCATTATAGTTTTCCTTTTGTTTGTTTTTTTATTGTGTTCATCGCTTCGTACTTCGGCTCGAAAGTAAAAAAAGGCGCCATGTCTTCGAGTATTGGTATTTCCACCGCATTTACGCTGATCTATTACATGATCATGTTTTTCGGGAAATCGCTCGCTGTCCGCGGTATTTTATCCCCCCAGGTGGGAGCCTGGCTGGCCAATATATTATTTACCATTCTCAGCTTGTTTCTTTTTTACAGGAACCGGCAATAATGGACAAAATTACGAATTGGAATATATTTAAACTATTGTAAAAATAGAAGCCACGGAGATTATTTATGCAATCAAATGTTTCATTTTATGAATTGTTCGATGTTTTTGAACCGACATTGCTCCCCTTGTTCCGGTTAAAACCGGCTTTTGATTTTTCCGCCGGGATACATTCCCCGTTAGAGACAGCCATCATGCAATGGAAAAACAATTCGCCCGATACCTCTCCTGTTTTTCATATTTTTACAAACCAAAGTGAAAGCGTCCGCCCGGTCTCTTTTTACCAGAAATATTTGCTGTTTCAAATGGGAACGCCGGTGGAAATCAGCGTCGAGCGTACAAACCATCCGGGAGATGCTCTTTTGACTCCGGCGAGTCTGCTCAACCTATTTCCGGAATCGATGCTTAGCGATTTAAAAAACGATCAAACTTCAAGCCGTTTCAATGCGAAAATAGACCCCGGTTGTTCCGTTACCGGGGAGCGATCTTTATTGATGGCTGCGCACGGGGCCGAAATTTCATCGATGGCGGCCATTGATACCACTGAGGGGCCGGTGATCATAGACAAAGACGTAAAAATTTCTCCGTTTTGCCACCTGAAAGGCCCTCTTTATTTATCCCGGAATGTCATTGCCGACCATGTCAATATCTCAAATTCAAGGATCGGTATGGGTTGCCGGATCGGGGGCGAAATTGCCGATTCCATCATGGGCGAATATAGCAACAAACACCACGAAGGGTTTCTTGGCCACAGCCTTGTGGGCGACTGGGTTAATTTAGGGGCTTTGACAACGACATCCGATTTAAAAAACAACTACGGTCTCATTCGCTTGCGGTACCGTGGCAGACCGTATGAGACCGGTTTAATTAAATTTGGCTCAATTATCGCCGATCATGTAAAAACCGGGATTGGAACCCTGTTGAACACGGGAACGATCATCGATACCGGGGCTTTGATTTTCCAGGGGGCGCACCCGGCACATTATTTCCCCCCGTTTTTTTGGGGCGGCGGTCCGCCGGTTCGCTATCACCTGACTGAGTTTCTCGCAGATGCCGAAAAAATCATGGCAAGACGTTCCCGAAAGCCCGCCCCTTATTTCCAGGAATTCATTGAAGCCATTTACCGGGAGCAGCAACACGACCAGCAATCGCTGGAAAGTTAGCGGCCCAATCTTTTTTCATGTCTTTACCCGATACACTTTCATGCGCCCTTTGTTCCGGTTCCAACGCTCAAAGCAACCGGTTGTTGTTCCGTTTTGAAAAGCCGGGGGCAAACAACGAACCCTACCGATTGTACCGGTGCGCGTCATGCGGCGCGCTTCAGGTCGCACCCTTACCAAAGCCGGAAGATTTAAAGCGACTCTACCAGAGCGAATATTTTAAGCAGCGGACTGACCGCGGGTACCGGGACTATGCAGGCAAAGAAGTTGAACTCTCTTTTGTCAATACCATGGAAAAGAACCTGCGCGATCTAAACTTTTTCTTTTGGGAACAAACCTTAAAACAAGAGATCTCGAACTTGCCAAGGTTGTCAAGGTTGCCAAGATTGCCAAGATTGCTTGAAGTCGGGTGCGCCGCCGGTCACTTTTTAAAATACATGACCTCTCGCCAGTGGGATGTCCTGGGCGTCGATATTTCGCAGTCGATGGTCGCCATTGCGCAAGAACGCGGCTTACCCGCCCTTTGCGCCGACTTTCTGTTATTGCAACCGGACTGGAACGCCGAGACAGAAGAAGAACGGCACGGCCATGACAACAACCTTCTTAACAGAAAAAACACCGTAGAGTCGTCGTCTATAGGCGGTACCAAACCGCGCAAAGTGAAACCGTTTGACCTTGTGGTCATGTGGGCTACCATTGAGCATCTCAACGATCCTCAATCATGGTTTGACCAGGCGAGCCGGCTTTTGCGCCCGGGGGGAAGGTTTATTCTTTCGACAGCCCATTACGGTTTTTGGGCCAAGGTCTACGGACGGCGCTGGCGCTATTTAAATCTTCCGGAACATCTTTTCTTTTTTACGCGCAAATCGTTGCGGCAAATGGCCGACCACAGCGGCCTCAAGCTCAAGCGGTCGTTCACCTATGGTTCCGGTTTTACCTCGCGTAAGAATGGCGGTGCGCTGTTTCAGAGCGCAAAGAAAATTGCGGACAATAGCGCTCGCCACGCCCATTTAGGCGACATGATTGTAGCCGAAATGGTAAAACCCCATTAAGAATTTTCCTTGTCTGTGGCGCCCGGCCCAGGCAAAAAAGAAGACAAATAGGGAAACAACAAGGGCAAATCATTCCAATGTTGAATCGGTTTGCCTACCAGGGGAATTTCAGCCACGATCGATTGTCGAAATTGTTTTTGCGTTTTCTGTAAAATCTCTTTTTGAGTTTCAAGAAGATGCGCAAACGATTCGCTTTCAACCTGCGGCCAAATCCGGTTCACGATCACCCCCGTTTGTATCTTAGCTTCGTGTAACGATTTACGAACGCGGGTTGTTTCATGGAAAGAGAGATAATCCGGGTTCATGACAATGAGAAAGACGGTTTGCGAGCCGTCATGAAAAAGTTGAGCCAGCCGTTCAAATCGTTCTTTTTTCTCGACCAATGCGTTAGTGATCCGGTCGGGTATTTCCCCCGTCTTTTCGCTCTTCGCTTCTGCAGGTTGATTTTCTTTCGCCCCCCAGACATTTGTTTTATCTGTTGTTTTACGGCGGTTTTGCATTAAGGCAAATGCCCAATTCATCATGACCCCCGGCAAGGTCATTAACCGCAATGTATGCCCTGAGGGTGCGGTATCGAGGATAATCCGGTCGTATTTTTGAATGTATTTGGGCAAAAGCGTCGTGAGCGCGTCCAGTATCGCCGACTCTTGCGCTCCGGGGGAACCGGCTATTCCTTTGAGATATTCGTTGATCGCCCGGTAAGAATCGGGGTGGACCATCCCTTTCATGACCAATTGAATGCGTTTTACATATTCGGAAGTCTCATGTTCCGGGTCAAGTTCCATGGCGTCCAGCCCGCGTTCCACTTTGGTTGGTCTGTCGCCGGCTTTTTTGCCGATTAAATCGGAAAGGTTATGCGCCGGGTCGGTTGAGATCAGCAGGATTTTTTTGTTTTTTTCAGCTTGGCGACCCTCGCGAGCATAATATAAAGCCAGTGCAGCCGAAAGAGAAGTTTTGCCTACCCCTCCCTTGCCGCCCAGTATTGTCAATTTGGCACTTTGCAGCGTTTTCATTGTTTCGGGAAGATTTTTCTTCATGGTTATTATGGTTTTTATGGCTTCAAAGGAACCGAATAGGTTACGATCACGGCCAAATTGCTCTCGCGGTCAGCAACATTGCAATCCGTCAAAAGGGGAATGTTCCATCCCCATTCTTGTGTGCCAGTCATGCAATGAATCAAAAACATACGGGATCAATTCGGCGGCATACCAGATAACCGGGTTTGGAGCACCCAACATATCGCTGAAAAGCAGAAGCAAAAAAAGGTCCTCTTCGCGGCGGATTTCACGCATTCTCTCCCGCCGGTATGGCGCCATGTAGAACTCTTCCAGCGAGCGTTCGATTTTTTTTAACTTTTGAAAAAATTGTCCGGGTAAGCTTTGGTGCGGCACTTTACTTTGCCTTCTTTTTCGCGTTGCGTTTTCTTTTTGACGAGCCATGATGAAGACTTGCCGAAAACTCGCGCGAGACTTGAAAGCCTTCATAGATAATCCAAACGGCAAACCCCAGGATAATCATACCAAAAAGAAGCAAGATGCCGGTGTCGTCTTGTTTCATCCATTGAAAGAAAATTTGCTGGATCATGGCATAAATTGTCATAAACAATAAAAACACCATGGGGATCACCGCCGGTAGCGTGTTCCTGTGATTTCGTTTTAACCAGATGCTTAAGATCAAGAGCGTAATGCCCGCTAAAAGTTGGTTTGACGTGCCGAACAAAGGCCATAAGATAAAACCGCCTGAGCCAAAGCCCCGCGGCCCTTCGGGGATCAGCGCCAGTAACCCGCTGCCAATGATGCCCGCCCCCGTGGCAAAATGCTTATGCGTTAGCAGTTCCACCTCATATTCTTTGCCCAGTTCATTGATAATATATCGCAACAACCGCATGGCCGTATCAAGGCTGGTAGCGGCAAAACTAATGACAATGACCGATATAATCGTTTTGGCAATATTGGCGGGTATTCCGGTTCCGCCGGCCAGCTTGGCGGCCCCTTTCACAAATAAACCCAGACCCTGTGCCCCCGCCGACTCAAAACTGACATAGGCCGCCTGGAAATCGGCGGTCGTGGAAAAAAAACTGACGACGGCGATAATGGAAATTAACGCAAGAGAACCTTCGCCGACCGACCCCAGGTAACCCACGAACCGGGCGTCGGTTTCTTTATTAAGCTGTTTTGAAGTGGTACCCGATGATACCAAGCCGTGAAACCCGCTAATCGCACCGCAAGCAATGGTAATAAAGAGCAGCGGGAACCAGGACTTATCGGTCACAGCCTGGAAGGCGGGAGCAGTGACCGCAGGCGACAAAATAAAAACGCCGGCGTATAAAATAGACAAACCCAGAATCAACTGGTGCGAGTTGATGAAATCGCGCGGTTGCAATAGAGTCCAGACCGGGAGAACCGAAGCGACATACCCGTAGATCATTAAAAATATAATCCAGATAAAAAAGGAAAGCTCAATGCCGGTCAGCCCGAACCAGACAACTTCATTCTCGGGCAAGTAACGTAAAAAATCAAGTTGAAGCCAATCGTAATGGGTGGATAAAATTGCCGACCCGTACATGACAATCAAACCGAAAATGGAAGCCCAGAGAATGCCCCCTTTTTTACGGTAGACGCGGAACCCGATCCATACGGCTAACGGGATTTGAATAAAAACCGGTAAAATACTCGAAGGGAAGCTAATGAACAGCTTGGCGATCACCCAGGCGAAAACGGCGTTAACCATTAACAAAAGAACGAGGATGATAAACAAAAACAGTATTTTCGCCCGTTTGCCAATCACGCGGTCAGCCAGGGTCCCCATGGAGTTTCCGTCGTTTCGTACGGAAATGACAATGGCGCCGAAGTCGTGGATACCTGCCGCAAAGACGGTACCGATCACAACCCAAAGCAAGGCCGGTAACCAGCCCCAGTAAACGGCAATGGTCGGGCCAAGAATTGGCGCGGCCCCCGCAATGGAAGTAAAGTGATGGCCAAAAAGCACCCCGGGCGATGTCGGCACAAAATCAATACCGTCCTGGAATTTATGCGCAGGAGTTTCGTAGTTCGGGTCGAGTTGAAATATTTTTTCAGCAAGATATTTGGAATAAAAACGATACCCTAAAAAGAAGATTACAATTCCGGCAAGAACCAGATAGGCGGCATTGATCATCATACGTTTGAATCGGGCGCGCGCATGCAATGTCAAGCAGAATCATTTTTTTCCTTTTTACGGGCGTTTTTGTATTCCAGCTTTGCCAGTTCGGTAAGCCGGAAGTCTTCTACAATGGAATTGAGTTGTGAAACAATTTCTTCCAGCGCATTTTCTTCGGTTTTTTCAGCCCAACGGTCCCGCACTTCCAAATCTTCCGAACGCAAAAGTTGAACCAACCTTCCGGCAAGCCTTTCGCGGTTTGTTCGGTAGTACGAAGCCAGGATCTTACTTAAAGAAAAAATACAGTTGCCCGCGGTTTGTAAAATTTTTCGTTCTACCGCCTCGCGTTTGCCTTCGCCAAAAACCGTTATCTCGTTAATATAGTGCTTTAAAAAAACATTGGTCTCCAGCCCGTGGGGTTGGTAAAACCTTTCTAAGTCGGCAATTCGTTTGTTGATTTCGTCCCAGTGGTCCGAGCCGCGAAACATATGCTTGATGACCGGGTAGCTGAAATGGATCCATTGGGTAATGGCTCCGGTGATTTTCCTGATTTCATATGAGGCAGCCGGGTTAAAATAGGCGTCGGGGTATTTTTCTATTTTTGCATCGTTTTCGGCAATGATCCGTTCTACCCTGGTTTTAAACTCACGCCTTTTTTCTTTTTCTTCCCGTTTGGCTTGCGCCATGGCTTCCATTTTATGATAAAATTCCATTTCTTGCGTCAGGAATATTTCCAGGCTTCCTTTTGTGGTAAGCAAATGGGTGATCCGGCTTTCGAGTTCTTTGCCGTTAAAGTAGCCTTCGCCATACTCTTTCGCGGCGTTTTCGTATTTTTTTCTAAGCTTGGTAAGAAGGCTGTAGTCCATCGGTTTCACCTGCTATCAAGTTCGCTTGCGCCTGCCCTCTTCCATTATTTCAAGATTTGCGTTTCGGTAGCGGTCTTCTCCGGTAAATCCCGGTGATTTTCCTGTAGCCTGCCTAAAACCTGCAGCATTTCCGGGCTTAGTTTTTCCACAAGCTGCATTTTTAACAGCAACTCTTCTTGCGGGTCCATACCGCCAGGGTTGGTTTCATTTTGAGCGGCCGTATCGGGGTGTACCGTATGCAAGGCGTGAATTAATACACGGTACAATAACCAGACTGAAACGGCGCTGATGAAAATACCTATGGCGTATGCTAAAATTTGCATGGTCTGCGGTTCGCTTGTATAATACCCGGCGAGGATACCGGCATCGGTATATTCAATCTGCCCTCGAAAAAAATCGCCAAGGTCGTACAACGAATAAAGCGATGTCAACCCCCCCATAAAAAAGAGAGTCACGCGGTTTGCCTTATAGTACCATAAACCCGATAACAAAATCAAAAGACCCCAGAAAATTCCCACAATAAAAACCGACAAGGCAAGGCGTTGCGGAACAAACAAAGTAAATACAATTAATATGATACCCAAAGGAGCCGAAACAATGCGCCCGCCCCTGCCCGAGACACCCGAGTGCAGCATAATCGAGCCAATCAAGATGCTGCCGATATAGCCCGAAGAGGCGATGGCTAGAAAGTTGCCTCCCCTGGTTTCCGTATAGCCCGATTCGTCCCAGTGGATGTCAATGGAAATGACTTCGCCGCCGGTTAAAACGGCGCCAATGGAATGTGAGATCTCATGAAGGTAAACGACAAATACCTTCAGGGGCATCAAGTAGGGTGTGTTCCAAAAAAGCAACAAAGTGGCGGTTAAGCCCGCCAGCATTAAAAGTCTTTGCCAAACCATTTAATGTATCGCGCCGTCATCCCGGTCCAGTTTTTCCGAAGCCCACTTCAAGTAATTTCGTTCGGAAGGAGAGAGGCTCTTAATACCATGTCGACTGATTTTATCGAGAAGTTCATCAACTTTTTGCTCGATCTCTTCTTTTGTCTGGTACTCCATCTTCTCTCCGCGCTCTTCCCATCGTTGGGCTGTTTGCTTGTTTTGCCACCCTTTTTTGATGTTTTCAAAGGCGGTATCAATCCCCGGGATATTGATCGACTTAATGACATCGATTTTAAAGACATAGCGCAAGTAAATCCAGCCGGCGACAATCCCCCCCAGATGACCGATATGGCTTACCGAGCCGCCCGAACCGGCGACCGTAAAAAAAAGAGAAATCGCGCCATATACCAGCACCAAATATTTTGTCTTTATCGGTACCACCATCATCAAGAGCAAATAGCGGTTGGGGAAATAAACCGCATAGGCAAACATAACGCCCAATACGGCCCCCGATGCCCCTAATGTTCGCGATTCTGCGCCAAAAAAGAAATAATTGCCAAATAATATAATCAAGCCGGCTCCCAAACCGCTGGCCAGATAATATTTTAAAAATTTACGGCCGCCCCACCGCTCTTCCAATTCGGACCCGAACATCCAGAGAAAATACATGTTAAAAAAGATGTGCCAAAATTCCAGATGAAGAAACTGGTAGGTAAAGATTTGCCAAATCCAGAATTTTTGAAACACCATGACCGGGTAAATGCCAAACAATGAGCCAATTACGGCGTAGCCATAGTTCCCTTTGGTGGAAATAATGAAAAAAGAGATAAGATAAATGACGGCATTGATAAAAATAAGATTTTTTACCGTTTTTGTTAGCCTGGGGCCGATTCGTACTCCGTTCATCATATAACGCTCTTACGCTTTCCGTTTTTTATCGGACACTCTGTTTGTAAACATGATCCGTTGTTTTCATTTAATAATTTGTTTTCTTTTTCACGCCTTATAAAGGGGCATGGCACCAGAACGAGCCTTTCTTTGGCGTCTCCGTTTTTTCGGGGAAAACCTCGCGGCATACGGGCGCCGCATGGCTGCACCTGGCGGCATAGGGGCACCCCTCGGAAAGCATGATTTTAGCCACATCGCCGTCGGCAACGCCGGGGGCTTGCAGCGGCTTTCCGATTTCAGGGATCGATTCAATTAACATTTTCGTATAGGGGTGCCGGGGTTTGCGGAATATTTCTTGCGTTGGCCCGTATTCAACCAACCGGCCTCCGTACATTACGGCGATTCTTTCGGCCATGTAATGGACAACCCCCAGGTCATGGGCGATAAACAAATAAGTTAAATTCAGCTTTTCTTTTAAGTCTAGCAGCAGGTTTAAAATTTGCGCCTGAATGGAAACGTCAAGGGCGCTTACCGGTTCGTCCAGGACCAAAAGACGGGGGTAGAGCATCAAAGCGCGGGCGATACCGATTCTTTGGCGTTGGCCGCCGCTAAATTCATGGGGGTATTTGGCGTAAGCGCTTTTGCCCAGGCCGACCCAATCTACAATTTGCCGCAAGCGTTCGTTTTCTTCCTCTTTGGGTATGCCAAGCGATTTTCGGTGAATGTCAAACGGTTCTTTTAAAATACCGGCAATGGTCATGCCAGGATTCAATGAACCGTAGGGATCTTGAAAAACCATTTGCACTTCGCGGCGGAACTCAGTCCAGTCCGCTTTGCTCATCTTGCGGCTGTCAAACCGGCCCACCTGAAAATGGCCGCGGTCATGTTGAACCAGCCCTGTTAAAATGCGGGCTAATGTCGTTTTGCCGCTGCCGGATTCTCCGACAATGCCGGTGATAATGCCTTCTTCAAAATCGGCGGTAAAATCGCGCAAGGCATGCAGGAATTTTACCGGTTTTCCAAAAAAGTTTTTTTGTATCGGGTAAGTTTTGCCTATCTGGTCGAAAGAGATCATGTAGCTATTTACAATTTCAGGCGGGCTCTGGCAATATAATTTTGCGCCTTGGAATACGCGGCCGACGTTTTCGGTATTTTTTCCCAAACGGCAATGGCCTCTTTGTATTTTGCCTGCCGGTATAAGACAATACCCTGGTTAATGATTTCGTTGTCTTTTGCCGAAATTGTTGTCGACTGCCCCGATTTTGCCGCTGCGGCCCTTTGCAGCGCCCGCTTCTCTTTTGCCTCGGCCAACAGTTTTTCGGCGTCTTCGTAACTGGCCAGTATCGATACCGTTTTACCGAATTTATCGATTGCCAAAGTATAGTTTTTAATCGCCAGCGCCTCTTTGCCTTCTTTGTAGGGTTTTGCCGCTTGTTTGCGCAAGCCGTCCAGGGCGCGGCTTTGTCCTTTGAGAGCGTCTACATTGGAAGGTTCAATTTCCAGAACCGACGTGTACAAAGCTTTGGCCCGCAGATAGTTTTCGCTTTTTTCCGATGCCGAGGCTTGTTTTAACCAATCCGTAATGAGAGATTTCCCTTTTTTCTTCGCTTCTTCAATATTATTGCGGGCGTCTTTGTCGTACGGGTTGATTTCAAGAACTTTTAAAAAGGGTTCAATACTCAAACCGACCTGATCGCTTGATTTCAGATATTTAACGCCTCTTTCAAAATATTCCTGCGCTTTCACCGCATTTTCACGCTTTCGCTCATTGTCGTCGGTCTTTTTCATCCGCATGGCTTGCGAGTATGCGGCAGCCGCATCAAGATATTTACCGGCTTTCATTTTTTCGTCTCCGGTGTTTTCCAGATTAATGCGCTCTTCTTCAATACGGTCTTCGGTATCAATCAGCATTTTTCGGGCGTCTTTGTTAGAAGGGTTTTCTTTCAGAGCACGTTCAAACGAAGTTTGCGCCAAAAGCCATTTGCCTTGTTTGTAATACTCCATCCCATTGAGGTAGTCGATAATTTTCCGGTTCTTTTTGCCTTCCAGCGCTTTTGGAATATATTTGTCTACCAGTGTGTTTTCCGGGTCGAGTTTTTTAATTTGCTCCCAGGCGGCAATGGCTTCATCATAGTTGCGGCGCTTGTATTCGCGGACGCCTTCAATAAACAAAGCGGAAACTTGATCTTGCAGTTTTACTTTTTTCGATGCTTCCAGGATCGCCGATTTTAATTCAAGGGCTTTGCCGTCGTTGGGGGCCACTTCCAGCGTTTTTTCCGCATACACCAGGGGTGTATCATATTCCCGGTTTTGGTACAAATCTTCGGCTTTCTTGTTCCACTCTTTGACCAAGGCGTCATATTTGCCTTTGTCTTGTTTAATCTCGGCTTCGCGTATGTACTCTTTGATGGTAGCGTTGGCAGAGTCGATGGCCAGGGCTTGCAGCCAAATCCCCATGGCTTCCTGGTAACTGCCGGCTTTGTAGGCCAGCAATGCGGCTTTGTGCAATTTGTCAACGGCGCCCTTTACCTTGTTCCGCGATTGGCCCAGGTATTTTTGCGCCTCTTTGTTTTCAGGGTCAAGGCGAACTACTTCGTCAAAGTGGGCGATTGCTTCTGAATAGAGCTTGTCGTCTTTGGCGTCAGACGCTTTTTCCATGGCGTTCTTGCCTTCTTGCATATGCACGGCAATGATGGACTCTTTTTCGGCGTCGATTTTTCCGAGATAATCTTTGGCCACTTCGTTTTCCGGATCAATTTTAATGGCTGACTCAAATTTTTCTTTTGATAGAGCGAATTTGCGTTCCCGGTAAGCGGCGGTCCCCTCGAGGATGAAGGGTTGCACCTGGGCTTTTAATTTTTCCTGTGCGTCGCGCAGCGCCGCGGGGGCCTTTTCATGCGCCGGGTATATTTTAATGACAGTTTGAAAATCTTTGACGGCGTTGTAAAATTTGCCTTCGTCAAAGTTAAGCATCCCTTTTTCATACATTTGATTGGCGGCTTCAATGCCTTTTAATCCGAGTTTTTCGCGTTCCCACTCTTCTTCGGCCATTTTTTTGTATTGCTCGGCGTCCAGGTGGTCCGGGTTTAATTCAAGGGCTTGGGTAAACGCAAGAATAGCCTCTTCGTACGATTTTCTGCCATAGTAGCTCAGGCCCCGGCTGTAGAGCACTTCCGCTTTCTGTAGATTTTCAATTTTTTCGCGTTCGGCCAGTTCTTCTTGCGAAAGTTCTTCTTTAATTTTAATAAGCATCTCTTTCGAGGGCTCATATTCCGGGTCTAAGGCCAGGGCTGCGGTAAATTGTTCAATGGCTTTGAATTTTTCGTTTTTCCCGTAAAGGTCCAGGCCTTTTTTGTGGGCCGCTATTACGCGAGCCGATACCATATTACGAATGCGGGCAATATTGCGCGAAGCCTCAGGGTCGGCGGGGTTAATCTCTTCCACCTTGGTCCACTCATGAATGGCGTCGCCATAGTTGCCCTGGGCTTCGTATTTCTTCGCTAAGTCTTTATGAAGGTTGATGAGCCTCTCTTGTTCGGAATCCAACCAGTCCGATGTCTTTAAGTGAAGCAATACCCGTTCCTGGTACTTTTTCGCCAGCTCATGTTTCGGGTTTACCTCCAGCACTTTGGTAAAATCATCATACGCCTCTTTGTATTTACCCTCGCTGTATTTCCGAATGCCTTCGTAAAAGTCAATTAACTCGTCATCCGAAAAGACCTCCCCCGAACCGCTTCGCATTTTCACCGGCCGGTATTTATCAAGAGAATAATCGAACCCCAGGGTAAGCAGGTTTTCATACGATTTGGGAACATACGCCATGGAAAAAGTATACGCCTTATACCGGGTGCCCAGCCCCATGGTGAAGTGATCGCCGTCATAGCCAAGGCGCAACAGCATTAAATTGCGAAAGAGATTGTACTCAATTCCGAATTTATGATCAAAATATTCGTTGTAACTTTCGTAAATGGGGGCAAAAAATTTCACCATATAGTAAACCTTTGCGTCGCCGTTTAAAAATAAAAAGCTGGGACCAAAGTTGATCACCGGGGGCAAGGCCTCTTTACCGTTTAAAAAAGAAAACTTGCTGGCAATGAAATTGTCAAAACTCAAAGAGAGGTTAATCTCATTGACCGGTTGGTAAAAAATCGACAAATCGAGCGACCCGGCAAACGACTTGGTATAGTAATAGTCCATGTAAAACATCTTGACCGTTTCGCCGACGTAAAAAAGATCTTGGTAGCTCCAGGTATGGGCCATTCCGAAAAGAGTTTCCGTTGTCCGGTAATGTTCCCGGAAAGCTCCGTACGAGTTGTAGCTTTCCATAAAAGTATTGATCATAAACGAAGCGCCGGTTAAAAACTTGCCGTACTTGGTTGAAAGCCCGAACCCGGCAAATATATACGATTGCTTTAAATCGACCGGTTCGCCAATGTATGAGAAACCAAAAGTACGCCCGGTAACATAGTTATACAAATAGGCCGGGTTGATCCAAATTTGCCCGAAGGTTTCGCTTTGGCCCGCATACCCCATGGAAATATTGGCGGGCGAAGCAGCTTCTTCGAGATAAAGAGTCGGGCTCATGCCGCCCGGTATGGCATGTCGCGCAACGGGATTCGCTAAAACGTAAAATACGGCAACGAAGAAGAAAAGAATGGTCTGAAACGACTTTCGGCCCATGATATGCCCCGGTTCCCGGATTATCTCAGTACGAGAAATCTAAACGTATCCTCATAATCGACCTCTCCCGCCGATTTGTCGACAAAGCGCACCCTCACCCGCGCAACGTAAATACCGGTTGCCACCAACCTGCCCGTATTATCGCGCCCGTCCCAGGAAACCACTTTATCCAGGCGGGATTGTCTGGCTGACTGGAGGGATTCAAACAAGAGCCGCTTGACTTCACGGCCCCCGTTGTCCAGAATTTGAATCGTTACTTTGGCGTCGGCCGGTAAATCGAAAGAGATACCCATTGTGCCTACGCCGGCCTGGTACGGCGATGGAAAACAAAAGACAGTGTTTCGTTCATAGTAGATGCGGATCTCTTTGACGGTAATCCCTGAACCGCGTATGGTAAATTCAAGCTGCAATGACTCGCCCGGTTCGATTTTGTTATTGATCGACAAATCAACCAGGATGCTGCCCGTTTGCGCCAAAGCCTGGTAAACGACAACACCGGTTTTATTTAAAATGCGTAGGTCATAGTCTCCGCCTGAACTCACGGCCCAAATATTGATATGGTGCCACTTTTGCTCATACCGGACAGCCAACCCCCGTATTGTCAACACGCCTTCGTCAGTCGCACCCGGCGCCGTGGGGGTATTGCTCAACGAAAAGCCGGAAGCGTTTGCCGTGATTGGCCATCCCGAATAGTAAATAAATAAATTGCTGCTGGTGGTGTTGGTCCCGTCAATGATGTAATTGCCGGCATGAACCGAACCGGGAGCGAGCGCAAAGAGTAAAATCAGAGAAATCAGCCGGGTCTGCCAAAACCTGGTGATATACGCCAAAACCCGGCTTTTTGCCGGGAGTATTTGAAAATGGATTTGTTTGCAATAAAAAAACATTTTTACGTGTATAGATCAGGGCCATACCTTTGTCGAGATGTCAATCCCTATCTATTAAGTTATTATTTTGCATAACATCATTCAATTTTTTATGCATGTATGTGAGATGACCGCCAATGAGAGCGATTTTTTCCAGTTCCGCTTCCCGGAACTGGACGAGCGCTTTATGAGCGTCCCTGGTAAAATGGAGGGTTTCGGCGTTGAGTTGCAATGCTCCGTGCAGCAACTGTTTGGCTGAAATATCTTCGTCTTTTTGCCGGAATATCGAATTCCAGTGCCCCGAGATGTAAAAGTAAAGATAGGCGCCCAACCCAAGTAAAAGAGCCCCCAGCAGCAATCGTACAAAATAGTATACCCACGAAGGCGCCGGGTAGGCAATTAAAATGGTATAGGCGGGGTTTCTCTGGTGAATGAAACGCACCCCGTCTTCCCGTCCGGCCAGCGGACCAATGTACTTTGAATCGCGCATCCACTGTTGAAACGATGCAAGGTTGGCGTCCGGGTTAATCACTTTAAAATTACTGTCTAAAATAAGAGCGTGAGCGCCATAAGCCAGGTGAGAAAATGCGGTCATGTTTAGCATCCCGGCGGGGTCCCACTTTCCTTGTAAGTAACCCACCAGCCGGCCGTTTGCTTTGACTGTCCGGGAAAACCCGGTATCGTCCATATAATTTTCGCCAAGCCCGTTTTCGTATTCTCCTGCGCCGGTTTTCCATAAGATATCGCGTTCGGTGTTTACGACGCGCATATCCCGGATATACCCGTGCGATCTCACATAACGGGTAAATTCATACTTGAAAACTTCGGCAAAACCTCCTTTTGGCGACTTTAGCCACTCTAAAAGAGCCGGGTAGGTTACCATGGATTCAAGATCGTCTTTGATCTCGGGGGGAACGCCGCGGTTCGGGTGCTCTGCCGCTTGAAGCAAATCGCGGGTATACCGGTAGACAGGTTCGGCAGTAACGGTATCAAGCATTGCATAATAAAACTCGCTCGGGTTATAATCGCCCACCTGCATTTTTTTCAGCAAGGCTTGAATTTGCGTTTCATAAATTTGATTCGTTGCATTTCTCACCTGGGGGCCCGTATACTTTTCAAACAAAGCCGGCAACTCCCCGATATGCGCTAAAAAAATGTACAGGTACGAGAAAAAGAGCAACGAAACCGTATATTTTAGCGTGTTTAGAATGTATTTTTTAGTACGATATCTCACCTTACCCCTATTATCGGTGCCGCAGGACGCGTTCCTGAATCGTTTGTTCGTGTCTTGCACTTTACTTGACACGATGTAAACCGGCCTTGCTATCGCTTATGATGAACGCTCCCAAGGCTCCGCGCGCGCCCAGAACAGTAACAGAATCCGATTTAAAGAAACTGTCAACCAAACTTTCTTCGTATTTAACGCCAGAAGAGATTGAACAAAAATTCGATTTAATCGAGCAAATCAACCGGTTAAAAAAAGAAAAAAATGCCATTATTTTAGGTCATAACTACATGACGCCCGATATCTTTTACGGAGTTTCCGACTATGTCGGCGATTCGTTAGCGTTGGCAAGAGACGCGCAAGAGGCAACCGGTACGGGCGTTGACATTATTTTGTTTGCCGGCGTTTACTTTATGGCTGAAACCGCAAAAATCCTCAATCCGAACTCAACGGTTTTGATTCCCGATGAAGAAGCCGGCTGTTCGCTGGCCGAAGCGGTCACGGCGGAAGAGGTTCTTCATTTTAAAAAAGACCGACCCGATATACCGGTCGTCACCTACATCAACAGCTCGGCGGCCGTGAAAGCGGTTTCCGATATTGTTTGCACGAGCGCGAACGCCCATAAAGTGGTCAATTCGTTAGAGAGCGATACGGTACTCTTTTTACCCGACTCATATCTTGCCGCAAATGTGCAAAAAAGGACAGAGAAAAAAGTATTAAGCTGGAACGGCAAATGCATGGTCCATGAACTGTTTTCCGAAATGGACGTTGAAATGGCCAAAAAAAGCTACCCTGGCGTCAAGGTCGTCTCTCACCCGGAATGCAAACCCGAGGTAACCGGCATTTCCGACTTTACCGGCTCGACCACTGAAATTGAAAAATACATTGTATCCGAAAAACCGTCTCAGGTTTTGCTATTGACCGAATGCTCCATGGGCGATAACATTAAAACGCAGCACCAGGAGGTTGATTTTGTATCTACCTGCCAAATGTGCCCCCACATGCAAAAAATCACATTAGAAAACATTCTGGAATCTTTGCAACAAAACCGGTATGAAGTGAGCGTTCCTGACGATATCGCCTCAAAAGCGCGGATCTCTCTGCAAAGAATGCTTGAAATAGGCCGCTAAACGAATTTGCCGGTTTTTATCCGGAGCCTACCGAACGGTAAACGGCGCGGTAAAGTGGTATAATCTTGAAGTAATGACTTTCCCCGATTCCGGGTCGGTTACCACAACGCCATAATAGTTAAAGAAGCGGTTACGGGCGTCAAAGCCCATTCTAAACTTGGCCCAGACCGATGTTTTCATCGGCTGCATGTCTAGCACAAGATTACTCGCTTCCATTCGTTCGAGGCTCCCGGATTGGGTGCCCGGTAAAATAAAATTCACTCCGGTGCCGGGATTTTCATCGAGGTAGAGCAGCAGGTCGAGAAACGAAGGGAAACTGGCGTAATCATGCATGTCCGTTTGCGTAAATGTGTCGCGTTCAATGTCCGGAGTCACATCATGCATTACAATATATTTCACTTCGGCTTCTAAATCGCGTTTGCGCCATTTCGGGTATTCCACCAGGCCGCGGTGAGTGGCGTCGACTAACGTAGTTTCATGGAAGGCAACCATGACTAAGTTGAGTTTGATGTCACGGTCCGTATTGTTATAAATTTCAAAAGTGACGTCAAGAACCTGGCCCAGCCCGTCTGTGGCCAATCTTTTGACAAAGCTCGCATCGCCCAACGTAATGCGGGCGTCGGTACGCGAAACCACCGCCTGTTCAACCGCGGTTTGTTCAGCGTAGACCGATAAAGCAAATAACGCCGGCGCCAAAACCAATCCGAATCTTTTTGCCATTTGTTTCATACCTGTTTTACGAAATAATTTCATGATCACCGCTCTCTTTTGCATAAATCTATTACCCTTGTCTTTTAAGATCGACCAAAAATGCCCCTGTTCTTAAGCGTTCCCTTGCGGCAGGCCTGAAATGCAAAGAAAAACCGGAGAAAAATCGTCTCTTTTGGTCCGGCAATTGCCTGTAAATCAGTCTTGCAAATCCCTTCGCTTGGCCGTAACAATCCTCCGGCAATCCGTCAAATGGTGGACATGAATTCTGTCGGCAAAAAGTTCGATTTTATCGAGCTTTGACCAATGCGCAATCACGGGCTGGATCGCTTCCAAAGGTTCGCCGCACCAATGGGCAATGTCATCGACGGAGATTTTTAAAATAACGTCTTTAAGCTCCTGGTGGTTCGGTTCTTTTTCGCTCAGCATGAGAAATACATCGGCTACCTTCGCCTGCACGTCTTCGAGAAGTAAAATTTGAAGACGTCTGCGGGCGTCGTAAATTCTCTTGGTAAAAATAACAAGCAGCTTAAACGCAAGCTGGGGTTGCGAACTCATGAGGGTGACAAAGTTTTCACGGTTAAAGTGCAACGTACTTACGCTATCCAGTGCGGTCGCCGTAGCCGAACGGGGCTGTTCTTCTAAGATGGCCATTTCGCCAAAAATATCGCCCGGACCGAGAATATCCATGGTTTTCTCTTTATCTTTGACAATTTTACTGATTTTAATTCGCCCGGATTGAATCAGGTAAAAGTCGTCGCCCGGTTCAAACTCGCAAAAAATAATCTGACCTGGCTGAAAGTCTTTGCCAAATTTCGATGATAGACCGTCGAGTTGCATTATCCGATCAGTTTCTCCAGTCTTTGCTTCGCCATATTGGAATCTTTGTCGCGCGGGTGCATATTGGCAACTTTATTATACAACGCTGCGGCCCGCTGGTTGTCTTGTCTTTTTTGATACCCGTCAGCGATCATGAGCATGGCTTTTTTAATAAGCTCGCTGCGGGGGTGCTTTTTTACAAATTCCGATAATTTCTCAATGGTGGTATCGACGTCGCCTTTCTTTTGGTAAGCCCGCCCCATTTCATACAGGGCTTTTTCCAGAAAACCGGCTTCCTGATCGTTGTTAAAATTTTTCATCCCCAGAACTTGCTGGTAGCAAGAGATGGCCTGGTCAAAGTTTTGCTGTGAAAATTGATTGAGACCTTCATAGTAAAGTTCGCTAATCCCCGCCCCTGCGCCGGTTGCAGCCGGTTGAGGCGCGACATTCACCTGCGGCGCCTGGCCAAGGTTATCGAGGTTGAGCGAATTTAAATCGGGCGGGTGATCCGGAGCCGCGGGCGAACCGGGAACCGGCGAATTCATCGAAGAGCCGCCCAGGTCGCCCAAAGACGGAGCCATATCGGGCGCAGGCGGCGCACCGGCGGCTTGCATGTTAAAGCCGGAAGCCCCCCCCTCTTGCATTCGATCAAGTTCGTCTTCAATGGAATTTATATTAATCGGATACGGTTGGCCCGAACTCAGCATATTGAGCAGGTTGTCGGCTCTCTGGGCTAGATCGGAGGCAGGATAACTTTTATGAACGGCTTGTAACGCGTACCGGGCATGATCGGTTTCGGATTGTTTATAAAAGTATTCCGCCGTCCTGAGCAACTCTACGGATGTGTCTTGCTCTCCGCTTTCGCCCAAAACTTCGCGTACTTTGCGATGGACTTTCCGCAGCTGGCCCGAAAATACCTTCAGCATCTGCAGAACAATGCGCGGGTTTTTCAAACAAAACATTTCAAAAACCTGCGGCGTAAACACCAGGACAACCGTATCGGCAAGAACTTGAGCCGTCTCTTCGCGGGGGTACATACCTAACGCCGATTTAACGCCAAAAAATTCGCCTTTGTTGACGTCTTCCTTTACTTCGGTTGTATGATCGAGAGATCGTGAGATTAATATGACTCTGCCTTTTTGAAGGACATAGATCTCGCTCCCCTTATCTTCAATAAAATAGATAATCGAGCCAGCTTTATATGTGCGTAAGGTTGGTCCGGCCATTACCAAGGTTCCACGGGTAGAAACTCAAGCGTCTTGTGAAATCCTACCGATTTTCTGATTCTGCTCAGCAGCCCCAGTATATCCCCATCTAAAATCTTTTTGAACCCATCAACCTTTATTTTCTGGTACTTGATATTCAGAGCCTCGAACAATGGAATAAAATTTTCATCCGCATACCGCGGTTTGCCCCCGATGACAACCAGCATGATATCTTCATAGTTCATTTCGGTCAACGCCCGGTATGGGTCTTTGCTATCTCCGTTTATAATGACAAAATCGGCCTGGTTCCCTTCTTTTAACGCCCCTCTGTCGTGCAAAGAAAAAGCTTTTGCCGGGTTGCTGGTGAGCATTTGAGCGAGCAAGTTGTTGTCCAGCTTTTCGCCGTACGCACGTTCATAAAACTTTTTGGCGATATAAATCTCTTCAAAAAGATTGATGGAACCGGACATGGGAGAATCTGTCCCCAGGCAAACATTCACTCCGTTTTGAATCAGTTTCTTTACCGGAGCCGTTTGGTCGAACATGTAAATATTGGAAGCCGGGCACCACACGACATTGCATTTGTTTTCGGCAAGCAAACGTATATCTTCGTCGGAAAAGGCAATCCCATGAATTAAAACGGTGTTTTTGCTTAAGGCGTTTTTTTCTTGTAAAACCGAAACGGAACGAATGGTCTCTTCGTCGAAACCCTCCGAACAATGTGCAACAAAAGGAATGTCATTTTCATTCGCACGCGCATGCTCTTTTTCTATTGATTCGCCCCATTTCAGGGCAAATGAGGTTATACTGTGAGCCAGCGCATATTGATCGATCATACGAATGGGTACGTTTTGCGCAAACAAGTCCCGAACAAAATGCGGAATATGGTCTTGCACGGAAGTGACGCCGCAGAGAAGGTGGCGGTAACCGCCCATTTCATACAGGTCGTTTGATTCAATTTGCTGGCGTTCGGCATAGGCAGGCGCCGATTTTAAATCATTGTCCCAGGCCAGCCAATTTAAATAGGGTTTGCGATCCCCAACGCGGGGCAAGTACGTGCCCAGTAAATGATCGTGTCCGTTAATAAACCCCGGAAAAACAAGCAAACCGTTTAAATCGATTTGTATCTTGCTGCTACTGTCGCTTTTTTTTCCGATTCTGGAAATCCGGGTCTCTTCAACAGTGAGTTTACCGTTTTGAATAATCTCTTCGGGCGTGGTCAGTGTTCCATTGATTATTTCCCAGTTCATCCTGTCCTCTATTGATTAATTAAAATATCCCGCCGGATTGACCGGTTTGCCTTTGTATGAAAGCAGAAAAAAAATCTTGTTTTCCTGAACGGTGCCAATAACTTCGTTTCTGGAGACATCTTGACCGATTTCCACGTTTGCGCCGTCTATGTGGGAATACATGCTATGCCAGCCGTTCCCGTGGTCAATCAAAATATATTTGCCATAACCTCGGATATATCCAATGTTCGCAATTTTACCGTTTTGAGCCGAACGGATTTCTTTCGTTCCATGCGTTTCGCACAACCAACCGTAGTTTCGATTGTCGCCATATGGCCGGTAACCGGTAATTACGGTCCAATTGGCGACGGGTTGGCTTAAATAAATCCGGGTCGCGTCGTTTTGGTTGACTATTTTACGCGGATCCTGGTCTCTCAAATAAATTTTTAATGACTGGCCTACATAAATACGATCCGGGTAGATCAGTTTATTCCATTGGGCTATATCTTCCGGGCTTACGCCGTATTTCCGGGCGATTAAAGTCAGGTTTTCGCCGCTTTTTACCTGGTATACGACCCGGCTGATCCCGGCTGCATTTAATTTGCCTGGCAATACGCAGACAACACACACCAGCGTTGCCGTACACAAACGCCAAACCGGCCTGATGCCGGTGAAGTATATAGATATTGAGCGCAAAGCGGAGCCCATCATTACATTTTCGACGCCCGGAAACGCAAACTCAAACTTCGCTCAACCATTTCACCGTTTCGGTTGGAGAAAGAGAAAATTTACCGTTAGGCAACGCAGTCGTTCCGGCTGTTGTTTTCATCTTTTGCAGGATTTGCGGTTGATGAAGCTTTTTCCGGAACCCCGCACCCCAATCAAAAGGATTTATCTGGACAGGCTGTTTCATATCGCCATTTGTACCGGAACAAACCTGTCAGGGATAATAAGGATACAATAAGGACACAAAAATATGGAAAAGTCAGTTGCCATAGTCGGAGCGACCGGCGCGGTCGGTATGGAGTTTCTCGATGTAATCGACAAGCTTGATTTTCCGGTCAAAAATTTAAAACTGCTGGCTTCGGCGCGCAGCGCGGGCAAAGAAATTACATTTCGCGGCCAAAAGCATATCGTTGAAGAGACCAAACCTGAATCGTTTGACGGCGTCGACATCGCTCTATTTTCCGCCGGCAGCGGCATCACCCGGCAATTGGCCCCCGAAGTAACCGCGCGCGGTTGCAAGATTGTAGACAACTCTTCCGCCTTTCGGATGGATCCAAATGTGCCTCTGGTGGTTCCAGAAATTAACCCCGAAGACATTCAACCTGAAAGCATGATTATTGCCAACCCTAATTGTTCTACGATTATATTGTTGATGGCTCTTTTCCCCATCCACCGAAAGTACCCGGTCAAACGCGTGGTGGTTTCTACCTACCAAGCCGCTTCGGGCGCCGGTTGGGCGGCGATGGATGAACTGGAAAAAGGCGCCAAAGCCTATCTCGAAGGCAAACCGTTTGAACCCCAGGTTTTGCCCCACCTGTACGCATTCAATACGTTTTCACACAACTCGCCCATTGATGATTCCGGGTATAACGAAGAAGAGAGAAAAATGGTGCGCGAAACGAAAAAAATTCTTCATAACGATGAAATTGCAATTACCGCAACTTGCGTTCGTGTGCCGGTCATGAGAGCCCACTCCGAATCGATTAACCTTGAGTTCGCCGGTACGGTCCCTTCCCCGGAAGAAGCGCGGCAGTTGCTGGCCGATTTCCCCGGCGTTCAAATTGTCGACGACCCGGCTAATAACCGGTTCCCCATGCCGTTAGACGCCTCAGGTCAATTTGATTGTCTTGTGGGTCGTATTCGCAAAGATATCTCGCAACCCGACCGGGGGATTGACCTTTTTATCTCGGGCGATCAGTTGCTCAAGGGCGCCGCTCTCAACGCCGTTCAAATTGCGCAACTTCTGTAATATTTTTGCTCTTCTTTCTTTGCTACCTTTGGAAACAAAAATGAAATGTAGAGATGTTGCGCGATAGCGCGCGTTTTTTTAATAACAAAAAATTTGATGCAGTATGTATGGCGAATCGTGCCGGAATATGCCGGCACGATCAAAACGAGGCTGGTCTAAACCGGCACTTCAAAATCGCGCAGCGCCTGATTCAAGGTTGTTTTTTTGTCGGTTGATTCTTTCCGCCGGCCAATGATCAACGCAGCGGGCACCTGGTACTCGCCTGCCGGGAAAGCCTTTGGAATTGTGCCGGGAATCACTACCGAATTTGCCGGGACTCTGCCTTTGATTATTTTTTCTTCGGATCCGGAGACATCGATGATTTTAGTCGACGCCGTGATAATCACACCGGAACCTAAAACGGCCCCCTCCTCGACGCGAACGCCTTCGACAACAACGCAACGGGAACCGAGAAAAACATTGTCTTCAATGATTACCGGGTCGGCTTGCGGCGGTTCTAGAACTCCGCCAATGCCCACGCCGCCCGAGATATGAACGTTCCGGCCGACTTGGGCGCACGAACCGACGGTGGCCCAGGTATCGACCATTGTTCCGCTCGAAACATAAGCGCCAATATTCACATACGACGGCATTAAAACCGCTCCCGTTTCAATAAAAGAGCCATAGCGCGCCATTGCCGGGGGAACCGCTCGCACTTTCTTTTCGGCATAGCCGCTTTTCAAGGGTATTTTATCCCAAAATTCAATATCGCCGGCATGGATGGTTTTCATTTCCATTAAACCAAAGTAGAGTAAGATTGCTTTTTTTACCCATTGGTTGACTTGCCAATTGCCGCCGCCGTCGGGTTGGGCCACCCTCACCTTGCCCGAATCGAGAAGAGCGATCGCTTCCAGGATCGCTTCGGAAGACTGGGGCTGTTTTAAATCGGGTTGCGATTCGTCGTAAAGTTGGTTGATTATCTTTTCAATATCGGCGCTCATTTCTTCTCCTTACCAATCAAAATAAATCAGTAAAATAATACAAAATTGCGTAAATAAACACAGCTTCTTTATTGAAACCATATGATTTACGATGTTTCACTACATTCATAACGGATCACCTTGTAAAGGGCAATATTCCCGGAAAGAAAAATCGGGAAAAACATTGACCAATATTTTAATTTTATGATATTCTTATGTTCTTTATATGGATTGCACGAAATAATATGTAGACAATTCAGGGCGGGCTTCATAAAATGCCTCAAGAAATGAATACTCCAAAGGCGGAGCTTTAATCTATTTAAATCTATTAAGTTAGAGAATATGAGCGATAGCGATTCAAACCCTTTAGCCAACCTTATCCAGGTTCGAGCTGACGACCATGCCATGACAGCCTTTGTCACGTTTGTGCAGGCAAGCGCCAATAGAATTACGTCAGGCGACATCATGGACATGCTCAACAACTACGGGATTCGCTACGGGGCAGATGAAAAACTCATCCACCAGGCAATTACATCTTTTAATGAAAACATGGCCGGCAATCTCAACCGGGAATTCCCGGTCGCCAAAGGCAACCCGATGGATCCGGGCGAAGACGGGCGGCTTGAATTTTTTATCAAGGATTCGGCGCCTGTTGCCATTGACGAATCGGGGAAAGCCGATTTCCGTAACATTGAGAAATTCCGCACCGTACAAGACGGGCAGGAACTGGTGAAAATATACCCCGCTCGAAAAGGATCCGACGGTTTTAACGTGTATGGCGAGCGAATTGCCGCCCCGGAAGTCAACGACCCTCGTATCCAGGCCGGCGAAAATGTACGTCTGGATATGAACAATAATATCCTGATTGCCACCGCAACCGGCATTTTTGACAAAAAGAAAAGCGTTGTTTCGGTTCTGCAAATTCTTGAAATTAAAGGCAATGTCGGGCTGGAAAGCGGAAACTTAAAGTACGAAGGCGTCATTAAAGTAAAAGGCAATATTGAACGGGGCGCCGAGGTCGTAAGCGCAAGCGATATTTTTGTCGAAGGTCTTATTGAATCCGGATCCATTAAAGCCGGGGGCTCTTTGACCGTCACCGGCGGTATCAATACAAAGAACGACGGTCTGTTACAGATAAAAAAAGAAGTCACTGCCAGCTTTATTGAAAACAGCCGGGTCTACTCTTTGGGCCAGGTTACGGTAGTGAGCGCCATCATTGGATCAACCGTCATTAGTTGCTCCGATATCACTGTTTTAAAAGACGGGGGTAAAATTGTCGGGGGCGAAATTACCGCGTTAAAGCATGTTGTCGCCGGTACGGTTGGCAACATGAGCGAAACCCCCACCGTCATCAACATTGGAGCACATTTTCAGTATAAAAAGCTGTATGACAAAACGTACCAAGAGTTTCAAGAAGCGGAAGAAAAATACCACGAAGCCATCGAAAAAGTCAAATCGTTAAAAGATTATATCCAGCGAATGAAGGGGAAAATACCCGCCCAAAAAACAGCATCCATTAAAACCGAATTTGCCGAGTTTAAGGCATTGGAAGCCAACTATAAAAAACTCGAAGAAAAACTTAACATCTTGAAGATCCAGCGTTATGTTGACGGCGACGCATTTTTATCGGTCAAAGACATTCTATACCCTGGCGTAACTATCCACTACTTTAACCATACGGAAAAAATTGAAAAAGAGTATAAGCACTGTACGTTACGCTTTAAAAAGTCGGAAGCTCGTATGGTATTGGAACCCTTTTCGCCGCCCGAACACTTGTTGCACCAGGCCGAAGAAAAAGAAGCCTGAATTCTATTGTACTTATTTAGATATTCAAATTAAGAGATTGGGGTTTTCACCTTGATTTTTTCATTTAAAGCGTTCAGCGGATCGATCCTGCTGTTGCTCTTTTTTACCTCAAAATGAAGATGATTGCCTGTTGTCACGCCGGTACTGCCGACCTCGGCAATTTTTTGACCCTGCTTTACGTACTGCCCTTTTTTGACAATCAGCTTTGAAGCGTGAGCGTAGACAGTAATGTAGTTTTCTTGATGGCGAATGACGACCATGTTGCCGTACGTCCCGCCATCCCCCGAAAACAAAACCACGCCATTGGCAGCCGCTTTGATGGTGGTGCCTTTTTTCGCTGCAATATCGAGACCGGTATGCATATGGTACCGGCCGCTCACGGGGTGTTTGCGGTTGCCATATTTGCTGGTTATTCTACCCGACACCGGCCAGATAAAACGGTTCTTTTGAGTCCATATGTATTGGTCCGGTTGCTTTGCCCCCGGGAGAAAAATGGACTGGCCGACTTGAATGACATCGGATTCCAGTTGGTTCCATTTTTTGATTTCAACCGGGTTGAGCTTGTGAGCCCCGGCAATTTCAGACAATGTATCGCCTTTTTTAACTTTGTATTCCAGTCCGGAAACATTGGAGATACGTAATGTATCGCCGGGGCGTATCACGCGGTTTGCGCTTTCCGGGTTTAACGAAACAATGGTATAGATCGGGACATTATATTTTTGCGAAATTCTCCAGAGCGATTCTCCTTTTGCGACCACATGAGTTTGGATCGAGAGCCTATCTTTTGGTGCATCGGACGGAAGCAATTGAGACGTATTAAATCCTTCGTCAGCCGGCGTTTTTTCATTTGGAATTGACTCTTCTTCCGTATCAACCCGCGTATACGGGGTTTGTTCAATGAGCCTGTTCTCTTCTTCGTAGAGATTCGGGTTTTCGCGGATGCTTTTAAAATATGTTTCAATGATTTCATCGACATCGTCGCTATAGATTACCATCGTATCTTCTTCCGCTATTTCGTTTTCGGATACCTTGTATTTCGATTGTTGATTTGCGTTTTGGTGGTTTGAAGCGGATGCGTCAAACGTAGTTAAGGTGCGTAACCTTGCGTTAGCATCTTGCGTTTTTAAATTTTGATTTTCAGCCGGGTAAGATGAGCCGTTCGGCAAAGCAAACTGGTTGGAATACTCGGAACTAAGTTCGCCTGTAAACAAGATCAAGATGATGCCGGTAAGCGATATTGCCGCCGTAGTCAGCAAAATTTTATCGAAAATTTTCATGGTGTTTTTATTTTATCGGCTGCAGCGATAAAATCCTGAATGGAATTTTATCATTGACTTTTTAGGTAGATATTGGTTTCATTGAAAGCGGTTGAAACTATTAGTAAAATAGTAAAAATCCGTTTTCAGGGTTTATTGCAAATAATAAAAGCGTCTTTTTCTATGTCCCGAAAATCCTGTACGCTTACCATTTTCTTTATTTTTGTCTTTCTTCTGGCTTCTATGGCCGAAACGATAGATAAAAGTCTCGCCACTTCAATACGAAAGCCTGTTTTCTGGCGCCAAGTTTTTGGCGCATGATCTCCGTTTTCCGAAACACAAATGTTTTAAGGCGTGATATAATAAAATTGCTCGATTTCTTTAATCCGCATTTTGGCTTGCGTATAAAATTGCCCCTGGGGATCTTCGCTTGCCTTTTCGTACGCATCTAACGCACGGTGCAAATCTCGGTATTCCGACGAATCTTCGAGAATTTGACCCAGGTAAAACCATGCTTTATCGTAATCAAAATCATATGACTGCGCGTTATTTGACGATTCAAAATAATTCAACAAGTAATACAAGGCTTTGTCGTACTGTTTTGATTCAATTAAAGCCGGAGCCAGTTGCATCGACGCAATGTAGCCCCAACGCGAATCGGGGTGGCGAGCAATGAGCTTTTCTTTCATCTCCATCGAACGATCGCGCACTTCAATTGCCACCGGGTTTTTTTCAAAGTAGTTTGCCCAGCCGTCCGCCACAAAATACAACGCTTTTGCTTTATTGGGCTCTGACAAGAATTCAATTTCGTCTTCCAGGTTCATTTCGCCGCGAACAGCTCGAATGTAAAGTTCCCAGATCATGGCGTCTTCGTAAAGTTGCGCATCGCCTGAATTTTTCGTCGCTTCGAGATATTTAAGCGCCAGTTCATACTTTTGCCGGTTAATATAGTCAACGGCCATCTCGAGGTAGTTCGCTGACGGATCTTCGCTCAGGGTCTGGTCTTTAACTCCGGGCATGTTTCGGTTTGACGGGTTTGAAAGCCCGTCTTGAGAATACATTGCCGTTGTTGCAACTAAAAAGAGGCAACCGTAAACGGCAACTGTTTTCGTTACCCTGCGAATTGGCGCTAACCTGATCCCTTTCATTTGGTTTACTCAATCTCCATGAAAGGTGTTTGTGTACCGCCGGGCGCGGGCGACGCGCTGCCACCAGAACCGCCGTTTTGGTTGTTTTCCATTGTTTCCGAGCTTGAATCAGGGCCGGTTTCGTTTGTATCTCCGGAGGGTCTTGTTTCTTCGTTTAAGTCGTCCATGAACATGGGGTCAACCCCCTCTTCTTTTTCATTGGTGTAAGAAGGGGCTTCACGAGGTTCTATTTCATGCTCGCTGTTTTCGTCCATCAGCGGCAATGTTTTTTCGCCATCGCCGCGTTGGGGCAACCCCGGCATGATCGGTTGGGGCTCCTTGGTCTCATCAAGATAACGATTGGGTGATTCGGCTTCAAAAGGGGTGCTTTTTCGCAACATCTCCTGCGATTCGCCCATGATCCGGTTTTGAGTGTCGCGCCCCATTTGCTGAAAATCGGGATGGATTCTCTTGTCAATGTTTGCCGCGCCGGGTGTATCGATTTCAACATCTTCTATTAATTGCTCTCGTTTCATATTTTCTTCGCGCAACCGTTGAATATAAAAGAGGTCTTCGGTATTTTCGTATAGCTGTACCCCGCCGGGGATAGCGTCTTCCAAACCTCGTTTGATTCCATAAATAATGGCAAATAGCACCCCAAGGGCTGCGATGGCCATCGAGGCTTTTTGAATTAAATCGCGGATATGGAGCGGGATCTTGTCGATCACCTTATCTACGAGCGCGAGAAATTTATTCATTAATCGTATTATCGGTTAAAACAAAATTTTTTTCAACGCAAATTTCGCCCTGGCTTTTTTCGGGTTACAATAGTAATACGCTGGGTTGCAGGAGATTTTTTTCATGGAAAAGAAGTTGACCAGAAGAAACAGCAAACCAACCGTAAGTTATGAAAGCGCAAAAACCCCGGAAGATCATGGCCATTGGGGCGCACCCGGACGATGTGGAGTTTGCCATGGGCGGAACTCTGGCAAAGCTTCACCACGGGGGGCATCAAGTGCAAATTGTCGATATTACCAATGGCGAGCCAACCCCGCACGGGAGCGTGGAAACGCGCATGAAAGAAGCGGCGGCTTCGGCAAAAATTCTCGGGGCCGAAAGGTTTACACTGGATTTACCCAACCGCAAGCTCTTTGATACGGTCGAAGCGCGCGAAAAAATCGCAGAACACATTCGCCTGTTTCAACCCGATATCATTTTCAGCCATTACCCGGTAGACGCCCATCCCGACCACTGGGCCGCCTCTGACTTAGCCATGGCGTCCCGGTTTTACGGTAAACTTAGCCATACTTCCATGAAAGGAGAACGCCACTTCACCCCGCGCATTTTTTATTTTTTTGCCGTACATTTGCGTAGTTCGCCCGCCCCGAGTTTTACGTTGAATATTTCAGGTTTTATTGACCAAAAGGTCGAAGCCTTGCTATCATACCAATCGCAGTTTCGCGAACTGGGCCACAAACCGGGGAAAAAACCCAAAGAAATAAACCGGACTAACCGGACGAATAGCATCGAAGAGTTCGTAAAAACCCAAAACCGGTACTGGGGCCAGCGATCGGGAGTCGCATATGCCGAACCTTTTTATAGCCCTGAAATATTGGCTCTTAACCAGATTGGAGATTTGGCGCTATAGATTTGGTGTTATAAAAAAGAGGAAAAGATGACTCTTTCAATTATACAATACTAAATTTTAGCCAATGAGCAATAACGATATAAATTATAAAGAAGCAATTTACATGGCAGAACCAACCGTAGTCGCCGGCTTATTGCAAGACAATATCGGCAAATCGAAAAACCACCCTGACCGGATTCGCTCCATACGCGAACTGCTGCGCGAAGAGCTGAATTTAATGTGCGGCATTTGCCCAGATAAACCGATCATCGCTTCAGGCCACCAGGTCATCTTTTTCCACCCCGGCATTTTAAGCAAAGAGACGCTGGCTGCCGATCTTGCCGGCGAATCGGGAACCGCCGTTACCGTGGTTCTAGACAATGACCCCGGCGAGCTTTTCTTCAGCTACCCGGTCTTTCGCCCCGCGCCCCGCCGGGTTCTCAACCAAAATATGCATGAAATTCGAGTGGAAAAATTAAGCCTGAGCCTGGGGCGCTTTTTTATGGACCATAACCCCATCAACAGAACCAGGGGCGAACTGTGGAAAAAGTTAATTTCAACCATGCCGGGGCATTTTCATGATTTTCTACCGGAAAACATCATCAGTCAATTGGAAGGATCTTTCCAGGCGTTCATGAAATTAACCGAAGAAAACCCCGAAATGGATTTGGTAGACTATGTGACGCATGCCCGGTTAATCGACCCTTCTCTTCAACCGCATTCCGTTTGCCCCGTCCGCGTTTCATCTTTAGTAAAGACCCGGGCTTGGCAAAACTTTTGCCGGCTTATTCTGGAAGACCAAGAACGGTTCCGCGCAGTGTACAACGAATCGATTGAAGCCTACCGCCGGGAACATCACATAAAAAACCATGCCCAACCTGTACCCAACCTGAGCGAAGGCGAACTGCCGTTCTGGATTTACTACCCTCAGAACAATACCGATACAACCGGTCCAACCGAAAGCCCGTACGGATTTTCAGGTTCAAGAGAAAAAGCCTATGTAAATCTCTGGCAACCGGAAAAACAAAACTCGCCTGACGCACCTGCTCTTTTACCGCGCGCCGTTACGTTAAGTTTGTTCTTACGCCTGTTTTTAAGCGATTTGTTTATCCATGGTCTCGGGGGCCAAAAATACGACCAGGTGACCAACCGGATCATGACCCGTTTTTTTGAGGCAGAACCAACAGGTTTTTTAGTAAAAACGCAAACGCTAAAGCTACCGGTGATCCCCAACTCCCCCCTGGAGCAAGTGCAAGAGATGTTATCCGAAAAAACGTGGCGGCTCCGCTACCGGGAATTTGAATACCATGGGGATAACTCTCTGCCGGTAAACCACCCTCTCCGTGCCGAACGAAAACGCCTGATTGAAATGTTCCGTGCTAAAAAAGAGAAGCGCGAAGAGAGCCGGGATATCCACCAAAAGCTTGAAAAAAACCGTCTCGAAATCATGGAACAACTCAAAGAAACCGGTGAAACCATTGTAATGGAAAGTAATGAAGCGAGGAGATTGCGCCGGGATAACCGCGTTTTAAACGACCGGACCTTCCCTTACTTTTTTTACGACTGGCAAAACGAATCAAATTCGTGATCCCTTGATTGCATGACTATAGATTTTTCCCGATTCAGGCCCCGGTTATAAATCAAAGTTAAAGATCAAAATTACAGGCCAAGTTTGCCATCTTTAACAAAGAAGAGCATCCGGCGAATAATTCATTTACAATCCCGGTTTCAGGGAAAAATTGCACCGTGACCGAAAGCCTAACGATAGATTTAAATGACCGATCTTACCCAATCCTCTGGGATAGCGGATTTGACAAATTAAAACAAAATGTGCATGCCGCCTTAAAAAAAAGCGGCCCGCCTGCCATTATAACCAACGACACCATTGAACCCTTGTACCGCGAAAAGCTGGATTCTCTGTTTGGCGATGCGCCGCGCCTGGTGATCCCCGATGGCGAATCGGAAAAAAGGCTTTCAACGATTGAAACGCTTTGCGACAAATTACTGGCGGCAGGTTTTCATCGCAACGTTTCTTTATGGGCGTTTGGCGGCGGCGTCATTGGCGACATTACCGGGTTTTTAGCTTCGGTCTATATGCGCGGCGCCGATTACTACCAGATGCCGACGACGTTGCTCTCTATGGTTGACTCATCCGTCGGCGGCAAAACAGGGGTTAACCTTACCGCCGGGAAAAACATGGTGGGCAGCTTTTACCAACCGAAATCGGTATTTATCCATACCGGTTTTCTGGAGACACTGGACCCGCGTGAAATCAAATGCGGGCTTGCCGAAATCATAAAGAGCGGGCTGATCCGGGACAAAGAGATCATTACGTTTCTCGATGCCCGGCGCGATGAAATTTTAAAGCGTTCGCAGCATACATTTGGCAAATTGTCGGCAAAGAGCGTTCAAGTCAAAGCTTCGGTCGTCTCGCAAGATGAGAAAGAAAGCGGCTTGCGCGCCATTTTAAACTTCGGTCATACGCTCGCCCATGGCATTGAAAGCCATTACGAGTACGGGAAAGTCAAGCATGGCGAGGCAGTTTCTATCGGAATGTCATACGCCGCCTATTTATCGTCGCAACTTGGGCTTTTGCCGGCTGAGAAATGCGAAATCATTGACCAACTGCTCAAAGACCTTGAGATGCCGCTCCGCTGGAGCGACCTGCCCCAACCGGCCCCTTCGCCCGGCGAAATGCTGGCAGGAATGCGCGGCGATAAAAAGAACATTGGAAATGCGGTTCGTTTTGTCTTGCTAAACGACATCGGAAGCTGCACTTTACCGCGTGAAGTTGACGATAATACGATTATGAGCACACTAGAGAGTTTTATATGCCGTTGAAACTTGCCATTATCAATGGCCCCAACCTCAATATGCTGGGGCAACGCGAAAAAGAAAAATATGGCGACCAAACCCTGGCCGACCTGGAGAAATACCTCCGGGAGAAATCGGCCCTCATGGCTAAGCTCAGCAATCAAGGTGCGCCCGACCTCTCATTTTTTCAGAGCAACCATGAAGGGCAACTCATTGACCATATTCACACGCTGGCCAAAGCGGGTTTTGACGCCATTGTCATCAACGCCGCATCATGCACCCACACCAGCATCGGATTGCGCGACGCTCTTTTGTCGGTGAATTTGCCTTTTGTAGAAGTCCACATCAGCAATGTCTATGCCAGAGAAGAGTTCAGGCATCGCTCATACCTGGCTGATCAAGCCAGGGGAGTGATTACCGGGTTAGGATTTACCGGTTACCTTTCGGCTGTATGCTATTTTATGGAGAATCTGCCGTGAGATGAAGCCGGAGCTTTTACATAAAGATGACGACGGAACCTACCGTTTAACCGCACCGGGCGAAACCGCGGTTACCCTGAATGCGACCCGAAAACTCATCCGCTATTACCTTGTCAAGGGGATGGGGCGTTCCATTGAGCTGGCCTCCACCTTGCTCGAAGAAAACAATGATTTTATCCGGCGCCATTTTGGCAGCGTCAATGAAGGCCTGAAATATCTGGACGAACTCAGCGCCCGCATCGGCGAATCAAACCGAAACCGCTTTCGAGCCTTTATCAGCAAACATTTTGTACCCACCCTCGATAAAGAAAAGAACGCTCTTTTAGAGCGCGAACTTCCGGCGGCCAGAGCAAAGTACGACAACCCATACTGGACCCCGTCGTATGAGCTTCTCGCCCGTTACGGAAACTTGTTTACCGGTCTGCCGCCCCTTTCCGGGTCTTTTTCGGGTGCAGAAAATGCTGCGCCGGGTACGGGCGATACTCTTACCCACCCTCATCATGAAAAGGCGCCCCCGGAGTCAAAAACGGATACCCTGCACCCTGAACCTGAGCAAAACGCCGAAAGGCCTCTTGGCAGCGAACGTGAAGCAATAGAGAAGACACCGTCGCCCCCTGAGCCGGAACCATTCATCTTTTCAACACCCGAAAACCAGCCAGGCGTTTTACTTTTGCAATCTTTTGGCGGACTATTTCAAAACGCAGCCCCCCTGCCCCCCGAGTCGTTTTTCTTACATACCCCCCATCCCGGACATACCGAACATGCCGGCCATACTGAAGAAGCGCATGATCATGACACCGATGATTTTGCAAGCCATTTTGCGGGCACCGCCGAACTGCATTCAAATGACTCTGCCGAAAACCAATTGCATGATGATGCGATTTCTACCGGCAATTTAACGGAAGATCATAGCTCTGCGCAAGCCGGCAGCCATCATCCGGTTGCGGCTTTTCTGGACCCAAACGACCCAAGAATGACGGGAGAAAAGGTATTGGAATTGTTTGGCGCTTTGTTTGAAAACAGCCCGGCGTTGTCGCATACCCACCTCGAATCAAAAGACGCCCCCGGCGCGGGAGCCAATCTGCCCTTGCAGGTTTCGTTGCGCCATTACACAGGCATGGTAAATGTGATTCGAAAGTTTACGCGTGAAAATGATCAGGCCGGGTACCAGCAATGGTATGCCCGGCAAAACCCGAAACTCAGAGGCGCTCTGCGGATTCACGGTTTGCTCAACGCAATCGAAAAAGGACAGTCGATCGACTGGAAATCGGAATTGAGCTCGATGGGGGCGTCGTTGCAACTCGAAGAACCCGTTTTAAACCGGATTCGTTTGGACATTGAACATCACAAACTGGTGATCAATTCCATTTCAACCGCCGTGCGCAATGCAAAAAGCGGCGGGGCCGAAACCGCTCTTTTGCAAAATATCTATTCGCAAAGCATTCAAATCCTTTCCGGCACTGACACAACGGAAACCCAAAAAGCGGAATTGCAGGTGCTCTGCATGGGGATTGCGGACGAAACGGCACGGTTAAAACTGCAAGCCGATTTGCTTCAAATTCCGGATCTTTAACCGGCGTTTTTTCGGTTTTCTTGCTTTGCCTTGTTCTGTTGCGTTTCAATTCCGTTATTTGATTTTCAGAAAACCAATAGGTGCCCGTTTATGTACCTGTAGAATGATACTTGCTGTTGCCCAACCGGAAAATCACCAGTGCAACGGCGTACATCATCAGCCCGACCGGCAAGGTAAAATACTTCATCTCGGTGATATAAAGACCTTGTTTGTCTAAAAACAGGTGGACCGGGTAATAGTTGATAAAAGCAATCGGGAAAATAAACGTTAAAATAAAAGGCACTGGGCTTTTGTAGATATTTATCGGGTAAAGAACAAACTCTTTTGAGCTGTAGACAAAAAAATGGACCAGCGATTCCGTTGAGACGGCAATAAAAGCAATCGAAGCAACCAGCAGGCGAATCGATGCTAAAATAAGAGCCCCGCCTGTCCAGATGGCCAGTGACCACAAAACCCCTGAAATGCCCAATTGAATTTGCAACCCGTTCACCGCATAGGCAAAAAAGAAAAAACCGAGCAACAAATGAACCATGGCGGTAATATCGAACTTCATGCTTAAAAGAGCCGCCAAAGGCCGGACCGGCCTGATTAAAATAATGTCCCACTCGCCTTTGCGGATCAATTCGTCAAAACGAACTAACGGCCCGAAAATGGCCGTGTTGATCCCTTGCGCTAAAAGAATAAAAGAGTATAAAAACGAAATTTCAGGCAGCGTCCACCCGTTGATCTGGTCAAACGAGAGTACGGTAAAGGCTACAATTGAATATTGTACCACATAGTACAATGCCATTGCCAGCAACGAAATAAAAAAGCTGACCCGGTATTCAAGCCTCGTCATGATTGACTTGTGGATCATTTTTAAATAAGCGTTCATTTATTCATTGGTGCAGTGGTGCATTCGTGCAGTGGCGTTCTGCTTCTATACCGTTTACGCCCAATCATGCATCACAGCAAATGATAATCACATAAACAGCCCGCAGCTTATACCGTAATTCCGTTTTGCAAATTGCCCGCATACTCTTTTAAGAAATAATCAATGGTTTCTACCCGGATTTTTACCGAACCTGTGGGGTTATTTTCATCAATATCTTTAAAAGAGAAATAGGGAGTCTGAGAGTACTCAATGATCTTTTCAACCGTTGAATAGAGCATTGAATCATGACCGCATTTAAAGCTGGAAAGTTCTACCGGCACCAGATTCGGGTGACGGGCGATAAATTTAGCCGCCCAGATTTTAAGCGAAGAACTGGCAGAAAACGAGTTTTTCCACACATCATGGATATCAAGCGGATCGTCCGTATCGGTAAAGATGGTTTCAAGATAGTCACGATCCATCGGTAAAGAAGAGATATTTAAAACCGGGTAGCCTCTTTCCTGGAACAGCTCCATGATCTCATGATTGACCCCCGGGTCGTCATGATAGGTTCTGGCCAATAGCACAATGGCAATTCTGCCCTGGCGTGAAACCATATCAATAATTTCACGACCGTATTGTTGAATTTCTTTTTTGTAGCGGTTCAAAGCCCGGTAGCCCGCTCTCATGGCAATGCGATTTTCTTGCTCGCTAACACCCATCACCATCGCCACCTGTCGGAACATCTCCCGTTCAGCGGTTTGCGGCGCGTCAAGATTCAAATACGGCTTCAGGAACATAATGCCGTTCTCGGTGAACATATCGCTCTCTTTCACAAAAGCCGAATAAGCCATCTCTGCGCTGCCGGCGGCTGTCGGACAGGCGTTGTTCCCTATGACATTGCTCATGGGCGTTGGGTAGGTATTGACAATGGGGAAAAACAGATAATCGAGCGGCTTTTTTTTGTGTTTTTCAAGCAGGTTATGGACATGGGCAATCGATACCTTGGAAGGAAAGCACGGATCTACGGTGCCCCTTTTTCCGCCTTCTTTGTATAACTGTTCGCTGGTATACGAGCTAAAGCGCATGTTCTTCCAGGGGATCCCAAGCGTTTCAAAGTAAGCGGTAAAAAATGGCTGCAATGTATAATGGTTTAATACCCGCGGGAACCCGATTTGAATTTCGCTTCTCGCTTTATCTCTTTTGTCCACTCCCTTTAATATTGAAGCATACCGTTCAATCTCTTTGCGGTTTTTTTCAGGCGTCTTTTCTTTCTTGAACCATGACAACTTGCCCTGGCTGTTTTTTTCCTTTTCGCGGGTCCGGTTGCAAAGGCTTTCGTATTTTGCGATATCTTGGCGGCGGCTTTTCCAGACGTTTTTAGCAGCCCATTCCGACAGGTTCGGGTTCTCTTCTTTCAGCCGGTCAAGGTCATGCTTGATGGTTTTCATCTCTTCGATGTTTTCCGCAGCGCCCTTCTCGCACGGGGCAATGATCAATTGCCTGGTTTGCCCGGCGGCGGTTTCTTCACCTTCAGGCGCGGCGATCTGTACATCGATAAAGGTCCGGATGCATTTGTTCTTGCAAAAATGGCAGCGGGTACTTTCATTATGCGTGCTCTTGTAACGTACAGTCTCTACTGCGTCCAGACCGATAAATGAGGTCACTTGTTCCGAATCGGAATTTGAACTCCAATATGAGATCGCTTCAAGGGCGGCCCCGATCGCCCCGCAAACCGAAGTAAAGCGGTGCACTTGAATTTCAGGTTCAATTCCGGTGCCTTTGAATTTTTCAATTAAATAATCAACCTGCGCTTTTACCGCCGCTGCGTTTTTCTGGGTTCCGCCCTGCAAGACAAAGCGCGTGCCGAACATGGAAACATTGGGAACCTTCGCGACATATTGCCAGATGTTTTTCGGTAAAACATTGGCTAACCCGGCGAGTATTTCAGGCGATTCCCAGCCCTGCCGCTGAAAATCTACAATGTCGGTTTGCAGAAAAACGGCGCAGCCGTACCCGAACTGAGGGAACTTCCGGGCCGAAAACGCGACGTCTGCGTACTCATTGACATTGTACCCAAAGCCCTCGGCTGTATTTTGAAGAAAATAACCGTTCCCTGCCGAACATTGCGTGTTGAGCTTAAAGTCCTTTACGCGACCGTCTTTCATTTGTATGATTTTAATATCTTGCCCGCCCACATCGACTATGACTTCGGCCCCCGGGTAATATTGCATTGCCGCCCGGGCATGCGCTACGGTTTCAACCACGGCAATGTCTGCGCCAAAGACATCTTTTAAAACCTCCTTGGCATAGCCTGTCACCCCGGCTGCGGCAATTTCAAGCGTAGCCCCGTTTTTTTCCACTTGTTCGCGCAATCCGCGAACAACTTGAATTGTATCAGAAATGGGGTTGCCTTTCGACAAAACATATTCGGTTGCAATGACTTCGCCTTCAAAGTTCAACAAGACGCCCTTGGTACTGGTCGACCCGCCATCAAGACCTAAAATGGCTTCTACCCTTTCTTGCGAAAAAACAGGCGTTATCCACTCGGGTTGCATATACCGTTTTTTAAATTCGCGGATCTCGTGCGGTTCTTCTTTTACTTCAACTCCGCCCCCGCGTATTTGTTTCGATCTTTCTTCAATATAAGTTTTCAGTTTTTGCGAACCGTGAAACCGGGGCGCTTCTTCGCTTAGTTTTTCGCCCGCCCCCGCCATGATAGCGCCCATGGCGGCAAAGAGTTCGGCGTTTTCCGGCGCAAATACCAGTTCGCTTACCTTTTCTAGAAGACTTTCATGTTCATAGCCTTCGGGCAAATCAATGTTTCGTTCTTGCCAAAGACGGGCGAAGTTTTCGCGCCAGGCGTCCTGCAAGGCGGGGATAAAGGTATTTGGTCCGCCCAAGAGCAGAACATGAGGCATTAAGGTATTACCGCGCGTTAAAACGGACAGGTTTTGCTGGACCAACGCTTCAAATAAAGAAGCCATGAGTTCTTCCGAGGGGACTCCGTTTTTCTGCAGGCTATTGATATCAGTCTCGGCAAAAACACCGCACTTGCCTGCAACCGGGTGAAGTTTTACACCCGAGTAAGGCAACTCTTTCAGGTCGGCTGGGGTTAGCATGAGTTTCCCCGCAATTTTATCGACCACAGCGCCCGTACCGCCGGCGCATTTGTCATTCATGGTCATGATTTTTTTGCGCGGTTTGCCAGGTTGCGTTTCTTTAAACAATATAATTTTTGCGTCTTGCCCGCCCAGCTCTACTACGGATGAAACCTGGGGGAACAGCCGGTCGACGGCTGTCGATACGCTAAGCACTTCCTGGATTTGCCGGGCTCCAATGGCCTGGGCAAGGTTCGCACCTCCCGAGCCGGTGCAATAGATTTCAAGATTCGGATTGCCCGCATAAAAATGGTCCGGGAAACTTTTTTCCAGTTCGCTCAGGTACTCTAACGCCTTTTCAGCCTGACGCGTTTCGTGGCGCTCGTATTTTTTCCAGAGCAGTTCGGGTTCCGTTTCGTGGAACCCAGGGATACCCCGGTAAAAAACGGATTTAACGGTGGTTGAACCGACATCCAAACCTAAATAGTAGCTATTTTTCACTTATCTGCCCCTGTGCGCCTTATTTGTTTTGTTCGTGTGTTGCGCCTTTTGCTTTGCGGGTATGTTATACCCTTGCGGGTATGCTATACCCTGTAGCCTTTAAACCGCTGAACCGGTTTTCGGGGCTTTCTGGTCATGTTGGCCGGTGGCGGCGTTATGCTGCGCGGCGGAACGAAATATTTTTCTGCCCCACTTCTTGACCGCCCATTGCGCCAGGTGAGAAACACGCAAAGTGGCGCCATTTTGCATCGGAATTTTATCCAGAGCGTGCTGGCGGTAATCATGCCGGTTTAGCCCCGATTTAAAATCATAATACGAAAAACCGAGCTTTTCAAACAACTTTTTTTGCTCAGCCGAGGCCTTAATTCTGGTTTCGCCCAAAGCCATTTGCACCCTCGACAAGGCGTTGATTTTGCCTTCGCCGGAGGTTTCTAACGGTAAAAAGATCATATCGTCATATTCCGAAACGACCTTGGTTTGCACCGCATCGGAAATGGTCGACGGCATGCAACCAAACGGTTTTAGCGAAATGACCATATGAGCCTTGCGCTCGTGGTTATAGTAAATGTTCTTGGCCACTTCGAGAAAACCTTCGCCACCTTCGTACCGGATATCCATGTAAGGGCGCGCATAGTCGGCCAGCATGTTAACACTGGGGATTTTAAGGCTAAGACCGCCCAGTCTTTTGCCTACCTGGTTGTATTTCCATCGCAATAAGCCATTGCCAAGTTCAAAAAGCAGGCCGTTTAAGCGCTTGCCAATGGCCGCTTTTCGCAAAGCAAGTTTGCCTTTTTTACGCGAATATTCTTCGGGCTTCACTTCATTCATATATTTGGTTTTCTCTAACCAAATGATATAGATCAGCCAGTGCGTAACGCCCTCGACAAAGATTTCACAACCTTCGTCTTGTAAAAATTCAAACATCCGGTAATTGCCGTCGCCTTCGGTCAATTGAGCCCAAAATTCTCCGGTAACTTTCACCAGCGGCTTGATGCGAGTATGATCGACCTCAATGGAAGAGATGAGCTTGCGGCACTTTTCCAAGGCCTTTTTTTCATGCTTATTTCGAAATATATAAGTCAGATACCGCAACTGAAACCCGAATTCCGAATTTAAAAACAGCTTCCCAAACCCGGCGTAATCTTTTTGCGGGGTTTTCCGGGTAGCCATGGCGTTTTCCAGGATTCCAAGACACTCTTCCATGACTCGCGCCGTTTCGCCTTGTTTCACTTCGTAAGGCTGAACAAGGTAGCGCAGTTCGTTTAAATGATCGCCTAAAATAACCCCGTATATTAAAGAAGAAAAGAAATCGAAATTCATGGTTAAACCGGCTTCCTGGTCGCCTTGCACCAGACTCCCGGCGGATTGAAAGATTAAAATACGAAACCCGCGGTATCCGGCGTTATGCAAGGCCATGCGGTATTCATACTCATACATTCCGAAACGGCAAGGGCCGCAAGAGCCTGCGGTTACAAATACATATTTATTGCAAATTTCTTCTTTAGAAAGACCGCGTTTTTCGATTTCATTTAAGTATTTAATTAAATTGCCAATGGTAAAATAAGTGGGGTTGCATAAGCCCGCATCGCAAAATTCTTTCCCTAAATCCATGCCGGCGCTGTCGGGAACGGGCAAAGCTTCGACCCGGTATCCGATTCCATTGAGCGAGGCGGCCATCAAACGATCCGCCGCATTGGAAAGGCCTCCGATTAAGATTGTGGTATTTTCCACTTCGGGTTTGGTAAAAGGCAGTTCGGGGAGCTTTTTAAAATGAGTTCCGGCAAAATGCTTTTGGGCAGACGGTATTGTCGCCTCGCCGGCTTTTTTTTGAGCCAAGTTTTTGCTGCTATCTTCCATCGGGTGAATTTCTTTCATTATATCTCCGAAAGTGGTATTTCCAAACGTCAATTTTCACTTAATTTAATCCCTTTATAGAAGGCGTCTATTATTTAGACATATGTGCAAGTTCTTTTCCGCTTTTTTAATTTTATCAATTTCAGCAAAATAATGCATATCAACCACAAAAATGCCGGCTAACTTACCATTTTCTACGCTGTTTCAGCCCGCAATTCGATTCTTTTTCCGGTAATGATTGCCAGAGTACTTATCGTTCCATGATACTCCCTCTTATGCACAAACGGATGCACAAGCAAAAGAAAAAGGGCGGCCATACACTTTACATGAAAAGGGGCGAAATACGATACCCCGGCCGGTGCGCTTTTTGCGGCAAAGAAGAACCCTTGGCAAGCGCTAGAATTTTCAACCAGTATACGCACTGGGTTCTCAGCCGAATCGACTTTCTTCTGAAGATCTTTCAAATTAGCGCTAAATTTACCGTACCATGCCATTTTAAATGTAAAGTCATTTATTACCTTCATTTTTACGCCCTGCACCTCTTTGCGCCGGTTTTCATTGCCGCCATCTTTGTTCATATGCCGAAACAATCGGCGCTGCCCCCGATGGATCCCTTGTCTGCCATCTTCAACCAACCTTCGATCTTTTGGGTCTGGGTCGTCTCTTTTATTACCGTTTATTTTTGGGTGATCATGTTTTTCGTTTTGCTGGTTGCGGCATTTCTCTTTCACGGCGATTATGGCCAGATTGAAATTTACGATAACGGCGATTATTATACCATTCGCATTCGCAGCGAAATCTACTACCGTGAATTCCTCGAAAAAAATCAAACCTTTGCGGGCAAAGAACCGGTTCAAACTTCGCGGTCAGATTTGGATAAATTCGGTTTTACTCTGGCGATTCTTTTCTTAATCATTCTCTTTGTTTTCATTGGCCTTGGAAAGATCTTTGAATTTATTTAGTTTTGTTTAACCTTGTTTTCTTCAGCCACAAATAACTCGGTGAAGAGGGCGGCAAAACGAACACAATCAAAGTATATGATAATCGATGCGTTTCTCTTGGCCCGCCAATAAGGAATGGCAGATGGGCCGGTTATCGTCAAACTCGACCAGACCGATGTTTGCGTCGACCTGAACCGGGGGGCTTTTGTCTTCGGGCGAAAGTAACAATGATGTGGAGGTCCAGCGGTTTCTTTTCCCCCAGGCGAATCGAACCCGCAACTTGCCCCGCAGTTTCCATTTGCTGACGGTTTCCAGAATGCGGCGGTTAAATTCGCTGGGCATATTGTGCAGCGGCGAACTTACAAATTGCAGGCAAGGTAAGGTTTTGCCATTGCACGTAAATTCTCCTTTCGCGCTAAATGAAAAATGCATATCGCCGGAAAGAAAAATGCATCCGGGCAGGCGCATTTCACCCTGCAGGGTATCGAACAAGGCCTTATAGCCGTTTTTATTTGCCGCCCACGATTCAATATCCATGACATTCACCACCGCAAGGTCCAGCCGCCCCTTGATCATCCGTACGGGAATCAGGTATTTTTTACCAACATATTGCATTACTTTTTTAACGCTGCGAAGCGCCCGTTTTTGAATCGCCTCATAGGGTTTAAAACCCAAAACCGGTGTCGCCGCGAGAAACACAGGCCAGGTATCCCCTACCGCAACATCGCTCTTGATTTTAGCCCATTGAGAACGCAACCAATCGAGCGAATAGCGATCCATGATTTGCGCGGGCAAATGGTAGTCGTCATACCGTCTTTGCGTGCGCGTATCCAGCGCAATGACCGGAACGCTCGACGGAATAGAGAAACCCCAGCTGTGGTGTTTCCAGGTAAAGAGGTCATAGCGTTCCCCCTCCGCCAAACGCTCTTCAGATATAGCCTGGCCTTTTTGAGAGTTGCCAAAAGCGTCATGAGATCCGCTATGCTGTCTTACGATGCTGCCGATTAAATCGCGATCAAAGTTATCGGGATCGTTGCCCCACCCCTGGAAAGCCCAATACGCCGCCAGGGCGTTGGCGATGGTTCGCCTCCCGAGAGGCGACTGGCGCACCGAATCAAACCAGAAATGAGTGATGTTCCAATCTTCGGTGACATCGTGATCGTCAAAAATCATGTAGGTCGGGATATTGGCAAAAAGCTTGCGTACGTTTGCGTTTTGTTTGTGAAAAGAACGGAGAAAATCATTTTGATCTTCAAGCGCTTTTTTTGCTTTTTTTTCTTCTCCCGCTTGAATCCCTTTTTTTTGCAGCGTCTCCCATTTCCAGACCGGCTGCCACCCCGGCAAATTGCCAAAGGCGTATATATACATTGCGGCGTATTCGCCAAACGATAACAAGTGATTGTGAGACTCTGTCGAGGTAAACCCTGACTTGTTTTTGTTCAACGCTTGTTTGCGCCCGTGCAACGCGATGTCATAGGGGCGGCCAATTTGAGGCATCTCCTCTTTTTGCCCCGCAAGGCGAATCGCTTCTTCCTTTAATTTTGCAAACAGAGAAAGAGATACGTCATCGGCGTATATCTGGTCGCCCGTTAGCAGCAACATTGCCGGGCGTTTTTGCAGATCGTCGTATGTCTTTTGCATGAGAACGTGTCCGCTCGTAAGGCCGTCGCCGGCGGTGACCCTGCCATGCGGTTTGCGGCAACTGCCATGCAAAATATTCTTTAGTTGAGACGGTATAAAAAAACCGGGGTACGGATCGCTTCCGTAAACCAGCCCCCCCAACTCTTCGGCTGAAAAGAGAGGGGCGTTTTTTTGTTTTGTTGTTTTTTCAATGCGGTAGTATAATTTCACATCATGATCGTAAATCTTTCCTTTTGGCGGGCGCGCCTGGAGCAAATGGATGTAGAGTTCGTTGCCCAGGCGTATCCCTTCGGGGTTTACATTGTCCATACCTCCGGAGCCGACTTCTTTTTTTTTGTCGTTCAAGATCGTTAGGCGAAGCTGTACCGGTTCCGAAGTTGCAATCCATACGCATACCCTGTTTTTAGTCGTTCTGCGAAGAATCGGGCCGGCTAAGACGTTATTTGGCATTCTGTTTCTCCTCTAGAAAAGTTATGCGTCATTTAACAACGATAGTCACTTTTCACGTCAATTTTCGCTGCATTATGCGCAGACCTTTTCGCGGAAATTTTCGCGGAACTATGCGCTATAATAAGACAAAGATCTTGCGGGCAATGTCTTTGCCTCTTTGTGTCCGGGACAGTTTCCGGTCAAGGGAAATGCGAAAATTCAGGCGTTCTCTTTATCCGGCATTCGTTCCGGCAAAGACTACATCTTGCATTGCAAAAAGAATGCTGCAACCGGTTAACTATAAAGTTAAATTTGTATTTACAGGAAAAGAGGAATATCCGGTATTTCTTCTTGTATGACCAATTTGCTGCGTCAATACTGGCAACCCCTCGATTTGCCTTTCCAGGATTCCATTGGGCGCCTTCTCATGTCGGTGATCCTTTTGTTCTTGTTGATTTTTTTACGGCGGGTTTTAATAAAAGTTATACCCGACCATCGCAAGCATCTTTCCAAAGAGTGGGCAAGCAACTTAAAGACGCTGGTATTGGCTTTGGGTATCCTGGGGCTGATCATCATCTGGTTGCCTCACCTGCATAACTTTTTTACGATTTTCAGTATCATTGGCACCGGTCTCATTATAGTCAACAAAGAACCGGTACTCAACCTGACCGGCTGGGTTTATATTATGTTCCGCCGGCCGTTTGACATTGGCAACCGGGTCATGATCCAGGATATCATTGGCGATGTCATTGATATCCGGCTTTTCGAATTTTCCATGATGGAAGTGAAATCGCGCGAAGAAGGCGGCCAAAGCACGGGCCGGGTGATCCGGATACCGAATAGCCTGCTTTTTTCATACCCGCTGGCTAACGCAAGCAAAGAGTTTTCGCTCTATTGGAACGAGATCCCCGTGGTGATTACCAAAACCAGCAACTGGGAAAAAGCCATGGAGATCATTTATAAAATTGCCGAGCAAAGCCTGGACGAAAGAAAAAGCGCAGATGAAGAGTTGAAAAAAGCGCTCAACCGGTACTCCATTCACTTTGCCCAGACCAAACCCAAGGTGTATGTAGAAGTTCGAGATTCGTCCATTCTTTTGACGTTACGGCACCTTTCGCGGCCGAGAAAGACAAGGGACATTACCCATGTATTTTGGACCAAACTTTTAAAACGATTTGCCGCTGAAAGCGACATAGAGCTTGTGTGAGACATAAAATGGATGACAAGGTATGAAAGCCTTGTGTATTTGCCTATGGAATTTTTTATAGATACCGCACAGATTGAAGAAATCACCAAAGCCAAAGATCTCGGGATCCTCGACGGGGTGACTACAAACCCTTCACTGATTGCCAAAACGGGCAAAAGCCTGAAAGCCGCCATCACAGAAATAGCCAAGGTAGTAGACGGACCGATTTCAGCCGAAGTTCTGGCCACAGACTCGGAAGGCATTGTCAAAGAAGCGCGCGAACTGGCGCAAATTGCGCCAAACATCGTTGTGAAGGTTCCGTTGATCCCCGAAGGGTTGATTGCCGTGAAGAAGCTAACCCAGGAAAATATCCAAACCAACGTTACGCTTTGCTTCTCAGCCATGCAGGCGCTTTTAGCTGCTAAAGCGGGAGCCACCTATATCTCGCCTTTTGTAGGGCGTCTTGACGACCGGGGCCATGACGGCATGGATTTAATTGACGAAATCATTACCGTTTACGATAACTACGAGTTCACTACGAAAATCATTGTAGCCAGCATCCGCCACCCCATGCACTTGAAAACAGCGGCTATGCTGGGCGCCGATGTGGCGACTATCCCGCCTGATGTCTTTAACACTATTGTCAAGCACCCCTTGACAGACGAAGGCCTCGCAAAATTTTTGGAGGACGCCAAGAAATTCACTTGGGAATAACGTTTCGCGTTTTGGCCGGTCCCCCCGGTCCTCCCTGTCCCTCCGGTCAATGAAAGGTCACAAATGGCAATTTTATCGGTAACCAACCAAAAAGGCGGCGTAGCAAAGACAACGACAGCGTTACATTTGGCCATTGGCTTGGCTAAAAAGTTCCCCGGTAAAAAAATTCTTTTTATCGACCTCGACCAGCAACGCAACGCAACCGGCGTTTTGCTTGGTAAAAACGATTTTGCCCCCGAAGAGACGATCTTCCAGGTCTTTCTCGATAAAAAAATCAGCAGCGCCGCTCTGCACAGCACGCACTACGAAAACTTATGGGCGGTACCGGCATCTATCCAGCTGGTTGAACTCGAATCGCTTTTGTCCGGTGCGGTAGACGGTTTTTTTCGCCTTTCCGAAGGCATTGAAAAAGTGCGGTCCGAGTTTGACTACGTGATTATGGATTGCCCGCCCAGCCTATCGGTCATTACCATCAATGCTTTGGTGGCCGCCTCCGATATAGTTATTCCCTTGCAGGTGTCAAAATTTTCAATCGACGGAATACAGCACCTTCTCGATGTCGTTACCACTGTGCAAAAAAGATACAACCCCGGTTTGAAAATTTTAGGGGGGCTTTTTACCATGTATAACCCCCGTACCACCATATCTCAAACAATGTCTGAAGAAATCGGAAAAAATATGAAAATACTCAAAACAACCATACCGAATTCCGTTGCGGTTGAAGAGTCGCATCTTCTCCGGGAAAATCTTTACGAATATGCGCCAAAAAACAAGGTAACCGAGGCGTACGCCAAACTAACGCAGGAGATCGCAAATGCCGTTAAAAAAAGATAAAAAATCCCGCTTAAAAGGAGCCGCCGCCGGCGAACTTGGCAAAAGCGGGATCATGCGCGATTTTATTGAAAATGTAAATAGCGATAAAAATAATGGCGGTAACGATTCAAAAGGCCGCGAAGCCGGCAGCCGTACAGAGAACGCTAAAAAAGATTATACAAAGCCGGCAGCTTCCAAAGGTGATTTCCCGGGCAAGAACAGACCGGTCCCCTACTCAAGCAAAACCCCGCACTCAACTACGGCCAAAGAGTGGTGGCTTAGCTTTTCGTCATTTTTCTTGATCATCGGTTTGATCTTCGGCATTTACTTTTTTTCGGCTTTGCCCGAGACCGGCTCTTATGTGATGCTTTCCAACTCTCCGATTTCGGACCAGAACATTTCCGCACATTCTTCCCCCCCGAGCCTCTCGCGCGGGAACCCGGTCTATTTTACCTACACTTCGGATAAACCGGTCGGCTCAGATACCCTGGGGATCGCCGTCTATCAATACGGACCTTCCAATGAAAAGACCCTTTTAACGGCCCTGCGCGTGAATGTCAAACCCCACTGGCGGGTAATCTCTTCGCACTTTCAAAAAGAGTACTTTGAGTACCCCGGTAAGTACGAAATGGTGATGGAGACGGCTACCCGCGTTGAATTGACCCGTCAGGTGTTCCATATCCGTTAAAAACTTGTTCTCAAAGAGAGTGTTTTATCCATTTTGGCCAAAATTTACGCAATTTATATTGTAGAGGTGACTATATGAAAAAAATAAAATCATTCACAGGAGCCGGTTTGGTCTCTATGTTATTATTTTCCGGCTGCACTCCGGGCGATTCAAGCCCCTGGATTTGGCAAATTGAGGGTAAAAAAATTACGGTAACCCAGCTTGAAACCGCATATGACAATTTTATCGATTTAATGTCAATGCAGTTGCAGGTTCCGGTAGACCAGTTGAAATTAATGATCGCAAACCCGGAAATGGGTCAAACCCAGCGAGAAAGAATGATCCTGGCAAATTTAAACAAAGAAGCGTATGCGGAGCAATACCGCACGATGATTTTGTTGAATATGGAAGCTGAAAAATCCGGTTTTCTGGACGAACCTGTCAATGCTTCCAAGCTGGAGTTTTTCGAGCAGTACTTCACCGCCAACCTTTTCATGAATAATTCCATTACCAGCGATAACATTAATGTCTCTGACGAAGAAGCAATGGCGTACTGGGAAGAAGTGCGTAAAAGTAACCCTCAATACCGGAACGTTCCGATTGACGAAGGCATCAATGCGGCGCGCCAGCAAATTACACAGGAAAAGCTCTTTAAAAAACGCCAGGACATGACAAAGTCGATCCTGGAAAGTTATAAAATTGAAAAAAACAAGGAATTTGATTTAGACGGGTATTTTTCAAAAAATAATTCGGCTGAAGACGAAGGCGCAGATAATACCGATACTACGGATGCCGAGACCGGCGATACGGCCGATTCTGCCGGCGAATAAAGTATTGTAACAAATTCCAACGGCCGGCTTTTTGTTTTTGTTTGCGTTCCGGGGATCCCGGCAATAATCAAATGAAAATGAAAAGCCGGTCTATCGTTTTTCGATACCAAATGCGAAATGAAATTCTGGCTTTTTAAATCCCCCAACGGAAACCTGAAACCCCCTCTCTTAATTATATCTTCGTTGCTCATGGTAGTTTTGGTAACCGGAGCGTACGTAAACCGGCCGGCAGGCGACGCCAAGACGCAAGCCGATTTCACCATAGAAAGCGGTTCCGGAGCAATTATCGTGGCAAACCGTTTGGCGGACCTGGGCATCATTCGAAACCCGTTGGTGTTTCGTTTGTTTGCCTATCTGACTTTCCAGCACAACTCCATTAAAAAAGGGATTTACCCGCTCAATGACGGAATGAGCGTTTTGGAAGTTTTACATAAAATCACCGGTGGCCAAACGAAAACAATCAGGGTGACGATCCCCGAAGGGTTTAACAACCGGCAAATAGGCGATTTATTGGTTGAAAAAAAACTTATTCGCAGCCGGGCTGAATTTTTGCAGGCGGCCGGCGACCCGGTTCTGCTCAACAAATACAATATCCCTGCCAAAAGCGCCGAAGGGTATCTTTTCCCCGAAACGTATGATATCCCCGTTGGGTATGAAGCAAAGCGGATCGTCTCGCTAATGATTGACCTTTTTCTGGAAAAAACCGCAACGCTTGAAAACTTCCCCGAAGATCCGGAAGATAGACACAATTTGATCATTTTAGCCAGCATTGTCGAGCGTGAGGCGCAAAAAAAAGAAGAACGCGCGCTCATTGCCGGCGTGTTTAAAAACAGAATGGACGCAAACTACCCGCTTGAATCATGCGCTACGATTCAGTACCTCTTTGAAAAACCGAAACAACGGCTCTACTTTAAAGATCTTGAAATCAAGTCGCCCTACAATACATACTTAAACACCGGTTTGCCGCCGGGGCCCATTGCCAATGCGGGTTTGGCCGCCATCGGCGCGGCGCTTTCGCCCATTCAAACCGAATATAAATTTTTTGTGGTAAAAGGCGACGGAGCCCACCATTTTTCAAAAACCTTCCAGGAGCATGTAAAGGCCAAGCAAAAATATATCTTACGCTGATTTATTGGTTTGCAGCTTCTCGTTTAACATTGTAATTGCATTGCCGCCACTCTTTTTTGACTGGTACATCGCGCGGTCGGCGTTTCGCAGCACTTCATCTTCATTGATATCGCAAGAAAAAACTTTTACACCCATGCTGGCCGTACAAACATACTCGATTTGAACCGGTTCGCGCTCTTGTTCCATGAGACGCAATGAAAAGGGCTCTCGAAATTTTTTCAATATTTTTTCAGCCACATGATAGGCCTTTTTAGCGGCCTCTTCTTCGCAAGTCTCCAGTCCTTCCAGAATAATCACGAATTCATCGCCCCCGAATCGCGCAATCGTATCGCTTTCGCGTACGGTACCCAGCAACTTTTGCGCCGCTTTAATTAAAAGAAGATCTCCGGCGGAATGCCCGTGTTTGTCGTTGAGGTTTTTAAATTTATCCAGGTCAATAAAGATCAAGGCGCTATTGGTTTTGTTTCGGCGGTTTGATGCAATAGCCTGCCGAAACCGGTCATTGAACAAATATCGATTGGGAACCTGGGTAAGCTGGTCATAATCCGCCATATAGCGAATCTGGTTTTCAATTCTGTTTCGCTCGCTGATATCGTCTACAATCATGCTGGTATAAATGTCGCCGTTTTTATCTTTAAAGATCACCGATGAAATTTCCGCTTCGAATTTTTCCCCGCTTTTGCGAACCAGCCGCATTCGTTTTGCATGAATTTCGCCGGTTTTTTCCCGCTCTGCCAGAGCTTCTTTCAACCTGGGGTCTGTTTTATCAATTACCGCAGAGCGCCCCCCGGTTTTAATCTCTTCTTCGCTCATCCCCAGCATGGCGCAACCGGCCGGGTTGACCGATATTACTTCCCCGGACGGTCGAGTCAGCAAAATTCCCACAGGCGCTTTTTCAATAAATGTTTTAAATCGTTCTTCGCTGTCTAACAGCTTTCTTTCGTTTTCAATCCGCCGGGTGATATCCATGGTTGCAATCGCACAACTCATATCTTCCAGGTGCAGGGGCGCGGCGCTTACGTCTGTCCAGATGGTATCGCCCTCTTCGGTTACGACTCCAATTTCCTTATTTTTTACTTCTTTTTGCGTTTTGATTGCCAGGCTTGACGGAAAATCGGAGGCCGCCATTTCAAAACCGTTTCGGTCAATGTAAGAGCGATGTTTGTATTCGCCATTGACCAAAGCCTTTTGTTTGCTCTTTAAAATTTTCAGCAAAGCCGGATTCATTTCGATAATTTTCCCGGACTTATCGAGCAACGAAACCCCGACAGGCAAAATTTCAAAAAGGGTTCGCCACTTTTTCTCGTTTTGCCTGAGCTGCATGCGGGATTTTTTTTCGCCGGTAACATCAATGAAAAGGACAAGCCAAACCCACCCGTATTTGTTGATCTCGCTTTCAAGCATACTTACCCGGCAGTGGATTAAACTTTGGCTCTTTTTTATGAGAGTGAGTTCCCCCGCCCATGAGCCTTTCTTTTTCAGAGAACGAATGATTTTACGCATCTTGCGTTTGTTTTTTATTGATCCTTCCCGGGGGAACCCAAGCAAACCGGCGTTTTTCCCGGAAAGTTCTTTTGGTCGATAACCGAAAATCCGGTCAAAGCATTCGTTGGAGTATAAAATTGCCTGATCCTTTTTACGGATCATGAGAAAACCTTCGGAAAGACTGTGAAATATGGTTTTCGAGATTTGCTCGCGCAACGAATTGCGGTAGTAGATATAGAACAGACCGCCGATGATAATTCCGAAAAAATTAATCCCCAGAGATATGAAAAGTATGCCACTCATTTCTGCCTTCTTCTTACATCAATTTTATGTCTACGGATTACTGACTATATAAGACGAAGCCGATGCTTTAAATGGAAACGGAAAACGACATAATTCCCCGATTTTTCGCCGTTATTTGGTTTTTACTTTCTATATACGGCCTGAGCAATCCATGAAAGTCCGGGAACAAGCTCCGGCCAACCCTGACATGCCTAACGTCTTACTAACGCCCGACTAACGTATTTAAGGCTTAGGTTACGGTCAGGCGCGATCTAGCGGATAATCGTAAAAGAAAAAGGCGGGGTCGCCAGATTTGTCCAAATCATCGAGAATTCGTTGATTTCGACGGAACCGTCGCCGGTATCATTCATATTCCTTGGGTTGTCTTTTTCGTCGCGGTTCGTTTTTGAATTTTTATCGTTTGGATCGAGTGGGAGTCCTTCCGGCATTTCGCGCGTCAAGGGTTGTTCCATATTGCTGTCCACCGTACTGGTCGTCAGCTCAAATTCCAGGTAAATAACAGCGTCAATTTTATATGCGTCCGTATTTAATGTCAGCGGAATCGCCTGTGGAATTACGTCATGGTCGCCAAAATGAGTCTCTTCCGTAATGTTTCGGTAGGGCTCTAAAATCACTTTTTCGGTTTCGAGAGATTCTAACGCGGTTTCTTCTTCGCGCGCCCCCGAATAGGGAACCGCCCGGAACTCCACTTCCTGGATGATCTTATATCGAATCTCTTTCAGGTTAATGGGTACCCGCGCCATCACCCACCCCGTCTGGCTTTTTACAATGAGGTTTGCCGCGCTGATGCTGCCGTTGGCAATTCGTGTAATTAAGTTTAGACCGCCGGTATTTCGCAAATCGAGATAAATCAAAAGAATATTGTCTTTTTTCAGGCGGACCTCAAACCCCTGCTGAGCGATTTCGCAAGCCCGGTCAGCGCAATATCCGATTTGATCCAGACGAAACCCGCCCCCTTCTTTTTTTACAATTTTAATTTCTTGCGGGGTTTGGCATGACATTGCAAAGAGCAAACTTGCGCTTATGGCTAAAATTTTGAAGGCGCGGGCTGGATGAGTTTGATTTGTATGTTTGTTCATGGTTTGATTGCTTTGGTACTTCGCTTGGGTTATGATACGGGCTCTTTTTACATTTTCGGTATCTGCGCCGCCCAACTGAACCTGGCCGGTGCGTTCCGCTCTTTCTAAGAAAGCCCCGGCTTTAGCGAAAACCGGCTCCATTGCGGTTCCCGCCGCCAAAGGACGATTCTTTCATAATCTCTTGATAAAAACTGTCAACCCGCTTTTTCACGCCTTCGTCCATTTCAATAACGTCGGGCCATTCGCGGCGGAACCCTTCTTCGGGCATTTTGCGGGTGCCGTCAATACCCATTTTGGAATGAAACGCGAATTCGGTGGAAGCGTGATCTAAAACATCGGTGGGACCTTTGAAAAAGAGGGTGTCGCGTTCGGGGTCAATATTGGCCAGCGTATACCACCATACTTCGGCCGGGTTTTTTACATCGATAAAATCATCGACTACGACAATGATTTTCGTCAAGGCCATGAGCCCGAGACCCCACAACCCCTGCATGACCTTGTACGCCTGGCCGGGGTATTCTTTTTTAATTGAGACAAAAACCAGGTTGTGGAAGGTCCCTTCCGGTGGCATATGAAAATCGACAACTTCGGGGATGACCATTTGAGTCAAAGCTAAAAAGATGCGTTCGGTTGCGTACCCCATCCAGGCGTCTTCCATGGGAGGCCGCCCGACAATAGTAGCAGGGTAGACCGGGTTTTTCCGCATGGTAATCGTAGTTACATGAAATACGGGGTATTGGTCGGCCAGCGAATAAAAACCGGTGTGGTCGCCAAACATCCCCTCGGTGCGTAGAGGCTCTTCGGTATCGACATACCCTTCGAGAATAAATTCGGCTTCGGCCGGCACCAGCAAATCGCTTTCAATTGCCTTGACCAGTTTTACATTTTTACGGCGTAAAAACCCCGAAAATAAAAATTCATCAATGTGGGGCGGCAAAGGCGCCGATGCGGAATAAAGGCTGGCCGGGTCGCAACCCACCGCCACGGCCACCGGCATTTTTTGGGGCGAGCCTTCGCTTTTTTGATTTAGCTCTTTCCAGGCGCGGTAATGCTTGGCTCCGCCTTTGTGCAGATGCCAGTGCATTCCGGTCGTATGAGAATCGAATTTTTGCATGCGGTACATACCGATGTTTTGCATGCCTGTTTCAGGGTGGCGGGTAATGACCATGGGCAACGTAATAAAAGGGCCGGCATCTTGCGGCCATGTTGTTAAAATCGGCAATAGATCCAGATTTGCATCTTTCCCTGTTAGAATCACCTCTTGCGAAGCCGCTTTTTTCACCACCTTCGGGGGAAAGTTCGTCAGTTCCATGAGCCTGGGCAACATCTCCAGCTTTTGCGAAAAACTTTTAGGCGGCTCTATTTTAATCATGTTCCGAATTCGCTCCGAAAACTCTTCAAGCCGTTTGACACCTAACGCAGCTTCCATCCGGCTCAGGCTCCCATACATGTTCATGAGCAGGGGGAATTTCGAGCCTTTGACATTTTTAAAGAATAACGCTTCGCGCCCTTCTTTGACCGCTCGATCGGCAATCTCGCACGCTTCCAGGTAAGGGTCCACTTCTCGCTCAATTTCAAGCAGCTCCCCTTTTTTCTTCAATAACTCAATAAATTCGTTTAAATTCTCGCTAATTGCAACGGTTTGATAGCCCATATGTTAGAGTGCCGGATAGAGTAAGCCCGGCAAGTTTTTTATCTGTTTCAGCTTTCGGGTTGAAGCGGCTGCACAGGCGGTACGGTTTGTCTCAATTTCGTTGACCTGGAATCACCTGTTTTAAAATATTGCATAAATCGGGCTAAGCGCCCGCCTGAAAAAATATGAAACGAATTTTATTTGTCTGCATTGAAAACTCAAACCGAAGCCAAATGTCTCAGGCGTTTGCCATTATCCATGGCGCCGGGAAGGTCGAAGCGCAGAGCGCGGGTTCCAGGCCCTCGGGTAAAATCAACCCGACGGCCATTGAGGCTATGGCTGAATTAAATTACGATTTATCGAAACACTCTTCCAAATCGGTGGATGAATTTCGGGGGGAAAGTTTCGACTATGTCATTACCATGGGTTGCGGCGACGAGTGCCCGTTTATCCCGGCAAAAAAACGGCTGGATTGGCAAATCCCGGATCCGAAAAAGTTGCCTCTGCCCGAATTCAGGTTGGTGCGCGATTTAATTGAAGCGAAGGTCAAAGAAGTTTTGCGCGAATTAATCAAAGACAAATGAAACGCCGTTTACCCCGCTTGTGTTTTCCAGAATGGAGCGGGTAACGCATGTCTTGAACAAAAGAATTTCCTGCCGGGTCATCCCCTCAAACGGGCGGCTTTCTAAATGAAGAATAGCTTGTTTCTCATGAACCCATATTTTTTTAATCATGGTTTTGTCATGGTACAATTTGCGGCCCGAAAGACTGGCCGGGTCTTGCGCAAGCCTGCCCATGATGTAAGAGATATTTTCTTCCTGCATTTTGTATGACGCATTTTCCATTGCGGCATCCGGCGTTGCATCGTTTGCTGAGTTGGCGCTATCAACGGAACCTTCGTTCTCCGTATCCATGTTTTGCCGGTTGCGCTTCTTTTGTTTTGATTCGGAGATTCCGGCCTGCATCACCCTTTCAACGGACAAGACAATGTAATCATCCGGGAATACGGGTTTTTGCTCTTTCGCGCCTTCTTCGGTTGGCTTGTAATCTTCCAGCATGCTCTGGCGGGCCTGGTTGGATTTCGGATAATAGAGTTTTAACTGAAGCCGGCTATCGACAGGGGGCTTTTTTAAAAAGCGAACCGGGTTCACAAGTTTAAACGGGCTAATGTCGGCTAATACCATGACGGCAAAAAGATCAAACGCTAAAATTAGAAGAGCCAGTCTGAGATAAAAGATCTTGTTCCCTTCGTTTTTTTCCAAAAACGCTTTCGCTTTTTCAGCAAATCTTCCGTTTCGCAATCGCTCTACCGGTTTGAAAAACCGGCTCCATTTTCCATTGTAAGTATTCATAAGGTTGTTTTATTATCGCTTTTACAGTATCGCTTCTAATTTATGCCGGGACGGTTTTTCATGAATTCCCGGATCCCTTCTTCTACCCCTGCCGATAGTTTGTCGCGGAATTTTTTCGACTGCAACATGTTCGCTTCGGCGCTATTGGATATGTAACCCATTTCCAGCAGGATCGCGGGCATGAGGGAGTGGCGCAAGACGGCAAAATCGGCCCGCCGGACACCCCGGCTGCTGACTGTTCCGTTGAGTTCGCCCCGGAAGGCCCCATCCATCTGCCTGGCTAAAACCTTACTCTCGGCAATTAACTGCGAGTCAAGTAGAAAGGATTCCAGAAGTGCGACTTCGCCTTCGCCGTTTACCAGGGCATTTTCACGCAACATAACCTGGCGCGCTTCTTCGCTGCTGGGGTTTTGGGCAAGGTAAAAGATTTCATAGCCATGCACTTTGTTGGTGAGGGCCGAATTGCAATGGATGCTGATGTAAATTCCGAACCCATGTTTTTCAAGCTTGCGGTTGGCAATTTCAGCTCTCCCCTCAAGTGTGATAAACCGGTCGTCAAAACGCGTAATATAGACGCTGGTTTCCGGAAACGCTTTTTTCAAATGATAGTATAGGTGCTGCGAAACTTTCAAGGTAATCTCTTTTTCTTGTATGGAAGAGACGCCAAAGGCCCCCGGATCTTTACCGCCGTGCCCCGGGTCAATCACGATAAAATCAAGTTTGGCTTTACGCGGCGCAATGTCTGGGCTCTTTTTTTGGTCTGCTGTTGGGGCGGCTTTTGGTATCGTGGCTACCTTGTTTTCTTTGAACCGGTATTGGATCGGCAGCTGAAATTCGGTGAAAAGCTCTTCAACCAATTCGCGCGGCAGATAAATGACATTGTTTTGTATCGTAGGTCCGTATTGCAGTTGGTATTGGTAACCGTCGCTTATGTAATACGGCGCGCCAATCTCCATGCGAACCAGTTTTTCTTCATACGTAATATCAAGTTTTAATGTCAGCGGGTTCCATTCGCTCTTGAATTTATCGGAAGCCTTTAAAAATTCATCGAGCGAAACGTACGGGCGCCCGCCAATATGCTGGATGCCCAGGCCGGCAAGAAGTCCGGGGGCAAGAGCCAAAAAAAGAGCTGTCAATACCCGGCGGCTAAGTTTGATTTTCCGTAACAGAGCCAAAGACATTGCCCTAGATTATCGACCGGTATGGGAGTTTTGAAAATTAAGAATTTTCTTCATGACTAAACAGCCCTTTCGTTTCTTTCAAGCCCTTTGCATTTCGCTTTTCTTTAAAAAACCGGCTTAACATGGACGACGAATCAAAACCGGGCAGGTCATGTTTTTCCCAGAGTAAATGGTGGTTGTGCCCCGGCAAACCGGCAACCTGCCGCAATGCCGGCAATTTTTGATCGAACGCTAAAAAATGAACGGCGGCTACCCTCGCTAAAATCAAAGCGCCGGTACACATAGCGCATGGTTCCAGTGTGCTGTAGAGCACAGCGCCCGGCAATCGTTCGTTTTGAATGAGTTTTGACGCTTTTCGAATCAACAATAACTCGGCATGGGCGGTAGGGTCTTTGGTTTCAATGACCCGGTTTCGTTCTGCGGCAATGATGCGGTTTTCATATACCAGAGAGGCGCCAATGGGAACCTCGCCCGAATTTTGCGCTTCTAAAGCCTTGTCCCAAGCCAAGGAAAAGGCCTCTTGCTCCAGTTTCGGGTCAACCATCCGTTTGTCTTTGTTCCTTATTAGTTTCTCTTTGAAAAATCATGAAACTTGTTTTTAGTTTTAAACCATTTGAAACAGTTTAAAAATCATGAACAATTTCGGTTCCAATCCCCTGGTCGGTGAAAATCTCAATGATCAACGAATGTTCAAGACTGCCGTCTATAAAATGGACTTTTTTTACGCCGCTTTTCAGCCCTTCCAGGGCGGTCATGACCTTTAGTTTCATTCCCCCATGGAGAATGCCTTTTTCAATCAGTTCTTTAATTTGCGTTTCGGTCACATGCGATAGCTTGCTGGAAGGATCGTCAATGTCCAGGTAAATCCCGTTGATATCGGAGATAAAAATAATTTTACGCGCCTTGAGAGATTGCGCGACATGAACGGCAAGGTGGTCTGCGTTAATATTTAAGAGTTCGCCTTTGGCAAGTTTATCATGAGGAGGCCCCATGCTGCGGCCAAGCGATGAAATGACGGGGATCGCAGGCGTATCAATGAGTTCGCTGACAACCGACTTTACTTGCCCTACCCGGTTTTGCGGGTTTTGGGGGTTGTCGAGTACGGCCATGACAGAATTACCATGGGTCAGCTGTTTCGTTTGGCAGCCCAATTTTTCGAGTTTTTGGCATATCAACGTATTGATTTCGCCAAAGACATCGTGCGCCAAGTCTACCGCTTCAGGGCTGGTCTGGCGGATACCGTCAATAAATTCAACTTTGAGCCCGCGTTTGTTCATTTCTTGCGTGAGCGCTTTTCCACCGCCATGCACCAAAACAATTCCGATTCCGTGCGCTTTCATTGCAGCGACGTCTTCCAGGAAGTAATCCATCATGGTTTCTTGCTCAAGAGCAGCTCCGCCATATTTAACGACAAAGAGTTCACCCTGAAACTCTTTCAGGTATTTTTTGCCTTCGTCCGTACGAAAAAAATCTATCGCTTTCATTTGTTCGGGTAGTTCCACAAAGAGAGACAAGACGACAAGCAGTTGATTTATAACGGACTTTTGATCCCGGCAATGCCGGGTCGGGTGACATGAGTATAAACTGTCGTAGTTTTAATATTGGAATGACCGAGGAGCTTTTGAATGTAGCGCAAATCGACGCCCCCTTCGAGCAAATGGGTGGCAAAGGAATGACGCAAGGTGTGGCAAGAGGCGCGCTTGGCGACCCCGGAACGCATGAGAGCCTGACGAAATGCGGCCTGGACGGTCCGAACATGAATATGCTTTTTTCCATCGGCGTGGCGAATAAACACATATTGATAAAAAGAGCGCCCCTGTGTAACGGCCAGGAGCTGATCAACGACAAGGGGCGACAATACGGTAATGCGATCTTTTTTGCCTTTGCCTGAACGTACCCGAAGAGTTAGATTTTCAGTATCAATGTCTTCGATTCGCAAAGAGACAACTTCGGATACGCGAAGGCCGGCGCAATAGATCAGGGAGATCATGAGGCGGTGCCTAAGGTTAAATGTGTTTTCCAAAATGAGCAAGACCTCGTCCCTGGTTAATACTTGCGGCAGTTTTTTCGGCCGTTTTCGAGGCCGCCAATAAATCGTTGAAAAATCCAGGCCCAATATTTTTTTATAGTAAAATGCAATAGCGGCACGATGCAAGAGAAATACGGAGTCCGATTTTTTACTTCGACTTTGCAGATACAAAAAATATTTACCTGCAATTTCCTGGGTCATCCGGTGCAATGGCGGGTACTGGTTTTGTTCCAGCCACTGCGAAACCGCTTTTAACGCCTGGATATACGACATGGCTGTTTGCGACGAATAATTCGCCAAACGAATTTCCTGGTGTACTCGCTTTTCATCAATTCGATATGCCCCTTTTTTTTCTTTTGGGAAGGCCATGCCAGCCATGCCGGCCCGTTTGATACGATCTTTCGTTTCAGTGTTTCTTCTCAAGACATAAGCTTTTTTAATCAATAAGGCAATCTCGCCCCGGTTCAGTTCTGTACGATAATACTCTGCAAGAATGCGGTAGTCGTTTGGCCGAAAATATTTCTGACGTAATTTTAAGTATTGCGCCATTTTTTCCATAGAAATATAGACAGGAGGAACTCGCATTGTTTTCTTAATATCGCTAAAAATAGCGACCCGTCGTTTATCATTCGGCATTACCTACTTAATAATATCTAATCAACTTTTTTCGCATTTGTCGCTTTCTTTACCACATTTATTACAACATTATTTGCGCATAAATCCCACTCGAGTCAGTTTATGCGCAAAACTTATTCGCATAAATGATTTTGTCTGTTCACGGTTGATCGTGCTGTATAACTATAATGAACGTTAGCCGAAATAATCGCGGTTTATTATTCTAAGGTAGCACATCGTGTATTTGCACAAAAGAATTGACATGTTGATATTAATGTATTAATTTCCATATAGTTCTTAAATGATATCGTATTGGTAGATACATTTAATATCTTACAGTTTGTATTCGAGGTGATAAAATATGTCTTTTTCTGACGAAGAATTGAATCTAATTTTTGATCGTACTTCAGGGTACTGTCATATTTGCCATAAGAAGGTTGCGTTTAAAAACTATGGTACTTATGGGGCACGGGGTGCTTGGGAAGTTGAACACTCTATTCCACTATCTAAAGGCGGGACACACAGACTAAATAATCTTTATCCGGCTTGTATTTCCTGCAACCGTTCAAAAGGTACTAAAAGTACTCGATCTTCTCGTGGAAAAAATGGTAAGACTCGTGCGCCATTATCTGTAGAAAGACGTAAACAGGCAAAAGAAGATAATGCTTTAGCAGGTGGTATTATAGGTGCTGCTATTGGCTCTGTTGCTGGTCCCATGGGTATTATCTTTGGTGCTTTATTTGGGTCACAGCTCGGTCACCAAAAGAATCCTGACAAATGAAACCACATAATGTATTTTGATACTTCCATATTAAAAGCATTATGACTGAACAACAAACAGATAAGCTATTGAGAATTTCAGGAATCGGAAAAACCGTTTGGCATAAAAACAAGGGTAGCAGTGATTCAACTGCCATGGGCGTAATTGAAGACGAAGTTTTTATTCTTGTTTCTGATTATAAACATGTATTACAAAGAATTAAATTTTCTGCAAATTTAAGTTGGGATGGTAGTGAATACGCTTATAGAAGTGGATACTGGACATACGATAGCAAAGGAAAACGAATTGTTTGGGGACAGTTTACACAATTTTTGACAGAAAATGAATATAAACAATTACTCCAAAAGGCAAGAAATAAAGGTTGGCCAATTTTTGATACATGCAATTATAAATGAACAGTATTATTTCTAAAGCGACTTAATTAGATATAGTTCATGCTAACTTTATTTTTAAGATTATTAGCGCTTACTTCGGCTAACAGCGCTTGACCTGCTCGGGCACGACTTCGCGTGCCCTCGGGGTTCGCAAACAGATTTTACTAAACTGGTTTGACACGTAAAGATATTATTATACTTCTATTGTTTTATTGAGTTTGCTCACCCAAATTTTGTCGCTTCCCGGCTAATCCGATTTGGCTCGCGCAAAATATAGAGGTTAATTTGGCGCTCGCAAATCGGGCCGAAAAGCGACAAAACTTCAGGTAAGCGCAAAA
>JBNLDQ010000036.1:0-21303 GCA_050304475.1 Turneriellaceae bacterium | reverse complement strand
GGGTCAATGATAACCATGTCATTATTGTAATGACCATAGCGTTCCCACTCTTTGACTTTCAAGTAATAGAGCTTGCCCCCCATGATGCTTTCTTGTTCTTTTCGCAGTTCATTTTGAGCTGCCTGCAAATCCTCATACGCCTTTTCCGGATCATTTTGCATGTCGTTGATATACTCATCTTTCGCGATCCGGGCTTCTTCATTCGCCAGTTCGTTTTCTTCGGTTTGAATCCGCATCTCTTCTTCCTGGATCTCTTTTTGGAGCGCCGCAAGTTTCTCTTTTTCGGCTTTCATCTCTTCTTCTTGCTTGGCCAACTCCATGATTTTTTGCTCGTCAATGTTATCCACCTGGCTTTTTTGGCGGGCCAATTCAGCTTCGGCAAGCTCCATATCAATTTCTTTTAAGCGCGCCTCTTCTTTTTTTGCCTCTAACTCGTCGCGATCTTCGCCAAGCTCGCCTTTTCTCAAGTCCATCATATCTTTGCGATCGCCTACGCCGCGGTCTTCTTCATTTGACTGCAAATTGGAAATCACATCATTGCCGGTTAAATTGCTTGTATCAAGGCGCGAGTCGCCTTTTCTCAACGGAATCACCATTTGTGTTTGCCCGACCCAGTTTTTATAGCTAATGGCGATCCCAACGGTATTGCTTGAAAGATACGACATGACTTTTTCGGAATATTTCTCTCCGAAGTATTTCATGTTCGAGCGGTAAACGGCGTTATAATAAGTAACAAACTTGGCGACTAAAAAGGCTTGCTCATATGAATAACCGTACGCGTCTTCGAGATACCCGGCAAGAATCCGGCGCACGTTATAGATGGTATCCACGCCCGCCGCAGCTTCAATGATAAAAATATCAGCGTTCATTTTTTCGGCGCCGGGATCAACGGCATGAACCATGGTATATTTACCCGCCCAGGTAAACGATTCGCCGGTTAAGCCCTCTTTCAGGCTCCGGCCTATCCCGGTAATTTCATCGTGCGTGTTTATGACAGTTACCGGACCTTCATAGTCTTCAAATTCGACCGGTTCGACGGTATTGATTTCCTCTTCATTTACGGAAACCGGTAAAACGACAACCGGCACCAGTAAAAGCGCTATCCATATGGCTTTTTTCATATTTTCCATCCTATATAAAGTCGGCACCTTTGAAATGAGACCTGACGAATCATTTGATTTTTTTGTTTGGTCTGCCGCCTTTTCTTTTTTGGTTTGAGGGTTCGAGGGAGCAAGCTGCTTTGACGTACATGCATGTACTCATGCTGTCGATGCCATGAATTGAGTGAAACGGCCCTCGCTTTGGTTTTTCCCACGAACCCTCCACCCCACCCATATATGGGTGGGGGCCGGTAGCCGGATATTTTTTCAAGTTCACCTGGTAAATACGCCTCTTTTTGTTTTTTTTTCAGTATTTGCTGTAATTATGAAAAATTTTTCACCCGCTTCGTCTTTAGTACAACGGGGAAAAGCCTCCGAGCCCTCCCGGCGATCGTTCCTGAGGCAGCGCCGGGCAATGATATTTTGCCTTCTCGCGGCCCATTCTCTTGCCGATGGCCCGGCCCGCTAAAGGGCGCTTTCGCCGGAACATTGGCACGCCGAAGAAACGCCAACGAATACTTGATTTTATTAATAACAATCCGTTGACTGAACTACATACTCCGAACGATAGATAGTGACAATTCATTTTTTACGATGAGCGCAATACACGCCTAACGGTTTACGTGTATTGCTTTTTTTCCGTTATTATCCCCCAAAAGACATTAATTCATCAAAGATGAAATACGGCACGGGTTTCCCGTATATCTGAATGAAAACCGGCGTTTTCTCCGTATGGTTCGCTTATTTCCACACGGAGCGGCCGTCACCCCAGACACGATTTCGCAGACCGCCTAAATGTTTTTCTTTGGTTGGCAGTAGGTCCGCCGGTTTTAATTCGCTACTGTTTCCGGCGAAATTAAGGATAGTCTTAAAAGCAAATTTTTCTTGATCTTCTTTTTTGGTATTTTTAAAACCTTTAGGCGCTTTCTTTTTAATTAATTTTGTATCTGATTTATCCGTGCTTTCGGAAAATTCCGACATTTCACCATGAAAATTCGACATTCGTTTTACGGTAGATTCCGCCAGCGATAGATCCAGGTTATATATGCGGCTATGCTTTACTCCGGGCCTGTGCAACGTCATATTGAGTAATTTCGAGAGGTTTCGAAGCGTCAAGGATTTCAAGTATTCCGTTTTTTTCCGTTTGTATTTATATAAAGCGAGAAAGCCGTCCACCGATGCGTCCCATAATTCGCGAGCTTCGGAGGAGATAGCATAGCGCAATTCTTCCGAATCCTCAGTATCCCACTTTGTCGTGAATTGTTGTTGTTCGGCTTGCGGCGTAAAAGGCAACGGTTTGCGATCTCCCTTTTGTGTCATATGCGAAACAACCTGAGCATAGTGATCCGCATTTTGCAACTTCTCTTTAATCGAAGCGGTTTCAAACTCTTTACCCGATGAACCGGCGTAACCAATGTCATCGCCTATATCATCGCTTGCCAAATGCATTGCTTCGTGTACCGTAGTTAACACTTCATCCGTCAAAATCGTGCCTAACTTTTCGATGACCATAAAAAGTTTTTGATTTGTAAATGTGACATAGCCTCCCAGACCGATGTTTTCGGATATCCCCGAATAGTCCAAGACTACATTTCTTGTTTTTTTTAATTTCTCTCTCGCTGTCCGAAAATTAGTTTTCGCTTTCTCTTCCGCATTCCGGGATGACTTTGATTTCAGCTTTCCGTTTCCGAAAACCTTTCGGATAAGTTCGCCTTGACTTAACGCACGATCAATCAAGCGAACGGCCTGGGTTCGCATTTCAACCCAATGACTCAGCCTTTTCTTATACCGCCGATATCGCAGGCTGTTTTTTTTCGGTTTTTTACGAGGGTAAACGGAAACTTTATAACCTTTGGCGGTAAAACGCTGAGATGCATCGTGGGAGATTATTTCCGATACCATCTTAATCAACTGTTTTTTTTTTCATTTGATTTACATTGCTGCGTATGTTTTTACGCCGGATTTTAGTCGAGTTCTGAAACAGGTTTTTGACAAACTTTCGATTTTTATTATACTCATACATTTCAAGCAGGGTATCGGCAATCGATTCTTTGATTGCCGCAAATTCGGGAGTGCCCGTTTTATAGTATTTGATGCCCTTTACCGAGATCGTTCGTCGCTGGATCACGGAGGCGGCGGGGTGTCCGGAAAACGAAAAGGCCTGCGTACGGTTTTGTTGCAGCGTATGTGTCAGTTCATGGGCCATCAACCTTTTCCCCTGCAGCGTCTCGGGGGAGTAGCTGTTTGCGCCAAAATAAATATTTTGCCCGACGGTAAAAGCGCGGGCATGCAACGCCCTTGCTATCGAATGGGAGCGCTTGTTGTTATGAATATTGACATGGGCGAAAGCGGTTCCAAAGCGGGGTTCAAAGTAAGAGCGCTCTCTTACCGAGAGGGGTTGTCCCGCGCCGGCGGTTTGAATGGATGATTCCAAACCGGATTGTTGTATTTTTTCCTCAGCCGGTTTCCGGGACGTCATTACAAGAGGGTTGAATGAGAAGCGGGACATTTGCAGCCGCGGTGCGACGTCCCCGGGGGCGGGATCCCGGCCAGTTGCGGCGCTTTCCCTTACCGGCGCAGATTTTTTCACCCGCTCGTTTTTTGCGCCCCCACGGGAGAGCCAAATCCCGCCAGACCAGAGGCGCCCGGAAGCGCGATTACCAAGGTTCCGTTGAAGATCTGACACTTGTTCAGGAGAGCCCCCGGTTGGGAGCGTAGTGCGGGACAAATTCTCGGAAGAGCCGGTACGCCGTTTTGTATAAGCCGGGGTTTTCCCCGATCTGTTTCCGGCAGATCGGGCGTTTGACGACTTGCCTGTAAATATAGACATTTCGGTAAAAGTAATGAATGCAGTTATAAAAGCAAGAAGATTTTAAATCAAGATTAGTAATATTTATATGTTAAAAGGGAATTGTATGATTTGATGACTAAGGCGGCCTGACCACTGGCTCATAAAAATTGTGTCCCCTGCCGGCCCCTCCTCCCCTGGCGGGGGTGGCTTGCGGATAATTTTTCATTTTATTATAAAAGTTCTTGTATTATCGTCCGTTTAATTTAACCTCGGCACGCAGAACCGACCTGTCCCGGAGGTAAATAAAATAAGAAAACGCCAGATAAGCGCAATTGCCATTCGGTCCTACCATTTTTATTTTTTATATCATATACCATAGGAGGGCTATATGTCATACGAATCAGAAAAAATATCTCTCTACACCCAGGGGACTTTTTCCGCCCCCAACCCGAACGCCGAACAGCAACAAACAATGCTCAACGAAGCGGCCGGCATCAGCCAATCCGGTTTTGGCACCGTCATTCTGGGGCAGTGGCATGTTCATGACGACGGAACGCTCTACTGGAACGATTCGCCAATCAACGAAACGAAATGGGCCATTCAAAATATCCCCGCCGCCTTAAAAAAAGAGCAAAATATAAAAAATGTTTTCGTTACATTCGGCCCTTTTGCCGCCGATTTTGAACACATTCAAAGCAACCTGGAAAGTTTTAAAATCCGGGTCCTGGAACTGAAAAACAACGGAATCGATGGTCTTGACTGGGATCTGGAATCAAGCTATGAAAAAAATATGGATCTCCTGGTGGAGCTGACGCAATGGGCCAAGTCGGAAAACCTGCTGGTGACGGCGGCGCCCTATACTGACAGCATCTTCTGGACAGAACTTTTGACAAGAACCAATATTGCCGGTTCGACCGGGTTTTCCTGGTGGAACCTCCAGTGCTATGGCGGGGCGGCGTACTCAACCTGGATGCAATATATCAATGGCCTCGTCCCCAACCCGGAATCGTTTCTTGTCCCCGGATACTCGGCGCAATGGGCCACCCCGGACACGGTAAAGTCCGATATCGCCAATCTTGTCAAAACCTTCCCCGGTTTAAGCGCCGGTTTTATCTGGAACTACGGGCTCATTGTCCAGGAAGGCTACCGGGCCAAAGACTACGCCGGGAGCATTGTATCAGGGCTGGTTGATTCGCCGGAAGTTTTTAGCATTAGCGGCACCGTGGAACAAATCAGCAGTTTAAGTGACGGCAGCGTCCAGGTCGCCCTTGACTCTACCAGTTGGGGCGTTCCCCCGACCAAAGGTACCGAAGGCCCGCTGGAAAATTACTTCTACCACCCCGGCAACATGAACGAACAACAACTGTCGGATTTTCGGCAGGCCAAAAGCAACGGGAAAAGCGTTACCGTCTACTTTAAAAACGGAGAAAACGGAAGAGTCATCGACTCGATTCAATCAATCACTTGATTGCGCGATGATTTTTGCCGCTCCGTTTTTTCCCGCAATCTACATGAGACAAAACACAGAAACAGCCTGTTTCACTCATGCTTGACACAAAGAGTCGGTAAATTATATCGCAACATGGCGACCATATTGCTTGTCGATGATTTGAACTTTATCAAGAAAATTGAAAGAAACGTTCTTGAAAAACATGGCCATCAGGTCATCGGAGACGCCTCAGACGGCGCCGAAGCGATTGTACAATACATGAAGCACAAACCGGATATTGTGATCATGGATATCACCATGCCTAAAGTCAACGGCATCGAAGCTGTTGAAAAGATACTGCAAATTGACCCCAAAGCTTGTATAGTGATGTGCTCCGCCCTTTCGCACAAACGGGTTCTTTTTAAGGCGATAAAGGCGGGGGCAAAAGAGTATCTGGTAAAACCATTTACTACGGAACAACTTTTGAGCACCATTCGCAAAGTATTACCGAAAGAATAAAACGCAAAAGTACGAAAGTACAAACGTTATAAACCAAAAAGTTGATGAAACGACAGAGACTAAACGGATTGCGCCTGCTTCTCTCGCTGGTTTTAGCGGTTTCGTTTGAATTACCTGCGCAAGAAAGCGCGGTTGACCCGGACCAACCTGGGAAAAATCTGCAACAATACGACCAGTTTAAGGGCAAGGCAATCTACCCGGAATTTTACTCGTTTTACATTTACCCCACTTACTACCGGTTGCCGCCTGAAAAGCACTATGTAAAAAACATTTTAAATTCTCTGGTATCCAGCAATCTTTCCATTCAAAAAATGGTCTACATTGATAACCCTCAACCGCTTAAAATTTACTACCCGTACCAAACAAAAACAAACCCCGAGACAGAACCCAAAGCCCTACCGGAAGACCGAAAAGATGCATTTATAAAAAGTCTCCCCGCGCCTTCGCACTACTATTCGATCCGGTACGCGAAACCGGGCAAATCGCCCTTACCCGCCTATGAGTTCCTGAGCCGGCTCGGCGAACCGGAGAAAAGAAAGCAACTCGGCGCTTTGCTGAACCCGACCTCATTTCACCTGTTTCAATCCATCGAACAAAAAGGGGAAAAGTTTATCATTGAGACATGGCTTTTTTACGGCCCCCGGCTCCTCATGAAAGAGCGCAATATTGTTGAAGAAGACAATATGGATGAAGCCGCCTGGAAAATCACCAACCGTATGCGAGATATTCTCAGCGGCCCCGGAACCGGGACGCTCCTTGTCTTTTCCAATGTTGATCGCAGCTCCGTTTATTTGAACGAAACGTTTCTGGGCAAAACCCCTCTTAGTTTTTCGCATTTGATCCCGGGGAAATACACTTTGCGCGTAACCAAAGAAGGTCACAACGACTGGGTTCGGGACATTGATATTGGCGAAAACAAAAAAAGAGAGTTTAATGCAAACATGCTCAAATCCAGGGGCAATTTATCGATGCGCGTCATATCGAACCCCGAAAAAGCGGACGTTTTTTTAAATATCAACTATGCCGGGCAAACGCCCCTGACTCTATCCGACCTTCCTCCGGGGCAATACCGGATTCGGCTTGTGCGCGAAGGGTATATTGACCAATACATGACCGTCGAATTAAAAGAAAACGCCTCGGAAAAAACATACTATTTTAACTTAAAAAAAGGCGACCCGAAAGAGGTGTATACGCCGAACCGCGAAATCATCGGCGGGATAACTTACCGGCAGCTTTTTAAAGCTTCCTCATTTTTGACCGGCGCCCTGGCATTAACCGGAATTTATTTTAACGTATTGTCAGACAACGCCGCCAGCGAAGCGGAAAGCCGCCGCGTCTACGCCGGCGGTTCGCCGGGGCCGTCCGAGGCCAAAAGAATCGAAAAGCTCAACGCCGAAGCCCAATCAAACCGTGAGATTGCCGGTATTTTTTACGCGGGGACCGCAGTAAGCGCGGGTTTTACCATTTTCTTTTTTTATAAATACATTGATTCTCAAGATTTAAAAATTGCAGAGACGTTCCCCGGCGGCAAAAGCACGCCGGTACAAACCCTCTCTTATACGGCGGGGTTTAACGCCCAAAGCTTTCGGCTGCAATTGAACCGTCCTTTTTAATTTAAATCGAATTGGTCCAGGCGTTTGAGCAAGCCTTTGTTCAGGCAAGATAACATTGAATCGATTTCGCGCGTTGCTCCCTGCAAATGAAACCATGGCAGCTTCATCGGGTTTAAATTGAAAAAGCGATAGCCCGCCCAGGTCGCCGCCTGCCAGATTCTTGACGGGTCCAACCGCTCCGGAGCGGCCAAATGCAAAACTTCCCGTAAGATCGACAGGTCAAAAGCCATTGGCGCAGAATCGGTGCCCAACAAAAAAGGGAACTGCCCAAAAACGGACCAGTCGCTCCGCTCATAGCCTAAAAACTCATTGGAACGCTGGCACACCACCCAAACGGCCTGGGGGCAGTTCTGCCGTATGTATTGCGCTTCATGCCGGGAGCCCGCCGTAAAGTGCGCCAGCAGCAACCGGTGCTTTCCCAACCCGCGGGCCGTTAAGTATTCAGCCATGTTTTGGCTATCCAGGGCCGTTAGCTCTGCGTAACTTTCGTACTGGCCAATGGAGCGTAAAAAATCCGCGCAATCCCCTTTGCCTTGGCAGAGCAAACGCTCATCCGGGTCTTCCAAAAAATGAAGAGAGAGAATATCATCCTGACCTTTCGCCGGTTTCCAACCGGCGGCCCAATCAAAAATACGCGGCGAGCTGCCGTAGATCGAATGGATTGCCGGGTTTGCGCCAAGATCGAGAGCCGCCTGGGCCGCCCTTATTCTGGCAAGATCAACGCTACTTGAAAAACCAAGCGCCTCGATAAACCGCAACCCGCGGAACCCGCTTAGTTCCGGGACGCGGGCGAGAAAACCGGCGTCATTGCAAATATCGGCAAAAAAGATTGTCCCTTCCTGAACGGCCTTTTGGACCTCTCGCTGGGCATGTTGCAGCAATTGCTCTACGGGAGGCCGTTCGGTTTTTCCAAGCAGGCGAACAAATGAAAATATACCCTGGCAATCGCCGGCTTCCATTTTTTCGCCATTTAGATTTTTATGCCGGTTTTGCTCATTGAGCCAGGAAAACTCCAGATGAGTATGCGCATTTACAAGACCGGGGAAAACAACGCCGGCGTCCAAACGAACCACAGGCAAACCCCGGTAAGGCGGCTTGCCAAACCCAACGTCTGACAACTCCAACCCGGTCCGGCTTTGCCAACCATGAAACCAGGGGTCCTGCCGAAAAACGCCTTCTTCTGACAGGCCCCATTGCCCCCGGTAAAGTACCTCTTTCACCGTTGCCCCCTCAAGTTTATCTCTTGCTAAAACTCTTTTTCATTTTCCTCCTAACCGGGAAATGAGTTTCTTCTTTAGTATAGCTGCAGGATAATCAAATAATATAACTTGACATGTGAACTAAATTTACCGATAAATTTGTATGGTCTCCGTACATGATGCCGAAGAAATAAAATTCTTTCTGGACGAACTCGAGGAAAATCTTGAATATCTTGACAGCGCCATCATGGCTCTGGAAGAAAATCCGACCGATCAGGAGAACCTGGATGAAATATTTCGCGTCGCCCACACCATCAAAGGCAGCGCCGGCTTCCTCGATTTAACCAATTTAGTCGAACTCGGCCACGCCATGGAAAACGTATTTCAAAAATTCCAGGCGGGAGATGTTCCCATTACAAAAGAAGTTATTGATACCGTACTTGAATGCAAAGACCGCATTGGCGAAATCGGCCGTATGCTGGGTCGCCAGGAAGATACTTCCACCGTTGATACGACGGATTTAATCCAGCGCGTGAATTCGTTTTTAGCCGGATCGGCAGCACCCGCGGCAAAAACGCCGGCAGCAAAACCGGAACCGGATCAAGAGAGCAAAACCGGGGCCCCCGCCGCGCCTCCGGCACCGGAGGTTGCGCAAGAAGGCGTTCGTATTGTTCAAATTGTCATTTCTCCCAACGAGCTGGCCCCTTCTATCCGAGCCTTTCTGGTCGGCAAGAATCTGGAGAAATTGGGCGAAATTGTCAAGCAGGAACCTTCCGAAGAGGTTATGGATGCCGACGATTATGAGATGCCGGCGGACCGCACTGTTCTTTTCTGGCTGAACACCGGCGCGACAGACGAAGAAATCATAGAAGAAGCCAATGTTGATTTAATCGACCAGGTAAACATCGTAAGCGATGAAAAACCCCAACACGCCTCCCCATTGCAACCGGCGGCCGACTTAGCCAAAGGGAAAAAACCGGGAGCCAAAGAAGATATTGAAACATCGGACACGGTCCGGATGCCCGTATCGCGGCTTGATGTCATGCTGAACCTGGTGGGAGAGCTTGTCATTGCCAACAGCAGCTTTCTTCAAATCCAGGAAACGCTGCGAAGCATGGGGCGGATGGATCATATCTACCGGGATGTCCGCGACAGAACCAAAGATTTAGTTAGAATTTCGTCGGAAATCCAGGATCTGGTCATGAAATCGCGCTTGGTGCCAATCAGCCAGGTCTTTAACCGATTTAAGCGTTTTGTGCGCGACTTTAGCTCGAAATCGAAAAAGAAAATCCGCCTGGAAATGTTGGGGGAAAACACTGAAATCGATAAAAAAATTATTGATGAAATGATCAAGCCCCTCACCCACCTTGTCAGAAACTCTCTGGACCATGGGCTTGAATCCCCGGAAGAGAGAACGGCGGCAGGCAAGCCGGATACCGGGTTGTTGCGTCTAACCGCTTCGCAGGAAGGGAACTACATTTATGTAATTATTGAAGATAACGGGCGCGGGCTAAACTATGCCCGGATTGTCGAAAAAGCCGTTGAACGCGGGCTCATTGACCATGACGAAGCGCAAACCCTCAATGACGATGAAATCAAAGAGCTGATTTTTCACTCGGGGTTTTCAACCAAAGAAGAAGTGGATGAAATGTCCGGCCGCGGGGTCGGGATGGACGTGGTCAAGCGCAGCGTTGAAAATCTCAACGGCACCATTATCATTGATTCCAGACAAGGCGCCGGAACCATCATTACCATTAAGTTGCCGCTAACGCTGGCAATTCTCAATGCATTGATTGTCCGGGTGGGGAAAGATCGTTTCTGCATTCCCATGTCATCGATTGTTGAAACCCAGAAAGTAAACGCTAAAAACTTCTTAACGGTAGAAAACAACGAAATGGTGCGTTTGCGGGACAGTCTGATCCCCGTAATTAAACTCGACAAAATCTTTCCGGAGGCTACCGAAGAAGACGGCAAAAACAGCGATGCAAAAGAAGAGACCCCCGTTCACGAAACCCCGGAAGCTTTTCGACCCGACGAACGTAAAAAAGAGCTGGTGGCTGACGAATACCCCGTCATTGTGGTGGATTTTCACGATACCAATGTCGCGATTCTTGTCGATCAGTTCCTCAGCAGACAGGAAATGGTAATCAAGTCGCTTAGCGAACACTACCGTTCCATTGAAGGCATATCCGGCGCTTCCATTCTTGGCGACGGCTCCATCATTTTAATTATTGACGTTCACGGCGTTATTCAATTGTACCGGCAACAACGCGGCATTCGAATTTTCCAGGAATCTTCCGAGTTACCGGCGCAGCGATTGCCGCGCATGAAACGCCCGGATGAGATGGAAATACCCGCAACGGTCGTACCCGCCGCTCGAGTACCGGCGCCTGAAGTCAAACCTTCGGCCAAGGCTGTTGAAACCATCGCCGGCGTCAGCTCCATCACCCCGGAACAATTTGAACAACTCGAAGATCTGGAAATTTCCACGGCAATGGAAGATGAAGAGCCGCCCGAAAGCCCCGATCAAATGAGTAAAAGCATCGATAAGCCGGATGAATTAATTGGCGCTCATGAGTTTCAAGACACACCGGTAACGGCCATACCGGCAAAAGACGAGCCCGAAGAGATAGTTACAATCGAAGAAGAAAAACCGCCGGCAATCAGCTATGACGAAGATATTGAAGGCGTCGATATTTTCGATTCGCCCGACGAACCGCAACCGGAAAGCGCCGTTTCCGAAGCCGCTGACGCGACGGACACTCTTGCCGGGGGGCTCGATCTTGAAGAGAAACGAATTGAAGAAGAGACCGGGCAAACTCTGGAAGTCAAAGACGAACGGGAAGATTCTATTATCATTGACGAAACCGATAAACCGGAAAAACCAGTAGAAATACGGGAAACTCCGGACAATGTGGTTGAAGACGTCATGCCGCCTGCCACAAGCTCCGGCGCCCAGGAGTCAGTCTATGACATTAACATTGATGAAATTGAACAAGAGATGAAAGCAATGGATCGAAAATACAACGGAGAAGAAGAGCCATCGGAACCAACCGCAGAAACACCCCAACCGCCAACCGAGCCGGAACCCCCGGAACCTTCCGATATAATTGACGAAACACCGGGAGAAGCGCCTGAGCCCGAAACTGTTTCCGATGAGACGGAAGAACCGGTCGCAGAAGAGAGCGGCGATGCGGAAGGCGAAAGCGAATTTGACAAAATGCGCCGGATGATGGAAACAGGCGAGTATGTCGAAGACGACCAACCTCTCCCTATCGATTCCATTGCCTTATCGCATTTTAACCGCGAAGAGTATAACTTTGACAAACTCAACAATATTTTAAACGGAACCGACGCAGAAGCCCTGGAAAGTTGGCTGCGCGAAGGGACCATGAGCGCAATTGAAGGCATCAAAAGCTTGACCGGGCATGACAATATTTTTCCCGGAAAAACCGTTGCCCGCAAATATTCGCCGGAAAAAATTCTTTCGCATTTTCAATCGATGCGAGAAAACGAACCCGGTTTTGTTGCGCTGCTTCTCCCTATCATGCCTGTCGATGGAATGATGTATATGTTGTTGACTGAGAAAAACGCGCGTACCATGGCCTCCATGCTTTACGAGGCGGCAGAGATGGATACGCCCGAAGTGATCGACCTTGATCCTCTCATGGAAGTCACCAACATTTTAGGCAGCTCTTATACCAACAGTCTCACGCAATTGGCGGATCTACCCATTGAGCCGGGTATCCCGGAAATCATTGAAACAACCGATCAGGTCATGGAATCTATCAATCGGTCCATTGAATCAATTCGGCACAGCATTTTGTTCATTGAAAACCAGTTCCTGTGGCAGGAAAAGGTCGTACTCGCCGAACTATTCATTATGATTCCGGACTTGAAACATTAGTGTTTTACAAATTGACTATAGAGGAGATCCATGTCCAATGTCGAACAACAGTGTTGAAGGAACCAAGGTCCTGATCGTTGATGACTCCGGTTACATGCGGCAAGTAATCCGCAAATATCTGGAGCCCAAGGGATTCATTATTATTGGCGAAGCTCAAGACGGCTGGGAAGCAATACAAATGTTTGATAAACTGCGCCCCGATGTAGTCACCATGGATATTTCCATGAAAAAACTGGGCGGCATCGAAGCCACAAAAAAAATCAAGGCCATCGATCAAGACTCAAAAGTAATTATGGTATCGGCCCTGGGCGAAGCTCGTTTTATTAAAGAAGCGATTAAAGCCGGGGCGAATGATTTTATCATCAAACCCTTTGCCGAAGAAAGACTGGTCGGCTCTATTACGAATGTCGTAGTCAAGGGCAGATAATACTGATTTTAAGGAGATTTATTTATGCAGACTTCCATTCTGGTTGTTGATGACGCTACATTTATCAGAAATATGGTTCGAAAATCGCTTCTTCCGCCCGATTTCAAGGTGGTTGGCGAAGCGGCTAACGGACTGGAAGCCATTCAGCTGTATAATGAACTCAAACCAGATATCATCACAATGGATATCACCATGCGCGGGATGGACGGCCTGACCGCTCTGGAAGAAATCATGAAAAGCAATCCCGAAGCGAAAGTGATCATGCTCAGCTCTCTCGGGGAAGAAAAGTTTATTAAAAAAGCGATTACGTTGGGCGCAAAAGACTTCATCACAAAACCCTTCAAACCCGACCGTTTGATCTCCGCTATTCGGGCGATTGTCGAACGGGAAAAGTAAACGCTAAAAAGCGGCGAGCCCGCGACGGCTTTTCACTTTTAATCCAACGCTCTTTTCAAAAACGGCGCATAACGGTCCAACTTGTCGAGCAGGTTTTTGTTCCACAATAAATCCGTTGTTTTAAACAAGTTAATGAGCAGGGCAAAAAACAGAAGCACAATATTCCCCATCCATGCCGCCAACACTGGGTGAACCCCTGCTCCATAGACGGCAATGGCGTCGGACGATAAAAATAATCCGAAATAGATAAAAATAAAGATAACCGACTGGCCAAACCCCATGCCTTTGCCCATTCGTTTATTGGTGATTCCCAGCGGGAAGCCCAGGTAAATAAAAATCAGGATTGAAAACGGCAACGAAAAACGCTTGTGATATTCCGTCCGTATCCGCCGGTACAACTGATTGTCCTGACTGTTTTTTTTCTTTTTACGCTCCAGCTTTTTTATACCCAATGATAACCCGCGGTAATCCATACTGGTAACGTCGATTTTATTCGTTTCTTCAAAATCGGTAATATTGGTTTCCCGGATATTGATATCCATGCTGCCGTTTCTAAAATCGACCCGCCTGAAACTGCTGTTTTTTGAATCATATGAGAAAATATACCCGTTGTATAACCGCAAAGCCTTGATCCCCGTATTGGGGAGTTGGTTTTGGTCTTTCGTCTTTTCAATCTTTTTCCCCCATTCGGCGATAATCAGCTCATCCATGCGAAAGATATCGCCAATTTTTTTAGAGGTCCGAACCTGTATGTTATTGAGGCGCGAATTTCCCGTTTCGGGGTTTTCCCGGATCGATTCCACATAAATGGTTCGGCGCAAGTTGTCTTCGTCAACCAGCAAATTAAATTGCGAAGGTTCGATCACGGCAGTCGGGTTATAGTTATAAATCTGGGCCGTTAAGGTTTGCATCCCCCGCGAGCAAACGGGAATCACTTCCAGTTGGTACCAAATCATAAATAAAGAAGCCAGCAGGCCGAAAACTGCGTACGGCCGTAAAATTTGCCGGTATGTCATTCCCCCGGCCCGCATTGCGATAATTTCATGATCGGCGTTCAATGAGCCTACCGACATAATCGTAGCCATGAGCGCCGACATCGGTATGGTTAACCCTAACGTCCACCCCATTGAATAAGAGAGCAATTGAATGATAAAACCGAAATCAATATTTTTTTCTACGCCCGCCTTGATGGCAAGACGAAGGTTAAACAAAAGAATCACAAACGAGAAAAAAGACAAACCGACAATAAACGGGAAAATAAAAGAACCCGAAAGGTATCGCGAAATAATGATCGGTTTCAGCCGCGGCAAACGCATACTTTTATTTTTCCTGCACTTTAATATAGTATGAAATTTGCGTTGCGCTGAGTTCAAAAATATCGAGGCGGTAGCCCGCAAAACTCACCGCATTTTCGGTAATGATCAATTTCATCTCTTCGGTTAAATCGGGCTTCTCTTTGAGACTGTCATAGTACTCTTCATACGAAAGAAAAACGGTTTTCTCGTCCGCTCCCGCAAATTTCCATTGCCGGTAAACCAACCGTTTCTCGGAACCGACCAAACGAATCCCCGAAATGCTCATGACAATTTCGCCCTGAGCGACTCTGCTGTAACGCGTATCCGGTAAAGTGCGTTTTATATAATAACCGCCCGAGCAAGCGGCAAACGCCAGGGCGACGGTTAATATAAAAGTTCGTTTCATAATACTCATTTTGCTCCGAAAACAGCGGCCTTCCGCCATGTTTTACTCGTTTAAACGGCAAATGGTCCGGATACCCCGCAATGTAAGAAGCGGGTCAACAATGTCAAACATTTCATGAGAATACCCCAGGAGAGGGCTAATCCCACCCGTTACTATCCGGGTTAATTTCATATCAGCCGGGTTTTGCATCTTTTCTTTTGCAATGATTTTTGCCTCGTTCTCCATTTCGCCGCTAATTTCGCGGATAAGGCCGCGCCAGCCAAAGTAAATGCCGTTTTCAATTGAATCGCGCGTTGTGATGCCCAGAACGGAATCTTTCTTTTGGTATGAGACACCGGGCAATTTGGCGGTTTTCTCGGTCAAACAATTGATCGAAGCGTGAATGCCGGGGGCGATGGCGCCACCCCGGTATTCGCCGTCGACAATCAGGCAAAAGGTTATTGCTGTGCCAAAATCGACAATGAAAAGATGGTCACCCCAAATATCCACCCCGGCGGCGGCATTCGCCAAACGATCAATACCGATGGTTGAAAAACGCTCCGGGTCAAACCGGAAGGGGAATTTCATATGGCGCGTTAGCGGAATGACACGAGGCGCGCCGATCTTTTCAAAAGCGCTCACCAGGGGAGCGTCCACAGCCGGCACAACCGAAGAAATAGCGACAGAGTCAATGAAAGGCACGCCCTGCGATTTTGACAGGGCGCATTTTGCCTGCGCGGCGCTGGCGCTTAACCACGAGCGAATCAACCAAAGCCATTCGTCGTCTGTCCGCCGGATGTCCGTCGAGATCCTGGTGCTTGCAATGATCTCTTCTTTTTTGCCGTTGCATCCTTTGTTATGACCGTTGTCGCGTTTGCCGTCTTTTGCCTTGGGCCGGTTGCACCTGTCACACCACAGCGCAAATACGCTTTGCGTATTACCGACATCAATCGTGATGTGCAGAGCCATCTATCGGGTCGCCAACAAATTATCTGGACGCCGGAGCTTCGCCAATGGTTAGAGAAATTTTTTCTTCTTTCCCGTCGCGTATCAGTGCAATATCAAGCTTTGAGCCTGCGCCTTTTCGCGCAACGGCCGACTTGAGAACCGAAAACTTGTCCGCCTCTTGGCCGTCCACTTGAACGATAAAATCATACGGGCGCAACCCCGCTTTCCAGGCGGGCGATCCGATCTGAACTTGCACGACAAGAAGCCCGGTTTTGTCTTTCAGGCCGAGCTCTTTTCGGTTTTCTTCGCTTAGATTCGTCGCTACTTCAATACCAATATAACCGGGCCGGATTACCTTACCGCTTTTGATATTTTCAATCACAACTTTTGCATAGTTCACCGGAATTGCAAAACCGATCCCCACGCTGCCGCCGGATTGGGAATAGATCATCTGGTTAATGCCAATGACCTCTCCTTTGATATTCAACAGCGGGCCGCCCGAATTCCCGGGGTTGATGGCCGCATCCGTTTGTATGCGGGGAACGCCATCCGCCGAGTCGACATCCTGACCGGTGGACGAGATCACGCCTAGAGTAAAAGTGGATTTCAGGCCAAAAGGGTTGCCAATGGCAATGCCAAAATCGCCTACTTGTATGGCGTCCGAATCGCCCATGTGTACCGACTTTAAATTTTTGGCTCCGTCAATTTTCAGCAAGGCAATATCCGAAATCGGGTCAGACCCAACGAGCTTGGCCGAATAGCTTTCATTGTTTTGCAGTTTCACCGTAATTTTATCAACCTGCCGGACAACATGGTCATTTGTAACAATGAAACCCGATTTATTAATGATAAAACCCGAACCCAGTCCGGTTCGTTTTCTTTCCTGTTTCGGCATTTCACCGAAAAAGTCGCGAAACGCCGGGTCATTAAAGAACGGATGCACCGGCAATTTAACCGTTTGCTCGGTCTCAATGCGAACTACAGCCGGGCTGACCTCTTTGTAAATTTCGCGCAGCGCTTCTTGAATTGAAAGCGCATTGCCAACGGCTTCCGAACTTTCAAGCGGGTTTTTTTCGTCGGCAAAGACAAGCCGGTTGCCTTCGCGGCACCCCCCTGCAAAGGGCGACACAAGAGCGCCCAGCAAAAAAACAAACATCACCAGATTGGTGATTCCGATAAAGGAAAAACGCCATCCGTTTTCTTTCATGGTATACCTCTCTACAATAAATAATAGTGCGATGACAAACCCAACGGTAGCCGGGGGTCAGGACAACATTCAAAATACGAAATATTTGATAAAGAACTTATCTCAACGAAAAAAAAGCAAGCTTACTTTCATTTATTGTCTCTGCTTTTTCTTTTTTTCCGCTTTTTCCAGGCGCGCTTTATAGGCTTCGATCCCCGATTTGCACTTTTTGCTGAGTTCCTGATCGCCTGTCATCGATGAAATACGGCGTAAATCTTCGAGAAGTTTCATGGCATAGAGCAAGTCGTTTGTCGATTTGCTTGAAATCTCGTATTTATTGCGGTACTGCCCCGAAGCGTCAAAAAGAGCCTCTTTGACAATTTTCAGCATCTCCTGGCGGTCGTAAAAAAACTCTTCGCGCGGGTCGCGGATAGATTGAATTTCCCGAAAGTCAATGAGATTCTTGCCTACAATGGCCAGTTTCCCCCAATACTCCGGGAACGACCATTTCCATTTGGTATTTTCGCCATACCCACGGATCATTCTTTCAATGGCCCGCTGCACCGTTTTGTAAAAATTCAATCTCTGCCTCGGGTTAAAGGGTTTGATGCGGTCAAGTTCGTCGCGGTTGTGATTGAGCGGCGCATCCAGATTCATGGTCACCACCGGTTCCAGGTCGATGAAAACGCGGGTTAACAACCGCTTGGCTGTGTCAAGATAGTTGTTGTTTTTAATTTTCATCATTTGTTCCGACATGTTATTCATGTCAATGTAATAGTTGATTTGTTTGATCTCTTTGGCAACCACCCCAATGTTAAAAAAAGGCGCCAGTTTCCGGTTATCGCCGGCGGCTTTTTTCATCGCGGCAATATCTTTATCAAGTTCGTTGATCATTTTTTTTTGATCCGCAATTCGATTGTTGTACGCCTTTTTCGTTGTCGCATCTACTGCCATATCAATGTCCGTGGTTTGGTCGAGATCTTTCGATCTCTATGCATATGTATCGACAATTTGATGGGGTATACTTGATTCAAGCGAGCGCCCCCGCTCTTCTTGCGGCGGTTCTGGCGGTTCCGGCGGCGGGGGAGGAGGCGGCGGTTCCGGGGCCTCTGTCGAGGCTAAATCCCGGTTTTGCGCCGGTATCGGAACAAGATTCCGATCAATAATGTCATTTATTTCCCGGACTGCCATCAAACTCACCCTGCAAACGCTGGACAATTTCGCTTTTTTTGCTGATCAGGTAACCGACCGAAACGGCAATCAGCGTCAGCGAGATAAATTGCGCTTGCGTAACTCCGAACACGTCGCGCGGGTTTAAGCGGATAAATTCGACAAAAAAGCGCGCCATACTATGGAGTATCACAAAAGTAAAAAATTTTGTGCCCCGCGGCCACTCTTTTTTTCTAATCGCCTGGAACCAGGCAAAGAGCATTAAAGAAAAAAAGCCTTCGTAAAAAGGGGTATTGTAAACGATAACATTCGGGTCCCCGCCATATTCGGCGATGATTCTTTCCCATGAAGCGGCGCCATTCGGAAAGGCCATGGCAAAAGGCGCGGGCCAGTCATAGGGGCAGGCAATGCCGTAGCACCCGTCGCCCGAAACCAGACAACCCATCCTGCCAAAGAAGTAGCCAATGGCCATTGAGGGTGTGCCAATATCGGCCATCCGTAAAAAAGGAACATTATTCTTACGCAAATAGTAAAATGAGAACAACATGGCGACAATGAACCCGCCATACCAGGTCAATCCCCCGCCTGAGAAAAAACGGTCGCTAAAGCCCGCCCACCCGGACCATTGGCCGGCTGTTTCCCATACGTAAAAGATCTTCGCGCCCAGGATACCGCCCAGAGCAATGATGATGATCAAGTTATCCGCCATTTTAATTGGCATTTTCAAGCGGGTAAAATCTTTATGGAGCAGAAAATTCGCCGTTAAAAAGCCAAAGGCCATCATCATTCCATACGTAGAAAGCTTGATTTCGCCCAAAGGCCCCGGTAAAAATTCGGGTTTTAAAAATCCATGGTCATAATGGCACCCTAGAAAAGGAACCCCCGCCGCCAATGCGATCATCAGTATATATTGCATACCAATGGTTCTTGGGGCGCATTCTCGCAGTCAAGAATTTTTAAGACCGGCGTATACCGTTGAAATTGCCGCATTCGTACCATGCACGCCGGGGCGCCCGCAATCATATGATTCATTGTATTTTGTTGACATTGCCTATGGTCATGATATTTTTGTCAAAATGGAAATTCACTACTACCATATAGATACATTTACCGATTGCGTATTTTCCGGCAACCCGGCCGGAATTTGCATTTTAAAAGACCAATGGCTGCCCGGCGACCTCATGCAAAAAATCGCTTCCGAAAACAATTTGCCCGAAACCGCTTTTATTATCCAAAAAGACGGCGTCTTTCGAATTCGTTGGTTTACGCCAACCATTGAAGTCGCCCTTTGCGGCCACGCCACCCTCGCGGCAGGTTTTGTTTTTTTCCATCATTTGGGCTACCAGGAACAGAAAATCACGTTCCACTCAAGAAGCGGCCCCTTGCATGTCACCCGAAAAGAGCGGCATTCCGTACTTGATTTTCCGGCCGATTCCATTGAACCGGTCGAACTCACCGATGAGATGAAAGCCTGTTTTGATCTCGCCCCGGCAAAAGCGTTCCGGGGGAAAACCGATATTATGTTGCTGTTCCGCGAAGAAGAGGAGATTGCAACGATTGATTTTTCTCTCGAAAATATCGCAAAACTGCCATGCCGCGGGGTCATTATTTCGGCGCCGGGCAAAAAGGTCGATTTTGTAACGCGTTTTTTTGCGCCGCAAAGCGGCATTGACGAAGATCCGGTGACAGGTTCCGCCTTCACCACTTTAACCCCGTATTGGAGCCCGGCGCTAAACAAGATAGATTTAACGGCGAGGCAGCTATCGAAAAGAGGCGGGTTTGTTTCTTGCGCGCTGGCCCAGGACCGGGTATTGATTGGCGGAGAATCGGTAACCTACAAAACAGGGTTCATTCGCCTGTAAAGAAAAGCAGACAAACAAGCAAGATTACCCGGAAAGAGAACCCAGCATTTGATAATAACGGTTAAAATCGCCCGACTTGGTCGAATGCCCAACGATTTTCAAACCGATCAAAAGGTCGTCGTTTGACTGGCCCGTATAAATAATCTCGGTCGATATTGTCATGGGTTGGGTCATTTTAAAGACAATGTCCAACGTAACCCCCGACTGCTCGGGGAGCATGCGCTTGAGTTCGTCGTTCGTGACGCGCAGGCATAAACCGTCATGCGAAATATTATCGATGGTTTGCCGCTCGTTAATGACAACGGTGTTTGCATCGCGCATTTTCTGAACCATCTCTGTGGCAATACCCCGCAGCTCATCTTGCTTTTCGGGCAAGATACGCTCTTTCCGGGAAGAGAGCTGAATGTACCCCAAGGGGATAGGGATCCCGTCATGGCCGGTGTAATGAATCGGAACAATCATCTCCGAAACGATTTTAGCCCGCCGGTATTCCCGGATCACCTCCTGGATATCGGCATGAGAATAACGCGTAAAATCGATGAATTTTTCCTTATCCTCAGGCTCGTAACTATACTCGTTTTGCGTGTCGGCAATATAAAGCACCTTCCCCGATCTGCGGACCATCTCAAGCTTTTCCACCGTTTTATCGAAGACATCCAACGTTACCTCGTCGGCAAGGTGCGACAAATGTTGAGTATACTGTTTAAAGTGAACCTTCACCGAAGTGGGGACATTGAATAAGGAAGCGTTAATGACATTGCGCGAAGCGCGGATATTATTGACAAAGACCTGTTGCTCATCGACGACATATCGCTCATGCGCGCGAGACTGCGTCGCAATACGGCAACTTTCCACCGAAACGGCATAACGGTTCGAGCCCATATCCTCAATAACAAAGCCCACCAACTCAAGATATTTTTTTAAGATCGTAAAAAGGGTCACCATCCCCGAAACCGGCTGTGAAGACTCAATCATGATGATATTGGGTTCGCGAAACTGAAGCACCTTAACCGGCATCCTGGCCAGATCGCCGGACAAGTAAAAGACCCGGTCCAAAGAGTACGTCTCAATTAAAT
>JBNLDQ010000035.1:0-45461 GCA_050304475.1 Turneriellaceae bacterium | reverse complement strand
GAACAAAAACACGTAGCGGCGTCATATGAGAAATATCGAACAACCCCGACTGTTGGCGCACTGCCATGTATTCGCTGCGGATATCCGCATACGAAACCGGCATTTCATAACCGGCAAAGGGGACCATGCGGGCGTTCCTTTCAATATGGTAAGCATATAACGGGGTTTTCAACATTTTTATCAGCGCTCCTTCTATGTTCAGTTCAGGCTGGAATTTTTATGGTTCAGGATAATTGATTTCATCGAATTCCAGATAGATTTCATGACCTGCTTCGTCAAGACAGATCAAGCGGCCGTCCGGCGCAAGCGAATGGATGCGCAATGCATTTGATGAGGCAATTGAATTTCCGGAAGGGGCGACCCCCCGGTGCCACGACTCAACTCTTTTTCCTTTTGAGCGCGAAGCCCTCATCCATGTTTCAATAAAAGCGTCGTCAAATGGAAACCGCATTTCTGTTAAATGCGTTTTCAGGTTTTCCCGAAGCGAACCAAAAAGAGTTTCCAGGTCGATTTCACGGGCGCAAACTTCTTGCAACGACACGGAATGAAACTCGCGGTGCGAATGGTGGGCTTTTCCGTTAACGTTAATTCCGATTCCGATGACGGCGGAAGCTTTCCCGTCAAGGATCAGGAGTTCCGTTAAGATGCCCGCCATCTTTCGCCGGTCAAAATAAATATCGTTGGGCCATTTGATTTGAAGTCCGTCGCGTATCTTGTTTGTGTCTTCCCGGTCGATGGGCGATCCGGGGTCGGTGTGCGGGTTGTTTTTGTTTTCCGGCATTGCATTCAGTAACGTTTCATACAACGCCAGACCGGCGACAATGGTAATGGCCGGACCGCCTGGAGCGCCCGATTTTTTCGGGGTATCGAGAGTCCGGGCGGCTGGATATTTTTCAAACGGGTAGACCATGGAAAAAGCAAGGTCGTCGCGGTCCATATGCCAGGAACGGTCATGGCGTCCGCGGCCGGCGGTTTGTTCCAGGGCGCGAACGCAAAAGAAGGGGCGGCTCAGCAATTCCCTGTTTTGTTTTATGTAAGTATTGGTTGAATCGGTTTTATCCAGAACAAGAACGCCGGTCTCATTGCTCTCATGAATTCTCATTTACTCTTGTTTGGTTTCAGGGCCGGGTTCATGCCCTGGGTTTTCCTGGAGGTCGTGTTTTTCCCACAAAAAGTAGCGGGCGACCATGAAGTGCCAGAGAAAAGGAAAAATACCGATGATGAAGTTCAGGTTTGAATTCCAGAAGAAAACCGCAACGCTTGCCCAGGCGAAGAGTGAAAGAACGATAAAAATCGCCAGCCATTTTTTTACTTCGCCGTTGATCTCTTCGTTAAGTTCATTCCGGTGGTAAAATTTCAACATACCCCGGATTTGCCCTTCGGGGAGTTTACCCGATTCAATGAGCTTCCAGGTGCGGTTGATCCAAACGATGGCCAAGATAACGGTAATTACTGTGATTGCTACGGATATCATTTTGTTCGGTTTGTGTCATTTACGCATAACGTCATTTTACAGATAAAATTATCCATGCAAGCAATGGCTTATGCGACTCTCTTCATTGGCATATTGAAAAAGATTTACTTTATTGGTGTGCCCAGAGGGAGATTTGAACTCCCACAGGATTTAACTCCCACTGGAACCTGAATCCAGCGCGTCTACCAGTTCCGCCACCTGGGCCTGTTTGCAGCAATGAATATGGAAAGGGCAGGTCAAGTAAAATTCAAGGTTGGGCTGTTCTTTTTTTTATCTTGCTTAGATTGTCTTATTTTTACTTTTCTAAAGCGGGAATTCCCTTTAAAAGCCGCCTTCTGTTCTCAAAGGCGCGATCCAGGGTGCCCGGCCCGGCCGGCGAATAACCGGCAGCGCTTTGCCAAACGGGTTTTGTTTCCATACAAAGGTAGACCATCATGCCGGGGCTTTTGCGCCGGATATGCTCCATCATCGCCCGGTAAAGAGGAGCTCGTTCATAGCCGGGGTAGCGGTATTTCCCGTCATGGCATCGGACCATTTCCGCTCTGGTCAGGTTTTCGCCGGGGCGGCGGGCGCGCAGCACCTCGCGCAAACCGGGCGTATAGCGAAACGAGCCGAGAGAAATCCACCGGATCGATTTTTCATCCACGCGTTGAAAGAGTTCATCCAGTACCGCCAGGTAATCTTGCAACGTGTTTTTACTCTCTTCTTCAAAAGGTGGCAGAATGATAGGGTCGAAATGAAAGGCCACATGAAACCCGGCGTTCGCAATTTGTGCCGCCGCTTCCAGGCGTTCGTTTAAACCGGGGCAGCCATGCTCCGTTTCTTGAATCACATGGGCCGGGTTCAGGCTCCACGATACCACGACATCCGCTTTTGCGCCTTGCCTTTGCAAAAGATGCTCAATTTGAGTTGATTTGGTTTTTAATTCAAGAGTGGCGTTGGGCAGCTTTTCAAACAAATCAATGAGCATACCGGATAAACCGGTAATGTGATCCAGCGCAAGAGAGTCGGTGTATTCGCCCGTGCCAATGCGCCAGTGAAGATCGGGGTACGAGAGGACTTTGGTCTTTAAATCGTTGAAAAGCTCTCCGGCGTTGCCCGCCAGCGTAGGAAGAGGGTTTTTCAGGTAGGTTTGCAGGTAGCAATAGTCGCAATCGAAGACGCAGTTCATTCCGAAATCAAGTACATAGTAGCGGCAACACAAAACGCCGTCAGACCCGGGGCAGGCATGAAAAAACCTGCCTTTTTCCGGGTGGATCAGCAGGTATTTTTTGTACTCGGCAAAATCCAGCTCTTTGGCCTGGTACTCGCGGATCACTTCATGGTAGTCCGATACCGTTTCGAGGGTTGTGTTTTGGTAGGCAGGCAGGGATTTAATTCGGTTTTGCAGGTAAGCAACGAGCGGGGTATTTTCCACCTGCCGGTCAATAAAAATCTTTTCTAAAGGAGGGAATTGCAATCCGTTCTCTTTTTATGAAAAATGAAAAAACAATTTCTGAGGGGCTTTATTCCGTTTCCCGCCAGATTTTGTTAAACTCTTCCGCATCGGCGGGCATCAAACGGCTGGGGTCAAAGAGATTTTTCATCTTCGGGTTGGGGTAGAGGTTTGTTTCTCCCGTTTCGGGGATATGCGACATGATGCGGGTAATTTGACCTTGGTCATCGGTTTCATAATAGGTCCAGGCATACCCTTTGCCGGGAACCGGTTGCGAAATCTTGTAATAGTTCATTCGCCCAGAAAAGAGCGGGCTGACAAATCGTCAGCCATTATTCAAGGGAGATCAAACCCATGGTCCGCTAACAAGCGCCGGAGGGTTTCCATCGGGGGTCGTTCCGCAAGGGGGTAGTTTGACAATACGTAATCTGCGACAGAATACCCTTCGTGCTTTGGGCGCCCGACGCCAATCCGGATTCTATGGAAGCCAGCACCGCCTGTTTTTTGGATGATATCGCGCAATCCGTTGTGCCCGCGGTGGCCTCCGTCAAACTTGTATTTCACTTCGCCGGGAGGTAAATCGATTTCGTCATGAAGAACAATGACCCGGTCAAGACCGATTTTGTAGTAGTTCACGGCCGGGTGTACGGCGTCCCCGGAAAGGTTCATGAAGGTCTGGGGAAACAGCAGCGCATGCCGCTTGTCACCTGAATTCAATTCGCCTGCAATCGATTTCCACTGGCGGTTTGCCTTGAGCTTTACCCCGGGGAAGAGTTCATGCAAAAGAATCGCCCCGGCATTATGACGTGTAGAGGCGTATTTTTCACCGGGGTTACCTAAACCGACCCATAAAATCACATTGTCTCAACCAACTCTCACGTCAGCTTGTCAAGCAGTGATATTTGCCGATACCGGAAAGGCTTTGACAACGAATAAAGAATATGATGTGTGGTATCGAAAATACGGTTACAAACTGTACGAACAATGGATCTGATTGGCTTTGCGGGCAAAAATGAAAACCGCCAACAGCCAATATATTTAAGTATACTTAAAAGAGATCAAACGCTATATAGAGAAAACCGCCTGCCGGCCATACGGGGTATAAAAAGAATCCCGCCAAAACTTGTTGCAAAACAAGAGGTCAGGCGAAATTGGTCGTACAGGGTGTTATCATGGCAAACTATGAAACAAGTCGGAAAAGAAGCTTATGAAATTTAAAGTGGTTGTGGATATTTTAGTCTATATTTGCCTGGGCGCGGCCTTGAGCTGGTTGTTTTACTACTCAAAAAGAAAAGACCTTCTCGGCGGATATACCGGAGGGGTCATTGTCGGAATCCTGGGGTCCGTATTGGGCGTATTTTTAATCAAAGACCCCGTGCGGTGGCTGCTTGATTTTCTGCAAAACGGGCTTTATATATCCAATGTCGATGTGCTTGCCGGTATTTTAGGCGGGTACCTTGCCCTATTTATCTTTAACCGGATCAACCACGACCGGACCAGGAAAGATTATTAAAAAGTTCAATCGCCGGAATGTAACTCATTTTAGCGGGAGTGGCTGTAAAAGGGTGTACTGGCGCCAAAAAATTGGCAATTTTTACTATCTTAATCATCGAATCTTGAAAGGCGGGCTTTTTTCGGCCCGGCAAGTACCGCCTCTGCAATTTTTCTCAAATGCGAATAACGCGAATGTTAAGGCGCTCATCCTGGTTTTAGGGCTGGCAGCCGCCCATTGCAAAGGGGGCCGTGTCCCTCAAGATGATCCTTCTACCTGGGGGGCGGCGCAGAGCTATTACAAGATTCTTCAAAACCTGGCTAAAGAGGGCGTTATCCGGTGCGATGCGTACGGCGAGTCCCGATCTTGCCGTACCGAAAACATAAAAGACAATTTTGCGGCCTCTTTGGAGAGATTGCCTGAGGGTGCAAAAGGGGTACTGTTCGAGTACAGCTACCCGTATGATAAAAAACAACGGGTTTTGATACAGACAGCAATGGAAGGCGATGTCATCGGTAATAACACACGCAATAACAATGCAAACGACCAAGCCCATAAAAATGTACCGGATCAATCGCAAAAAAACACACCAGAAACCCCTAAAATTCCAAAAATAAAAAAGCGCTCTTATCACCAAGTGAAGGTAGCCATGGTTTTGGTGGGGGAAGGCGACCCGAACTATCTATGCGTATTACCGGTAATTCCGGCGGTTTTGCCGACAGAAAAAGCCACCCCCCCGGAAAAATTCCAAACGTATGAAGAGGTGATCGGGGAACAAATGGAATATTTGGCCAAATGCGAAAATCCGGTTGGGCAAGTATGGCTCTACTATGAATTTAAACCGGCGCTGCGGCGATGGGCGCAAGAGGTTCACCCGAGTGAGCCCGGAGCAGCGGCAATCAGCGCAATCGTATCGACCGAAGAAGCCGGGTGTTATAAAATATCATTAACACCGGCACTACAAGAAAAAAAACCAAAAGAAAACGGATTCAAACCGGTTTTCGTGCGGAGTTTGCCTTGCGGTTAGAAAAAGGCTTTTCTTTTTGAAATATTTGCAATGTTTGGTATCTATGTATAACGAAAGAGATTTTCTTTTTACCTCGGAATCCGTATCGGAAGGTCACCCTGACAAGGTTTGCGACCAATTGTCCGATACCATACTTGATCTGTATCTATCTGCCGATACGTCGGCCAGAGTCGCTTCGGAATGTCTGATTACGACCAATCATCTCACTCTTGCCGGTGAAGTTTCGACAGTTCATGACGTTCCCGCCGATAAGATCGTCGAACAAGCCAGAAAGGTCATTGCAGACATTGGCTACACCGACGAAGAGATCGGGTTTGACGCGCAAAAAGCAAACGTTGAATTTTTAATCCATTCGCAATCCCCCGATATCGCCATGGGCGTTACCGGCGACGGGATGCACAAAGAAGAAGGCGCCGGCGACCAGGGCTTAATGTTTGGTTTTGCCATTAACGAAACCGAAGAGTATATGCCGATGCCAATTTACTTTTCCCATAAAATATTGGAAGAGCTCTCCCGCGTTCGACATTCCGGCGAGATTCCTTTTTTACGGCCCGATGCAAAGTCCCAGGTTACGGTCAAATATGAGAAAGGAAAGCCTGCGGCGATTGACACCGTAGTCGTTTCAACCCAGCATAACCCTGACGCTACTCATGATCGTATAACCGAAGCGGTCATTGAGCAGGTTGTTAAAAAAGTGCTGCCGGCTGAATTTCTTAGCAATACTAAATACCTAATTAACCCGACCGGCAATTTTGTGATTGGCGGTCCCCACGGCGATTGCGGGCTTACGGGCCGAAAAATCATCGTAGATACCTACGGCGGTTATGCTCGTCACGGCGGTGGCGCTTTTAGCGGGAAAGACCCGTCAAAAGTGGACCGAAGCGCCGCCTATATGTTGCGTTACATCGCTAAAAATATTGTAGCGTCGGGAGCGGCGGCGGTTTGCGAGTTGCAAGCGGCGTATGCGATTGGCGTGGCGCAACCAGTTTCTATATTGGTAAACACCTTTGGCACTTCCAAGCTCCCCGAAGAAGAGCTCGAAAAGATCGTCAAAGAAAAACTGGATTTATCGCCCAAGGGAATCCGCGAAACGCTTCGGTTGAGAGAGCTAAAATACCAACCCACGGCCAGCTATGGGCATTTTGGCAGAACCGGCGATACGTTTACCTGGGAAAATACGGATATCAAGCATTTATTTCAAAAATAATGTGATACACGAAGGAGAGATTTTTTTAACACATGGCAGTACGCAGAAAAAAATTTTTTAGAGGAAAAAAAAGAGCGGTAAGAGAACACCGCCTGAATGAAGAAATTACGGAACCTCGCGTGAGGTTGGTGGGAGAGCAAGGTGCGGAAGTAATAACATCCGACGAGGCGAGGAAAAGGGCCACTGAAGCCGGCGTTGACCTGGTCGAGATAGCCAAAGGGCAAGATCCGCCGATCTGTAGAATCATTGATTACGGAAAGTTTAAATTTGAAAAAGCTAAGAAAGACAAAGAAAGCAAAAAGCACCAAAAAGTAATTCAAGTCAAAGAGGTCAAAATGGGCCCGAAAATCGACATTGGCGATTTTGACCGTAAATGCAACATGGCGCAATCTTTTTTAAATGAAGGCGATAACGTGAAAGTTACCATGCGCTTTAAAGGCCGCGAGATGGCTCATACCGAGTTAGGTCTGGAAAAAATGCAAAATGTCATTAAGATTCTCGAAGCGGTAGCGAACGTTGACCGCGAACCGAAACTGGAAGGCAGAATCATGAGTATGGTACTACGCCCGAAAAGTAAAAAAACCGGGCCGGACAAAGTAAAAACGGAAAAATCCGTTGAAAATAACGACCCTGAAAAAGAAAAGTAGTTTACAACCAGAAAAAACAAAAGGTTCTGGAGCATCGGCCAGATAGCTCAGTCGGTAGAGCAGGGGACTGAAAATCCCCGTGTCGGGAGTTCGATTCTCTCTCTGGCCAATTTTGCAGCCTGAAGCTGTGAGGGAAATTGAAATTGGCAAATCGAGTGCAAACATACCGCGGGAGTTCCCGGAATGATTGGAACATATCGATTGTCGTAGCCAAGTTTAATTCATACATCACCGATTCGCTTTTAAAAGGCGCGTTAGACGCTCTTTTGGACGCCGGGGTTCCCGAGAAGGGAATTTCCGTTTATCATGTGCCGGGAGCCTTTGAGATCCCGGTCGCTTGCCAGCGGATATTGGCCACCGGCAAACCGGACGGCGTCATCGCGTTAGGCGCCGTAATTCGCGGCGAAACCCCCCATTTTGATTTTGTAGCCGGAGAGTGTTCCAAAGGATTAATGAACGTATCTTTGCAATCCGGCAAACCGGTCGCAAACGGCGTTTTAACCACGGACAATGTCGATCAGGCGTTGAATCGCGCCGGGATTAAGTACGGAAACAAGGGAGAAGAGGCCGCGTTAAGCCTACTATCTCTTCTCAAAGTTTTTGACGAATCCGGAATTTAAATCACGATAATGAAACCACACCGGGCCAGAGTTCTGGCAATGCAGGCAATTTTTCAACTTGAATTTCAGTCAAGGGATTTGGAAGATATTCTTCGCTTTGACTGGATCGATTACCAGATCCCCGATGATGAGGCGCAGTTTGCCGGGAAACTTATCAAGGGGGTTGTAAAACATTCCGACATAATAAACAAGGTGATCGCCCAATATTCCGAAAACTGGAAAATGGAAAGAATTAGCGCGGTGAACAAATCAATTTTGCGCGTAGCCATTTATCAAATGAAATTTATGCCAAAAGAGATACCGCCCCGCGTGGCCATTGACGAAGCAATCCGGTTGTCTAAGAAATACGGCGAATCCGATTCCAGCCGTTTCATTAACGGAATCCTGGATGCGGTTCATAAGGACGAAGGCGATCAGGGGAGTCAGGATGGATAACGATTTACCCAGAATCCGGGGCATTGAATCTCTGGATCAAGAGACAAACCGGCCGGGGAAAAACCCGGATCCCGGTCCTAAAATCGGTATGGAGCCGGAAGCTCCGGCGATGAACGACTCTCTTGCATTCGATACCTCGAAAGAGACGCAACGAAATTATCATGATTCCGGCGAAATTTTACCCGGGCAAGGGGGCTCCGATGAAACGCTTGCCGGCCCGAAAACTAAGAAAAAACGAAAATGGGTGGGCCGTTTTTTTGTTTCTTTATTTGTTCTTGCTCTCGCCTTTGCGGCGGGCGCCGGGGGATATTACTACTACAAGACAACCCGCCAGCCTGAGACGGCGCCGTGGAGCCAAAATAATAAAGAGCAGGATTTTACTTTTACCGAAAAGTCGGGTTTGACTCATAAATTCCCCGAAGAGCTGCCCTTTACCGAATCCCCGGAATTTTTAAAGGCGTTAAACATGTTCAAGTCGGGGTATATGGAAGCGGCGCGAACCCGTTTTCAAGAGGTTGTTGAGAGTTCGGCTTCGCCCGAAGAAAAATCTTACTCTCTTGTCTTTTTGGGCGGAATTGCCGATGACGACGGCAAGTACAGGTTGGCTCTGGATTACTATCAACGAGCCATTAAATTCATGCCGGAAAACTTTTACGCTCATTACAATATGGCTCTTACCTACCGTCACATGGGCAAATACCTGGAAGCGATTGATGAGCTGAAAATCGCTAAAAAGATTAACCCCGATTTAATTGATATCAGTGTTTTGCAGGGGGAAATGCAATACGAAATGTCGGATTTACCGGGCGCCCAGGAAACGCTGGAAGGTATTGTTCAAAAGAACAAAGACGCCATGGCTTTTTACAATCTTGGGTTGGTCTACAAAAAAGAAGGCAAGCTTGCCCAGGCGAAGGCCGCTTTTATCCAGGCTCTGGAAGCCCCCGGTTCGCCCGAAGCCGTTTTTAAATCGGCGGCGCAACTGGGTTTGATTTTTGGTATCCAGGGCGATTACCAAAATGCCATTGTTTATATGAAACGAGCCGTTCAGCTGCAACCGAAAAACCCGAAATACCTGTATAACCTGGCGCTGCTCCAGCAAAAAGCCGGCGATACGGAAGGCGCGCTGGTTTCGTTGCGCGAATCGGCGAAATACGGCGATGAAAACCCACAGACGTATATTTACATTTCACAGTTGTACGAACTTTTGGGGAAAAACAAACATGCGGAAGAGGCGATGCTGCAAGCGCGCGACGCCGCTCCGTTAGATATTGAAATTTTACAGCGGCTGGCCGATATTCAAATTAAAAATGCCGCCTGGGACGACGCCACACAGACATTGAAAAAAATACTGCAAATTGCCACGCGCAGTTTTGACCGCTCGCGGGCGCTTTACAACTTAGGCAAAGTCTATACCGAAATTGGCGACTACAAGAATGCTGAAGATACGTTGAGCAAAGCGCGCCAAATCGATTACACAAACGAAGATATTTTGTTGACCCTGGGGAACTTATACCACCTGGAAGGCGATTCTCACCGGACAATTGAACTGTACCGCGAGGCGCTTAAAGTAAACCCGGACTCCGTTCCCATCTTAAAGGCGTTAGGCGTTTTATATTACAAACTGCAGTTGTACACCGAAGCGGAACAAACCTTCCGCCGCCTGGTTTCGCACCCCCTGAAAAACGAAGAGGACGTCCATTTCGCCTACCATGCCATTGGCAAAATTCTCAAAAGCCGGGGCAAGTTCGACGACGCGATTACCTATTTTGAAAAATCAAACAAAAGTTCCGATATGGAAATGCAGTTTAATTCGCTTTTGGAAATGGCAGATTGTTACCTGGAGGCGAACCGGCCTTCTTTGTTTGCCATTGAAGCTCTCGAAAAAGCCATATCGCTTCAACCTGCCCGTTATGAAGCCAGGACATTGCTGGCCCGCGCCTTAATGCGCGACGGGGCCGCTTCGGCGCGGCAACGGGCCGAAGAAGAGTTATCCATGGTGATTGAGTTGGCCCGCGACCCGCATTTGCTTTCACGCGCGCATACGTTACGCGGCATTATTTATTATACCGAAGGTTTTTACCTGCGTTCCATTGACGATTTTAACATCGCCCTTGAATTTGATCCGGCCAACCAAGAGGCGTTTCAAAACAAAAAAGCGGCGGCGCAAAAGATTGAAAACGAATATTGACGATTTTTTTGCGGCGAATGTCGTTAGCGCAATTGCATCCGGAATTCGCTAAAAGCGCCTTCTTCGGCCTGGCATTTTACCTGCTGCAATTCCGAGATTTCCGAGATGGTCATGTCGATTGCTTTACCGGCGCTACGGCCGGTTGAACCGCCCCCGGTCAGCATGTTCCCCGGGTCGGAAGCCGGGAAAATATTTTCCAGAAACGAGTAACACCCCAGGACCAGCCCGGCCGTGTAGGCCGAAACCGGGTAGGCGGCGCGCCCCATTTTTTCTACGTAAGCCAGGTCTTCAAGAGAATCGTACACGCGCAGTCGAAAAACATGTTCGGTAGATTCAATGATCTGCGTTTGTCCAAAGCCCATGAGGGTGACGAGATGAGCCGCTTGTTTCATCAGTTCCCCTTTTTCAAGACGCAACCCCGGCAAGACATCCATCAGTGTAATGTAAATCGATTCGGCCCCGGTTTTCACCAAGGGCGCCCAGGAGCTAAATAAAAAATAGCCGTCTTTCTTATCCAGGGGGGTGGCTTCTTTAAAACGTTGAAAAAGCAACGAGTAGTACTCCTGGAAGGTCCGGTGGAATTCAACCGATTTAAAATACAAACCTTGGGCGCCGCCGGCAAAATGACCTTGCCGAAAAAAATTTTTAATCGGGTCAATTGGGTCAGTCCGGTCCTGCGGATCGTTATGGGTATGCCGGCCGGTTACATCCATGTTTTATGCTCACCCCCATGCTGAAATAAAGAAAAAAATAAAGTAAAAAATAAAGTAACAATATTCATAGCTGCTTCACCTTGATCCAGAGAAAGGCGTTATTTTGCCGAAGGTTCGTATAGCTGCCCGAGGTTTGGCTGCTGGAACTCGATTCGGCTGAAGAACCGGTCGGTTCAATTGAAACGGAAGGTTCGGACGAGTCAATGGTTTCGACCTCAACGTTTCCATGGTATACAAATTTATACAACGATTCGATAAAACCGAAAATCATATGCCTGCCTTGCGTTGTGGCGGCCAACCCGCCGCTGAAGTGAATGCGGGTCCCGTGAATTGCGTTTGAATAAGGCTGGTCTGAATGTTCCGGGGCGTAAATTTTAAAGCGGCCAAACCCCAGGGCGCGGTATAAAACCAACCCGAACCGGATCAATTCACCGTCATGCTCAAAACCTGCCGCAACGGAAGCGGCTAAGATACGGCCCAGTTGTCTTCCTGTCAGCAGTTTCAACTCATTTTGAATCTGGTTTTTCTTTTCGGGCAAATGAGTGGTAACGCATTGAAACAGGGCTTCGTCCATTGCAGCCGGTGAAAAGAGCAAAGGAACTCCGTAAAGTTCGGTGCGGTGGCCCGCTTTTCTGGATATTTTCAGCGGGTAGCCGTCTTTCGCGTCGTCCCCCAAGCCTTCTTTTGTTGCTTCAGCGGAAGCCTTTGCCTTGGCGATCGCAGATTCCGCTTTTGCGCCGTGCGTTTCATCCGCGCTTTCGGCAGATTCGGTGCGGAACAAGTGAGCGATGCCGGCTTCTATGATTTCCAGTAACTTGGGGTCGTCCTTGAGTTGGCCGGAGTGCTTATAAAGTTCATGACCGATTAAATATTTAAGACGCGAAATGCCGATATCTGTCAGGATGCCGCCTTCCATATGGGTTTGGGCCGTTGAAAACAAGTCTGCTATTTTTTTTCCCATTTTTTCCTGTTTCCGCTTATCGTGTTTCCGGGGTCATGCGGTACGGCCCGGTTGCATTATCCGGGGTAGACAAAAGCATCCATGGGAAACTTCTGGCACAATTCGGCGACTTGTCCCCTGGCGCGTTCCATTGATTCGGGCGCCGGGTTATCAAGCACATCGGCGATACAGTTCCCGACAGCGCGGAATTCATCGGCTCCAAACCCGCGGGTTGTCAAAGCGGGCGTTCCCAGGCGGATCCCGCTGGCAATGGCGGGCGGGTTCGGGTCAAACGGCAAAGAGTTTTTATTCGCCGTCATCCCGGCGTTTTCCAGAAATTCTTGCGCATCTTTCCCGGTAATATTTTTCGAGCTAAAGGTATTTACAATCATCAAATGGTTGTCGGTACCCCCGGAGACCAGCTCAAGCCCGCGTTCCAGCAGGGTTTCGGCCAGAGTTTGGGCATTCTCCAGAACTTGTTTCTGGTATGTTTTAAATTCGGGTTGCAACGCTTCGCCAAAGGCTACCGCTTTAGCGGCAATCACATGCATGAGCGGCCCGCCTTGCGTACCGGGGAAAACACGTGAATTGAGCTTTTTAAAATGTTCTTCTTTATTGCTTAAAATCAAACCGCCGCGGGGACCGCGCAGGGTTTTATGCGTGGTTGACGTTACATAATCGGCATAGGGAATAGGGCTGGGATGAAGCTCTGCCGCAATGAGACCGGCAATATGAGCGACATCGGCCATCAGTTCGGCCCCGACATCATCGGCAATTTCACGAAAACGGGCAAAATCCAGCAAACGGGGGTATGCCGAAAAACCGGCAATGAGTAGTTTCGGTTTCACCTCGCGCGCTTGCTTGAGAATGGCGTCATAATCTATTAAATAGCTCTTTTGATCAACGGCGTATCCGGTGGCATTGAAATAAAGACCGGAAAAATTTACTTTGGAACCGTGAGAGAGGTGCCCGCCATGGGCCAAATCCATCCCTAAAAAGGTATCGCCCGGTTGCAACGCCTTGAGAAAAACAGCCATATTTGCCTGGGCTCCGCTGTGAGGTTGCACATTGGCATAACCCGCCCCAAAAAGTTTTTTTACCCGTTCGATTGCCAGGTTTTCCACCATGTCGGAAGGCCCGCAACCGCCATAGTAGCGTTTGCCGGGGTAGCCTTCGGCATACTTGTTGGTGAGCGTAGAGGTGTAGGCCTCCATGACCGCTTTTGAAGTAAAATTTTCGGAAGCTATGAGTTCAAGGTTGGTTGATTGCCTCTGGTCTTCGGCTTTTAACATTGAATACAATTCAGGGTCAACTTTTTCAATGATTGGATATGACATAAGCCGTTGTCGTGCATTTGCTCACCCTGAAAAGTGTTTATTGCAATTTAAAGGATGATTTACGCTTTTTTCAAATCGGCCTTTTCCAAATCGGCCAAAGAGACCTCACTTTTTTCGCCCGTTCTCCGGTTTTTCATTTCCAGAACGCCTTTTTCCATAAAATTACGACCGGCAATGATTTGCCAGGGCATACCCAGCAGGTCTGCGTCGTTAAATTTTACGCCGGGGCTCTCTTTTCTATCGTCATAGTAAATCGATAGACCCGCTTCGCAAAGCTCATTGTACAGAGCGTCAATCTTCCCTTTTTGCTCTTCGTTTTTATAGAGACCAATGAGATGGTATTGGAACGGAGCGAGGTTTTCAGGCCAAATGATGCCGCGTTCGTCATGGTTTTGTTCGACGGCGGCGGCCAGAGTGCGGCCAACGCCAATGCCGTAGGTGCCCATGGTTGGCGTCATGGTTTTTCCATTGGGGTCAAGAACGCTGATTTGAAACGCGTGGGCATATTTTTTCCCCAGTTTAAAAATATGGCCGACCTCAATGCCTTTGCGGGCGATCAATTTTTTATCCGGGGCGCCGGGGGTGGCGTCCCCTTCCTGGGCCAGGACTAAATCGACGCCGTTTTCGCCTGTAAGGTTAAAATCACGGCCTTCTTGCAAGCCGGTGGTGTGATACCCGGTCCGGTTTGCGCCGCTCACAAGATTACCGCGCCCTTTCAGGGTACGGTCAAACAAAACAATGACTTTTTTTTCGGATTGCCCGTTGCCGGCAGGCAAGGGCGATTCATTTAAATTGACCGGCCCGGCAAAACCCGGCTCTGCGCCTGTCACCGCCCGGATAGTTTCGGGCGATGCCATTTCAAGGCCGATTTGACCGGAGCTGTTGGCCAGTTTAATTTCGTTAATTTCGCGATCGCCCGGTATAAAAGAAACAACAACGGCGTGGTCGTTTTCGTGGATCAATGTTTTTACAAAAAAAGAGGGTTCTTTTTTTAAAAAAGCGGCGACCTCTTCAACGGTTCGTACGTCTGGCGTCTCTACTTGAGAAGCCGCCTCTTGCGAGGTTTCAACAGGGTAAGGGGTAAACGGAATAAATTCCGTTTTTTCCTGGTTCGATCGATAGCCGTTTTCGGGATCTTCGCAAAGGAGCAGGGTCTCTTCGCCGATTTCGGAGGCAATCATAAACTCTTCCGAAGCGGAACCGCCCATGGCGCCGGTATCGGCTTCTACCGATATGGCTTCCAGGCCGCAAGCGGCAAAAATATTGCGGTACGCGACGCTCATCTTGCGGTAGGTCTCGTCAAGGCTTTCGTCGTCGGCATGAAACGAGTACGCGTCTTTCATCACAAACTCGCGGCAGCGAATTAAACCGTACCGGGGTCTGATTTCATCGCGGTATTTGGTGCCGATCTGGTAAAAATTGACTGGCAATTGCTTGTACGATTGCAGATAGTTTGCGGCCAGAGAACTCATCGCCTCTTCATGCGTCGGCCCAAGGACAAAGTGATTTAAATGACGGTCTTGCAACCGCATCATTTCGCGGCCCATGGAGTCCCAACGCTGCGAAGTTTGCCAGAATTCGCCGGGCGTTAGCACCGGCAGCCGAACTTCGACAGCCCCGGCTTTGTTGAGTTCATTGCGGATAATATCTTCTATTTTTCGGTGAATGATAAGAGCGAGGGGCAAATAAATATAAAAACCGGAAGCCTGTTTTTGGATAAACCCGCCGCGGACCAAAAGGCGGTGAGAAGCGACGACCGCATCTTTCGGGTCGTCATGAACGGTAAATAAAGGAAATTGGCTTACTTTTGCAGATTTTGCGGATGAACTGGCTGATAACATAAAACTCTATTTTGAAAATCAATTGGCATGTCAAGTTAAGAGCGGATTCACTTAGAACATATTAGCGGATGACAACTTCGTGACAGCGGGGAAAAAAAATTATTCTCATAGCAGATGTAACCGGCTATATAGGTCGTATGGAGCGAGCATTTCAAGAATTCCATTTATTTACATGGAATTACGCCGATCATGACCTGGCTTGTTTGTCAGCTTTCCCTGACTCGAACCACTTTTACGCCAGCAATTGGAAAAAAAACGAAGCATTTGAGTCGGTTTATTATTTATGCACCTGCAACCGCGTTGAGCTGTATATTGAAACGAAAGATCACCCGCGCGCATTTGACTATTCCGAGCTGATGCGCTACTTTACCGATAGTCCGTTATTGCAAGGGCTAACGGCATATACTCCCGTTTACAAACGGGGGATAGACGCCGTTCGACACTTGTTTCAGGTAACTTCCGGTTTAAAAAGCATGGCCCTGGGCGAAACGCAAATTACCGGCCAGGTAAAGCGGGACTTTTCCAGCTCTATCGAAAAGCAATATATTTCGCCATTTTTTCACAACTTAATGCAAAAAGTATTTGAATCGCAAAAGAAAATCCGCACCCAAACGAAAATCGGTAAAAATCCGATTTCGTTGCTTTCTCTTCTTGAAAAAGAGATGGTAGCCCGCAACCCCGATATCATTGGCAAATTTAAAACAGCCGCGTTAGGCGGTACGGGCGATATGTGCCAAAAATCGCTGCGCTATTTGATTAACAAAGGCGTGCGTAAGTACATTGTAATACGAAACAGCATAAATGCCGAACTCCCGCTTGAGTTTGAAAAGATAGTCAAAAGCAGCGCCGATTTACCCGGCTTTGAAATGCGTTTTATCGAGTGGAGCGACCTGGAACAATGGAACGAGCCGGTGGAATGCGAAATTTTTATTACTTCCACCTATAGCGAGAAGCCGCTGTTAAATCATGAAAAAATCGCAAACTTAAGACAACGAAAATTTATCAAAGAAGACGGTTTTATTGTCGACCTGGGTATCCCGCCGAATGTTGACTGCTCCGGCGCAGACGATTGCGAACCAACGCTGGTCAATTTAAATGGGTTGATGAAACAAAGTAAAATCAACAAAACATTGCGGGGTATGCATTACCAGGAAGCTATTCCCATCATTGAAAAATCCATTCACGTATTTTGGATGGATTATCTCTACAGCCGCAACCCAGAACTGGTAAATTCCGTTTTATCGCAGGTTGAACAAGAGAGCCGCAACGAGTGGAGCAACCTTCTCAACGGGCCGTTGAAAAATATCAGCGAAAAACAAAAACGAATTATCATCGACTATATGAAAAAGCAAGAAAGGCGAGCCTTGCGAACCCACAAAGAGCTTTTTGTCGATATGCTGACGCTTGGCGAGGATGCGGTTGTCGCCGCACACGTGTAAACTTTCCCGCAGAAGACTACGGCCGGTTTCGGATAGCCCGGCGCGGAATACCCGTGGGGGCGGGGCCGGATAACTTGATTTCGGCAAAACCGGGAATCAGGACAGGAAACAAAAATGAGCAAACCGATACGGATATTAACGAGGGATTCTTACTTAGCCATGGCGCAAACTTTGCAGGTCTCTTCATTCTTAATGGAACGAGGCATTGAGCCGGTCGTTACCGCAAAAAAAACGCACGGCGATGTGAAGCTGGATGCCCCGTTGTATGAAATAGGCAACCCAAAAGAAAAAGAAGGCAAGGCCTTTTTTACCAAAGAGCTGGAAGACGGCTTGCTGGAAAATGACGGCGATCTGGCAGTCCACTCTCTGAAAGATTTGCCGACGCAGTTACCCGAAGGGCTTAATTTTGCCGCAGCAATCATGGAAGAAGAAAGGGGCGACACGCTGGTTAGCGTTACGCCGTTGCCCAAAACAAGCGATAGCCCAGGCGCCGTAAAACAATGGTTGCAGACAAAACGGCTGGGGACTTCTTCATTGCGGCGCATTGCGTTATTGAAAGAGTGGCTTGGCGAACCGGAAATTGTCCCCGTAAGGGGCAACCTCATCACCCGGATGGAAAAACTTTTACGGCAGGACCAAATGGACGTTCTAGTGCTGGCCACCGCCGGGCTAAAGCGGTTGTTTGCGTTTCAGCGATATTGGAGCGCCGAACGCGCGAACTGGATCAAGCGGCTCGATGAAACCATTGTCCGAAAGCTGGACGAAGAAACGGCGCGCTTGAATGAAATACAAAAGAACGACTTATATTTTTACAGTTTTGACGAAGAGATCTTTTTACCCGCAGTGAGCCAGGGGGTTCTTGGCCTGGAATGCAGGTCGGGTGAGCGGGAATTCATTCGCAACGCCTTTGCTCCGAAACCGGAAGTGGAACAGCGAATAGAACTGGAGAGGGGGATTTTATCGCGCCTCGAAGCCGGTTGCCATGTGCCGTTTGGCTTAAAGGCCGAAAAAGTAACCGCCCCTGACGCTAAAAATAATCAAACTGAAAATTCAATCAACCACTACCGCGTGCGTTTTTACCATGCGCTGGGCTTTGACCCCGACCGGCCGTACGACGAAACACCGTACCGGGCTGTGCGTAATTTTCCGGAAGATTTTCAATCGCCGGCTTTTGCCGAGACAATGCGCCTGGTTTCGCAAGAAGCTCTGGGTAAGAAATTCCCGGTTCGCTTTTGCGGGAAAAACGGAAAACCGGTCTCTGAGATATTTCGCAAGAGCGGGCACGAGTTTGTGCAGATGCCGTTGATTCAAACCAAGCCGCTTGACCTGAAAAACACTGGTATGCAAAAAGAATATCTTGCAGGCGTGGTTGTTTCGCAAACCGTATGCCAATACTGGCCCGAAAGCGCCCCCGAAGCCGAACGCTGGGTCGCCGTGGGGGAAAAAACAGCCGCTTGCCTGCAAGAAAAACTCGGTCTGCAACCCGACCTGCCGGCGTCCCCCGAAGAGTATAACGGAGAAGGGGCGGCCCGCTTGATCATCGGTACGTATGGCCAAATGCCGGATGAAGAAAAACGGACCAAAAATATCTTATGGTTGGGCGCGAAAAACGGTCAAACGGCGGGCGTGGAACTTTTGCAAGACAACGGTTTTCAGGTTGATGTGACGGAACTCTACGAAACGCAACCGGTTTACCATGACGTTTATTTTCAAAACGAACAAGAAAAAGAGGACTTTCTTTCGGAAGACGCCTGGTGGGTGTTTACCTCGCCCTCTTCGGCAGAAGCCTATTTTAACCAGGGGTTGCTCAGGGGAAATCATTTGCATGCAGTCATCGGAGAAACTACCGCTCAAGTTTTTTATGAGAAAGATTTGTTGCCGCACTTTATATCGTCCGAGGCCTCTTTGCAACAAATGGCCCTGGGGATTTGCGGGAGATTTGAGGTTGAACAAATGACGTTGACTCCCTGGAATGACAAAGGGAATGACGAAGGGAACGATGAAAGCGGCAGTTTGTAAAAAAATAACAGGGTATACGATGTATTCATCAAAATAGAAATCAAGGAACAAGTTAAGGAAGAAATCATGAGTGAAAATCAACCGGTTGAAAATGAATCAAAAAAAATCTGGGAAAGATCGCTAAAAATTTTCCCCGGCGGGGTAAACTCGCCCGTGCGGGCTTACCGCTCGGTCAACCGCGATCCGATCGCCATTAGCGAAGGGCGCGGGGCGTACTTAACCGATGTTGATTCAAACACCTATCTTGATTTTGTCAACAGTTGGGGGCCGTTGATTCTCGGCCATGCCGACCCCGATGTTGTGGCGGCAATTTCAAAGCAGGCGGCGATGGGCGCTTCGTTTGGCGCCGTTACCCCGTACGAAGTGGAGCTGGGCGAATTCATGGTGGATAATATTGGCGTGCTGGAAAAAGTTCGATTTGTCAACTCGGGAACGGAAGCCGTCATGAGCGCCTTGCGTCTTGCCCGCGGGGCCACCGGCCGTGATATGGTCATTAAGTTTGAAGGGTGCTACCACGGGCATTACGACGCCATGCTGGTGCAAGCCGGCTCGGGTCTTTTGACATTTTCGGACAACATCAGCGAATCCAGCAGCCCGGGTATCCCCGAAGCGTTTAGCTCGAAAACGCTGGTATTACCGCTGGACAACGACTTGGCTCTCAAAGCCGCTTTCGATAAATTAGGCAATCAAATTGCTGCGGTCATCATTGAGCCGTTACCGGCTAATAGCGGTTTGTTGCAACAGCGAATTGAATTTATACAATTGATACGGGAGTTGACTGAAAAGAACGGCTCTGTGATGATTCTTGATGAAGTGATTTCCGGTTTTCGCCTGGGGTTTGAGGGCTTTACGGGCAAATACAATATGAAACCCGATCTGGTAACTTACGGTAAAATCATAGGCGGCGGGTTGCCGGTGGGGGCCTTTGGGGGGCGCGCCGATCTCATGGACCAACTCTCACCCGAAGGCAAAATTTATCAGGCGGGCACGTTGTCGGGGAACCCTTTGGCCATGGTGGCCGGGTTGGCGACTTTGCAAAAATTAAAAAACGGCAATGTGTATGAAAAGCTCGACGCCCTGGCCAAAAAACTTGGCGTTCTTTTTGAAGAAAAAATCAAACCTTTGCTGGCGGGCAAATCGTTTCATATTGACCTGGTGCAAGAAAACTCCATCTTCTGGATGAATATCCGCCCCGCCGATCAACAGAGTTCGCCGGTCCGCAACGTGCATGATATCTGGCAGGGGGCGGCTGCGGTATATGGCGAAATTTTCCGCAAAGTGCTGCCTGACGGTATTCATCTGGCGCCGTCTGCGTATGAGGTTGGCTTTTTATCATACCCCATGGAAGACAAGGACATCGATACTTTGGTCGATTCGTTGGAGACAGCTATTAAAGAGATGACCTGAGAAATGGCCGGGACCATGGCCAGAACAATCGAATGAAAAAACCCCTTTTTTTAAAACTCGCATTATCGCTGGCTGCGGTTTTTTTTACCATCATGATCATGACGACATGGTGGCAGTATCTCTTTTCGGGAGTTTTTAAAAACCAGTACCACCTGGAACGCATCCGCGTCATCAATGAGATCCAGAAAATTCGATTGGAGTATTCCGAAAAAGAAGCGGCGCAACACCTTGAAACTCTTTTAAACGAAAAACGGGTCATTCGTTTGACCGAATGTTCCGGCGAAAATTGCGTCGTATTCGGAAAGGGCGAGCGCAAAACATTCTATACTATCCACCCCGAGTATGATTTGCACCTGCAAGAGAAACAAGAGGGGCGGGTGAACATGATTTTATGGGAAACCTCATTTCTGCTGGTCATCCTGGCCCTGGCCATTGCCTATCTTGTCTGGGTGATCTACCGCGAGAAAAAAAACCAGGCCGAACGGCTGGAGTTTTTGGCCATGACAACCCATGAACTAAAACACCCGATTTCAACGGTATCTCTGGTACTCGACAGCATCCGTCGAAATTCTATCCCCGCCGAGCGGCGAGACGAATTTATTGAAAAGGCGCTCTCCGAGGTGAAGGTGCTGAACCGTTCCATTGAAAATCTGTTGAAAATCCAGGAAATTGAAATGGACCACGAAGAGGGTGAGCAAAAATCGCCTGCGGGCGAGTGCTACCGTCTTATGCAAGAGAGCTGGGAACTCCACCGCTTAAACAACCCGCCCCGGATAGAGTTTCGCCAAAACGATGAACCCGGTTTTGAAACGCAACAAATCCGGATTGCTCATGCGGCCTTTCAAATGATCTCCAATAATTTAATTGAAAACGCGCTGTTGTATTCAAAAGAAAAGGTGGCAGTCTCGCTTGACAGAGATTCGCATGGGATTTATTTGCAGGTAACGGACCGTGGGTTGGGTTTTACCGAAAGCGAAAAAAAAGATTTTCAAAAATTATTTTACCGATCTACGCGCCATGCCATTCAAAATATCCGGGGCAGCGGGCTGGGGCACTATATCATCAAAGGTCTCATTGAAAAATATCATTTGAAACTGGAACTGCACAGCGACGGCGAAAACTGCGGTACAACGTTTGTGGTTCGGTTTAAATAAAAAAGGAAAGTAGTGTGGATCAAGAAAAAAGCGAGGATAAGGAACAAAACCGGGACCGGCGGGCGCAGATTGCAGTTGTCGAAGACGACGATTCCATTCGGGAGCTTTTAACCCTGAATTTACAAAACGAAGGGTTTGGCGTTGACGCTTGCTTTAGCGTTGAGCAGCTTGAAAGGAAATCCGATACGCTTGTCTATGATCTATTGATTCTCGATGTGATGTTGCCGGGCGACAGCGGGCTGACCTTCGCCCATAAGTTGCGCGAAAAAAATATCAATATCCCGATTTTGTTCATATCGGCGTTAGGCCGCCAGGATAAAATTGAATCGGCCTATGAGGCGGGGGCCATTGACTATATTGTCAAACCCTTTGAAATCAGCCATCTATTGGCTAAAGTGAAAAACCTGCTTTTTCATTTTGTCAAACGGCACGAAGCGCCCCTTACCAATAAAGTAGGCAGGGCCATCATTGACTGGGATCTGCTCCAGGTGCAAAGCGGCGATGAAACCCATATCCTGACGCCCAAAGAAGCGGCGGTGCTGGTCTACTTCTTAAAAAACCCGAACAAGGTGGTTCCCCGGCAGCAGCTGATTGAAAAAATCTGGGGCGACGACGTCTATGTCACCAGCCGCAGCATTGACAATTTTCTCGTGAAATTTAGAAAGTGGTTTGAAGAGGACCCGGCCGAACCCAGGCTCTTTATTACGTTCCCCAAGAAAGGGTACGCGTACCGCCCCCAATAGAGCTTCGCTTGCTCGCATATCTCAATTATCAAGAACGGACATATAGGAAAAGAGACAGCAATCATATCATCGCAAAACGATAGCACAATGATAACAAAACGGAAGGATAAACAATGACAAGATTACAGCAAGCAATACGAAAAGAAACGGTAGACCGCCCCCCCATCTGGTTCATGCGCCAGGCCGGTCGTTACCTGCCGGAATACATGAGACTCAAGGGCGACCGCGATTTCATGGCTTGCGTAAAAGATTCCGATACCGCGGCAGAAATTACCCTGCAGCCGATCAAGAGACTTGATTTGGATGCCGCCATTATTTTTTCCGATATTCTTGTGATTTTGGACGCCCTCGATTTAAATGTCTCATTTGCGACCGGGGCGCCCGAAATTGGCCATGTCCTGAAAGATGAGAACGATTTAAACCGGAGAGTTGCCGAATACGACGCTGGCGCCATGCTGGGTAATCTGGGGTACTATACCGAAACCATACAAAAGACGCGGGCGAATCTTGACCCTTCAAAGTCGCTGCTTGGCTTTGCGGCCGCGCCTTTTACCCTCGCGAGCTATATGATTGAAGGCAAAACGTCGAAAACCCATGCAAAATCGCGCGCCTGGATGTATGGAACGCCCGGATTGTTTGAAAAGTTGATGGATTATATTGCCACGATTACCATTGATTATCTTGGTCTGCAAATTGACGCAGGCGTCGACGCAATACAGCTGTTTGATTCCTGGGGCGACGCCATGGATACCGAATCATACCAAAAGTTAATCATGCCCTATATCGCTAAAATTTCAAAAGAGATTTCAAAACGGGTGCCGGTGATTTTCTTTTGCCGGGGCGCTTCGATCCACCGCGAGGCGCTGCTGCCTTTGTATGATCAGGGCGTTAGCGTGATTTCGGTCGATTGGCGCGTTCCCATCACTATTTTTGGCGATAAACCGGTGCAGGGGAACATGGACCCGGCGTTTTTATTGTCGAACCCGGCTGCCGTAAAAGAAAAAGTAACTGAATTGCTGGAAAAGCGCGGTAAAACGCCCGGTTATATCTTTAATTTAGGGCACGGGATTTACCCGGAAACGCCCATGGAGAACGTAGAATCGATGGTCCGGACAGTGCAGGAATTTTCCGTTTAATCTGTCAAAAACAGGGCTGTTTCCGATCTTTTTTATTAATCTACTTTTCAAGGGAGATTTCAACTGTATATAGGCTTATGGCAGAAATTCGGGAAGATTTAAAGTATTCAAAAGAACATGAGTGGGCGCAGCTCCTTGAGAATGGCAATGTTCGAATTGGCATTACCGACTATGCGCAAAATTCTCTAGGCGATATCGTTTATATCGACATCCCCGAAGCGGGGACAGACGTGGAACAACACGATACATTTGGCACCATTGAATCCGTGAAGGCGGTCTCCGATCTTTATTCGCCCATGGACGGTGAAATTATCTCTGTCAATGAAAAGGTTGTCGATGAGCCGGCTCTCGTGAACTCCGATCCGTATGGGGACGGGTGGCTGATTGAAATCACGCCAACCAGCGTATCGCAATACGAAGAGATGCTGGACGAAAAAGAGTACGCCCAGTTAATTGAAAATTTGTAAAGCAGGCGAAAGAATTCATGAGTATCTATCTTTCCGGCGATGATCGTGAGATCCTGGCCGAGCTGGGTTTGAACAGCGCAGATGAGCTGTTCGGTTCCATACCGCAAAATGTGAAAGAACCGACTGCCGCTCGAATGGACCCGCCCTTAACCGAACGTCAAATTAAAACGGAACTTCAAAAAAGAGAAGCGGGTTGTTTTTCCGGTTCTCGTTTCGCGCAACAAACCGGAACGCCTGCAAACGACTTTACCGGTTTTGGCGCTTACCGCCATTATATACCCGAAGCGGTCCACCACCTTGCTTCGCAACGCGGGTTCGTGACCGCCTATACGCCTTACCAGCCGGAAGTCGCCCAGGGGATGCTCCAGGCTTTGTTTGAATACCAAAGCATGATGGCCGAGCTTGCCTCCATGGATCTTGCCAACGGTTCTCTCTATGACGGGGCGACTGCCATGGTAGAAGCCATTCGCATGGCCTTGCGGCAAAATCCGCCACAAAAAGAGAAGAAAGGGGAAAAACGTATTGTTGCCGTTTCGCAAGGGGTTCACCCCCATATCCGCCAGGTGATGGAAACCTATTTTCCGGCGGCTGTTTCGGAAGAACTCAATATTGAAATTATCATTGCGCCGCTCGACCCGAAAACCGGAGACACAAACTGGCTGGCCGCTTTCCCGGATACCGAACCCGACATTGCCGTGTTGCAGTCTCCCAACTATCTGGGGGTTACTGAACAAAGCGCAACTCACATTCGCGAGAGATTTACCAATGCGACAATATGCTATGGTACGCTGGAACCCTTGGCTCTTGCCTTGTTGCCCGGGACGCCCGCTTCGCTGGGGGCGGAAATTGTCTGGGGCGAAGCCCAATCGTTGGGTATGCCGCTCTCGTTCGGAGGACCGGGGCTCGGTTTCATGGCATGCACCGAAAAGTATATGCGCCAGATGCCGGGGCGTTTGATCGGCCAAACCGAAGCGGTCGATTCTAAAGGCGACCGGACCGCAGCCTATGTCATTACTCTTGCAACGCGGGAGCAACATATCCGCCGGGAAAAAGCGACGAGCAACATTTGCTCGAATCAAACTCTCATGGCGATCCGCGCCGCCATTTACATGGCGTCGTACGGATGGAAGGGGATGCAGACCACCGCCCTGGATTGCCGCAACAACGCCCGCTATTTTATCGAACATCTAACGCCCGAAGCGGGGACGCCTCTCTTTTCAAACGCCGACTATTTTCATGAAGTGGCCTGGAAACCCGCTAACATGGACCGGTTTGAGAAGCGTTGTTCAGAGATGCAAATTGCGCCCGGTAAAAAAGTGGAAATCAACGGAGAAGAAGTGATGCTAACGTATTTTTCCGAATTGCAGGACCATGATTCCATACATCGTTTGATTGAGGCGGCGGTATAATCCAACTGCAATGGCCGCACTCGAACCAAACCCTAAACCGCAAAAAGAAGAAAAATCCGGCTCAAGGTCTGAAAAACAAACGGCGGCCAATACTTTAACCCCGGCAAGTTTTCTCGGTTCGTATGCAGAGCTCTCGCAAATGGCGACCGGCTTGCCTGAAATTTGCTTTTTAGGGCGCTCGAACGCGGGTAAATCCAGCTTCATCGCTTCGCTGTTCCATAACCCATCGCTTGTCAAGGTATCGAAAAAACCGGGCAGCACGCGAACCATCAACCAGTTTTTATGGAACTCGGTTCATGTGGTTGATTTGCCGGGGTACGGGTATGCGAAAACATCGCATCGGGAAAAAGAGAAACTGTCGGAATTAATCGCCCTTTATATTGAAAAACGAAAAGAACTCTCGCTGGGTTTTTTACTTTTAGATTGCAACCGGCGTCTGCAACCGGAAGAAGTATATATCATACAACGGTTTCACCGGAGAAAGATAAAACTTGTTTTACTGCTAACCAAAATCGACCGCTTAAACCAGAAGGAACTGGCCGCTTTGAAAAAAAAATGGAAAACCGCTTCGTTGCCGGATTGTTTTGATTTGGGTAAAACCGGTTTTAAACCCGAACTGCCCGATGTAATTTTACCGGTAACATCGCGCAACCGCAATTTACACGCACCGGTGTATGAAGCCATTTATAATATCAGGTAAAGAGGGTAGAAAACGCACCGGTTCACTGAATTTATTAATAACGAAATGGATGAAAAGTTTTTAACAAAAGCGCTGGAAAAACGAAAAGAGAAGGGTAATTTGCGAACGTTAACGAACCCGCCTGGTTTGCCGAGTGTTGGAGCGAAAGAAGGGGCGGTTCAAAATTCCGGCGCAAACAAAGAGCAGGGTGAATTTCGCGTTGATTTTTCATCAAACGACTACCTGGGTTTTGCCCGTTCGCCAAAGCTGGCCGAAACGATCCGCGAAAAAGAGGAGCGCTATGCCCTATCCAAAGAGGCCCTTCGTTACCGCAACGGTGCGGGGGCGGCCAGACTGGTTAGCGGAAATTATTCTTTGTTTGCCGAGACCGAAAGGGCGGTCGCAGGGTTTCACCGCTCCGAAGATGCGTTGGTGTTCCATGCCGGGTATGACGCTAATTTAGGTTTGATCTCAGCGGTCGCCGGCAGGCATGATTTGGTTTTTTATGATTGCTTGATCCATGCGTCGATCAGGGACGCTCTGGTTTTAAGCCAGGCAAAGACACTCTCTTTCTCGCATAACAGTATCGACTCATTGCGCGAAAAAATGGCCTTTGCAAAAAAGAAAGGAATGGATCGCGGCAATCTTTTCGTTGTAGTTGAATCGGTTTATTCCATGGACGGAGATTTTGCGCCGTTAGTAGAATTAGTGCAATTGGCGAAAAAACATCGCATGTTTTTAATTGTAGACGAAGCTCACGCCACCGGCCTTTTTGGCGGCCAGGGCGAGGGGTTGGTTTGCGCCCAAAACCTCGAAAGCGAAATCTTTGCCAGGGTAATTACGTTTGGCAAAGGTCTCGGGGTGCACGGGGCAGCCGTCGCCGGCTCTTCGCTGTTAAAAAAATATCTGGTCAATTTTGCCCGCTCTTTTATCTACACGACAGGGATGCCGCCGTCTGCGTTACTCGCTATTTTATCCGCATATGAAATGTTGCCTCAGTCGGGCGGGGAAAGAAAACGCTTGCGCGAAAATATTGGTTTTTTTCAAGAAACGGCAAGCGAGTTAAACCGGGGGCAGATCGACAGCGATACAAAAAACGGGGGTATTCAATGCAAAGAAGGTCCGATTCAAAACATGGTATTTTGTGAAAACCAAACGGCTATTTTGACCGAAAAGAAGGCGCAGGCGGCCGGTTTCGACGTCAAGGCGATTTTGCCGCCTGCCGTGCCGTTAGGAACGCCCCGTTTGCGAATATGCCTTCATGCCTTTAATACAAAAAACGAGATCAGGGAGATTTTGGAATTATGCGCAAGGAGTTAAAATTTGACGGCCTTTTTGTGACCGGAACCCATACCGGCGCAGGCAAGACCCTGGCATCGGCCATTTTAACGCAGGCTTTTGAGGCGGACTACTGGAAACCGGTGCAGGCCGGCAACTTAAAAAAAACCGATTCGGATATAGTAAAACAACTGACCGACCACCACAAAATCGGCATCCACCCGGAAAGTTACCGGTTAAAGCTGGCGGCATCGCCCCACGCGGCGGCCGCAAAAGAACATATCTTGATTGAACTTTCGGGGTTTAGAAAACCGAAAACAAAAAATCGTTTGATTGTAGAAGGCGCCGGCGGGGTGCTTGTTCCCTTAAACGATCAAGAGATGATCATTGACCTGATGAGTTACTTAAAACTGCCCATCATACTCGTTTCGCAAAATTACCTGGGGAGCATCAATCATACCATGCTGACCTTAGAGGCTCTTTCGTACCGAAATCTACCCGTGCTGGGGATCATATTTAACGGTAAAAAAAACGAAGAAAGCGAACGTTACATTGAAACCAGAAGCCGGGTCCCGGTGTTATACAGGATACCGCGTTTGAAACATATAGATAAAGAAACCATTGCCGAGCAAGCGCAGTTCTTTCGCGAAGCCCTCGCCGAAAAAATCGACCAGGGACTTTTCAGCGAACGGGAATTTCAGTAAGGACTTTGGCGCAACGCATAACGTCAGGCGCCAGCTAAGAAGAGAAATTATAAGTTAATATGATGAAAGAAAAGACCATAGCCGAAATTGACTCACGCTACATCTGGCACCCGTTTACTCAAATGAAAAATGCCGGCGAACCGGTTGCAATTTGCAAAGGTGAAATGGCGCTGCTTTTTGACGAAGAGGGCAAAAAATATATAGACGCAATATCGTCTTGGTGGGTCAACCTGCATGGGCATTGCCACCCGCGCCTGGCGCAGGCAATTGCAAATCAAGCGAAAGAACTCGATCATGTGATTTTTGCGGGCTTTACGCACCGCCCTGCCGCGCATTTTGCCCGCGAGCTTTTTCGAAAAACGCCGCAGAATGTGAAAAAAATATTCTTTTCGGATAATGGTTCGACTGCTGTGGAAGTCGCACTAAAGATGGCGGTTCAGTACTGGAGCAACGAAGCGCTAACAAAAAACGGGGTGAAAGCCAAACGCCGGTTGGTTGCCCTAAAAGGGTCGTACCATGGCGATACTTTTGGCGCCATGTCCGTGGGGGAAAGGGGCGGTTTCAACGCGCCCTTTCATCAGATGCTTTTTGACGTAGAGTACATTGACTCGCCGTCACACCGCGGCAAGAGCCAAAACAGCGCGTACGCGCAACTTGAAAAAATCATGCAAGATGGCGATATTGCCGCCTTTATTTTTGAGCCGTTGGTGCAAGGGGCGGGGGGGATGCTCATGCACCAAGCTGATGAGCTCAATGAACTGCTTGCCATTTGCAAGACACATGGCGTCCTTACTATCGCCGACGAAGTCATGACCGGGTTTGGCCGAACGGGGAGAATGTTCGCATCTGAAGCGTTGTCTCATCAGCCCGATATCATTTGTCTCTCGAAGGGAATTACCGGGGGGATTTTACCGCTTGGGGCGACCTTGTGTACGCAAGAAATATACGATGCGTTTTTAAGCGAAGGGCATGAAAAGACATTATTCCACGGACACTCTTTTACCGGAAACCCCATTACTCTGGCCGCCGCGTTGGAGAACCTGAGTATGGTAGACGAAGCGTTGCAGACCGGCATCCCCCGAATCGCTGCCGGTCATACCGGCTTTTTAGAAACGCTCGTTTCTCACCCGCGCGTGAAAAACGCCAGACAATGCGGCACGATCCTTGCGTTTGACATCAATACCGGGAAAGAGAGCTCTTATTTTGATTCAATCCGCGACCGGCTATACCGCCGCTTTATGAGCGAGGGGGTACTGCTTCGTCCTCTGGGCAATACGGTCTACGTTATGCCGCCATACTGCATCACGGGAGAACAACTGCAAAAAGTATATAGCACAATTGAAAAGGTTCTTGGCGAGATATAACGGACGCTGCGCTTCATTACATTGGCGCGAACCGGCGGCGCCACACAATCTCGGAAAGCGAACGAAACCTTTCTGCTTGACGCGAGCTGATGGCTTTAGGGAAAAGCATATGGGAACAATAAACGAGGATCAAACAAATACACGCTTGGCGCCGGATACCGTTGACGAAATCAAAGATACCCGGTTGAAAAAACACTTAAACGATATCATTCAAAACAACGAACTACACGCTCGCTGGCTTAATATGCTGTCGTATCTTGAGTTTGTCGGCAGCCGGAAAATTTTTAAAACGCAAAAGACGGGAATCTTAAACGAAGAGATTTTAAAACACGCATCAGACGAAGCCCGCCACGCCTTAATTCTCAAACAAATGTGTTTAAAGCTGGGGATCAACCCGGACGAAAACAACAAGACCTACGAAAGCGACGGCCTTTTGTGCGGCTATTCGGCTTACCGTTATTTTCAAAGCCTTGATTCAATGGTAAAACATGACTTAGACCCAAAATATGGCAAAGAAAAAGATTTTTCTTACCGTTGCTATGTCTATGTAAGTTATATTATCGAGGTTCGGGCAAACTGGCTTTATGCAATCTACTCAGACATTTTAAAACAAGCCAACTCAGCCGTTAGCGTTAGCGGCATCATCAACGATGAGGTGCGCCACCTGGACGATATGGAAAAAGAAATCCGCAGAGTCGACCCCAACTGCCAGGCGCGTATCCCCGCCTTGCTGCAAAAAGAATCGGACTATTTTCAACGATTTCTGGACACGCTGGAACGGGCCTTGCGAAACGAAGCCGCCGCTTAAAACAAAAGGCGAGAAAGCTTTTTGCGGTATTCCATGGTAATTGGCGTATCGCCTAAAAGGGTAAAAACGGCCACCATCCATTTTTTAAATTGTTCTTTTGATGAAGTTTGTTTGTCGCTTGCAGCCCCGGCGTTTTCAATCAAGTCAAGCGTTTCATCGAGAGCAATGCGTCCGTTGGGCGTAAGAGCCTGGCCCATATTTGCCAGACGCTCCGGGGTTTGCGAACGAATTGCCTCCAGAATAATATGAGCCGGCTGCGATTTGTCATGGCCATACGCGGGAATGTATTGCAAAAACCGGGTCGCTTCTTGCAAATGATGCCTCATGTTCTCTTGACCGCCTTTCGTGTTTTCAGGATTGGCTTGGTCAGCGGAAGGAGAGGCGGCATGATAGACTTCAAGAAATTTTTCAAGAACCCCTCGCCAGACAATGTCAAACGCATCCTGGCCGATAATCTTTTCTTCTACGATTCTTTGCGACGCGGCTGCCGAACCTTCTTTTTGTTCAACCGCAAGGATATCTTTGATTCTCGAATCCGGGATATTCCGGTTTAAAAATTGTTTCAATTCTTCTGGCGCCAGAGCCCCGGTAAACTCATCGAGAATCTTTTCACGGTAAATCAGTTTGACATGGGGGATCGACGAGATGCCAAAGCGGCTGGTCAGTTGCGTTTCGGTCTGCGTGTTGACCGTAGCGAGCAAAAACCGGCCTTCAAACGCGGTTTCCATCTCTTCGAGAAGCGGTCCAAGCGTTTTGCATGGTTGGCACCAGTCGGCCCAAAAGTCGACTAATACCGGTATTTCCCGGGAACGCTCCATGACTTCGGTGTGAAAATTCGCTTCGGTAATTTCAATGGCCATGGCTGTCTCTACACAGAAGGGGAACCGGGTGTCAATCACCGTTTTAAAAGCCTTGTTTTACGGAAAGGTTTGACAGGTCAGAAAACCTTGCCAACTATTCCCGATGGCATCATCCATGCGCATTCGGGTTTACGGGGCCAGGGGAATCATACCGACGCCGGGGGCCAAAACCATAAAATATGGCGGGAACACCTCCTGCATTGGGCTGCGCCTGGAAGGGGTCGACGATTTTTTCATTTTTGACGGCGGGACAGGCATCCGCCGTTTGGGCGAGGAATTTTCAAGCCGGCGGAAACGCTTCACCATCCGGTTGTTTCTTTCTCATTTCCACCATGACCATATTGAAGGGCTGCCGTTATTTATTCCGTTTTACCAGGCGGGCCATACGATTCATATTTACGGACCGCATGACCCCGATACGCCGCTGGAAAGGGTCATTAAAAACAGACTATACGGCAAGTTTATCCAGGCGGGTCTCGGTGAAATCCGGGCTAAAATTGAATACCATGAGTTAAAAGAAGATGTTACGATTGGCGATGTTTATGTCTCTATTTGCCAAACGACCCACCCGTCGACGACTTTAGGATACCGCGTCGAGTATGCCGGTAAATCCATTGCTTATTTAACCGACCATGAACCGGAGCCGGTTTCGGAACCGGCGGGCGGGGGCGAGATTTTAATCCGGGGCGGCCGTACCCGAATTGAAGAGATGGCGCCAAAATCCCAGGCCGGGGAAGAAGAGGCCGGCGCGGCGCAAGCGCCAAAACGCGATTTAAAGGTGCAACTGACCAACAAGCAATACCGTGAGTTTATCCGCGGTTGCTCGGTTGTGATTGCCGACGCCCAGTACTTGCCCAATGAAATTGAGCTTTACCGGGGCTGGGGGCACGGTTCATTGAATTTTGTCGTGAACCAGGCGGTTGCCGCCGATGTGAAAAAATTGATTTTTTTTCACCATGACCCGAACCGCAGCGATAGACAAATTGATGACATGGTCGCACACTACCGCGAATTGCTGCGCCGCAAGCGAAGCCCGCTTGAGCTGGTCGCCGCGCGCGAGGTTGAAGAACATACGGTGGAATGATTAACCGGCTTTTTCAAGCTCGGCAAGGTGGCGCGCTTTGTATTGCAGGTAAAGCGACTCATTGTGAATGACTTCGCGATTGTCGGGGAAGTTTTCTCTCAGGCGCAGAAAGATATTTTCAGCTTCATCGAAAAGTCCGTTGTGGTATGCATAGACAGCCGCTTCATTCATTAAAAGCAGGTTCTTGTCGTTTCCCTGAACCAATGCGTTGATTTTGTTCCACGCCTTGGCATAATCTTTTCTTTTAAAAAGGGCTCTGGCGTAGTACAGCGAAGGGATCATGCGCGTATTGTATCTGCCAAGCCGTTCAAAAACAAACGAAAGGTTGTTCCAGTCGTCGCGGGCAATATAATAGAGATATAGCATATAACGTATTTTTAACGGAACATACCCGGCTTCCCCGGGTTTTACGTGCAGGTTGGCCAATACGGCATTTAAAAAGTATTCGGGTATTTGGTCTTTTTGAACCGAGTATATTCCCAGTAGAAAACGGATGTAAAAGACATGAAGCGGGCCAAATTCGCGCCGCTCCACCAGGTGGATGATGCCTTTGACAAGATGGTCGTCATATTTTTTCCGGTAGCTTTTTTCAATCAAGATACCGTACTCCGGCGGTTGAAACGGCAGGCGCGTTAACTTTTCGTGTTTACCGTAGTGAAAGGCTTGCCGTTCAATGAGGGCGCTCCACTCTTCAGGGTAAATTTCGGGCCAGCGCTTCATTAAGTGGAAAGATAAAAAAGTCGAGGCGTGTTTTTTTAAGGGGCGGGCAAAAAAACGAACTAAATCTTTGTCAAATTCCCGGTCAAACAAGCTTTGCAATTGTCTGTTCCACTGGCTAAAGCGTCTGCGGTCAATCAATGAATCGTTTGAAACAATCTCAAGAGAAAAATCTATGGTTGGCAACGGCTCCAGTTTTGAGTACGCTTCCAGAAAATCGCTCATGTTCATTTCGCTGCCTGTAATATCCCCATACAAAAAGTCGGCAACGACGCGCTCTTCTTCTTTGATCTCGCGGTAGGTGAGCATCTCCAGAATCACTTTTTTCCAGCGCGGGTGCGAGCCGGCCACGTCTTGAGACGGTTTGTTCTTTCCGTTTTCGGTTTCAAGCGAAGCGAAGTAATGGATAAAGAGCAAGGGCAGGTCCGGGTGTCGGTAACCCATGGACCAAAGTTGGTAGAGTTCTTCGAGCAGTAAAAGGCGGTCGCTTTTTAAGTGAATCCGGCGAATGGCGCCTTTCTCAAATTGATCCGTAAGTTCGCTGGTTTGGCTTTCGAAGTCAGATTGACCATTTGCCATGTCCTCGCTGATATAACCGGCCTCAACTTCATCATAATCATCAACAAACAAATTTTCAGGTTCCGGTTCCGCCGAGAGCCGGTGGCGGACACCCGATTCACGGTGTATGAAATAAGGCTCATACCGGTTGTGGTCCGAACCGGGGGGCGCAAGCGGCGATTGGTCGTTTTCTTTATCGGGCAAGCTATTCAGCAAGCTTTCCAGCGAAAAAACCGGCGTCCGGTCTTGCAAGATTTTATTTCTGTCGGCAAGAACCAGGCGCAGTTTTGCCTCAAAAACCGCCTGAAAGTGGGGCGTATCGCTTGTAATGAGCACCGACTCATACTCGGGGGGGGGCTCGCTTCCCGAATTCAACGGCTTGAGCCGCGAGCGAAGATTCTCTTCTTGCGGTTCCGGAATTGCGTCAATAGCATGAATTACATCATTTGTATCGATAAACTCGGGAGCGGTATCTTGATTTTCAGAAAGATGGCGATTCGTTTCTTTTTCCGGCGTGTCTGTCATTTATATTAACTTTATCATTGGTTTGCCGGACCTGCCAAAAATCCGGCAATTGGGTAAGCGGCCTGTTTCAGGCGCTACCCATATTATCGGCAAAATCCTTGTAAATTAAAATTCGATTTTCGTAAGTGCGCTCGAATGACTTTTCTCTCGCAGGTAAAAACGCAATAAAAAAGACCGAATGACCGAAAGATTGTAGTCCCCGGATGAAACATTCGATACTATATAAGGATGATGGAGCATTTTCAAGCGCTGGGCATTTCTCTTGCCATCGGTTTATTGATCGGACTGCAAAGAAGCTGGCAAGAGATTTCGCGCCAAAAAGACAAGATGCCGATTTTGGCAGGGTTGCGCACGTTTGGTCTCATTGGTCTTTTGGGCGGCCTTTGGGCGTTGCTTTCGCAGAAAATGGGCGACTATTTACTGGCTGTCGCCTTTGTCTGCTTTGCGGCTCTGGTTATTTTTTCATTTTTACGCGAACCGAAAAGAGAGAGCGGGTACGGCGTGACCACGATGGTCGCTTCGTTCATTACCTTTGCGTTGGCCGCTTTGGCGGTTTTAGGCGAACCGCAATTGGCATCTGCCTTTGCCGTTATGACGGCGGTTCTTCTGGGTATGAAATCGCTGTTTACCCGCTGGCTTGAGGGGATCGACCAGGATGAAATTCTCGGCATTTATAAATTTCTGCTCATCTCCGTCGTATTGCTGCCGCTTTTGCCGGACAAAGGCTACGGTCCTTGGGAGGTTCTAAACCCCTTTGAAATCTGGTGGCTGATTGTGTTGATTGCCGGTATCTCTTTTGTGGGTTACTTTGCCATTAAAATCAAAGGCACCCGGATTGGCGTTTTGCTTACCTCGTTTTTCGGGGGTTTGGCATCTTCAACGGCAACTACCATTAATTTTGCCAAGTTTGCCCGCCAAAACGGCAATTTATATGCGCTTTTAACAACCGGCGTTCTTGTCGCTTCGGCAACCATGTTCCCCCGGGTTTTAATTGAAGTTTATGTGGTCAATTTTGAACTAGGCGAGTACCTGGTGGTTCCCATGGGCTTAATGATGGTTGTTTGTTACATCATGGCGCTGTTGTACTGGAAAAAAAAAGAGAGCAAAGAGAGTTCAGGCGACTTGCCCATAAAGAACCCCTTTGAGATTATCCCCGCCTTAAAGTTTGGCATTTTGTTAACGGCAATCATGATTCTTGCCAAATTAGCGCAAATTCAGCTCGGTAATTTAGGGGTTTATATTCTGGCGTTTTTTTCAGGTTTTAGCGATGTTGACGCCATCACCCTTACAATGGCCAAAATGGCCAGAGAAGGGGGGTTGGCCAATCAAGTGGCCGCAACAGCAATCATCATTGCTGCAATTGTCAACACCGCAGTAAAGGCGCTATTGGTTCTTTTTATCGAGCGGGGAGTGATGGGGCGCAATTCAATGCTGGCTTTCGGTCTTGTCATTGCCACAGGGCTTGCTTCCATTCTTTTGATGTGAAAGCAGGTGGAGCAGCAGGGGAAAAGAGCGTAATCCGGTATTCGCATAACGTTTTCCGACGCGCGCCCGTTCGGGGCTGCTGCCCTCACAATCAAGAATATGAGGGGGCAAGCCTGCCCCCTGGCTCCAACTGCCTGCGGCAGTTTACGCCCCCCCTAACGATCAATACTACGGGCCATTGACTTGCCTTGAAACTCAATGAACGGACCGGAGAAACGTATTTTACCCAATAGATTTTACCCGTAAATCAGTTTATTCTTCTTCTCGGGATTCATTGAATCCCTTGGTCGCATTTTTAAAACCCGGTTCTGATCCAATCGGACGTTCCTAAACGCGAGCGCCATGATCGCACCGATTGGGGACTGTGTTTTAAAAAACGTCAGAACAATCTCGAAAACGTTATCTGAAATAGGCATTCGTTCATCATATAATTTCGTTACCAAGTCGGGATTTTTGTATTTACCGAACATATGCGATGAATATGAATAACCGAAAATGCAATTTAAGTTAAACATTTTGTATTCCAATTCCATGAAAATCGGATTACTATATAGTATAATAGGTTTGCTAATTGGTTTGTATATATCCAACCCGTTTACCAATGATTGGCGCTACTTTTACCTGTTCTCTTCTTTTTCAGGTTTTATTACAACAGCATTGTTATGGCAACTTTTTATTGAAAAAAGCAAAAGAAGATCATTGATAAAAGCTGTTTTCATAGGCCTTTTGACAGGCATTTTATCGCATTACGTTTGTTGGTACTTGCAATTGTCCGGTTACTATTTTTATGATTTATTCTTTGGAATAGATGCAGCTGCCAATGCAAAGCCGGTTCATCCCTTTCAAGGCTTATTGTATGCGTTTGTATTGACTCTCTATAGTTTAATGTTATTTGGCTGGATAACTGTGCCGGCAGGCATGGTTTTGTGCGGGATTTTCTATAAAATGAAAATTATTGAGTTGGAAAACATTGTTCCCGGGATTTCTAACCGGGATCTTAATTAGTCCTTTGATATTATGCAATACGCAAATATTTTATTTATCGAATCGTTGAAATTTCCACCGCTTTTACAATACCGTTTCTATCATCGGCATAGTACAATAAAAAATAATCGCCTACCGAATATTCCATAACCCAATAATCGTCTTCTCCTCCGCCTTCAAATTCGTCGAAAATCGGTTCTTTGTTCCATTTCTTTCTAATCTTGTTTAGAGCGCTGCCTACATGAGTATTGCATATTTTTTCCGTCTTATTGCGAATGGCAATAATGATCAAGGTGTCGTTGAAAAAGAATGAATAGTCATCATACATGACATATTTCGAACCGCGGAAATACCCTGAAGAATAATTTTTGCCAAACATATGTATTATATCCGTTTCTGTTAAGCTGAAATGAATATCACCGGGGAAATAATATTTATCTATTTTAATCTTTGCGCATTCCTGCAAAAATTTATGATCGGCTTCATTGATTGAAAAGATTGAAAAGACCCGATTATTAAAAATAAATGCCAACCCGCATACAACAGCGCATATTCCATATTTCAACTTAGTATTCATAAATGAACCACGTAAAACATGCCCGTTTATTGTTCAATAAAAAACCGCGCCAATAACAGGTTTTTCCGTTGCGGCCGCCCGGTTTCGCAATGGCAGAAAAGCCCGGGGATGTCAGCCCCAAAACCCGCGCAACTCTTCGGCCTGCTTTCGGCCCTCTTCTTCATTTACCTTTTTTAATAGAACCGCTCCCGTGATAAATAAAACGGCAATGGAAGCCATGCCGTAGCGGGTGGCTAAATCGGGCGAGCCGGTTGCCGATCTGACAAAGTAAGTAATGCCGGCCATGAGCAAAGGGCCGAGGATCATCGCAAATTTTCCAAACATGTTATAAATGCCGAAAAATTCGCCGCTTTTATCGGCAGGAATCATCCTGGCATAGTAAGAACGGCTTAAGGCCTGCAGCCCCCCCTGGGCGAACCCGATCAAAAGGGCAATGGCGTAAAATTCGGTTTTCGATGTCATGAACGAGGCCCATAGAGTGACGAAAAGGTATATGGCAATCCCGAAGAGAAGTCCCTGCCGGGCGCCCAGTTTGCCTGCGATTTTGGCGAAAATCATGGTACACGGAAAACCGGTAAATTGAATGAGTAAAATGGCCAGAATCAAGTCCCCCGATGAAAAACCAAGCGAAAGACCGTAGTCGGCGGCCATGCGAATGATTGTTCCCACGCCGTCGATGTAAAACCAGTATGCCAAAAGAAAGGTCATGGCTTGTTTGAGCTGCTTAAAGTGAGAAAGAGTCTGCCGGATTTGCCGCAACCCTTCGGTTATCCCCCGGGCGGCGGACCGCGCCGCGCCGCGGGAGCCCTTTGTTTTTTGACCCATCGGCATGAAAAACAGGGGCAGAGAAAAAAGCGCCCACCAGACGCCCACGCTGAAAAATGAGGCTTTTACTGCAGACGTCGCGTTTGCGAAACCGAACCAGGCGGGATTTTTCACCATGATCACATGGACGGCAAAGAGCAACCCGCCCCCCAGGTAACCGAGCGAAAAACCAAGCGACGATACCGAATGAAACCGTTCCGGTTTTACGATGTCCGTTAAAAGCGAGTCGTAAAAAATATTGGCGAGAAAAAATCCCATACCCGCTAAAATGTAGATGGCGGCTGCGAGCCGCCACTCGCCCTGCGCGGGCCAGACCAAAAGGCAGGTCGATAAAAAACCCAAAGAGGCAAAAAAAATGAGAAATCCTTTTTTTAAGTCGAGTTTATCCGCGATGGCGCCCAAGAGCGGCGCGCTTAAGGCAATGCCTAAACCAAGCAGCGAATTGGCGAGACCCAGGCGGATGGTGCTTTCGTTGACATCGCCCTGGCTCCAAAAGTTTTTAAAAAAAATCGGGAAAAACGCCGCCATGACGGTCGTAGAAAAGGCGCTGTTGGCCCAATCGTACATCGCCCAGGATAAAACCCCCGGCTGGCTGGAACGGAATTTTTTAATCATAGTAAACTTGCCAAATTTGTTTCAATTGTACGGGCCATATCGCAGGTCGCCTCAATTACAGTAACGGCCCCGCCATATCCGTTATGACGCCGGTTCAGGGAGCACTTTGCGAAACTCCTTTAGGTCGTAACGGGCAAAGACGCCGTTTTGAATGTAAGGGTCTTGTTGCGCAATGGCCGCGCCTTCTTCTGGGTCTGCCGCTTCAAAAATAATCAAACCGCCGCTTTTGTCTTCAAAAGGGCCGGCCAGCAAAAGTCTGCCTTGTTGTTCCAAACCCTTCCATAATTTCAAGTGATCTTCGCGGTAAATCGGGCGTTTCTCTTGCGCATCCGGTGCGTCGTATCCGATGAGAGTAAAATACATAATGGATTCCTTTTCCCGAATGATTCGGTGTTTGCTTTGCTTTTCACGTAGTATGGAAAGCGCTAGCGCAAAAAACAAAATGAAATTGCGATGTCAACCATTCGCTATCCCCCGGGAATGAGAGGGTTTTCTTTCTTCGACAATATTTTAGCGGACTGAAAAAAATACCAATAAAAAGAGATTCAACCCATGTGCCAAACGAAACCCGCAAAGGTAAAATGGCGAATCGTTACCCGCCGGGGATGGTCCGTCATTATGCAACGCAAATGGAACGCCACTATGGCTTACCGCGCGAATTGATTGACAATTCTCAAATTCTGGTTTATCTCTATTTGCACGGGTATCTCCCCGGTACGCAGGCCTTTCAAATTCTGGAATTGTATTTTTGTTCCATTCAAAAAAAGAAAACCATTCAAATGAATCAGGGCGCGGCTGATGCGTTGCCTCTTTTACACCGGTCTGCTTTTTCGTGGCTCACGATGAAATTGACCGCGTTCCACCAAAGAGTCAACCGGGTGCAAAATGAGATGTTCCGACGAAAGATGAGCGCCGGTTCGCAAGTCGATGTTCGGTCGGTTCTACTGCAAGCGCAGGCCGGATTGCTGCTGGATTATGAGATGCTGCTTGACGATATCGCCGCGGGAACAACGAACCAGAGGAACCTGGCAAAAAACCGGGTGAGGGATGTTCTGGTTCGACAGGCAGAGATTAACCCGGCTTTTGTTTTAAACGGCGAACCTGGCAACTCGATACGAAAATATTTCAGCTGGGGTTTTGGTACGGACCATTTGCCTGAAAATGAGATATGCTCTTTGTTGATGCCGGGGACTGCCAAATGTTGCAGACAAAAAAAGATCGATCAAAATAAAATAATGTATTGGCGCCAAAACAACCGGGGGATCACTCCGTTTCAAAAACTGTTATTTCATACGGAAGATCCATTGCATCGCATTGGTTTTTACCTTTGCTATCGATTCGGGGTTACGCTGCATGAGCTGGAAAGAGTTGCGCCGGGCGATGTTGATTTGCGCCGCCAGACACTTCGGCTTCAGGGACAAGAGCGGGGGTTGCACAGAAAAATTGCATTTTCATATGAAGAAAAGAGAGTCGTACAAAGTTTGTTTTCGGGGCAAAGGTTTTCAGCAAAAGAAGCGATTGGCCAATACCGCAAAGCCCTGCGAAATGCAAGAATGGAACACATTTCGTTTCGCAGCTTAAACGGGGCAGGCAAGGCTCATGCGCGCGCGAGTATCGATAGTTTAAAGCAAAACATACTTGCAAAAGAACTAATTTACGATTAAAAAACAAGCGGGGCGACGGTTCCCGTTTTTAAAACCAAAGGTTTTATAAAAAACAATAGCAATTCCATTGATCTGACAAGAAACTGTTAACGGCAGGTGTTATATGGTTGCCAGCTTGAAGGAGACATAGACTTTATCTAATGATGTTTATGCAAAAATTTGCACGCAAACCGTTTCTCTTGTTGTGCGCAATCATATGTTTCGCCTCATGGCATACCGGCCTGGAAGGGGCGCAAAAAGTTTTTCAAAAGAAAACCATTACCGTTGGAATGACGCCGGAGTACCGCCCGCTCCACTACCAAAGCGAAGGGCAGTGGGAAGGCGTTGAAATTGAGATGCTTCGCTCGTTGTGCCGGTTTCTCGGGGTTGAATGCAATATCGTAGAGCGCTCTCTCGATCGATTGGTCCCCGAACTGGCCGCCGGTAAACTGGATCTCGTTTTGTCGGGTTTGTCCGTAAATCTGGAACGCGCCGGCGAAGTTTGGTTTTCCGAACCGTATCTTCACACGACCCCCGCCGTTTTAATCGATTCGCGCAAATTGCCAAAAACATCGTATGGCGAAGAGTTTGAAGGCAAAGCTTTTCGCACAATATGGGATTTATCCAACGTAACCGGTTTAACCCTCGCCATTAAAAAAGGCAGCTCCCTTGGCGAATCTCTGCGCAAATCTTTGCCCGGCATAGAGCTGGTTTTGGTGGCCGATAACGAAGAGGGGTTGGCCCTGTTTAAAAACGGGCGGGTTGACGGGTTTGTGCACGATTCGCTTTACCTGGAAAATTACTATGCCCGGCACCGCTCCGCGATGCGCCACGTAACACTCTTGTCGGGCGGCAGCGTCGTAGACCACCTGGCCATCGGACTGCCTTTCGGAAACGTTGTCTTAAAAAACCAGGTCGATATCTGGTTGAGCGAAATCAAACGAACCGGAGAGCTCGAGCGTTGGATGCGGCAGTACATGACGGACAAAGACGCCCAAACTCCGCCGGGGTTGGAGCAATTTTTCAGGGGCGACAAACAAGATAAGCAACCGGAAAAAAAAGAGAGAGGGGTTCGCCGGTGAATTTTGGCAAGCGGATCATGACGGGCAGGCTTTTTTTCGCTGCCGCCTTCTTGCCGCTTTTTCTAGGCGGGGGTTTTTCAAGCGCTAACGCGGCATCTTCGGTAAGCGGCGGCGAGACGTCTTCAGGCAAAGGGGTGGAAATCAGCGGGAAGCTGCGCTTCAGGGCATTTTATTTTCAAACCTCTTCGGACTGGAACGGAGTGCTGGAAGGGGAAGGCAATAAAGAAGTCAGTTACCAGGATATGTTTTTTCGTTCTTTAGTTGAAATCCCGGTGGAAAAAAATTTTAAAATCCGGACGCAAATGGATGTCTATTCAGCCCTGGGTGAAAATGACGGCAGCCTGGGGCAAAGCGACCTTGGTTTGCAGGTTCGGCAGCTTTATCTCATGTTCCAAGGCGATTACCTTGGTTTGTCTGCCGGTTACTTTGGCCATAGCGTCCAGGGGGGCTATGTTTTAGCTCAAAACGGAGCGGGTCTTCAATTGAATTTTACCTTGTTTCACGGGGCTATCAAACCTTATCTTGATTTCATCAAGGCCTACGACAATTCGCGTTACTCCTGGCCCGAAGGCCGGGGGCAGAGCAATTACAAAGACAGCAATATCTTTATTCTGGGGACAGGTATGAACCCCATATCATTTTTAAAAATGAACGTATACGGAATCTATTTCAATGACCGCGATACCGTGAGCGGAACGGAACCTTCGGGGGAACTTACCTGGTATGGGGGCGAGGCGCTTGTCACAGGCTCGTTGGTTACTTTTTCCACGCATTGGATTGGCAACCGCGGCGCCATTGAAGAGGCCGGAGAGACCCGGGATATCAATGCATATCTTGGCTCGGTTCAAATCGGACTGGCACGTTCCTTTGAAAACAGTTCGGCCGGTATCTCTTTTTTTAGCGAAGGGGCCAGCGGGCGCTTAAGCGACCCCCTGGGCGGCGACTCGTTTCAAACGATTGTTCCGTCGCACGATATCACCAATATTGCGGTCGATAATTCCGGCGGTCTTTCCATGTCGGGCGGCAATTTGGCCGGTCTGTTGCTTGCCGGCGTGAAGGTTAGTTTTGATTTTTTTGGCGTGCAAACCCGGACCGGTTATGCGCGGGTCGCCCCGTTTAACGCCGCCGCTGAAGTGCGGTACGGAGACGAGCTTTTTATGGATTTGTCCGCAAAACCCTCTCGAAATACCAAGCTCTTTCTGAAAGGGGGGCTTTTCTGGCCGCACCCGGACCAAGCCGGTTTTTTAGGCGTAACCGGCAGCGAAGCGATTCGGGAAATATTCGCGGGGATGGAGACCTATTTTTAACGTATTGCGATTGATCTGAAGTTTTGGACCACCGAGGCCCAATTTGCGAGCGCCAAATTAACCTCTATAATTTGCGCGAGTCAAATTGGAGAAGCCGAGGAGGGACAAAATTTGTGTGAGCAAACTCTATAAACCATTAGACAGAAAATAAATATTTACGTGTCAAATCTATTAAGTAAAATCTGTTTGCGAACCCCGAGGGCACGCGTAGCAGTGCCCGAGCAGATAATCGCTGTTATGCAAAAAAAACCAGTAATAATTCTGTGTACATTTCGCCATCCCTGGCTCAAATTTAACTATTACTTCATATTCATTCTAGAATTCCATTGTTAGTACGTAACATTTATTATCTTGATTACGTTAAAATATTGACAATTTGTACGTAATCTTTTATATTAATGTTACGTACAGGAGGGTGATCTTGAGCAAAAAGTTAACATTGAATATTGATGAGGAAATCATTGAGTTTGCACATCAGTATTCAGAAAAAACGCATCAATCTATTTCCAGCATAGTAGAAAGTTTCTTTACTGAACTTAAGGGAAAGGCCCCTACTACTGAGCTACCTGCAAAAACAAGCCGTTTGTATGGATCCATAAAAAGTAATGATCTTCCAGATAAAAAATCTATGAGAAAGTTCTTTCATGAAAAAAGTATTAATTGATTTAAACGTCCTGCTAGACTTCCTTGCAAAGAGAAAAAATCATGAAAGTGCAGCTTCAATAATTGCCCTTTGCGAAAAGAAAGCGATAAAAGGGTACATTGCTTCACATGAAGTAACTACCCTTGCTTATTTCCTCTCAGATAAATATAAAAACAAAAGTGGCTATAAAAATATTATAAATGATATTTTAGACCTCCTGAGCACAATTTCTGTAAATGAAACAATGCTTAGAAAAGCTTTGACTTCAAAAGTCACCGATTACGAGGATGCAGTTATTGAACAAGCAGCTTTGAAAGAAGGTCTCGACTACATTATTACCAACAACATTTCTGATTTCAAAAAGGCAGAGATCAAACCCATTACCCCAAGAGAGTACCTGACATTATTTATAAAGAGCAAATAAACTTTTAATAATTAAAGACCTGATTCGCGTGCCGTCCATGGCACACTCAAACCACAATGGTTTTCTTCGCATAACAGAGATTTTCTGATGCGCGCCCCATTCGGGGCTGCTCGGCCCGGCGCGGCGCTTTGAATCTGCAATGTCTAAACGTATTAATTGATTTACTTATACGTAACTTTTTCTAACCGCTTGGGCACATTTTCTTCGACCTTCGCTGATCCACCAGAACTCACGCCAAACATAGAGCTTGGTTTGCGCTCGCCCGGTGGGCTCAGGTCTCAGAAAACGTCAAGAAAATCTCAAAACGTTATGCAAAATAACGCATGGTCTTCTCACGACATAGGTAACACTTTATGCAGAAGTATACTCATATGTTCTGTTAAAACCTGAAATATTCAAATTAATAGTCGACAGTGCCATTTGACATTATATTATAGTCATATGGCACACAAAATGATTGGTACGAATTATACTTTTCTCCATTCTTTGTATAAGTTTCCGGAGAAAGAGGTCAATAATATTCATAATGAACCTGAATTAATTGATTTTATAAAACATAAATTTACGAATACTTATGCTAAAAACTTTATACTATACTCAGAGCTTTCTTTAAGCACTTGGTCATCAATATTGCCAGTTTCCAAGAGAACTTTGCAAAGAGATTTAGAGAAAAGAAAATACAATTTTGATGTTAATTTGGCAGAGCCATTTATTGAAATTGGTGAAATTTATTCAATTGGTCTTCAAGCTTTTGATATGGATAAACACAGACTTAATGAATGGTTACAAACCCCAAACTCTTATTTTGATGATAAAAAACCAATAGATATAATGGATACTCATAGAGGCAGAGATTTAGTGAAGGCTGAACTTTACAGAATCGAATATAGTGAGTTCAGCTAAAATGATTTTATATAGAATGTCAAAAGTTCGACATTCTGATGACCTTACCGGCAAAGGTTCTGAAATCGCCGGAGGTCGTTGGAACGAACCAGGGCTTCCAGCTTTATATCTTGCTGAAAATATTTCCTTATCAATACTTGAAACAATAGTACATTGCCAACGAATATCTGATTTACATAATCGTGTACTTTTGTCAATTTATGTACCCGAGCATTCTATTGATGAATTAGAGTTAAATCAACTACCAAAAGATTGGAATAAATCTCCATGGCATAATTATACTATTGAATATGGCTCAAATTGGTTGTCATCTCGTAAAAATTATATCTTAAAAATACCTTCAGCGGTTATTCCTAAAGAATATATATACTTGATCAATCCTACTCATGCATATCACAAAAAAATTAAAGTTGAAAATAAAGATACTTTTCTTCCTGATAATAGATTAAAACTATCTGACTAACATAAGCGTTTCTTCGCATAATGGTAAAACAATTTACGTAAAATGGACCAACGCTAGCCATCCCCAAAATAATACAGGTACTTTATTATGGGTTAGAGAATCATAAACGCTTTAATCCAAAATATTTTCATTGACCACTGATATTATTCTTTATATACTTGGTACAATGGCTTATAAAGACAAGATCGTATCGACCCCGGATATATTATTGGGAAAACCAATAATTAAAGGTACCAGAATTTCTGTAGAGATAATACTAAAAAAGTTATCGGAAGGTCAGACTATTGATGATCTTTTAAATGCTTTTCCGAATATAAAAAAAGATGATATTATGGCTTGTCTTGAATATTCAGCAGAAGTTCTTTCGTCTGAGGCTTTGATTGAAGCTTAAATTTATCGTTGATGAAAATGTCGATGCTCGTATTTTTCAACAAGTAAAACTAACAAATTATGATTTTATTTCTGTTGCAAAAGATTTCCCTGGAATCTCTGACCAAGAGGTAATCAACTTAGCCATAGAGAATAAAGCCATTATAATAACTGAGGATAAAGATTTTGGCGAATGGGTGTTTGCCCATAAGAAAAAAGTTGGTGTAATATTTTTACGATACTCAGCAAGTCATTTAGAATCTATTAAAAACTCTTTATTTAATGTTATAAAGCAATACGAAAATTCTCTAAGAGAGCATTTTACAGTAATTAGCATTGATAAATTACGGATGAGAATTCTTTAAGTGTACATGCAAGGTCCATAGTCATGACATCGGTAACGAAAACTGCTCAAGACATCGGTAACACTTCTA
>JBNLDQ010000034.1:0-25280 GCA_050304475.1 Turneriellaceae bacterium | reverse complement strand
TGTTTTTCCGTAGTGCGATCGACCAGACAGAAGTATCTATTAATACTTTCATGCAATTCTATTCTTTCTGTGTTTCTTATGGTCGTATCCTTTGTCATATTCAACTTTTCCAAAAAGAGAGGTTATCTCATGTTGCTTCCTCTTTTGAACATACTCTTTTAATGCTTCGTTCACGGTGTCCTTTTTGGTTTTGTGGCCGCCAATTTTACGAGCTTCATTCAAAAGTTTATCATCTATTGCAAGATTCGTTGCCATAATATTTCCTACACAATATTTTACACATTATCATGCGCAATGTCCAATAATCAAAAGTTTTTTGATTATTTCGACCAAATCATTAACAGGCGATAACAGAGCGTATCTGCTGCGCCCCGACTCCGCCTTCGGCTCCGCGGGTGAAGGCCTTGTTTCAATATCAATAGGGGGCAAGCCTGCCCCCTCGCTACAACTACCTACGGCAGTTTGCGCTACCCCCGACGTTTTATTCTAACGGCCCCGCCTCGCTACGCGAGTCGGCGGCCCGGCGCAACAGATTTTACTTAGCAGGTTTGACACGTAATTAAAATTATATCACTTCTGTAATTATATTAGTAGTTGCTTGGACACATTTTCAAATGCTTTTCGTTTCACCGCTTGGTACGACCGAAACCCTGTTCAGGTTTCGAAGGACCACTCCTCCCTATCGCTGCCGCTATCGGGCGTCGGGCCTCGCGCAAATCAGAGATTTGTTGGCGCTCGCCAAGTTGACAGGGCTTCTCCCCGCTTCTCGTTCAAAACATTTGAAAACGTCAGAAGAAGCTCAAAACGATATCTGAAGTTGGGGGGGGTATTACATAAAATTTGACTACATGTATTAAATTCAATTCATTATTGTATGAATGCTACGCTGTTTCACCCTGAAGTGATCGAAATATTGCGAACTTGTAGCAGTGAAGTTAAAAGGAATTTATATAGGAGGAATTCGCTCAATTGAAATGCCGGAGATTATAAATGAAAAGTAAAAAGCTTGATATTATTACAGCAAATAATCCACATGAATTGGCAAATGTTCTCGGGTTATTTTCATCAGATGTTGCTGAATGGGAATTTCGTTCAAATCTGAATGATAAAATAATTGAGTTGGTAGGAAAATCAAATTTAACTCGTGCAGAAGTCGCCAAAAAAGCAGAGACTGCTCGATCAAGGATAACTGCATTACTCAATCGAAGCAGAACCGATTTTTCAAGAGATTTTATGGTACGAGTATTGTCTGCCTTAGGTTATAAGATAGATATTAAACTTGGCAAGATTTCTTCATAGAATCTTTCGACAAGAGGCTCCCAACTTTATACTTGCAATCAAAGTTGTTAGTACTTTAATAAGTGCAAACAACATCCCTTTTAAATAACATTACCTAATTTATAATAACGTCATTCGAATAATTTCAATTCCCCATGTGCGCAGGGATGAACCGAAACCGTTAGAGCTTAACCGCTGCGGGTTTTCGCCCGCCCCCTGCGATTTATTTCGGCGTATGAAAAACGGATAAAAGAATAAATAGAATATGTTTGACGTTACATTTAAATAAAATAAAATTAGTGCCAGATGAAACTTGATGAAATGCGCTGTATTGCTCTGGTTGCGATTGTCAGTATTTGGGGCGCGACCGCTTGTACGCAGACGCCGCCGACCCAGAGCGGACCCTGCCCGAAAATATCAAAAAACGTGAGCAGCGCCTCTTTTCCTTTTGTGTTATATCCGAACACTGCACTTGACAAAACGGTTTCGTGCAGCACCAGTTGCGCCCGGGAGCTGTCCGTTCAAACTTTTGATTATACATACGAATACATAAAAATTGCCGGGCTCGACCCGGCGCTTACCTACACAATCAGTATGTATGGGCTGCAAAATATTCAAGAAGGCAGGTTCTTCTTTTTCACTACGCCCGATTTTATTGTTCCGTATGAAAACCCGTTATGCGACCTGGTTGACCGGATTCTTCATGAGGGCTATTACGGGTATGGGATTTATACAAATCCTCTGGTTTGCACCGTGACCAATGTTACCGAGCTATATCTGAAGGTGTTAAATACAAGCTTCGATACGTATCAGGGAGATCAAGTTGCCGCTTATGGCGGTGTCGATTTCGTTTTTAGAATGGCGGTAGCGAATTGAAGTCTCAACGCTTGCCGGGGAATTTTTAACATATTAATATGGCACATAAACCTCGCACCGAACGAGTAAATAGCCTTTCCAAACATTTTTAAAAAATAATGAAAGCATGTACCGGCTTAAATCCGCAGCTTTCAGGGATGAATATAAGGGCCCGTATATACCCGCCCTCTACCGCCTTGGATTTTCTCCATTGAAAATCCTCCTGCTCACCGATTGCCGCGAATCCGGGTTCAAGGATGAATGCTTTTTTTAGTTATAATTGCCCGGTTCAAACATATTTTGCAGCAAAAGTACACAAATTGAAGCACCGGGTAGTATGAATCCAATATCAAAATCGGGGGCGTCATACGAAAAAGCGGTTGATGTCCTGCGCTATTTGCAGGCGATAGGTATCGTGCAGTGCAGCGGAGTATTAAAATGAGCAGAAAGATTCGCAATTTCATCGTTATTAACTTGATCTTCACGGTTGTTTGCCTGGGCCAAGGCGCGATTGCATTGCAAAAGAAAGGTTCTGAAACTTACACTTTGGAAGTGAACCGAAATGGAGAATCATTCAAACAGCAAATGATTGTTGAAGAAAAGCCAAGTGAAACCATCGTTCGGTTTTACGACGATAAGGGAGAGTCGTCGATCAACCGCTTTAGTCATGACCATGCTGCCATTGATACCCGCTATATAAATGCCGAAGGGGAACAGTATATGGCCATTGTCTTTGATCCGGCGAACCATTCTATTTCATCAAGCGGGTTGGTTGAAGAAAACTATGACCTGGAAGAGCATACTTTTGACGGCAATGGAGCGATGTTTTATGTTTTTTCCCATTTTCTACCGGAGCCGGGAGAAAGATTTTTGTTTCATGTGCTCCAAAGCAAGGATGAACGCATCGTGCAAATGTATTTGAGTTATGCCGGCTCCGAAGAGATCACTGTTAACGGAAAGTCCGTTCGCGCGAAAAAATACGAGAATGGACTGGAAAGCTCGTTGCTTTCGATATTCTGGCCTTATAAGTATTACTATTGGTATTCCGAAGAGGATAACCGCTTTCTCATGTATCGAGGGCCCGCAGACCATGAGAATGAAGAGATCATTACTGTCATTTCCGTAAAATAAAGTTCATCGTATATAAGGGCCCGTATATACCCGCCCTCTACCGCCTTGGATTTTCTCTATTGAAAATCCCCACGCCGATGCCCGCGAATTCGGGGGTTCACAATGATGGCTTTTTTAGTATACAATAGCCGCTTTCCAAAAGTTTTTTCGGGAGTATTATCCGTTTATCTCTTTAATCAACAACTGTGAAATTTCCTGGATCATAAAAGTTACTAATTTCTTGTCCGCTGGTCCGGCCAGGTCGCTTAAACCGGCCTTGCCGGAATTTCGTTTGCGATCGATAAAAGCAAAAATAATTTCGTCCTTTTGTCTTACGACCCCTTCGATTTGAATCCATGCGTGCCCGGCGCCAAGCTCGCCTGCTACAATGCGGGCTGCGGCGTCGCCGGGGTCTAGGTAAGTGATTGCAAATTCTGCGGTAAGCTTTGGAGAGGCTTGTGTTGAGGAAAATTCAAAAAACTTTACTAATTCAGCTTCCAGCGTGTTGCGGCAGTACTTGGCTGAAACGTTGGGGTAATCATGAATAAAATCGATATTGATTGAGTCGATTCGGATTGGCATGTTTTGGCGTGTCAAAACCGAATTTTCATTTTTATAGACTTTATCCAGATATGTTCCGTTTTGGAAATTTAGCCCGCTTTGTGTGAACCCGGTATTGGAGGGGGTCGACGCACATTGGTAAAAGGTTGATGCCATAGTTAAAATGACTAGAGGGGGTATGTTTCTCAATTTCATTTCGAACATAAACGATATGGCATGCACTTCGTAAAGCGTTATTGGGTTTAAAGCGACATCCCTACGATATCGCATAACGTATATCCATTAAATGGAATTTTTTGGCATTTAAATATTTAAAGGCTTGCTTTTTTCGGCGGTATACGTTAAATTTAACGTTGTGCGCAATCATACGGTGAAATGTATGATTAATAAAGAAAGAATTTTTCTGACAATGTGCAAGAGCATCATAATATGGCCATTCGGCAATATTAATTAATCTTAATATAAAATTAATATTCAGCTTATAGTTGAAGTAACGCAGGGAGATTACACAACTGGCGGAATAATATATAAAAAAAAGTTAGTAATTTACAATAATTACAAAAAAGGATTGACGTTACCGAAAGAAAAGAATTTGTATCTGTACAAGAGTACAAATAAATGCTTGTAATTTTACGCTTGGCGTAACAAAAAAAAGAAAGAAGGGTCGAGGAATGAAAAAGAATGTCGTCGTGACAGGCGGGGACCGTGGTATCGGTGCCGAGATTGTCAAAAAATTTGCACATAACGGATGCTCGGTTATTTTTACGTATCGGAGCAATGAGGCAGCAGCCATTAAAACTCAAGAAGAGTGCGCTGATCTGCCGGGCGAAGTCTCTTTTCTTCATATGGACATGAATGATCCTTCATCCGTAGAAAATATGGTGAAGGACACTTTGGAAAAATTTACTTCCGTAGATATTTTAATTAATAATGCCGGGGTAACCCAAGACGGACTTTTTGTTTTGGCGGACCCCGAGCGCTGGAAAAGCGTTTTTGACGTTAATTTTCTCGGTCCTGTGTCCGTTGTGCGGCAGTTCATTAAAAATATGATTACGCACAAGAACGGAGCTATTGTCAACATTGCTTCGGTCGGGGGCGTGATTGGCATCAAAGGACAAACGAATTACACAGCTTCTAAAGCGGCATTAATGATGTTTACCAAATCGTTGGCAAAAGAAGTCGCCAAGATTGGTATCAGGGTAAATGCCGTAGCTCCGGGGTATATCGAAACCGACATGCTTAGCAAGTTGAATGAAAATACCAAGGGCGCTTTTTTGAAAAATATTCCCATGGGTCGTTTTGGCCGGGCCCATGAGGTTGCCAATGCCGTTTATTTTCTCGCTTCGGATCAAGCATCGTACATTACCGGCGAGATCCTCGTGATAGACGGCGGTCTGATATGAGCGACAAAGATAGCCGCCTGGGGTTGCTTCTCCTGGACGACGGGCTTGGCCAACTTGTTCTTGGGAACCGTCTGGTCGCCCAGGGCAGACCTGTCACTATTCTCGGTAACGCACTGCAACATGGCATGACAAACGCAGACATGATACGCTTCCCCGGCGTTTCGCTCCCGGTCTCCATTTCGCATCTGCAGGACGCTCATGGGATAGCCGGACTCTGCTTGAGTAACATTGGCCTTGACGTTGACGACCTCTCTTCGCCGTTTGAATATTGCGATGCGGTCTGGGATAAAGATGATTTTATCTATCGCCCTTCCTCATTGGATCAATTTGCCGAAGTTCTCATGGAACGCTTTCCGGCGGATAAAGAAGCCATTTGCGAAATATTTAACGCTGTCTCGCAAATTCTCAGCGAAAACAACAAGGTCTTTGCCAAAGCCGGCGGCTCATTCGATTTCAAGTTGTACGCCAAATACTTTAACGATGATTATGCAACATTCATAAAAAAGGCGGGCGCTTCCGAAAGGTTGCAAACCGTACTGCTGACATACGCCCCCTGGGACAATGTTTCGTTGATCACCATGGCGGGCTATTGGGGGCAAATATCGGATATCTCAAGTTTTCACGGGGGCTATGAGTCTTTTTACAATTTGCTGATGCAACGCTTTTTGGAAAAGGGCGGGCGTTATATTGCCCATCTTCCGGTCAATGACATCAAACAAGAGGGAGAAGGCTTCTTGCTGGAAACCGAAACCGGACAATCGTTTTTGGCCGGCGGGGTTGTCTACCGGAACTCCACGGGTAATACGCCGAATCATACTATCTTGCAGGACGTTCAGAGAAAATCGAAAGAGGAGCCGGTCAATCGCTTTGGCAGTCACTTGTTTTATTTTCGAAACCCGGAATATCTTGAAAAGGAGCCGGACTGCAACGTCGCCTATTATCGAATGTTCGATGAAGTGGACGGGGCCTGGTGCCGCTTTCATATCTCGGGTATGCAGGATGAATATGTAAAAGCGGAAGTTGTCGGCCCTGCCAAAACGGATGTTTCTCAAATCGTAGAAAAAATTCGATTGTTGTTTGCAAGAGCCGGTCTGGCCGAATCGCTTTCACTGGCGGCTTCTCTTTCGTCCGGGGATATTGAACGTTATACCGGAATCGAAGGCGGTTGCCTCTACCGGTGGGCTCATTCCGTCAGCGAAGTTAAAGCAAACCCCCTGGGCTCTTTGCCCTACCGGGATAACGTCTATTTTACCGGAGACTGGGGGAACGGATTTTTTTATGCCGCCGAGCTTTATGGCGAAGAAATATTAAAAAAACAAAAGGGTTTTATTCATGTATAAGTTGTTCCAATTTATCGTACGTTTTGGCGTGAACGATCTTCGGCGCAAAGGTTCCAAAACATTGTTGCTGGGCGTTCCGCTTAGCCTTCTGGCAATGTTCGGCACATTCATTGTCGGCATTAACATGGGCGTGTACGAACAAATGATCCGCGCGATTTACAATAATTTCGTAGGCTCCTGCGTTGTGTACCACGATTCAACAAAATCAAACGATATTTTATGGCCGGACGAATTGACCGGTTTTTTCCCCGGCGAAGTCGTTCAAAACGCAAAACAAAAAGGGATGAACGCCCGTCTTCAATACCGGTCGAAAGCCTTCTCCTATTCCGGCGATAACCAGGCTCCGGTTCTTTTGATGGGGGTAGACGAAGCGTACGGTACTCATATCGACATCGTGCAAGGAGAAACCATCTTTAACGATGCGGGAGGCGCCAACCGGATCTTGATTACCCGGGATACCTCCGACAAGTTAGGCGTTTCCGTTGGCGATAATATTGCGGTCGAAGTGGTTACCGCCGACGGCTTTAGAAACTTTGACTACTTTATGGTTTCGGGTATTTATAAAATATTGGGCGTTCCCCAGCTAATGACGAATCACATTGCCTATACGAATCTTTTGTCAATGCAGATGCTGAAGAACGATTACGATTCGGTTACCGAAATTCTTTTACAACCGGCAAATGAAGCCGAGGGCGCATTTCAAAAAGAACGTTATGAGAAACTTTTGCCCCCGCAATCGGAGATAACGCTGCAAAGCGGAAAAGAGTACGCGGGGATCATCCTTGCCGTTGCCTATATGAACATTGTGACCGTTTGGATTTTATGGGGCGTGATCTTTCTCATTATGTCCATTTTCTTATACGACTTTATCGTCAGCAGCGTGCGCGACCAGCTGCGCGAATTGGTCATTATGTTTTCCATGGGCGTTTCAAAACTTAATTTAATCGGAATTGTTCTCGGAGAAATTACGCTTCTTTGCGTGGTCTTTATCGTTTCGGGCGTTGTCCTGGGGACATTCGGAACATTCGCCCTTTCGTTCTCAGGCATTGAAATTCCGGTTGAGGCGATGAAACCCATTCTCGGCGGTCACGATCGACTGTATCCTTCCGTATCTCCCGGTCTTACTTCGTTGTATGGCCTGGGTATGTATTTTGCCGTAGTGATGATCGCTTTTTCGACGCTCCGGAAAATATGGAAAATGGAACCGGTTGAAATATTAAGGAATGAAGAATAGATATGTTAAAATATACATTGAAACAAATTGTCAGAAATCGCTCCAATATGCTGGTGGCGATGGCTATCTTTTTTTCCGCTTTGATGCTGGGCGTATCGGGCGCGTATAACCGGGGGGTTCAAAACCAGGTGATGGAGCTCATGCGCTATGGCTATACGGGCGATATGACCGTGGTTCATAACTCCGTTACCTTTACTCAAAACCCGTCTCCGATTCATGTGAAATGGAGCCAGGCTTTAACCGATCAAGACAACGCGCTGGACCGGGTCTCGGCTCATGAAGGGGTGAAAGACGTGTTGAAAAGACTTTCTCTTTATGCCACAGTCATGGGAGAAGATGAAAGTTTAAACGAATACAGCCTGATCATGTTTGTCGAATTCGAGAAAGAAAAAAAGTACATCTTTGATCGTTTGGTTCAGGTAGAATCGGGCGCCGCTTTGGAAGCGGACAAAGCCTACATTAGCGCAAAAATTGCGGAAAAGCTTCGCTTAAAACCCGGCGATAGTATCTACTTTTTCTTTATCCGGGAATCGGGGTTCCCTGTGCCGGCGCGAATGACAGTCGGCGGTATTTTTCAAGGGAAAGGCTACCCGGCTCTGGTGGATAACATGGTCTATATTGATTATTCCGCGGCGCAGAAGCTGCTTAAGCTTGGCTCGCCTGTTCTAACCAACGCCAATATTATTTTAAACGACGGGTATACGGACATGTTTAAAAACGATGACCTTCAACTCCCCGGAGAGTGGCAATTGGTCGAACCCAAAGAGAGCGGTTCTTTCTTTTACGGAATTTATAATGTAATGGCCTTCTTTAACAATGGCGGAAATATCATTCTTTTGATTGTCGTATTTTCATTTGCTTTCAGCGTCTTTTTAATGAATATCAACAAACAAAGAAAAATGATTTTTATTCTCAATTCGTTGGGGCTGTCTCATGAAAAAATCAGAGAGATGTATTTGCTCGAAGGGTTGGTGCTCGGTTTTTTCCCTGCGTTGCTGGGTATCTTAGTCTCTCTTATCATTGTGTTAGTTACCAACATATCCGGCATACCGGCCTTTAACGAAACCATGCGCTATGTTTTCGCATCGGACGTTTTATTTTTTAAAACGGATATCGGCGCCTTTTTGTACGCGTTGGTTGGCATTCCTCTGCTTTCTTTGGGGGCCATCTCCATTGTATTAAATAAATTTCTAAAAGAGAATACTCTTACAAGGTTTTAGATGTTAAACAATATGGACGTTAGGACAGTTACATGAATAGAAAAAGTATAATTCTTATGATACTATTTGTATCCAATATTTTTTCCGCTTCCGATAGTGGAAGTATCCTGAAAGAGGTGACGCGCACCCTGTCGCTTGACAATGTTGTCTATACCGTAGACATGAAAATTGTCCGAAACCGGAATGTGAGCCAATATCAAATTGCCATGTGGTCGGCTGATGGAGCGTATTCGGGGGTTGTCCATTCGCCGGCGGCGGATAGAGGGACCGTCTTTTTAAACCGCGACGGTTATACCTGGGCGTATTACCCCGAAATCCAAAAGCGGGTAAAATATTCGCAAAAGCAAAAAATGCTGGGCAGCGATTTTTCATTTTCGGATGTCGCCGGAATCGATTTAATCCATGATTATACCGTAGACAACGAAAAACAGATGAAAATAGACGAGCTGCCTTTCGCCCTGCAAGACGGCGTCCGCCAAATGCTAAGTTCCGGAAACGTACTGCGCCTGGAGTGCAAGGCGGCCGAAGGAGTTCGCGTCAATTACCCGATGGTTCGTTTGTACACAGGGGTTTACCGCGGCGCAAATATCCCTCTTGCGATTGAGTATTATACATTGTCAGGGGCGAAAATCGGTATGATTGAATATTATGATTTCCAGGATATGGGGCGCGGTTACCGGCCGAGAAAAATGAAAGCGGCCAGCGCCTTGGGTAATGAAAGTTATTCAGAAATGTATTACCGGAACATGAAGTTCGATCAAAAAATTCCAGGCATGTATTTTACAGAAGCCTATATGCAAAAATTAAGCACTAAGTGATTGTTTGAAAAACAAGGAGTAGAGAAAATGGAAAAAGATGAAATTCAAGGGAAGATTATCAACATCTTAATTGAAAGATTAAACCTTCCCATGACCCCCGAAGAGTTTAGCCCGGAGATGCAAATTTTTGGGCCGGCGGATAGCGATGATATTGAGTCGCTTGAGCTGGATTCCGTAGACGGGTTGGAAATTGTCGTTGGTCTGGGAAACGAGTTTCAGGTAACGATGACCGAAGAGGAAGGCCCGGAAGCCATGAAAACGTTAGGATCTTTGACTGACTTTGTTTATAATTTCATTGCCGAAAAAGTATAAACAACGTAAGCAGCCCGGTTGAGCCCGTTAAATTCAATGAAAAAAAATATTTTATTCATATGTCTTTTGCTGATCCCTTCAGCTTATTCATACTCTGTTGAGATGTATGGAAAGGTGGAGCAGTCGGCCATTTACCAAGACAAAGCGGATGTTCAACCGGGTGAACCAGGCAGCCTGTGGTCGGATGAAATACGTATCACGGAAAATCTGTTGTATTCAGACGGAATTTTTTCCGGGTATGCCGAGGTGCGTCAAAATCTGAGGGACAATGAACCGGTAGAGTTGAGTATCTACAAGGCATACTCTTTGTTTGAGCTGGGTTACTTTTCGCTGGTTCTCGGGAAGGCTCGCTTGTATGAAAGCGTCGGTCAAAACTGGAACCCTTCGGATTTAATCAATCCCCGGAAGTCGTCGGTTTATCTCGATGAACGGGGGAAAGAAGCCGACGATACCGTCTTTTTATCTTCGATCTCATATATATTTTCGCCGGGAAGTTTGTCGTCGCAAATTAACTTGTCCGCTCTTCCCGGGTATCAGGGCGGGCCTGACATGGCGAATCTGTCGGGGCTGTTCTCATATCAACTGGCCGATCTGTTTTTAAGCGGCGTGTATGACGAAAACGGCGACGTAGTGACGGGAGGTTACTTGCGATTGCTGTTTTCAGAATTGAATAACTTTGCCGTCTACTCGGAATACCGGGCCGGCAACCTGTCGGATAACGTTCAATCGCTCTTCGGTTTTGAAGTGAACATTACCGACCGTAAACCGTACCGCACCCTATTGCTTGGCGAATATTACCGGAATGAAAAAGGGGAAAATTCGCTGGCCGATTACCTGTATAACAACCCGGGCGTAACGCCCAGGCCGGGAGAAATTCAAAAAGAATATCTTTTTGGGGGAATCTCGTTTATTTCTCAAAAGTGGAAAATTGCCCAAGGGGTCGTTTACGGGATGAACGACGAGTCGGCGATCGCCACAGGCTATCTGGCCCGGCGCATAGGCGACGAGGTCGAAGTTGTGTTGGGCGGGTACGGGATGCTGGACGACAAAAAAAGCAACGAATATCGAGCGCTCGCAAACAATATATATGAAATATATTTTCGCGTTAGCGGGGCATTTCACATTTATCAAAACCAAGGATGAGGAAAGTATGATTCAACTGAAAAATGTTAAGCACAAATACAACACCGGAAAAGTCGAGGTCAAGGCGCTGGACGATATTTCGTTTCAAATCAATCAGGGCGAAATGGTGGCGTTAGTCGGACCTTCGGGCAGCGGTAAAACAAGCGTTATTAACCTTGTCGGCGGGTTGGATGTTCCTAGCGCCGGCGAAATTGTCGTCGAAGGCGAAAATATCACAGCCTATTCGGCCGACCAGAAAAACCTGTACCGAAAAGATAAAATCAGTTTTATTTTTCAGGCGTACAATTTGTTGCCCACGCTAACCGTTTTGGAAAACGTAGAGTTTCCTTTGATTTTTAAAACGGAAGAGACGGGTAAAAAATTATACTCTCCGGCCGAAGCTTTGAAGTTTGTCGGTTTGTCCGGTCTTGAAAACAGAATGATCAATGAACTTTCCGGGGGGCAAAGGCAACGGGTCGCCGTGGCGCGGGCCATTGTATCCGCTTCCAAAATTTTACTGGCCGACGAATTAACCGCGAACCTGGACGGTGAATCGGCTCACAATGTGATGCAACTTGTCAAAGAGGTAAACGAAAAACTTGGCGTTACCGTCGTCTATTCGACGCACGACGCTCGAATTTTAAAATATGCAAATCGAATTATTACCATGACTGACGGGAAAGTGACTTCGATTAACAAAAATTAATCTTGCTTTTGGGGGAAAAATGTTAAAAAAAATTATTATTTTATTTTATGTAACGATTGCCGTCTCGGCGGCGCCTTTGTTCGCAAATTCAAACCAGTCGCTGACGTATAACGAAACGACCGGCGAAAAATCGGTGAGCGTTCAATGGAATGTAAGCAAAACACAGGCCGGGCAACAAATTGTCGTGACGAGTTCAGGTGAAACCAATACGTTTATTACCGACGCTCAAAACCGTACATTGCAATGGGCGTACAAAGGCCCTAAAGGCGAATTTGTCGCAAAACGCGAAGCCGATAAAATTAAAATCAACGGCAGTCTGGACGGTGAAAAGATCAACAAAGAGATCGAAATTGACGAGAAGCCCTGGTACCAATTGATTGAGCACGGATTGAAAGGTTTCATTACGGAAAGCTCAGGGGAAGAAGTTTCTTTCTGGGTGATTCGGGCGGATGATCTCGAAGAGTTTGTCATGCTGGCAGAGAAAAAAGAACGTTATACGAAATCCGTTTTATCGGCGCCGGCGCCCGTCATCGACGTTTTGGTCAGCCTCGCTTCGTTCCCTACTTTTTTCTGGAATGTGACGTATACCTTTGAAACGTCGTCCGGCAGATATGTAGCCTACCGGGGAAAAAGGGGCGGTTACGGGGTTCCGGAAACCGTTGTAAATCTTGAATCGGTAAAATAACATCAGGAAAAGAGTCGTTCAATGCCCATTCCAAAAAGCGTAAAAAGATTTTATATGCAAAATACATATGATTTTGCCGGCGTGAGCGGCCCGGAAGGCATGGTCTTGCATATTATCCAGTACTATTACGGTAAAGACGCGCTGCCCGCCGTTCGCATTGTTTACTTTCTGGAAACCACGCTTTGCTTATTGAACAATTATACCAACCGTCTGGATGCCGTTCGACATGCGCTGCAAAAAATGTTTCTCGATATTGGCAGCTATGTCAGGTCTTGGAGTTTTCATAACGGGAGCTCGCCGGTGGTATACAATGAAACGCTTAGTCTGGTCAACTCCGGGCTTTATACCAAGAACTCTCTTCTTACTCCGATTTTGCACATGTACCGGGACCGGGAAGAAGGTTGCGACAGGTTCGGCTTGTTTCTAACGCCCGTTGAAGAAGCTCCTGGAATCGAGTTTCTGGAGTTTTCGGATAACGGCCAAAAAGAGACGAAAGCGTTTTCCCCCGATCAATTTTCGGATCAATTTGACATGCATTTGCTCTACGTCGATGTGCCGGTGAAGCCGATCTCTTTTGTCAAGGTCATGGGGATCTTGTTAAAACAAATCATAGCTCGCGTTCAAAAATCGGGAGAGATTGGGCGAGAACGCCTTTCGGAAATACTACGGCAAAAAGAGGCAGGTCTTGAAGCCGAATTCGGCGCAGGTATAAAAAAGCAAATCATGCGCAAGAGACGAGAGTCGGGTTTAAATCCCGGTTTTGCAGATCGTCTGTTTTCCGCCCTTTTGCAAGAGCAAGATGAAACTCCGGACTATGCAAAACTCATGATTGATATTTATTCACTGTTGTTTTTTCTGAGTGATAACGGCGAAAACGAAAACGGGGGACGCGCGCATGCAAATTGAAACCCGGTGGAACATTGGCGTCAACTGCGGCACCACGGCGGCCATGAACACATTAAAGAACACCGGCATTGATCTGCCCGAACATTTGCTTTTCGGTCTTGGCAAAGGTCTCGGGTTTACCTATTACGCCGACGCATCGTTGCCGTATCCCTTTGTCTCAGGCAGGGGGAACCACCTTTATGAAAATATATTAAACTCGTTGGGTTTTGACACTCGTTTGTACGGGGGCGACGCCGTTCAAATCGATTCCATTTTTGCCAGGTTGCAGGAGGGGAAACCGTCGGTTGTCTTGCTCAATTTAAACCATTTAAGCTATATTATGGATAAGCTGCCTGAGTTTCAGGAGCCTTACCTGTACAGCGAGCATCACGCCATGGTTGTCGGTGGCGATCAAAAAGAAAATTATATTTTAGTCAAAGATCATCTTTGGCCCGTGATGAAGTTTCAACTGGAAGATTTCATGGGCGCCTGGAACTCTCCCGAGATTATCCCGAAGCCGTTGATCAATTACTATTATGACGATTTAATCCACCCCGCTCATTTTGACCGGGACAATCTTGCTACCGCGGTTTTGTTTGCCATCTACCGGAACTTTCATGAACTGAAATTTCCCTGCAACCCCACCAACAATGTTTCCGGGGTTCGCGGCATGAGCGCCTTTTTAAACGATATGGTTTCTTTCAATGAAAAGTATGACGCCGAACAACGCGAAGTTATCCTTTTTAATATGTTGATTTCCATTGAAAAGCTTGGCACCGGCGGCGGGAACTTCAGAAGATTTTATTCCAGGTTTTTAAAAGAAGCGGCGCGCATTACCAACCTCGATGTTTTACTCGAGTATAGCGCGATTTACCATGAGCTTAGCGAGAAATGGAAAATCTTTAACAAAAGTCTCGAACAAAAAATCAATGAAAAAGAGAATCACAAAAGCAATTTATTTACCGGCGATGATATCGCTTTAATCACACAAATTATTGAAACGGAAAAGGAGACGATTGAACAAATGTATTCAATTGTATTGAGAGAAGTGGCATGAGTAGTAGAATAATAAACGGAAAAGAGATATTGAGAATTTACCTTCACCGGTTTCCCATGCTGTTGGTAGATGAGATTGAAGTGCAAAAAGACGGCGTCTGCATTGGGCAGAAAAACGTCACCTTTAGCGAAATATGGTTTCAGGGCCATTTCCCCAACGATCCGATATTGCCGGGCGTCATTATCGTAGAAACGATGAGCCAGGTTGGCGGCATGTGTTTTTACGACGATTTTTATTCGGAAGAAAAAGAACAAACGTTGGGTATCATGGTCGCCTATGATAAGGTTCGATTCATGCGCAAAGTGATTCCCGGGGACCGGATGAAAATAGTAGCAACAAAAATAGGATTATTCAGCGGAGTGGGCAAGGTGAAAACCGAAGCCTTTGTTCGCGATGAACGCGTAGCCAGCGCCGAGCTTACATATAAATTTGAAAAAGTAAACCAGGAGAAATAAAAATGGAAATAGCAATAACTGGAATGGCCTCACTCGTTCCGGGCGGGGACTTGCTCGAAAGCCGGCAAAACATGGAAAACGGCTCAGAAGCAATGCAAACGGAACAAATTGGAGAGAATGAATACAGGGTCGGACGAATTGACGACGCATACCTTTCGGAAGTATCGCCGAATATTCGCCGCCGGCTTGACCGGATCAGCGCATACTCATGCGTTGTCGCCCAACGCCTGGTCGCGGATGCGTCTCTCTCTGTCGACGAAACCAATTGCCACAGGGTAGGCAGTATTTTTGCCACCTTCAACGGGAGCATTTCAACCAACGCAAAAATTCACCGCGAGATCATTCAGGCCGGCTTGACAAATATCAGCCCCATGTGGTTTCCTTCGACCGTTTACAATGCGCCTTTGGGGGCATATACGCGTTTGTTGTCAATCAAAGGGGTTAGCTCAACGCTCGCAGGCGCAGACCCGATCTATTATTCAAAACTCATGCTGGAAAGCGGGCAAGCGGATATTATTCTCGTAGTGGCGACCGATGAAATCAACGATCTTTTCGTTAACTCATATGCAAACCTGGGATTACTGAGAAAGAAAGAAGATGAAGCGTCAGTCTATTCGGGGAACAAGGGATTTGTATATTCCGAATCTTTCAGCGGCATCGTACTGGAGACAGTAGAGTCGGCGAAAAAACGCGGCGCAAAAATATACGGAACAATCAAAGAATCTTTTACCGGGACAGATCGTAACGAAGGCATTGAGTTTGAGCAAAAATATACAAACGCATCGCCTGAGCTGGTTTCCGAAACAGTCGGTTCGGCGATTGAGTCATGCAACCAGGACAATAATATCGTCGTTTTCGGTTCGGCCAATGGAACCGGTGTGGACTCATCGGAATTGGAGGCTGTGAGCAAATACCGCGAGCAGTACCCTCAATTAAAACTGGTATCGACAAAAGTGAACACCGGAGAATCGTTTTGCCCCGGTTTCATTAACAATATCATATCGGCGCTTTTGTTCAAGCAAAATCAAATTTCGGGGTTAAAAGATTATCTTTCAAGCCAGGCCGTTGGCGATTTAAAAGCCGGTAGCGATACGGTGACTATCGCAAATCAGTATTTACCAAACGGGATTTTTTCATCGGTCGTGATCGCCTGAAATCCGTTTTAATCTGAAACAAGGAGAATCATTCACATGGAAAATAAAATTTGTATTACAGGCATCGGAACGGTCAGTTCCGTTGGCGTCGGAATTCAGGAATTTACGGAAGGGTTGAGAACAGGCAAGGTCGGCTACGGCGATATTACCGAATTTGACACATCCAGCGTTTCAACTAAAATTGCCGGGATCGTTCGGCAAAATGTCTATGAACTATTGCCCGATTCAATCAGAGCGAAAATATCGGATATTGAAACCATGGATAAAAGCTATCTTTACGCCCTTTATGCTACGCTTGAGGCAATTGAAACCAGCGGTTTGGATTTTACCGAAATTGCGGGCGGCAGGACTTCCGTTTGTATGGGGGCCAGCTTGACCGGCGACTACCAACTGCAAACGCACCTCGAGTCAATTCACGCCGGTACGGCAATTACGCCGGAGTTGATTTTGCATTCGGTTAAAAACATCCATACTTTTCTTTCCAGAATTCTGGGCACTTCGGGGCCCTCGTTTACCGTTTCAACGGCATGCGCTTCCAGCAGCAACTCCATTGGCATCGGTTATGATATGCTCAAAGCGGGCAAATGCGATATCGTAATTGCCGGGGGAGCGGACGGGTATACCAGACTGGTCCATGGCGGATTTTGCGCCTTGCAAGCCCTTGACGGCGAATCGTGCAAACCCTTTTCTTCGCAACGCAAAGGAACCGTTTTAGGCGAAGGGGCCGGTATCTTTGTGCTTGAAACTTTGGAACATGCTAAAAAACGCGGGGCGCATATCTATGCAGAGCTGAGCGGGTACTCTATTGCAAACGACGCCTACCATATCACCTCGCCCGACCCAAGCGGCAAAGGCGTTGCGTACTTAATCCATGAGGCGTTAAAAAATTCAAACATGGATGTGACGGAAGTCGACTACATCAATACGCACGGAACGGCAACCCCGACCAACGATACAATTGAGTTGACCGGACTCCGGCAGGTTTTCGGAGAGAAGCTTGAAACCATTTACATTAATTCCATTAAATCGCAGACGGGCCATTTGTTAGGCGCCGCCGGGGCCATTGAAGCGGTAGCTACGGTAATTCAAATGGACCAGGGTTTTGTTTCCCCCATATCGACGTTAGACAAAGAGTATTCCATCGCTCAGTCGGCTAACATTGTTTCGGGCGCGGCGGTAGAGACAAAGGTTCATGCAGCCTTGTCGAACTCGTTTGCTTTTGGCGGGAACAACTCTTGTCTGGTATTCAGGTCATGGGATCAGTAAAGACGTTCGATTATGCCGTCATTGGCGCGGGGGCTACCGGACTGTTAACAGCCTGTTATCTGTCGCGCAAGGGGAAAGTCGCCGTAATCGACCAAAACGAATTTCCGGGAGGGTTTGCCGGTACATTTCACAAGGATGGGTTTAGCTATAACATTGGCGCCCATTTTGTGCCGGCTACCTTTAAAAAAGAAGATTACATCGGTAACTTCCTCGATGAGTTTCCGGATTATAAAGAAGAGATCGGCTCTCTTTTTCAACGCACCAATTTAGGTTGCATTATCCGGGATCAGGTTTACCAAATCGATAACCATGAAGACTTTTTCTCTTCTTTAAAAACCGATTACCCGGAAGAGAAGAGCGCAATTGAAGAGTTTGAATCGATTTTTAACTCGACTCTCGATATGCTCTATAACCCCGCAACGATGTTTCGCCAAAAAGAAGGGCAAGAACAGAGCGGCGAAGGGTGGAACACGCTGAGTTATGTCACCGATCAAAATCTGGAAAAACCGGAGTCGGCGCACTTGCTGATCGATTCGATGTTCCGTTCCGAAGAACTGAAAAAACGGTTGGTTGGCATGAGCATTTGGCCGGGCGGCAGTTTTGAGTTTTTTTGCATCTACCTCGATATCTTTCTGGACAAAGGCGTCTATACGGTAACCGGCGGCTTTGAAAAATTCTGGGATAAGCTGGTTGGCATTATCCGCGGTAACGGCGGCGAAGTTTTCCTGGGCAAGCGCGTCGAGCATGTCCGGATTGAAAACAACAAGGTCACCGGCTGTATTCTTGCGGGCGGGGATATCATTGAGGCGGGCAATATCATATCCACCATCTCGGTGAAAAAGTTTTATTCGGAGCTGGTGGACAAAACCGAAAAGAGCGCCTTGATGGAGTCAAGGCTGAATCTGCCTTACTCTGTGAGCGCGATTCAGGCGACCTGGGGGTTTAGCGAGGATATATGCGGAGCAATTCAGCCCGGTTATTATGTCATTGTGCCTGAGCGCTTTCCGGATTTAAAGCAGTGGTTTATCGATACCGAACAAAAGACGCTCAACATGAATTTCCCGGTCTGGGTGTTTGTGAGTTCGCCTGAAATGGAAATCAGCGCACCGGGTCAATCTCTCATTCAGGCGATTTTCCCGATCTATGGCGAGGTGTATCGCTCTTTAACTAAGGAAGAAAAGCAAAAATTACTGGCAAGTTTAAAGTCGCTGGTATTTTCAAAGGCCTCGACAAACCTTTCTATCGATGAAGAGTCGCTTGTTTTTGAAGAGTGGGCGGATCCTGATTTTTATGCGAAACAATTTTCCGCCGATGCGGGTTCTATCTTTGGGTGGCATGTCAGCGTGAAAAATTCGCTTCGCCCGAAAAGCAAAAGCAAGGTTTTCGGAAACCTGTTCCATGCCGGCCAATGGGTACTTCTCGGCGGCTTACCGGGCTCATTCTGGTCTGCCAGGTTAATATCGGAGCTGGTGGAAAAATACGCGAAAAGCGAAGTCAAATAAAGAAACGGAGAGATTTGTATGGGGAATGAAACAAAAGAAGATGTTATTATTATCGGCGCCGGAATCGCCGGTTTATCTCTGGGGGCGGTTTTGGCGCAAAAGGGGCTGCGCCCCAGAATCATTGAAAAAAACAATTTTGTTGGCGGTTATATCAGCGCCTTTCGCAAAAAGGGTTTTACCTTTGAAACGACCGTGCATACCTTTTACGAAGGCGACGCCGCCGGTATTGTATCGAGGTACTTAAAGCAGGTGGGGCTGCAAAAGACAATTCCCGTAAAACCGCTTTTGCCTTCGGATACGTTACTTTTCCCCGATTACAAAATCGATTTAAAATGCAGTATCCCCGAAGTCGTTAAAGATTTGTCGCAAATTTTCCCCCAGGAGTCGGAAGCGATTGAAAAATATTTTGCATTGTTAGAAGAGATTAACCGCGAATTGATCAAGGTATTTAACAAACGGGTTTTGCGTTCGCGTCATATGGAAATGACCGAATACTACGAATACGAAGAGGGCGACTTTCAAAATGAGTTTTTTGCCGCCGTTGAAAAAACGGGCGCCGATCGCATGGCCGCCGATGTGGTAAATCAAATGTTCCGTGACGAAAAGTTAAAAGCCGTTTTACTTTCTCTCCCGCCTTTGCCCGGGTCGACATTAATGGCCGCCAGTTCTATCTGGATATTGAACTTAAACGGTTTATACCGGGCCGAGGGCGGCGTACAACGTTTCTCCGATGAACTTCTCGAAAAGACAAAAGAACTGGGGGGCAGGGTCGATTTAAATACGCAAGTCAATCGCATTTTAACCAATGAAGCGGGCGATACGGTAATCGGCGTCGAAACCGGCGATGAAAAAATTTACAGCGATTTGGTCATCTCGGCCATTGACGTTCATCAGGTATTTGGCAACTTGTTGCCTTCCGCCGGACCGGCAACGCCTTACTTCGAACGGCTGGATAAAAAAGTTCTGGAATCGAACTTTATTGTCTATGTCGCAGTCGACGACGATTTGCGAGAATCGGGGTATACCGGGCAAAATGTGTATTGCTTTGAAGATTATGATATGGAAACGGTTTTCTCGAATCTAGAAAAAGGAGAGATACCGGACAATATTCCCATTTTAATTTCAACCAATTCGCTTGTCGACCAAAGCCTGGCTCCCGAAGGAAAGGCCGCGCTGGTGGTTCACTGTGTCTTGCCATACGAGTTTTTTCAGAAATACGAAAGAGACACGGCACAATACGCAGAGATCAAGGAAAAGCTGACCGGAAAAATTATGCAAACCGTATACCGGTATATGCCCGAAATAAAAGGCAAAGTGTTGTTTACCGAAACGGCGACCCCCTTGACTCTGGAAAGATATACCTGGAACAAGAATGGTTCGCTCATGGGTTGGGCAGTGACGCAAAAAGATTTATTGCCTCCTTTTAACAGCTATAAGACAAAAATTAACGGTCTGTATCTCACCGGGCAATGGATATACCCGGGCGGGGGTATTCCGCTGTGCATGCTCTCAGCTTTGGAAGTGACGAATATTTTAAAACGGGAAAATCTCTTACCAAGCGCGCCGTCGTTGGCGTAATTCCGGGAGAAGACAACTTATGTCGGTAGATGCAAGCGTTACACTCCAAACCGGTCTGTTTGAACCCAAACTCGAATGCCGTCTTTTTTGCGAAAGAACCATTCTAAATTATTTCGGGTACGATGTTTCGTCAGACGATATTATCGGCCTCGCCGGTGGGCCGGCGCTCTACTATTTTAAAAGCAATTTAGAGAAGCCGTTTTTTACGTTATACGGCAAGTCAATCCATGCCTTGAAGAATATCTCTCATTTTTTATCGGGCGATCACTACCGCGAATATAACGGAACAATCGAAGACCTGGAATTTCTGACAAGCGAACGTAAAGTTCCGGTGATCGTTGAAGTCGATTTTAACAAATTTTACGGGTTTTACCCGCCGTACCTGCAGGGGATTGTCCGGGGGAATCTCAGTTCACTGCTCGATTACGGCATCATGGACTCGATCCCTCACCAGTTGCTTGTCCTTGGCGTGGGATCCGAAGAGGTTTATGTGGCCGATAACATGACATCGAAAGTCGTACCCATCGCTCGCGAAACCTTTTTAGAGATGTGGCCCGTTACCTATTTCGAATTTGGCGAAGAAAAAAAACAGTACATGGAATACCTCTTGCTTGAAAAAAAAGAGAGCCGGCCTTTCCCCGTACAACGCCATTTTCACTTAAAGTCGATTTTATCGAAATACCTGAGCGAGATGCAAAACGAACGTGCGGACGAATCGACCGCCGGCGTCATTCGAACGAAGACCGTATACGGGCAAAAAAGCATTCGGGAGTTTTTAACCGACCTGGAGAAAAATTCCGGGCTCCCGGACGACAACTGGAATTTTTCGGTTAAGATGATCCAGGATTTCGACAAGTATTTTTCAAACGGAATGTACCGGGCGAGTTTTGCCGCTTTTATTGAAAAAACTCTTTTGACTTTTCAACAAGGCGGCGAGCTGCTGAGCGATGAAGATAAGAAACTGTATAAGAAACTAATCCAGTCTTTGAAAGAGTCGGCGAAAGCCTGGCAAGCCTTGATCCAGGCCCTGGGCAAGTGGGATAAAAAAACCAGGGTGAGCATTGATTTGGCGGCAGAGCCGGTCATGCAAATTGAAAACGGCATTGTTGAAACGATACTTGAATTGCTTTTAAAATGAATTCGTCAATATATTGTGAAGGGGATTACCGGGGATATTAAAAATGAATAAAATTGAAACTCTTATAGCCGGGAATTCTTTTCCGGATTTTCATACCAGCGTTTATTTAATTACGACAAAGGAAGACAAAAAGATTTTATTCGACACGGGATTTCCCTACGATACGAAACAGCTATTGGCCAGTCTCGAATCGAGAAATATTAGCCCGGCCGATATAGATACCGTCATTATTTCACACTGGCATATCGATCATGTCGGTTCCATTTCACATTTTCAATCGGCCCGGTTGTTGATCTCCGACGATTCCATGAGCACGGTTCGGGAAATCATGGGGTACATCGAAAAAGCAAAAACGCAAGAGTCGCCAATTGACTATTTGGTCAACGTACTGGACGACGAAGGCGGATGGGACAAAGAAATCGGGAAAAATCAAAAACGCGCCATGGCTAATTTTGCCTACCGGAACAAACACCTGTGGGAAACAATCGCCGGCTGGGAAGAGGAAAAAATTATTATCGTAGACACTTCGCCATACTCATTCGAGGGGATAGAAATAGAAAAAGCCGCCATCCATACCGATGGCGATTTAGTGGCTCGAGTAAAAAACAGAGCAGGCAAAACCCTGTTTGTCGGCGACATATTTCCGACTGAAAATTACCTGGCGGGCAGAAACGAAAATTTATTAAAAGGGTGCGAACTTAAACTCTACCGGGAAACCCGAAAACCCGGGGTGTCAATTGGGCCGGGGCATGGGGAGATCTTTTCGGCAAGTTAAATCCTGCAACAAGGATGAGCGAAACAGAACTCTATTTCATAGACATTCCGGAACATGAGCCGTTTCTGGAAAACTTTTACTCCGTCCTTTCCGCCGAAGAACAAGCGCGAACAAAACGCAGCACCGGGCGTAAGCGAAACCAGACCATTGTTTCGCGCGGGGCATTGCGCTACCTGCTGGCAGATCGATTTAACGTACGGCCAAGCGATTTAACTTTCGGATATTCCGAACACGGAAAACCCTACATAAAAAATCCGAAAAGGCTGGTAGATGAAATAGGGGAAGAAATTTCGTTTTCCGTTTCGCATTCGGGAAATACCATAGCATACGCGCTTGGCGCGGGCGCTCCTCTCGGCGTAGATTTGGAAGACCAAACCAATAGTCCCGGCAGAAAAGCGGCGCTGCAAAATTGCGTCTACCCCGAGTGCCTGTATGAAATAACGCAAGAAGTGCAAAAACATCTTGCCCCGGAAACAACATTACTCGCGCTTTGGACACTCTACGAAGCGACAATCAAATACAACGGATGGAAAGCGAACTTTTCCTATCACAATCATTGTTTTCAAATGAAAATACCGCAAAAGAGAGAGTTCACCGGCCAGTATGATTTTTTTCAGTTCACCGGCCGGAAAGTCTGCACGCTTTTGCACCACGGTAACCGGGTACAAAAACAAAGGGTAACCATTAGTAAAAACTCAATTGAATATCGACCGCTTGCCGTAGAACTGGAATGGTCAAACAGAGTGCGCCCGAACCCCTAAAAGCGATTTGTATATAAGGGCCCGTATATACCCGCCCTCTACCGCCTTGGATTTTTTCCATTCAAAATCCCCAGCTCTCCGGTCACCGCGAATCCGGGTTCAATGATGATGGCTTTTTTATTCTGTAATCTGTTTATTTCCCGGATTTTTTCAGGGGGCGGAAGAGGCGACGAATCAATGGTGATCCATGTTTTCCAGTTTGCGTTTTGACTCCTCGTTCCCTTGAGCGGCAGCTTTTTCATGCCACATGCGACCGGTCTCGTGGTTGTGCGTAACCCCCCAGCCGTTATAATACATTTTACCCAAATGCATCTGCGCATCGGAATGACCGGCCTCAGCCGCTTTTTTAAGGTAAGGGTAAGCTTCCTTGTATTTCTTTTGGTCGTAAAGTTCTTTGCCCTTTGCGTAATTTTCTGCCGGCCCGGGGTTGCCGGACGCAGTTTGCGCCGGGGGCTCTTCTGCGGAAAGCGCGGTATTGAAAGTGATCGAACCGGGGCCGAGAAAAAAGAGACTGAGAACAATAGCAATGGAGAGAGAGCTGGGGTTGCAATTTAAAATGCCATTTAAATATTTCATATTTCAAGATGTCAGATCGTGATGTAAACGGCAAGTTCTATTTTTATTTTCAACAAATTGAAGACATTATATTTTCATGACAGGAGCATATGGAAGATATTGTAAAAAGCGGCTCCAGGGGTTTGAGTAGAGGCGGATTCGTTGCGGTTCATAAGGTTTGTTTTCGAGAATCGCTTTTGCAGCCATCTGCCCCGATTCAATGGCCGGCCCGATACCTTCGCCCAGGTCGAGAGTTGCCAAACCCAGGGAATCGCCAATTAAAAAGAGATTACCGGGCATAGCGGAAACAAGCCTGCGGTGAGAGCGGCGGTGATTTAAATAATAGGTATGAGCCCCGGGGCGCATTTGTTCGACGGCTTCCGGTTTGGCGATGAGCTTCAAGGAAAGGGTTTGATCAAGGAGACGGCGCCACCAAAGCTCAATATTGCCGGTCTTCTCCCGCAACCCCCCAACGCCCATGTTGATTTTGCCGGGTTTCGGAACAAACCACCCATACCCGGTAAAATCTTTCCACCAAAAAAGGTGGATCATTTCAGATAAAGCCAGACCCTCAAACTCCAGCTCCCTGGTGGCAATGTTGCGCCGGCGCCGCGCCTTCTCATCCGCAGAAGCGGGCAAATCATGAAGCAAGTTTTTACGAAGAAATTGGCGAACCGGACAAGCGGTTCCCCCCGCGCCAATTAAATATTGGCAAGAGTATTTGTTATTCAGTAGAAACCCGTTCTCGCGCTTTTGAATACTCCGAACAGCCTCCTGCACAAAAGGGGTTTTTGACTCCCGCAAGAGCCAGTGGTCAAACTCAGTACGAACAATCGAGTACTGTTCGGCCTTGAGAGTATACCGGACAGAATCGTAACAGACCTTGACATTTTCATATCTTCGAATTGCAAAAGGGTATTGCTCCCAAGAAATACCAAGCAAAGAAAAAACCGACGGAGGAAGCCACCCCGCGCACAATTTAAGTCGCGGAAAATTTTTTTTGTCCAGCAAAAGCGCCCGCATGCCTCCGGCGGTAAGCGCCCGGGCAGCCGCAGAACCGGACGGACCGGCTCCGACAATGATCACATCATAATGATTTTGCCCCATAGCACCCCCGCGTTTCCAGTAAACATCGTAATTAAAAGAGAAGTCGAACACGCTTGTCAATCATTATTGATTTTAAATCATTCTTGCAATAGAAAGAGAAGAGGAAAAAGGGGGCAGCCGCCCCCTTGCCCGAGCCAAGGTCTCGGGCAACCCCCGCGATCCTGTTTTGTTTCGGCTTACTTTTTCAAAAAAATTCTTTTTTTGCCAAAAACAAGAGAACGAAACGATTACAAAGTAAAAAGTCTTTATCTTTGATCCGCTCCGTTTGAGGAGCCGGTGATCTGGCGAGAGGCGGTCCGAAACGGACCGGCCCTTCCCGTTAGGGGACGGCAGGCGGAAGAGGGCGGGTATATACGGGCCCTTATCCGCACTCTTGTTCGCGCCCACACCCGCCCATCGGAAC
>JBNLDQ010000033.1:0-11653 GCA_050304475.1 Turneriellaceae bacterium | reverse complement strand
AACGGCGTCAATGAAAAAATGATTTTTCCTGTTCTGTCTGACAAATATGCCGAAAATAGGTTATGGCCGCAAATCAAAATACGCGAAACAGTCACTTTTATACCGCGCTGGCTTTGGAAAGGCGGGGCAATCTTGCCGGCGCCCTTGAAGCTTACCGCGAGGCCTTGAAAATCGACTCTTCTTTTATCGACGGTTGGTTGAATTCGGGCGTGCTTTTTTCCAAATTAAGTATGCCGGACAAAGCGGTCCTTTGCTACGAAACGGCCTTAAAAAACGGCTTTGACGAGCGCGTCTTGTACAATCTGGCCCTGGAAAGATATAAGGCGGGCTCTTTCGACGAAGCCGTTGCGCTTCTGGAAAATCGCTTTGAACAAATCCGGCAAATGTTCGGCTGCCAATTGCTCCTTGCCTATAGTTACGAGAAAACCGGAGATTACCGGAAATCCGAAAAGCTTTTGCTTCGCCTGTTAAAAACGCTTAGCGACGTCGGCGCCAAACAACATAATGGTCAAAACCAACTGATGGAAACGTTAGGGGCTCTCATTCTTCTTTATTATAAAACCGGGGACTTTGAGCAATGTGAAAAATTCGCCCTTTTCGCTTTGCAGCGAGATCCGTCTCACCCAATCTCTGCCAAAGTAATTCAGTTTTTAAAAACAGCGGAAAAAGGCTGTTTATCGAAAATGCATGAGTTGCGCAAAGAGATCCAAAGCGACCCGTTATTGAAAGAAATTTCCGAACTCAATGAAAACGACCCCGGCATCAACGAACGTTTATCTCAAAAGCATTCGGACTTATCGCAAAAGAAAGGCAAAAACCGGCAAGACCGGCTTGATCTCTCTTTGCTTTCGCTATTTCTGGGGGAGGGCGAAGAGGCTCTTGACCACCTCATTTCAGCCGCCATTTAATCCGTTCCAAGGGTATACGAAGACCGCCCGAACGCCCGGGTAAGCCGCAACACTTATTGGTTTGAGTGTATTTGACCGGGAGCGTTGACCACTTTCTCTTTCACGCCGGGGTATTTTTGTTTATGAACAATGATTTCCGGGGTAAAGCGGTAGGTGGGGCCCAGTTTTTCCATGCGGTCATACTCTTTTTGGGCGTTTACAATCCATTCGTCGATCTTTTTTAGTTGCGTCACCAGTTTGACGGCAACCGCTTTTTGATCTTCAGGCAGTTTTGTAACATACGCTGCAGGGTTACGGATAAAATTCGGGGGGAAATTTTTCTTTAATTGTTCGTTGATGTAGTTTTTCCGTTCCATCAAAAGGGCGATATCTTTTTTCTTCGCTTTGATCTTATCGTCAAGGTTTTGATCGATACCGACCACCAGTTCGGTTAAGGCGCCGTTTCGATTGCCTGCAATGTTGACCTCAATTTTTTTCTTGGCCGTCAGACGGCCGCCAACGACCAAACCGCTTTTCGCCGTCGCCCTGATTTCCCCGTTGCAATCGATTCGGCTATGGTAGATAAAATCTTCGACTTCCAGATTTTGCCCGACATGCACATGCGCATTTTGAATGTACCGGGCTTTTAAGTTCCCGCGGCATTCGATTTTATAGCCTTCTGCGCTGACAACCCCGGAGCGCAACTCCATGTCATTCGACGAAAAGAGGCTGGCGGCTTCAACAATGCCGTGAATGACCAGGTTGCCAAATGTAACAACGGAAAATCCCGTCGCCACCTTTCCTTTAATTTCAATGTTCCCTGAAAATTCAATATTACCCGTTTCGTAATCGATATCGCTGTCAATGATCAAGGTTTCCACCACTTCAAGCTTGTTCTCGCGCAGGTTTAAAAAACCGTTGATTGCCGATTTTACATGTGTGGGTTCGTCAGGGTCAATGTAGAGATTGTTACCCATTTGCGGCCCCATGACCACCGTTTCAACCGGGACGCGCTGGCCGTAGATATTAAACCCTTCGTGGCCTTCGCGGCCCTCGTAATAGATACCGACATCGTCGCCTTGAAATACTTCTTTAATTGTTTCTCGGTCTTTATAGTCAATGCTGCCGTCATCTTTGATTTTACCGACTTTCTTATCCAGTTTAATGTTGCTGATCACATACGGTTGATATGCCGTTAGCATGGACCGCCCCTGCGAAATGATGATGTAATCTTCCCCTTTTTCAATGGCTTCTTTTGTATTTCTATCCATCCCGTTGCGGTCGACCGTAGGGAAAAGATTCATGTATTTGATAATTTCGTATATTTGATCCGGGTCGGGTATGGAGCGAATGTCCTGGCCCCGGATAAGGATTTTTGCTTCAGTCTTATCTTCATTGATGACAACCGGCGGGGTAATGGTCAAACGCCCTCGAATGAAGCCCGCATAACCGTATATTTTAGCCATATAGACATTTCGGTTTGTATCATGATAAATGGCCGATGAATCGTAATCGATTTGCCGCGGGGGGCCCTTGACGACCGGGTTTTTAAATTTAAACGGATTGCTCTCGTCCACCATTTGGGCGACAATCATCTGCCCCGGGGTAACAAGATTGCCGGGGTAGGGTATTTGCAGTTCGGCTTGCCCGTTTTTATTTTCGTAATGAAACGGGGGCTTTTCGCCATATTGAATGAAATACCAGTCTTGCAAGTTGCCTCCTATGATATGTTCTGTAACCGCTGTTGCGTGAACATGCCGGTTTTTCAATTCGTTTGAATCCGCCGGCCCTCTTTTAATAATCGTGGTTTTTCTCTTGCCGCGCGAACATCCGCTGCGGCTGTCATCATTGTTGTCACCATCATCGGAATGGGAACGAAAATTTCAACAATTTTCTTTCCATATAGCGCCGGATAGCGCCGTCGTAACGTCAAAGCGGTTTGTTAAAAACACAGATAAATTCTCAATTTTACTTTTCATAACATCCGTTTCTTTTTTATTGCAATCGGAACTCCCGTAAACCCATGAAATCCGCGAACCTGAAAAAAAACAGCGCCATTGCCCTTCTTGTCGTTATGTTTTTCATAACCCCACAACTTGTCCGGGCGCAAAATGCGGGCCCGGAATCCGAAACCGAACAAAATACGCCTGAAAATCAGCACGACAAAAACTTGAAAACCGGCTCAAAAGAAAAAGCGCCTGAGACCATCTGGTCGCTCGATACCGACAACGGAACCACAACCGAAGGCAGCGGCATTGAGCTGGTTCGCGCCGCCGAGGGCGAGTTTTTGCAAGCTCTGGAATCAAAAGAGGGCGTTGTCATATTCCGGGGCGGGATCATCATCCGGGTGCAAAGCGGAGAGCTTCATGCGGAAACGGTGAAATACAACCCCGGTACCGGCGAACTTTACGGAGAAGGGGGAGTGGAGTTGATCGACAACCTTCAAGTGGTTCGCGGTGAAAAATTCATCTATGATGTAAAAAATTCCATGGGTGTTCTTTACAATGTCGACGGCACAATTAAACCTTTGTACTACTTTGGCAATATTTTAAAAATCAGCTCGCCCGAAAACTATTCGGCCCAGGACGCCTTTTATACCACCTGCGAAGCCAAAAGCCCGCACTATTTTCTACAGGCTAAAAAAATCTGGATCCAGGAAGACAATCAAATGGTCAGCTACCGTGTCCGTTACTATGTCGGTCAAACCCCGGTCTTCTGGCTACCTCTTCACTTTCAAACCGACCTGGGAACGGGCATCGTCACTTTGGTCGGCCAAAACAGCTATACGGGAACATTTTTGCAAAACAGTTACTTTTTCGGTTTCTCGCCGAAGAAAAAGCAAGCGCTGTTTTTACCCTCTGACGGGATGCTCATGTTTGACTACTACCAGAAACAAGGCTGGTATACGGGAATCCATACCGCTACCCATAACGCATCTCTAGCCTACGAAATTGATCTTGGTTTGGCAAACTATCTTTACGCGCAAACAATAACGGCCGGCGACGGCTCCAGCCTGCGGACCAACTATGTTCCGCTGCAAGACGGCTCGTATGGTACGCGTTCCGAATACTGGCATGAGATCAACGCCAATTTAAAATCGACGTTACGGGACAATACCCAACGCGACATGCAATCGGCTCTCTATGTTAATGTCAACGATTACGGCAACCGGTCGTTCCGGCGGAAATTCAAAGAGAGACATATCCCGGAAACCACGCCCGACACCGTCTGGATCGACCGCCGGTTCCCGCAAACGCAACAACTGGACAATTCGCTTTTATGGGAAGCAAGCTATACGGAAGATTGGGCCGACAACCATTTCTCGATCTACGGTTCGCGCAGAAAGCGCTGGGGCGCGGTGATTGACGGCAAAAAGGAACAAGCCTATTACCCCCAACTTGATATTGCCCCCCGGATCACGTTTGAAAAAAATTCATACCTGGCCAAACCGCGCGGCAATCATTTCCATGGGGTTCGGAACAACTTAAATCTCTTTACCGAAACCACAACCGAATATAAAAACGGAGAGCAATACAGGACGCATAATCTTTTTACGATTTATGATGAAGTAAATGCATATATCCCCTTTACCTCCTGGTTTACTTTGATCCCCGGCGGAGGGTACGGGATTAAAAATGTCTTCTCGCGCAATGAAGACGGCCCCGAGTTGCAGGAAAACCGCCGCCACAGCTATCATTATGTCTATACGCTCGATACAATCCAAATCGGAGTGCCGGTGGTCATGGCCCAGGCTTCGTATGAAAACCAATATGCCGTTTACCGCGGCGAATACGAAGACCCCACCTTTGGCAACCACCTTTCTCATTTAACCCACCTGGGTATTTTAATGGATCCCGCTCCGTTTATTCACGCGCAAGTGCAAACGGCGCGCGACCTGAAAACCTACCCCCAACCGATCGAAGAGAGATTCCGCTGGTCGCCGCTGTCGGTAGAAACTCAAATCTTTCTCGATTTTATCAACGGCCTCTCGTCGTACGGTTTGTACGATTATGGCAACCACCGCCTTGGGTTAAGTTTAGACAATGAATATACCTATTTAATCCCGTTTAACCGCGCGGCGGCCAATTCTCTCGGATTTTCATTTGAGATGGGGGGCTACCAGCTCTTCTTTTTTCAAGAGCTTTGGCGCCTCTCTACGGGACTCACCTGGGTCCATGATTTTAGAAACGAACGTTTGCACCAATTGCGCTATCATTTCGATATTGACCTGAACGTGGCGCAAAACTGGCGCGTCATCTCGGACGTGGAAGCCGCCGCCATGGCCTACCAGCCTGGCAGTACCGCCTATGAACCGGCATACCAAACTTCGCTTGGGTTTAAAACTCCTTTTCTGTTAGAAAGAGCTTCGGCTACGCTGGAACATAACTTGCATAACTGGACAATCCGGGCGACCTATGCCTTTCAAAAAACCTGGGTCACTTTTGGCGCAGACAATGAGAACCAGGCCGGTTTTTACGAACATACCTTTTATTTTTCTCTCAACCTGGGTTCGGTTCGAGGGGTAGGCATACCCGATACGGAAATTTACTATTTTAACCCGTACGACGAAGGGAAAATTTAAGCTGAAAATTTAACGGTAAAAATTAACTCAGTAAATCCAAACCAAAGTCAATAGGCGTAATCTGGTTTGTCAAAGAACCCATGGAGACATAATCAACTCCGGTCCCTTCCAGGGTTGTCAGGTTGTTTAACTGAAAGCCGCCCGAAGCTTCGCTGATAATGCAGGCGCCGTTTTCGCGGTTGTAATCATGGATCATTCGCGCCGCAGCCGTTAGTTCTTCCGGCGTCATATTATCCAGCAAAATGGCGGCGGGCAGGGCGGTTTCCCCTGGGGCTGCCGGGGCGCCCAGCAATTCGGCCAACTGTTCCATTGTATCGACCTCGACCTCAAGCGGCACATCAGGCCATGAACGGTGAAAATTTCGGACAGCCTGGCGGATGCTCCCGGCGGCGGCAATATGGTTGTCTTTAATCATCCCCATCTCTTTGAGGTTTTTGCGGTGGTTGTAACCTCCGCCCCGGATCACGGCGTATTTGCTTAAACTACGGTAGCCGGGGATCGTCTTTCTCGTATCTAAAAGCCGGATACCCATTGGCGCTAAAATTTCCACCGCTTCGGCAACTTTAGAACTAATGCCCGATAACATGGAAAGAAAATTCAGTGCAATTCTTTCCGCTCTTAATATCGATCGTATGTCGCCTTCAAGATGCAAAATATCATCGTCAGGCCAGATGCGGTTGCCGTCGGCGCATCTTTTTTGAACCGAAATTTGGGGATCAATGCGCAGAAAAACGGCCGAGGCCACCTCAATGCCGCAAAGGATACCTGCTTTGCGCGCTACAATATCGGCTCGAACCTCTTTTTTTTCTTGAAATACAGCTTCGGTTGAACAGTCTTCATTGACATGATCTTCGGCAAGGGCCAGTTCTATGAGAGGCATATAATCTTTTTCTTCAAGCCGAGAAACGGGGCTTGTGTAGACTTGCTCTGTATTACGCCCGGCATCCGTTGCTTTTTCCGGTTTTCTTTTTTCCATTTTTTCTTCTTTAATATCTTTAATTTATGGCATACTATTTTGCGATTTTCTATTCGCCAAACGACCACAGGTGCCTCGTCTGCACGTTTTTCAAGGCATGGCGTATGGAGCTTTTGACATGCGGGTTTTTCTCTTCTTCGGCTTGTAGCAGTTTCTTTATTCTTTGCCGTTGCATATTTTCACCGCTATCGCAGGTGTAGCAGGGGATAACCGGCATTTTCAAATATTCTGCCGTTTCCCTCAGCCACTTTTCTTCCACTTCAATCAAGGGTCGTATTACTATATTTTGCCGATCGTCGCTATGCAAGACCGGGGGGATGGATGCGTTTCTCCCGTTGTAAAACAAGTTCATGAGCAATGTTTCGGCTGCGTCGTCCAAATGATGCCCCAGAGCAATTTTGTTAGCGCCCAAACGTTTCGCTTCGCTATAGAGTATGCCGCGCCGCAACCGCGAACACAAAAAACACGGAGTCTGGCCTTCGTCCAATTTTTCCGTGACAATGGAATAGGTATCATGCTTTTCAATGTAGTGCTCAATTTTCAGCGCCGAAAAATGGGCGGCCAGACCGCCTGTTTGAAATTGCGGCTGTCCCTGGTCCACGGTATAGGCAAAAATCTCAAAAGGCACCGGTGACTTTGCCTGCAATGCCAACAGAATGGAAAGCATCACCAAAGAGTCTTTCCCGCCCGATACTGCGACAAGAATACGATCGTTTTTTTCAATTAAACGATAGTCGTGGATTGTTTTACCGGCGACTCTCAGTATTTTGCGAAAAGGCTTAAAACTGGCCGGCGGAATGCGAAGCGCGCTTTCTACCATGACGTGATTTACAGGCCAAAGACAGGCTGTAAAGCTTGATAGAGTGTTGTATTGGTAAGTATATGCCATACCGTTTAGCAAATATAAGTACGTACAACTTCCCATAAGATATCTTATGTCACATCATAATATGAATATTTGAGAATCTTGTGAACAATAGAATGTATGACTAAATGTATGACTAAATGTATGATTAAGAAGAATCTTCATGAAAAAGAAAGTGATTTACGATAATAAAAGATAATGTCGAGTGGGCGCAATTGGATGTGCCGATACAGTTAGTATGAACGATTATTCCCGAAAAATTACGGCAATGATGGACCAAATGGAAAACAACTCCATCGCTTGTTTTTTACCGGCCGCCCCAAAAGTCAGGAACCGCGACGTACACTTCGGGTACCGCCAGCATAGCGATATTTTATATTTAACGGGTTTATCGGAACCGGGGGTCATTTGGGTCTTTGAAACACGAACGAGCCGCCACCAAATTCATGTCTTCATGGAAAAACAAAACCCTCTGAAAATCCGCTGGGAAGGCCGGATGCTTACCCCCGAATCCGTCGTAAAGCAGTTGCCAGGGCTTCGCATAAAAATCCACGAACATGAAAACCCGGCTACAGCGTTTCGCAATGTGGTTTTGCAGAAGCTGATGCAAACCAAAAACGTATTATATGTACCGTTTGATATGTTTCAAGACCAGCACGAAATTACGATGACAGATTTTATTTTAGCCATCAACGCCGCCAAAAGAGAAGCGCGGGCGGGGGCAAACCCTCCCGCTTCAATTGTAGATATGTCGGCCATTTTACACGAGATGCGTCTGGTTAAATCGGACCAAGAGCTCTCTAAAATCAAAAGCGCCATCGACATCACCGCCTTGGCGTTTTACGACGCAATGAAAGCAAGCGGCGCCAGTTTTACCGGCCGTTCGTTGTTGCCTCTGCTGCCCTTAACAAATAAAATGAAAAACACTGCGCCGCAAAGCGGCGGCTCCCCTGCCCTGTTTGAATTTGAACTCAAAGCCCGGATCGAAAACGCTTTTTTAGCCAATGGCGCAGGCTCCCTTGCCTACCCCACCATTGTCGGTTCCGGACCAAACGCTACAGTACTCCACTACCAGGGAGATCGCAGAAAAATAGAAGCCCATGATTTAGTGTTAATTGACGCCGGTTGCGAATGGCAAGGCTACGCAGCCGATGTCACCCGAACTTTCCCCGCCGGCGGCCGCTTCACAGGGCCTTCCAAACAAATGTATGAAATTGTATTGCAAGCGCAAAAAGCCGGTCTTGAACTCTGCCGCCCCGGCTCGACGCTAGACGCGATTCACGAAGCGGTGGTTCGTTCTTTAACGCAAGACCTTTGGAAACTCGGTCTTTTTAAAAAAATCCCCCCCCTGCCCGACGTCGCTCAAGCCCAAAAGCCGGCCGGCAAAAAAGGCGCCCGCAAATGGGTATCGCCCAAGTCGGTTGACGAAGTTATCAAAAAAAAATACTACCGCCATTACTACATGCACTTTACTTCGCATTTTTTGGGCCTTGATGTGCATGACCCCGGGAAATATTATACCAACCGGAAATCGCGCGAACTTGTGCCCGGCATGGTATTTACCGTTGAGCCCGGTCTATATTTTCCGCCGGAATACGACTTCATAAATGCAAAATACCGGGGGATCGGAATCCGAATTGAAGACGATATCGTAATCACCAGGCAAGGCTGCGAAATTTTAACTTCTCACATTCCGAAAGAAACCAAAGACATTGAGAACCTGATGACGGCGACGAAAGCGTAAATGTAAAAAGGCAAGAAATATTATTGAAAAAATCATTGATCGTGTATATTCCGCCGGAAATCAATCCGGGTATACTGAAAAAAGGCCTTTGGAATTTTATCGATATCCTATGAGTGAATCTACCGGCAAACAACAATTGCTACTGGTCGACCCCGACGAAAGTTACCGTGAGGTGATGACAGATATTCTCTCGGAACACATGGACATCTCTTTTGCCTCGGATGCCAAAGAGGCGATTGCGCTCATCACGGAATATGATTTTGCTTTAATCATTACCGAAATCGATTTGCCCGACGGCGACATCTACCACTTTCTTTCTCTTTTAAAAGATGTGGTTTTAAACCCAAACTACGTGATCATTTCAAAAGAGAGAAACCCCGACATGACCATTGAGCTTTTGAAAATGGGGGCCATCGACATTATTCATAAACCGTTTACGATCGAAGAAATTGCAACTTTAATTGAAAAATACATGCAAATTTCGGTCAATAAAAAAATGGAGTATGATTTAATGGGCAGCCTGGAAGAAGAAAAACGAACGTTTTGCCTGCCTACAAACCTCTTTATTATTAATCCCTTTTTATATGACGTAATGGAGATGTTAAAAAGATTCCCCGGCGTCGATAAAAAAGTTTTGTTTAGTATCCGTCTTTCTCTGTATGAAATGATGGTCAACGCCATTGAACACGGCAACCTGGAAGTCGACTACGCCGAAAAGAAAAAACTGTTGGATACGGGCGAAAATTACCTGGACATTTTAAAGGAACGCTCATGGAACGAACCTTACAGATCGCGTAAAATCTGGGTGGGTTACCATTACAAAAACGGTACCCTGAAAATTACCGTAAAAGACGAAGGCAAGGGGTTTCGCACATCCACCTACAACAACGATAAGGTCAAAATCGATACCGAAGAGCTCCATGGCCGGGGGATTTTTATCACCAAAGTCAATATGGATAAAATCGAGTACAACAAAAAGGGCAACCAGGTTACCCTGGAAAAAATCTTAAAACACCCCTAACGTTTCTATCAAAACGGGCTTCCTTCTTTACCCCGCCAAATTCCCCGCATTTAGATATAAGTATTGTTAGGCGTAAGACTTTGTGAATATTTGTTAACTGAGACCCGAACGTCCATGTTCGGGGCCAAAGCAAGAGTAAATAATTAATTATTTTTTCCTAACAAGTTTTTGAACTCTTTGAATACGTCAGGTCCTTTTCCACCCTCATTTTTACACCATAATTCAACTTCTTTAATTTTGTATGGTTGGGCTTTTGCGACTAACAACGCCTGATCTAAACATTCCCGTGCGTTGAAATACAAGTACGATCCTAACCGATCTTTTATACAATCAGTCGGAGATAGCAGTTTTATTGAAATCCTGTCAATCTCGAATTTATCCGGTTTGATTTGATACTCTTCTCCAATAGATACTGGAGGTGACATGAACTCAATCAATATATGGTCACATTCAGGATGTTTAAAAAAGTTTCTAGTTCCTGTTTTTATAAAATTAATTTCTAATAATAATTTCTCGATTTCTTTATGGGTGATTTGAAAACTTTCAATTACTATATCAAGATCTCCTGAAGTGTACGCTCCTTCAGTATAAATAGATACCACTGCTCCACCGACTAGTATTGTAGAAACTCCTTTGGTTCCCAAGAACCATGCAACATATTCCCAGAGCTCTTTTTCGTTGCAAGTTTGCCAGTTTGGTTCTTTCATGAGACTATTTTACCTTTTTTGCGAGGTCTTCTTCGTGTTTGAAATATCATCTCACGTTCTTTAAGTGGCATTGAATTATAAGCAATTTTGATTATTTCCTGAATCTTGCCCGTAAATGGTGATTTAGGATTATAACTATACACTCTTGCTTTTCCAACAACCTTCGAGGTAAGAACATTTGCATTTTCAAACCTTTCAAGTTGATTTCGGACTTGGTTTTCTGAAATTGAATAGTCTTTTGCAATAGCAGCTGCATGAATTTCCCCATAGTGAAATATATGCATCAATACTTTTTCAGCAGTTTTGTTCCCAAATATACCTTCTAGCATAATTATTTCTTAATATATTGTACGAGTTTAATATCGACCATTTTTTGGTGGATATAGACCATTTAATGGGTGATGTGGTTTAGAGTAAAGAACTATATCATAGTTCGCTCAACATCGTGTTTCGCTCAAATATCTACAAAGTCCTACGCCTAACAGAGCTTTTCTGCTGCGCCCCGCTTCGCGGGTGCTCGGGGTTCGCAATATGTTTTCCAAAATAGAGAGTTATCGTAAAGTTAAAATATGTTCAAATATATATTTGTAATTGCTCACCCACATTTTTTAAACCTCGGCCTTATCCATTTTGACTCGCATTAAAATAGAGGTTTATTTGATGCTCGCAAAACGGGGCCTCGGTTTGAAAAACGTCAGAAGAAGCTCAACACGTTATGCGCAAGAACGAATGGTCTTCTCACGACATCGGTAACACTTTCTCGTCAAGACATCGGTAACACTTTTCAGGGTCGATACTTCACTATGGAGGAAATTATGCCCTGGAAGGAGAGAAACATCATGGATGAGAAACTTAGGTTCATCGTCAGAAC
>JBNLDQ010000032.1:0-33625 GCA_050304475.1 Turneriellaceae bacterium | reverse complement strand
ACCGAGATATAATCTTTGAATCTTCCGGGGACGGGGCGCCAATTCGTATGAATAACGCCCAAGGCGGTATAGCAGTCCCGTTCGGTTTCGACAAAAACGCGCAAACCGGTAAGATCGTATATTTCATCGAAAGTCCGCTCTTTTTCTTTCATCTTTTGATGGATTGAAAAAAAGTGTTTTGAGCGCCCTTCGATGCGGGCCTTGAGGCGCGCCTCTTTTAATTTGCCCGCGAGAATATTGCTCATTGCCTTGATCTTGGTTTCGCGGTCCGAACGTTTCTCCGAAACGCTCTTTTTAATGCGCCCATACTCTTCGGGGTTTAAGTATGAAAAACCGATATCTTCGAGTTCCCATTTGATTTTATAAATACCCAAGCGGCTTGCCAGGGGCGCATAGATATCCAGGACTTCCTGTGAAATGAGTTCGACTTTTCGTTCGGGTTGAAACTCCAGCGTGCGCATGTTGTGCAACTTGTCGGCCAGCTTGACCAGGATGACCCGCGGGTCGCGGACGCTTGCTAAAATCAACTTGCGGATATTGTCCGCCTGGCGGTTTTTTTTGCTTCGGTTTTTTTTTATGAAAGAAATTTTTGTAACGGACTTTACCAGGTTGGTGATATTTTCCCCAAATTCGCGGGAAATATACTCTTCGGAAATAATCGTATCTTCGAGAACATCGTGCAGCAAACCGGCGCAAATGGTTTCGTAATCAAGCTTGTATTCCGCCAGAATATGCGCGACGTTCAGGGGGTGAATAAAATAGGGCTCGCCCGAAAGCCTCTTTTGAAACTTATGCGCGTCTTCCGACAGCAGGTACGCTTTTTTAACAATGCCCCGGTCCACTCTCGGCAGGTAGTTTAGTTTGTGCATCAAGCGATCCAGGTCGCTCCGGCGCAACACTTTCATGATAGCCACAACCACCTATGCGTTTAGTTGTCGTCATGCCCAACATTTTTTTCTGCGAAATAGACGTTCTCCCGCAAACTTTGCCGGCAAAAACGCCTTGCATCAACGCAGACAACCAAAAAACGGCCGCCTGAAAAAAATCTGTACAGTCTATATAGCCATGTCAATCGAACTCCAGGTTGAGATAAAAACCATGGGGATCAAAGAACGAAAAGAGCGGGAAGCCAAAGCCAGAAAAGAGCTTATTGCGCAAACTGCCATGAAATTATTTCTGGAAAAAGGCTACCCCAATGTTACCATGAAAGAAATTTCGGACGCTTCCGAATATGGCATGGCGGTGATCTACAGCGCGTTTAGCAGCAAAGAAGAGCTCTATAGTTGCGTCTATTTTGAAAGCTTGCGGATTCTGGCCGGGATGCTTGAGCGGGCCATCGACAAACAAAGCGACGATTTTACCGCCGAAATTCTTCATGCCATTGATATCCTCATTGATTTTTACCGCGACCACCACGCACACTACCGCGCCCTTTTCGTTGATCTTTATTTCCCGGTCACCCGCTTGCCGCCCGTCCGGATGGAAGAATTTCAAAAGCTGATTGAACATGCGTCCGAGCCGGTCGTTACCTTGCTTGCCCGGGGGATGCAAGCCGGCGTCTACCGGGAAGACGACCCCGCTCAGTTGCATATCATGATCTGGACCTCCATTATGGGGCAAGTGACCAACTTTATACAATGGGGGTTTGAAGAAGAAATTGAGGTCATTCGCCAAACGGCGCTGAAAATGATCTCTATTTTCTTACAGGGAATTACCCTGAAAAAATAACCGGCCCCGGGGCAAACCTCGCCTGCTGAAATTTGACTCGGTCATTTAATTTGATTCTTGCATCAAGGAGAAAGCATGACAGACAAGTTTTCAAACCTCAAACGGCCCCGCTACCCCATGCCTGATTTTGTCAAAGAAGCGCTGGAAAAAAACGGTTTGCTTGAGCAGTACGGCGCCAGGCCGGCCTACCAGCAAAACGACTATATCGGTTGGATCAACCGGGCCGCCCGCGAACAGACGAAAACCAAACGGCTCGAACAAATGTTGTCGGAACTAAAAGACGGCGGGCTTTATATGAAAATGAAATACAACCCTCAAAAGAAATAAAAAAAAACCGGCGGATACGCCGCCGGTTCAAAGGATGATAAACGCCTAATTAAAGCTTGCCTTCCAAACGAAGACGGTAGATGTCTTCCATAGTGACGGTACGCGGGTAGTTCAGCAAGCGGACCGCCTTATCTATCTCTTGTTTTAACTCCGGGGGCGCAGGCAGTAGCGCCGCCTGGTCAATATTGATCCGGAAAAACAGACTGCTCCATACCCCGGCGCCGGTGTCTTCTGTCACCCCGTCAAGACGGATAGACGCGCTGCAAACCCCGGCAAGTTGCGCCGCCGGCAAAGACAATTGTCCCGTGACCGAACCGAACCGGGCAACTGTCGTAGCCGAACTCATCGCCTGCGCCGGATCAAAAGAGAGAACCGCATCGGGTTTTGTATGGTCGCAATAGGTCAACTTCATGTTACCCGTATTGATTATGGCATTCATTGCGCCCGGATTTTCAATCTCGTAATTGGCCGTATAGACGGCTCCGTTGAGGTTCATTTTTGAATCGCCCCTGGCGCCCAGCATATATTTGCCTTTCGACATTGCTACGGCATAGTGAAAGTTTGCCATGGTTGTCGTCAAGCGGCCGGTTCTCACTTCCGAGCCGTCGGTGACCGACACTTGAACATTGTAACTCGTATACCGTGAATTCTGAAGCCGGTTTTTATACATATGGTATACCGACGCATCTTTCGTCGTGACAACCGTTCCGTCGCCGAAATCCCAGGTATATTCAAGATCGCCGCTCATGCCGGGGGCCGCCGCTACAAACGACTTTCCTTTGCCGGAGACCGATTCGCCCTCTTGAAGATCAACTCGCGCAATTTCGCAGTCATCGACCAGGATCGGCACGCGAACATTTTCATACAACCCCACTGAGTCGGTGGCGACCACATTGATCGAGTGAATGCCTGACGAAGAAAACGTAAACACCTTAGAGGGGGATTTCTCTTCTCCTATGGCAATGGTGATATTGTTCGGAGCCCCGTAGGGGTAAACAAACGAAGCGTCAATTTTTACGTCTTCGCCCCGGCAAACCACCATTTTTTCGTAGGTGATATTGGTCAACATATCGTACTCGTTCGCGTTTAACGCCAGGTTTTTACCCACATTTTCGTTTTGCTCGAACTGAATGACCGGCTTTAATATGTATTTTGCATTTTGTCCGCCAGTCTTGACAATGGAGCTTTGCGGATCGAAATTCAGCACAATGGCGGTAAGTTCATACGGCTTTAACGTCATGGTTCCGTTTAATTTTAAACCGCTTTGGTCAATGGCGCCGCTGGGGATCGTCAACGGATAATCGGCGCCGTTTACGGTGACAATATTGTCCGGCCCCAGTTTCAACCTGATCTGGGTGTAGACCCCCGGTTCAAGGTTGTACGCTCCGCCGTAAAAGATTTGCTCGTTTGACGCCATGCCGATTAAATCGAGTTTTACCGGCGACAGTTCCAGGGCGCTCCAACCGCCGGCTTCGCTTCGAATGGCAATTTCTTGTACATCCAAAATAATCCCGGAATAGTCTTGCCCGGCCCGAACCGGCGTCTTCATTTGCACTTCCAGGGACGAGACCGGAGTCGGACTTGCCATATAGTCCGACCAGGGCAGCTCCGCTTGCATGAGAAAACTTTCCCAGCTGACGGCTTCTCCGTTCAGTTCGACTTCGCCGGGGCCCGCCTGAGGACCGGAGCATTGAAACGACGCCTGCAGCGCAAACGCCAACGCCAATGTTAATGACAACGCGGCGCTTTTTTTTACAAAGTGTGATATCATTTGATTTTGTGTTTTCATGTTATTTCCCCGTTTATGTTCCCAAGCCTTATGGCGAGGTCTCCCATCTTTCTATCGTCAACAAGGTGGGAACGCTCATGTCGCCATAGGCGCCGCACCCGGTTTTGAAAAATTTAACCTGTCCGTTCACCTGCACCATAGATGTCGTTGAAAAAGAGTTCCGGGTGCAATTTATGTCATCGGCCCACTGGTAACTCAGGGTGAATTTAACCTTGTCGCCTTTTTTAATGATCAAAGACTTTTGGTTCCCCATAAACGCTTTTACCTTCAACGTTTGCGAAACGGGAGCGACCCAGTTATTTGAAGTATAGCTGTTTGTCGTGCTGTAATGGTACGCCTTGTATTGCATATTCCGTTGAGCGGTAATCCAGTAACGATCGCCTGGCGGCATGTCCGGATTATTGGTAGAAACATTGCATGCGCATGGTTGATTGTCGGTATGGCATATGCAGTCATCATACCCCCCATACTGTGTCGTAGCTTCGCAAATTTTCATTGGCGCGCTTAAATTGCCGGGGAAAATCAATTCGCTTTCCGTTTGATGAAACTCTTCCACCCTGTCGTACGGAGGGCCGATAAAAAGCAAATCATCCGGGGCAAAAGCATAGCCTTCGCCTTGAGGCCGACCCTGGAACGAAGAAACGGGCCAGGCTGGTCTTCTGAAATCATCGGTATGATAATCATTGCTGAGAAAAACGCTCGATTTATAATAGCTCAAGCGATCCCAACCGCCTTTGTCCGGCGCCTCCTGGTTAGCGCATTGGTTAAAAGCAAAGCAGTTGATCATTTGCGTCGCCATTTTCCTTCTTGTGGTATAGGTGATCCATTCAACCTGCCCCTCGGTAAAATTCAAGCTGATCCCGTTCGACGCAAACGAATGTTTTAACTTGTCATAAAAGATTGGGCCCGCCTTATCCATAAAGTAGTCATACATTGTTTCCGTCGCCCAGGAACGATATTCCGGGTAATAGAGCCAGGCCTTTAAATTCGCATCATAGTCACCTTTTATGGCGTTGCCCTGGTACCCTGGCGCTGTTTGATTTGTAATTAACTGGGCATACTGCGAGTTCATACCCACTTTGGTTAAAGCATCGAACGCCGGATAAACGGGCGTATCCATAAAATTCGGATCATTCTGCAAATAAATATCCAGCAGGTTATCGCGGACAAAAGTGGAACAAACGCCATACCCGGAACCGTACCCGCCCTTGCTAAACGCATAGACATTGTAGTAGCCTTCTTTGGCAAGAGCGGCATTTGAGGCGTCGTTCAATAATGCCCGATGAGCGATCGGGTCGGAAGGCTTTAAAACCATGGAATTGTTCGGGTCGAAGCCGCGCACATACCCCCCGCGTTTTACACTCGTGTCGACAATGGTATTTGCAATGCTTTCCGAGTAAATGCCGGGCAAAGCGTTTTGAATGGTATCCGGCTCAAAGTAAATATCCGCCTTCTCCATGTTCGTCTTAAAGTCTTGCATGGACTCGAAAAGATTATTGATCCCGAACAACAAACCGTAGTTGTGCAAGCTATCATATATCTTGGCATGGTCAAAGTACATGGCCAGATGGCGCACGCTATTGTTGCTTTCCGCCATCCCGGCATGACCGTATATAATGCCGATATTGTACTGAAACCCGTTTGAATCGTTTTCCTTGTCGTAAGTAATGATACCGTCGCCGGCTGAGGTGTTCCAGCGCGCCGGGCTAATCATGATTTCAGTGGTGTCGTAATTTGCCGAATTCGGATCCAGCATAAGATAATCCGATGGGCACATTTGGCGGTTCGGATCGTTTGGGTTTGGCAATAAATTACCGGCAAACTCGACAAACGAACCCGAATATTTCGGAAGAGCCAACCCCGCCAGGTAAACCGTATAAAAATCCGGATCCAGTATCACATTGCCTCTTTTTTCATACGGTATCGTTAAATTATTATTTTCCAACCCGTAGGCGATTAACGCATCCAGTTGCGCCGTACTCAATGAATCTCTCACCTGGCCAATGGCATTCACCTCGGGCTGCGACAGGTCTGACGTCAGATTTGCCGCCAGGTCATACCCCAGTTTGGTAGAGAGAGCCGAGCGTACGGCGGTGAGCGTATCATTGTAGATCAGCAGGTCTGTCTTGACGCATTCGTAAGTAAAGTTGTAACGTCCGTTTGACAAGGCTTGCCAATTTTCGGCGCTGTTTTTGGCATACCCGTCCGGGCATTGAACGCCGGGGTTAAAACCCTGCTGGAACAAAACATTCATCGGACCCGGGTTCGGGTATGTCACGGAAACGGACACGGCCCATACCGGGTTTATAGTCATCGTAAAAGTGAGAAGAACGGCTAAGGCAATTCGGCATACCGATTGCCAAATCCTGTGATTTGAGTTATACATATCCTCGCCCCTTCCGTGAAATAAATGCGTGTTTGCATTTTTAGTTTGTATTTACTTCACGAATAAAAATACTGCTCTTTTTTAGAACGCTGTTCCAATTAACACCATCATTCTAAACCGTCAAGTAAAAATAACTTTTTTTTAACGCTACATTTTTGCTATCAAATGGTTTTTTGTCTTTTCTTTCTTTTTTGTTTATCTTTAATGTTATAAATAGGCGAGTGAATGGCGAACCGCCGTGAGGCGATACATCCATAAAACTTCGTTTACAAACAAGAACGGTCCAACGACAATGAACCCGACTTCTATGCTAAATTCCGAATCAAAACCACGCTCAATCGGGGGCGTCATAAAATTACGGGACGATATTGCTTATATTGATATCCATCGCGACATTTTAAAGGCTTTAAAATATATACTTAGAACAGCGCTGCACCTGACGTCCAGCCGCCACGCTAAAATTATTTTTCACAACCCTGCGGGGTCGCGGACCATCATTGGGCTCAATGACGAAAAGCTTGAACCGCGCAAAATGGAGCTGGTGCAAAAATGCTTTTCAACCGGCGAAGTGATTCACCTGGAACGCGATGAGTACCACAGCGATCCCGACATGATAGAAGCGGCCAAGTTCCCCCACCCGGTAATGGTATTGCCGATCATGACGCAAGATTCTCCGGCGTTTGGCGTTCTATATGTGGAAGATAAGATCTTCGCCCCTTTCTACACCCGCGAAGACATTACACTGACAAAATCGCTGGTCGCCTATCTGGTCCGTTTGCTCTCGCTTTCCAATTTTTCGGATAACGGGACAGAGCTGGTTTTAAATTTTGCCGTCAGCTTAAGCGCCCTGACAGACGAACTTTACATTTCAAGAGACAACCTCGAGTCGCGAAAGCTAATCTCTGAAATCATCCGCGTATCGAAGCTCATCAATTCAACTTTGGATTTGCAGAACCTGCTCGAATCCATTATGGATTCGGCAAAACTGGTCTTGCGTTCGGAGGGGGCCAGCTTAATGTTGATTGACGAACGAACCCAGGAACTCTATTTCAATGTGGTCGCCGGCGAAAAGCAGGAAGAGCTCAAAGAGATCCGGATCCCGACGGGGCAAGGCATTGCCGGTTTAGTCGCTCAATCGAAAAAAGCCCAAATTGTCAATGACGCCCAAAATGACGACAGGGTGTACAAGCAGGCCGATGAAAAGGCCGGGTTTTTCACGCGCAATCTCATCGCCTGCCCGCTCATGGTTCGCAATAAAATTATCGGTGTGCTCGAGGTGATCAACTCGATTGGCCGCGACGAATTTTCGCAAGAAGACCTTGATTTATTTATCACGTTTTCAGAGCAAGCCGCCATTGCCATTCATAACCGCGAGCTCATCAACTCGCTGAAAAATACCAACATTGAGTTGCGTAAAAAAGTCCACGAACTATCAAGCCTGCATGAAATTTCAAAGGCGATGATTTCGCGCCTCAATGAAAAAGAGCTTTTTGATTCTGTCGTAAAAATTATCGCCGAAGAATTGGAAGCCCGCAAATGTTCGATTATGATTTTTGATGAGAAGAACAAGGCGCTGGAAGTCATTAGCTCGTACGGTTTAACCGCGGGGGAACAATCTTACCGCACCGGGCTTGAAAATTCTCTCGCCGGAGTCGCCTTTCTCGAAAACCGGGTTATTTTTTCCGGCGAACTTGAGTCTGGCCCTCTGGCCCAATTCCGAAACAAGGAACGTTACGAAACCGGCACATGCATCATCTACCCGATTTCTCATGAAAACGCAAAGTTCGGCGTCATCAACATTGCCGAAAAAATTAACGGCGAAAACTTCTCTCAAAACGACTTTCAGTTGGTGACGACCATTGCCGGGCAAATCACGAAAGCGGTAGAAAATTTTCGCCTGCTGGATGAGATGTTAGAGAAAAAGGCGGTGGAAAAAGAGTTAGAGATCACCTCTTCAATTCAAAAATCCATTTTGCCGGCCAAGTCGCTCCATAGCGAATTTTTCGACCTTGGTTTTCTTTCGTACCCCGCCAAACTCATGGGGGGAGATTTTTACGACTTCGACTCTTTTTCATCGGAACAGTTTTCGTTTTTAATCGCCGATGTTTCGGGCAAGAGCCTGCCTGCCGCGCTTTTCATGGCTGTGACAAGCTCCATTATCCGAACCCTGAACCGCGAAGAGAAATCCCCCGGCGAATTGATGAGCCAGGCAAACGACCTCATTTACCGCGACTCGCAAGCGGGTATGTTTGTAACGCTTTTTTACACGACGCTCGACGCCGCTACCGGAGAAGTGAAATACGCTTCGGCAGGTCATAACGAACAAATTGTATACCGCGCCAAAACCGGCGAGTTTGAATATCTCGACGCCAGGGGCGGGCCGCTCGGCGTATTGCCAACGGGCGGGAAAAACGTCTTTCAGGAAAATTCGACGCGTCTGGAAAAAGACGATATGATTATTCTCTACACCGACGGCATTGTCGAGGCCATCAACGACAACCAGGAAGAGTTCGGACTGGAACGTTTTCTGGAACTGCTGAAAACCCTCACGCACCTGGAGCCAATGGCCCTGTCGCAGGAAATTTACCGCAAGGTCACCGAGTTTGCGAGTAACCAACCGCAATTTGACGATTTTACCATACTCATTGTAAAACTAAAACAAGAGCCGGGGAAGAAATTATGAACTGGCAATTGACGCTTCACGCAAACACTTCCGAACTCCCGGAGCTGAAAAACAGACTGGAACGCCTTTTGGTTCAAGAGTGGCATATTTCGGGAACAGACGCTTGCGACATTGTCTTGTCTGTCGATGAAGCGCTCACCAATGTCATCATGCACGGGTACGACGAAGCGGACGCGCGGAATAACGATTTAATTTACCTGGATCTGGAGCTCGCCTCTCAGAACTCGACTCAAAAGGTAATTGTCCGTGTGAGCGACCATGGAAAACAATTCGACATCCACTCCGTTCCCCGGCCCAACCTCCAGGAAAATTTATCCGGCCGCCGGATCGGGGGGTTTGGCGTTTTCATGATGAAAACCCTGATGGACACGGTAAACGTTTACCGGAATAATGATAAAAACCTGCTTTGCATGGAAAAAGTCATTCGATAAACGGAAAACGGCCGGTTCGCCGCGCCGGTTCGCATAGAACAAAAAAACAAAAAAACAAAGAATCGCGGCAATCGTACAAATGCAAAAATCGATTCTTAAAGGCCGGCAAAAAAGAACATGGATATCAAACACTACCAGGAATCTTTTGAAGAGGACGAAGAGAACATGCCGAAAACACCGGGCGTAAAAATCACAACCAACTCTAAGAGCAAATCGGTTTTCGAGCCTGAGCCAGAAACGGAAGCCGAAAACCGCCAACCGGAAGGCGAAAGCGCCCCCGGCTTGGCAAATGAACCGGCAAAAGAGTCAAAAGTGCGCAAGGCTGCCAAAATCATCATCGCCCTGGGCGAAGAGCAGGCTGCCGGCGTCTTGAGCCACCTCGATGAAAATACCATAGAAAAAATCATGACCGAAGTGGTTCAAATTCGTTCGTTAAGCCAAACGGAACGCGATCGTATCATGGCTGAATTTCAACGAGATATCCGGCAAGTGGAAAATGTCTTTGAAGGCGGCGCACTCAGCGCAAAGAAACTTCTGCGTTACGCTTTCCCCGGCGATGAGGCGCAAAAACACCTGACGCGCCTGGAAAACAAACTGGAGGCGTTGAATTTCAAAGAACTTGAAAAGTTCCGGCCGGACCAGGTCGCCGGGGTTCTCGCGAGCGAAATGCCCCAAACCTCCGCCATGATCATTGCCTTTTCCGACCCTTCCTTTGCGGCGAAAATTTTAACAGAATTCGACAATGCCTACCGCGTGAACGTCGCGCAAAAAATTGCATCCATGAAAAAAGTTTCCCCGGATATTGCGGGGACGGTTTACAAAAGCGTATTACAGCGCTTGCAGGCGCAAAGCGAAACCGGGAGCGAAACCATCGAGGGCGAAAAAAGACTGAGCGACATTTTAAACCACATGAACCCGCGGCTTGAAGAAAAGCTGCTCGATTCCCTGGCGGGGGACGAACCCGATCTCGCCGAACGGCTGCGCGAATCGATGCGCACTTTTTTAAACCTCATTCAGCTGACGCGCGAAGAACTGCGGATAGTCATGGACGCCATTCCCGACGAGCGCATTTGGGCCAAGGCAATGAAAGGCGCCGGTCACGATTTAATCGGTTTTATTTTGTCGTCCGTCTCGGCAAACCGGGCGTCGGACTTGCGCTATGCGATGGAAAACACAGGTCCTTTGCCAATTGCCGAAATTGAATCGGCCCGGCGGGATATCATGGACACAGTGGACGCCCTGGAAACGGAAGGCCGGCTCATCTTGCGCAAAGACCGGGAAGAGTTTATCGATTAATCGATATAGTAGAGCTTTTTGCTTACAAACAAATCAATTAAATCCGGGTCAAATTGCTCGTCTTTTTTTTGCTTTAAAATTTTCAACGCATGGTTTCTCGACAAAGCGTTACGGTAGGGCCGGTTACTGGTCATTGCATCAAAGGCGTCCGCGACAGAAATGATCCTGACCAGAATGTCAATTTGATTTCCGCGCAACCCGTCGGGGTAACCCGCCCCGTTAAAAAATTCATGGTGGTGCCTCACAATGCTGCCCGCCGTTTTTAAAAACTCTATGTTTTGGATAATGTGCGCCCCAACCACAGGGTGTTCCCTGATCGTTTGAAGCTCTTCCGCCGTCAAGGCGCCGGGTTTATGCAAAATGCTTTTATCCACTCCGATCTTGCCAATGTCATGCAATAAGCTGGCGTATTCCAGCATCTCCATTTTTTCGCTTGGCAGCCCGAGAGCGCGGCCCATTTTACGGGTAAGCGCCGCTACGCGAATGCAATGGCCATGCGTATACGGGTCTTTGGCGTCAATGGCTTCTACCAGCGTTCTAACAATGTCGAGGTTTGCCTTTTTTAACTCAAAGAACATGCTTTCGATTTTCCCGGTTTGAACGAAAATTTTATCTTCGAGTTTTTTCTGGTATTCTATGTTTTCAAGCAAGAGGTTTCGTTTTTCCAGGGCCATCTCAAACGAGTGTTGTATTTCCTGGATCGTAGCCGGCTTTCTTAAAAAATCATACGCCCCTTTTTTAATCGATTCCAGAGCGACATCGAAATTATCCGAAGCGGTTAACATAATCACAATCACCGTATCGTCGATATCGCGGATTTGCTCCAGGGTACCGATTCCGTCAAGCCCCGGCATCATAATATCAAGCAAAATAATATCCGGCGCCCGCCCTTTTCGGATTTGTTCCACCGCCTGGGTTCCGCTTGTCGTATAACTTGCCTCGTAGCCGGTTTTCGCCAAAAGCCGCGTCAGGAACTTGCATGTTTCCGGCTCATCGTCAACCAGCAAGACGGAAATTTGACGATCTACCGCTTTCGGAATCATCCGGTTTCTCCGGAATATTTTGCCGGCAGACTAACGATAAAGGTCGTCCCTTTGCCAGGCTCGCTTTTGACCTCAATGGCGCCTCCATGATTTTGTATGATTCCGTATGAAATCGAAAGCCCCAGACCTGTGCCGAGGGTCGAATCCTTCGTGGTATAAAACGGGTCGAAGATTTTCCCCAGTTCTTTTTTTTCGATCCCCGTACCCGTGTCCGAAAAAACAATTTGAACCATGTTCCCCTGGGCGATTGTTTCAATGCTGATCTCGCCCTTCCAGGGTTCCCCGCTTTTTTTATCTTGTAGAGTGTCTTTTTGCTCGCGCAAACTGTCCCAGGCGTTTCTAAGAATGTTTAAAACGACTTGACCAAGTTGATCTTCATCGGCATGGATGCTGAAATCGTTTTTTTTGTATTTTTTATTGAGAATGATATTTTCCAGTTTAATTTCATATTCCAGCAAGGCGACGGTTTTTTCAAGAAATTCATCCAGATAAATGACGCTCGCTTCCGGCTTTCGTTCTCTGGCGAAATCTCTCAGGTTATCGGTAATTTTTACAATGCGGTGGACTTGCGCCATGATCGTGTTGTATGACTCTTTGACTTCCACCGGGATATTTTCTTCAAGTTGCAGCAATTGGATTCCAACGGAAATAATATTCAAAGGGTTTTTAATTTCATGCGCCACGCCCGCCGAAAGCAGGCCGAGAGACGCCAGTTTTTCCTGGCGTATCATTACTTTTTGCGTTTTTTCAAGACGCTGCAAAGCCTTCACCAGATTTTCATTGGTCTCCTGCATCTTGTTTTTAATTTTAATTCGCTCGGTAATATCGCGTACAATGGCGACGGCATGCCACTTGTTTTTCCGGCGAAAAGCGCCTACGGAGACCTCGATGGGGAACTCTTCGCCTTCTTTGTTCACGGCGTTCATCTCTCTACTGTTGCCAATGAGAGTTCCCTGCCCGGTTTTTTGAAAGGTTAAAAAAGCGGCTGAAAACTCCTTTGCATACCTTGCCGGTACGCAATACTCGCGAAAATCTTTTCCCACCATCTCGTCATGCGAATAATGAAAAACTTTTTCCGCGCCGGGGTTCCAGTAAACAACTTTTCCCTGCTCGTCAAGATATAAAATGGCGTCTAAGGCGACTTCGGCCAATGTTTTAAATACGTCAACTTTGCCCGACAACACCGCTTCCTTTTGTTTCCAGGGCGATATATCTCTGGCAACGGATATGTATATTTTTTTCTCCGGGTTAAAAACGTAGGTATTGATCTCGACAGGAGCCGAAACGCCGGAAGTTGTTTTTAATCCCGTTTCAAAACGAATCTTTTTCGCGCCCGCATTTTCTAAGCGGATCTCTTCGAGTTTTTGCGGTTTCAGTTTATCAAACAATACATTGATATTATCTTTACCGAAACGGTTGCCTTTCGCTTGAAACAGCTTTTGAGCCTCATCATTTAATTTTATCACTTTACCATTTTGGGTGTGTAAAACCATTGCGTCATTGCACAGTTCAGACCATTTTTGAAAACTCTGTTGAACTCCGGCTGCAGGCTCAGTTTCAGGCTCATTGCGCGATGGTCTCTTCTCTTCGGGGCAATCCGATACGATCACCAGCGATACTTTACCATTGCCCCCATGCATTGGCGAAACGCTCACTTCCATTTCGCGAGGTTTTTTAGCTTTCGCCGGCAAAGAGACTTTGAATCGTAACGGTTGAGAATCGGCCGCAAACGGTCGGTTAGCAAAATCTGCGTTTTCCTTTTGCCGTGTAAAATCGAAACAAGAGAGAAGGCTTTTGCCTAAGACATCGCTTTGTTTTTTACCGGTTATCATTAAGAAGCTGTCATTGGCATAGATGATCTTTTCCTCTTCCAGCAGCAAAATTCCGTCTTGGGATTTTTCCCCCACTCTTGGCAACCTTTCCGTTTTGATCGGTAAGTTCATAATTTACTTGCTCGTACTCTTATTGATTTGCTTACATTGTTTTTGTTTTCTTTTGTTTCTAATCCGATTTCTTTAAATAATCCATCGCGTCATCGTAATCTTGTTTAATGGTAAATTGTTCCAGATAGCCCAACATGCTCAGGTAGCTGAAAACAGGTTCGCTCAACATGGTAAACACAACGATGAACCCCTTTGCCTGTAAATCTTTTTGCTCGCTCAACAAAAGGTTCAATCCGATGTTATTGATATAATTGACATTGGAAAGACTAATGCAGATTCTTTTCTGGAGAAAGTTATTAAAATAAAAACTCTTGATTTCCGAGTTGACAATCTTTTTGCCAAATTCGTCTAACGGAGTATTGATATAAATGACAGACACGGGTTTTTCCGAATCGATTACCTGATGGGCGATTGCCCCGGTCTTGGTAACGTAACTGATTTCGCGTTTTCGCCTTGATTTTTCAACCGCGCGGCCAATGGAAACTTTCAGTTCTTTTAAATCGACCGGTTTGGCAATGAAATCGAAAGCGTCTTCCCGCATGGCTTCAACGGCTGTTTTCATATCGGCGGCGCCGCTAATGAAAATAACCTGAACATCTTTATCGATGCTCTTGATGCTTTTAAACAGATCCAGCCCGTTCATCTCGGGCATTTTGTAATCGGTGAGTACGACGGTAGGGCGGTCTTTTTTATAGATATCCAGCGCATCGTGGCCGTTTGAAGCCGTCAAAACCCGATACCCAAGTTTTGATACAAAGATACTGAACTCGCCGCAAATATCCGGTTCATCGTCTACAATCAGAATCAACTGATCCTTCATTTGACAAAGAACGCACTATCATGTTGCCGGTAAAGAATTTTTCTACGTCTTATGTTATAACGTTATCTTTTTACTATTTTTATTATATTTAGAACTTTTCTTCGCCCTGCTTCAAGAAACGGCTACCGTTCATCGTCCAGTACCATTTCGATTTTCATGGCGAGTTCGCTTAGATCGACCGGTTTCATGACAATATCGGTTACGACCTTCTCTAAAGTCGTTCTCAAAGTCTCAATGTCGGAGGTTCCGGTCATCATGATGACTTGAAGCGCGCCGTTTTGCTTTTTCATTCGCTCCACCATCTCCGTACCATTGATCCCGGGCATAATGTAATCGGTCAAAACCAGGTCCGGCTTCGTCTCGGAAAATATCTCAAGGGCCTTTTCGCCGCCGTGCGCCGTCACAACAGAGTGACCCAATTTGCGAATAAATAACGATAATTCATCGCATATATCGGGTTCGTCATCTACTACTAATATTAGTTTTTGTTCCGCCTGCACGATAAGCCTTAAACCGAAGTTCTTACAGGAAATACAATTGTCAATTCTTTTATATTCTTTATTTTTTTGATTATTCTAACTTTACCATGTTTATATATCGTTCCTGCGTTTTTCCTCGTTCTTACGAACGGGGAGAACAATCCTGAAGGTCGAGCCCTCGCCCTGACGGCTTTTTACCGAGATTTTACCGTTGTGCTCTTGAATGATCCCGCTTGAGATGGAAAGCCCCAACCCGGTGCCTTTGCCCGCTTCTTTGGTTGTGTAGAAAGCCTGAAAAATATGTTCAATGATATCCTGGGGGATACCCGAGCCGGTGTCGGAGACCTCCGCGACTATGCTGTTTTTCTTACTATCGTGCCATGTTTTAAACGACAATAGCTTTTGTCGCCCGGTTCCGGCCTGGTCGAGAGCGTCAATTCCGTTTAGCAGCAGGTTTACAAATACCTGCTCCATCGAGAGCTTGTCGCATAATAAAGAGGGCAACTCTTCGGCCAGCTCCAATTGGGCGGTAACCCCGTGCAGCCTGAGCTTTTCGCGAACGAGATCAAGCGAATTGAGAATGATATCGTTCATTTGTTCAAACGCATGATTGACGTCGCTTTTTCTGCCATACTGAAGGACATGCTTAATTACCCTGCTTGCCCGGTCTACCTGCCGAACAATTTTTTCAGCCCGTTCGCCGTAAAAGTTCGGTTCAAAATCGTTTTCGGCAATGCTGGACTGCAAAAGCTGAGCGGACATTTTAATGATATTTAGCGGCTGGTTTAATTCATGGGCGATTCCCGTCGCCATGGCCCCAATTGTCGCCAGCTTGCTGGAATGCAGCAATTTCGCCTGGTTAAATTTTTCTTCGGTAATATCTTGCGCCAGAGACCAAACCAGTTTTTCGCTGTTCTTAATGAAATACGACGCATACAAACGAACCGGAACCTTATGCCCTTTCTTATGAATGAACTCTTTTTCATAAGAGATGTAGTTGCCTTCTATTAACATCTTGTTCAGCATCTTTTTTTCCTGGCTCCGGAAATCGGGCGGAGTCAATTTCCAGATTTTAATTTTTCTGAGTTTATCAATATCATGGCCTACGAATTCTGCAAAAGCCTGGTTTAGATCGATGATTTCGCCGTTTGGCCGGTATAGCAAGAGCCCGATCAAAGATTGTTCAAAGAGTTTTCGATTGTACAGCTCGCTCTCGTGAAGGGCTTCGGCGATCCTTACCGATTCGGTTATGTTTTCTTTGACGGCAAAATAGTGGGTAATGGTATTGTCCCCGGAGCGCAAGGGCGATACAATGGCATTTTCAATGTAATCGACGCCGCTTTTGCTTCGGTTGTAAAACCTCCCCTGCCAGACGCCGCCGTTATTAATCGTACTCCACATATCTTTGTAGGTCATGGTGGGGGTGTTCCCCGATTGAAACATGCGCGGGTTATTGCCGATGACTTCATCCAGACTAAATTCGCTTACTTTCAAAGCGGCGTTGTTGACGTATTCGATGTCGCCATGCGTATTTGTCATGACAATGCTTTCGGGGCTTTGCTCGACAATTTGCGATAATTGCACTATTTTTTCTGCCGAACGTTTGTTCTGGAGAATCCGCCACATTTCCGAAAAAATCAGTTGGGAAGTTTCGGCGTCCACTTGCGTAAACCGTTCACTTTTGTTTCCCAGACCGGCAATGAGAACGACCCGGCCGGCTTCCAGGAGGGGTATGACCATCAAACGTTTTTCATTTGCCCCGGATGAATCCGCGATGCCTTTGTAGATGCCTTTCATGCCCCCGTTTTGAATCACGGGCCTTTTTCGATAAAAAGCGCGCAACCAAACCGAGGCCGCCAAATAAGACGGGTGGCACCCCTGCTCCACATACTTCCGGGAGCACCCTTTGTGCAAACTCCATTTTGCCAGTAGAACGGATTCGTTTTCTTTACTTACAAAATGGCTGTAGCCCGTTTTTGAATCCGTCAACTCTTCAATCAGGTCCAAACCGTATTGCATAAACTGATACTCATTGAGTTCGTTGATCCGTTGCGGTAAATCCAGGAGCGCCCTGGCCCTGCGGTTTTGCAAAAGAACATACTCTTCGTGCAGCTTGCGGCTGGTAATATCGCGGTTTACGGTACGGAAACCTTTAAATGCATTCGTTTCGTCATACGACGGCGCCGAGATGTGCTCTATCCAGCGAACCAAATGGTTCTTTGTGTAAATGCGAAATTGAAGCATCACCGGCTCTGTGCCTCCTCTGAGGGGCATCTCGTTTCGCCGGGCGTCAAATTTATTCCATAGTTCGCGGTCTTCCCGGTATACAATTTCTGTGATAATAAGGGGATTTTCAATCAGCTCATTGACTTCATACCCGGTAATGCGCTCGCAGGAAGAAGACATATAAATAATCTGACCGTTTTCATTGATCCAGTAGATCCAATCCTGGTTGAACTCGGTGAGCATGCGAAAGAGCTCTTGCGATTTTTTTAGTTTTTTTCGCGACTCCACCTCGTCCGTTACATCCGTGAAGCTGAGAATGATTTCGACAATTCTTTCGCTATCGTCCGTTATCGGAAACCCATTCACCAACACCCAGGTTATGTTTTCTTTTCCGGGGTAAGCGATTCCGATGATCTTATTATTAATTTGCTTCTTGCTTCGGGTCACTTGCATCACAGGATCTTCTTCGGACGGCAACGGGTGCAAATCTTCGTCGACAAAATGCCCGGGTATACTGTCACCCAGAAGGCCAAATTCATTCGTTAAACCCAAAAGTTCGCTGGCAATCGGATTGCAAAATTTAACGGTTTTGTCGGCTTTATAAATTACAATTGCAATGGGCAGGTTTTCAAACAAATACTCCAGTTTTCGTTCCGTTTCTCCCAATCTGTCGAGAATTTCCACCCGCTCGGTAACATCGTATGCAATTGTATAAATGAGATTGTCGGCGGTGCTTAAATGAGCCGACCAGGCCAGGATATGATAGGCGCCGTTTCGGTGCAGGATGCGGTTTTCAAAGTAGAAGGTCTGGTCTCCTTTTTTGGCGCTTTCCATTTCGGTAATGGTATAGGGCTTGTCGTCCGGGTGGAGTAAGTCGAGAAACGATTTGCCAATGAGATCGTTTTGCCGGTACCCAAGCGATAGCTCCCAGGCCGAGTTCGCCCCATAAATCATGTTATCCTGGCCGACAACCAGATTCAGTGTCAGAGGCTGGTTGAAAAAATTGAGCAGAGCGTCTCTTGACCGGTTCAGGTTTACGATCAACTGCCGGTTAATTACCCGGTACGCATATGCCCCCGCCAAGGTAAAAAGAAGAATCATGAGAAGAGAGATAAAGGCGGTGCGGAAAAACGGATAAAACGTTTCGTCTAAATCCATTTTTACAACAATGCCCAGGTCAAACGGAAAAACGGGGTGAAACCCGGCCAGGACTAACGTACCGGAATAGTCGACCCCGGTAATGGAGCCGGACTTTTGCGACAACGCCTGGTGCATTGGCTCAGCCAAAGGCGAGTCGAACGGCAACCGGAACTTTTGATAGCGCGAGAAAGACTTTTGACGCAACAAAAATTCAATGAACTCACCGTCTTTCATGGCGACGGTAATTTCGGCCTTGCCTAATAAAAGGGGCAACCCGGACTGGATCACCTGTATCGTCATTTGCTTGGCTTTTTCCCTGGGGTAAATATCCAGATACTGAAAAGCGTTCTTTTCAATATAATGGGCGTAGCTGGCGGCCTGGCTTTCTAACGTTATCTTGATTTCTTTATTTAAATCGTCGTAAAGCATCAATAGTGAAAACATGGTTACGGCGGTAACGGAACCTACAATAACAATGAAAACAAGCAAGAACTGAAGGTGTTCCACCTTTTTCGTTTGATTTAAGATTTTACCGCCGGCTTTTAAACTTCGGTATGACAGGAACAGGAGCGCCGAAACCGAGATAAAGATAATCGCTGCTAAAATAAAAATAATGAGCCGGAAACCGATGGCCTGGTGAAACTCTTCCGGGTGGAGCCACTTGTTTTCAATCTCGGCAAGTTTACCGGATTCCGTCATGGCGGCAATGGTATGGTCAATTTGACGGGCCAATTCGATGTTCTCATTTGCCAGGGCCAGAGTATAGTATACTTCATCGAGAGGTTGGGTCAAGACCCGTATCTTATCTTTCAGCTGCAACTTTTCACTATGCAGTTGAATGCTAATATCCGGGTGGACAAAACAATCGATTTGGCGCATTTCCAGACCGCGCAGCATCTCCGATAGCGAATCGTATTCAATTACGGTAGAACCTTCATATTCGCGTAACATACTTTCCGAGAAGAGAACTTTCAAAACACCTATTTTCTTTCCGCTTAAATCAAGCCGGTGAAAAACGGTTACGTCATCGGACATCGTATAAATGCCAATGGTAATATGGCCGAAAGGGCGGCTAAACAACAGGTTTGAATATTGGCCGGCGCTGCTCTTGCTTTCCCGCATGAAAACAGCAATATCGATTTGATGGCGATCCAGGGCTTCTATCGCTTCGCCTATGGTAAAAGGAACAAAAGAAATGCGGTAGCCGTTTTCTTCGGCTATGAAGTTCATTATGTCAATGCTATACCCGGCAGGCTGTTTGTTTCGCCCTTCTTTCTCGAAAGGAAACAAATTTTGCAAATAGCCGACTTTCAGTTTTTTTCCATGACCTACCTTGCCGTTTGCACTGCCATGGACGGGCGCAAGAAGAGTAAAAAGGGTGACCCCCCAAATTAGCCATAATCGCATTTTCATACAAATGAACTCAAAATTTCTATAAAAAAGCTGCAAGCAGAGGCGCCCCCTACGGTTAGCGCTTGTTCGGTAAAAGGACAAGGAACCTTCAAATATGATCTTTCCGGTCAAGCCTGCGAAAGCCAAGCGGGATCGGTTTATGAATGGCAGGAATCGTCAAGCAGGCCGGCGTTTTTTCAAAACCCCGCGATTCAAAACCGAACAGGGGGAACGCCCTGGGATTCATCCATCATTGATAGATTATCTTTTTATCGGGCCGCAAACTGTCAACGTATTTACAATGATTCTTTTTTTTGATTTCGCTAAAAGAAATACCGGTTGCACTTTTTTATATTGTCGCTGTTACAGCGAAAAGCGAAAAAAAGCGGAAAAAGATTCCGGAACTCAAAAAGAGCCCCGGAATCGAAATTCAATATCAGTAGACGGCGTGTGAATTTTCATGCGCTGTAATTTGTTCATCAAACTGCAGCGTCCATGAAATATCATCCAGACCCTTGAGAAGTTTTTCTTTTTTAGCCGGATCGATTTCAAAAGAGAAGCTCTTTTGCGATTCGTTTAACATGACTGTCTGGCTTTCCAGGTCAATTGCAGCTTTCTCGCCGGCGCGCGCCGCCTGGAACAAGGCTTCCACTTCGTCGCCGGTGAGTTTCACCGGTAAGATCCCGTTTTGAAAACAGTTGTTGTAAAAAATATCGGCGTACGAAGGGGCGATGATCGTTTGAAAGCCGTAGTCAGCCAGCGCCCAAGGCGCATGTTCGCGCGATGATCCGCATCCGAAATTTTCGCGCGCCAATAAAATTTGGGCGCTCCGGTATTCCGGTTTGTTCAATTCAAAGTCGGGGTTATCGCCGCCGTTTTCCAGAAAACGCCAGTCGAAAAACAGGTATTGCCCAAACCCGGTTCTTTCAATGCGCTTTAAAAACTGCTTGGGGATAATCTGGTCGGTATCGACGTTGGGAATATCCAAAGGCGCCATTACGGATTCGATTTTTTCAAATGGTTTCATTCTGATACCTCCTTACGAGCATCGACAAAGTGGCCATAAATGGCCGCTAAAACGGCCATGGCAGGCGAGACAAGAAAAGTACGGCTGTCTTTCCCCTGGCGGCCGATAAAGTTACGGTTTGAAGTGGATGCGCATCGTTCCCCCGGCTGCAAGACATCGTCGTTCATTGCAAGGCACATGGAGCACCCCGGTTCGCGCCATTCAAAACCGGCTTCGGTAAAAACCTTATCCAGACCCTCTTCTTCGGCTTGTTGCTTGACTCGATGCGAACCAGGCACAATCAAGACCTGCTTCACAGAGCCGGCTTTTTTACGCCCCTTGATGAATTCGGCGGCAACGCGCAAATCTTCAATGCGCGAATTGGTGCATGAGCCGATGAAAACTTTGTCAAGTTGAATCTCTCCAATGGGCATGTTTTCATTTAAACCCATGTAATCCAAAGCTGTCTTTACATTGTTTTTTTCCACTTCGCTTTTTGCATTGGCGGACGAAGGCGTCACCGCATCAACCGGCGCAACCATTTCGGGTGAGATCCCCCATGTTACCTGAGGTGCAAGCGTACTGCAATTAATTTCAATTTCGGTGTCAAATTCGGCATCATCATCGCTTTTGAGGGTTTTCCACCAAGCCAGGGCCTCGTCCCATTTTTCGCCTTTCGGGGCGAATTCTCTGTCTTTGACATACGCAAACGTTTTTTCATCGGGCGAGATCATACCGGCGCGGGCGCCGGCTTCAATCGCCATATTGCATACGGTCATACGGCCTTCCATGCTTAAGTTTTCAATGGCTTCGCCTGCAAATTCCATTACATAGCCTGTCCCGCCGGCGGTTCCGATCTTTCCAATCAAAGCCAATACCATATCCTTTGCGTAAACGCCGGGTTGCAATGCCCCGGTAAAGTTCACCCGCATGGTTTTCGATTTTTTCTGGATCAAGGTCTGCGTGGCCAATACATGTTCCACCTCGCTGGTTCCGATCCCGAAAGCCAGGGCGCCGAAAGCGCCATGGGTAGCGGTGTGCGAATCCCCGCAGACCACGGTTTTACCCGGTTGGGTTAACCCAAGCTCCGGACCAATCACGTGGATCACGCCCTGGTTAAATGAGTTCAGGTCGTAGAGGGTTACCCCGAAATCGGCGCAGTTTTTTGAAAGAGCGCTCATTTGCTTTGCGCTCACCGGATCGGCTACCGGCTTATCGCGGTGTATGGTCGGAACATTGTGATCCATGGTGGCATAGGTCAGCTCAGGCCGGCGCACCTTTCTACCCGCGAGGCGTAATCCTTCAAACGCCTGCGGCGAGGTCACTTCATGCAAAAGATGCAAGTCGATATAGATAATATTTTTACCGTCAAAATCGTTCCCCCCCTGTTGGTTTGTGAGAAGGTGATGTTCCCACACCTTCTCATATAAGGTTTTTCCCATATTGTTCTCCTTTCAAATTTACGCAGCATTTCGCCGTTTAAAACCGGCTGATCGTTTCGTGATAAAACCCGGCGAGTTCTCTGACTAATTTGATGCTATTATTATAGGCCGGATCATCCCATAAGTCAAATAAATATTTTCTATATTAACCATTATTAATACTTATAGGCGGTTTACAAATAAAACAAGCGGAACTTGTTGCAAGGCCGGCGACGGTTCGCTTTAAATAACAAAACCGACTTCGAGCTTCAAGATCGGCCCGCCGGTTGGGCTTGCTTTGAAATTTTTGCTCGAATTTACCGGGATATTGACCATTAAACCGAAACTTGCCTTGAGGGCAAGGCCGGAGGCTTTGTCCAGTGAGGAAAAGCCAAACAATATCTCGTTATGAAATCCGTTTGCCGAATATTTGCTTTTATACGCCGAATTGTAACTTGAAGAGGCGCTCCCCGTCAAAGTGAATAAGCCAATTTGATACTCTGTGAATAAACGAATATTGCTGTCTTGCACGTTGCCGAGATAAAAGGCCATACCCATGCCTGCCATTGCCGCTTGATTTCGATTCGGATTGGCTACGACATGGAGACGCGGCCCTATGACAGAATTCGGCCCGTTCGCAAAATCCATGCTGAAAGCCAGCATCTGGTTGATGATTCCGAACCCCGTCAAAACGCTGACTTCTCTTGCATAGTTTTGAGAACCTGCATTTGCGTTATTTTGCATGTTCCGGTTTGCGCTATCTTGCAGTTTTTCGCTGATGCCTTCAGTTGAATACAAGACGGTTCCGTTTTCACCGATTACTTTATTGACATTGTTAAGCAAGAGATACTTTTCAGTAGAGGAATTGCTTTTTTTATAGGTAACAAGAGAGTTCTCTATCGTGATGAGTTGTGCGTGAAACGAGGTGTTGTCTTTTAAATAAAAGTCAGCTTCGTAGTATACCGGCTCCGTTTTTGGAACGGGATACAGTATTTTTCCGTCATCGCCGATCACCTTTTCCAGATTATTGACCGGCAAAAAAAGGGCTGCTGAGTGATTATCCAGTCTATAGGTAACCAGCGAGTCATCAATCCTTATGATTTGCGCGCGAAAAGACGAGCTGTCTTTCAGGTAAAAATCGGCTTCGGGATATGTTATTACCGCTCTTGCTGCCGCCACAGGGTACAGGATTTTCCCGTCTTCGCCAATCACTCGAAATATGGATTCAGACGGCGCGGATTTTTTCATGCCTTCTTCGTTTTTATAAATAATGATGCCGCTTTCCTGGGTAATAAAATCGCCTTCAAATTTTGTTCCGTCTCTTTTGAGAAAAGTATCCCCATATGCGGCACTAGCGACGCTCAGCGCGAATGAGTATATCATTAAAATTTTTTTTAATATTTTCATCTTCTCGCCCTCTTTCGGATCACTTATATAATTCCTGCGTTATTGTAAACGACAAAAATAACGTTATATGCTATTGTAATTTTAGTTTATTTTTTAATAAAAATCTTTTTATTTAGATTTTCCTGAAAATAAAAAATTATTGCCGGAATACAATGGGGAGGGCGAAAATTTTTACTTCTTGCGCCGCCCTCCCTTTGGGCGTCATGGGTTTGCGGGAGATTTCTTACTGCGCTTGCTCCAACGGAGGCAGCAACATTTTACGGGTAACCTCGGCGCGCCGCTCTGGCCCGAACAAGGTTAAAAGATACGGAGTAATACTCGGAACGCCTTCGGTTTCGGCAAAGGTATCGATTTGTCGCATCACTTCAATGACATCGCTGTCCCGCCAGTTTTCCATCATTTCAATCGCCTTTTCGGGCGGCATATTCATTACCTTGCCCGCCAAATCTTCGATTTTTTTCTGCCGGTCAAGCCAGTCGTTTGTCAGCATTTTCAACCGTTCTCGTTCTTCGAGAATATTTTTTTTCAACTCATCAATCTCTTTTTCGCGAATAGCGATTTCGTTTTGCAGATCGTTCAACCGGGCTTCTTGTTGTAAAAGTTCTTCTTCTTTTTCAATGAGCTTCTCATTTCGCTTTTCAAAAGCAAGTTTATCCACCTCGGACGGATAATCGGCATCGTGCATTTTGGGGGGATTCTTTTCGCGTAAAAACGAAAAATGATCGCTTGCACTGATCACGCCAATGGAATCAAGCACAAAGGTCAAAAGAGCGCCCCCCAATAAAATGGAAACCACAAGTAAAATAGCCAGTTTTCGATCAGTCATTTTTTATCCATTATCTAAAAATAATTTTTTTTCGAAGCCTGAAAAGCGATGTTGACATTGCAGCCAGGTCCCGATTTAATTTTTCCATATTCCGGCGAAGGTTCTTCATCTCGCCCGGCAATGAACCGGAAGAAAACCTTTTCTTTGGCACCAGCATTCGTTTACTCATTCTCCACTCCTGTCACGATGTTTCTTTTGCTTAGTCCTTGTTCTCAAATGTTTCTGTTTTTTTTATGGCGTTTTCCGAAGGGCGCTGATGAACCGGGGGACGGGCGTTAAATTCGTCCAGCTCTTGCATGGCCCGGTATTCGACTTCCGCCTCATGAGCCGCCTCTCTTTTCTCTCGCAAGATTTCCAGAATTCTTCTTTTCTTTCGCGCCGTCTCTGCAGCTAGCCTGGTCTCTTCAAATCGCTCTTTGAGCTTTTCGTTTGCAGAAATAGCAACCAATTTTTTCCGCTCCATTTCGCGCAAGTAGGTATCCATCCTGACCATTCGGCCAAGGTCGAACCTTTCGTTTAGCATTTCTTTTCTTTCTCGCATCAACATTTTTTGGCGTTTTTCATTGACGCTCTCAACCGTCATATTGTTTCTATTGACCTCGCCTAACGTCTTTGCGTATTCGGCGTATTTCAGTTTCTCTTCAAAAGCGCGAATCCGGATGAGAGGATCCATTTTAAAATAAAATTTTTTCATTTTTTATATCTGCATTTTTCCTTTTTATTTAACCGGCTCTCCTCATGCGGGATGGCTCCTCCTCGGCGAATTTACTTAATACCGCCAACTGCTCCATCACCGTTTCAAAGGGAACATAATCTTCGACAGCTTGCCGCAGAAATTGATTTAACGGTCTCATGACTTTGATGGCTTTATCGAGAACCGGGTTTGCCCCATGGACATAGGCGCCAAGGTTGATGATCTCTTCGTTCTCGTAGTATTCCGAAACCATTTCTTTAATGGCAGCCGCCTGAGCCTGTTGTTCTTTGTCGGTAATCATAGGCATGGAACGGCTGATCGAAGAGACAATATCAATGGCGGGGTAATGCGATTTTTGCGCCAGTTTACGCGACAAGACAATATGCCCGTCCAATATCCCCCGGCTGGTATCCACAATCGGATCGTTCATATCGTCAGCTTCGGCTAAAACCGAATAAATACCGGTAATGCTCCCTTTCGGGGAAGTACCCGCCCTCTCCAGCAATTCGGGCAGCATGGTAAACACCGAAGGGGGATAACCTTTGGTCGTTGCAGGCTCGCCCGCGCTGAGTCCGATCTCGCGCTTGGCCATTGCCAAGCGGGTGAGAGAATCCATTAATAGTAATACATGTTTGCCCTGATCGCGAAAATATTCGGCTACCGTGGTCGCCATGTAAGCGGCGCGCACACGGTGCATCGGACTTTCATTTGAAGAAGAAACAATTACAATCGACTTTTTCAAACCAATTTCGCCAAGGTCGTTTTTAATAAACTCTGCGACCTCTCTGCCCCGTTCGCCAATCATGGCGATTACGTTTACATCGGACTGCGCATAACGGGCGATCATGCCCAGCAATGTCGACTTGCCGACGCCGGAACCGGCAAAAATGCCGATCCGCTGGCCGCGGCCGATCGTTAAAAACGAATCAATGGCTTTGATTCCCAGAGGCATTTTATCTTCAATGAGCGGGCGATCAAGAGGGTTGGGGGGCATATTTAGAAGCCCGCGGACTTCCCCGCTGATGAGCTTGCCCTTGTTGTCGAGAGATTTGCCCATACCGTCAAGAACCCGGCCCAGCATTTGTTCTCCGAGAGAAACCCGGATCGGACCGCCTGTCGACAGTACCCGCGAGCCGGGGTATACGCCGGAAATTTCGTCTAACGGCGACAAGACAATCATGTTTTCCCTGAAACCGATCACCTCGGCGGGCACATAACTTTCGTCTTCGACTTTTTCAATATGGCACAATTCGCCCAGTTTAACATCGGGCCCTTTGGAATAAACCGTTGTTCCGGTCACCTCTACGACATTCCCGAGAGAACGCACCGTTTCGGTCTTGTTGATGATCGTCTGGTATTTTTCCAGAAGGTTCAGCGGGCTAATGATTTTTTTATCTATCATGCGTTCTTCTCTTTTTCGCTACAGGCAACTGTTTTTTATTCCCGGCAATTGGCGCGCTTAGATTGGCTTCGCGTCCCTGATCGCCTCTTCAATCTCTTTCAACTGCGTCGAGATACGGGCATCAATGGCGCCCACATCGGTTTCGACAATCACGCCGCCGCGGTCGACACGCGAATCTTCATAGATATTGACCTTGCGCAAGGATTCCATCATTTTAATGACTTCGTCTTTATGCGCGGTTGTCAATTCCAGGTCGGCAAAGTTCACCCGGATATCAATGCGGTCGCGCTCTTTGATGCGGTTCAGGCTTTCGCGGATATTATTCAGCACCACCTCTTTTCGTTCTACAATTTCATCTTTAATCACTTTTCTGGCGATGATTAAAATCATTTCAACCATCTGCTTTTCGGACTCTTTCACCACTTGCTCGCGAACGTCAATGGCGTGTCCAAGGATTGTCCCCAGACGGTCAATGAGCCGCCGGACTTCGCCCTGCCCTTCGCGGTATCCGATTTCGCGCCCGGCGTTATACCCTTTCTGGTACGCCTCGTGTTCAATTTCAGCGGCGCGCATTTCCGCCTCTTTTACCATTTTTTCCACTTCGAGCTTGGCGCGCTCGATAATCTGGTCCGCTTCAAACTTGGTGCTCTCTTGTTCCCTCTTGACCTTTTCTTTGGATTCCTGAATATAACGGAAAGCTTCGGCTTTTCCTTCTTCAATGATTTTTGCCGACTGCTTTTCGGCGTCGCGCAGCTTCTCCTGAATTTCGCGCTCGCTTTCGGTTTTATAGCGCTCCAACTCGCGCTCAATTTCTTCGATTGTAGGGCCGGTATACTGCTCAATGATATTCCCGGCGGAGTCCAGCTCGAACTCGGCCAGTTCATCCAACTGCTGGTATTTCTTATATTTATCCGGGAGATTCAACATGACCGGCTCATCGGTACGTTGAACCTCCTGGTTATTAAATACTACTTTCGACATTTCCCTTTAACCTCGTTTTTAATCTTCTGCCAGCCAGGTCCGCAACAGCTGCGCTACCTCTTCCGGCCGGTCTTTCGCCAGGTTAATGGCGTTTTCAATCATCTCTTTTCTGGCTTTGTCTTCCAGAGACATCTCAACTTCGACGTTTTCATCTTCAATGGCCCGCAACGCCGCTTCGCGCATCATTTGTTGCTGTGCGGCCAGCTCTTCTTCGCGCATTCTTCTGCGCCGCTCAATTTCTTTCCGAACCAGTTGGTAAGCAACCGTTAAAACAACAATCCCCAGCAAACTAACCAACGTCGCCATCAACATGCGCCGGAAAGCTCTCTTTTGGCGAAGCTCATCGTCTTCGATCAAAAACTCGTCGGAACGGTCTTTCTGGATATGTTTAACCGTTACCTGATCGCCCCGGGCGACATTGTAACCGATCGCTTTTTTCAATAAATCCGTTACCCGGCCCAGCTCTTCTTCGTCAACAGCGTGGTACTCCCGGATATAACCGGTGCCTTCGTCGTTGATTCCCTTTTTTTCCCAGCGGCCGTCGAGAATGACAGCCAGGTTTACCCGGGACAGCTCCCATGGCTGTTTTTTAATCTTGCGCGTGGTTTTATTAAACTCATTGTTTTTAATGGTCTCTTTTTTTACATAATTGGCTTTTTGATAATCGCGGTCTTTATACCCTGGCGGGATATTCGGCTCGGTTCCCGCCGGGCCTTCGGGCGTAAACCCGTTGCCCTGAAAACTCTCTTCCGTAGTTTTACTGGAGACCTCCAGCGAATCTTTGACTTGCAGTTCGGAATACGGAGTCACCGGGTTGTCGGGGACCATGACCACAGGCTCGACTTCGCTTCGCTCAATTTCTTCTTTATCCCAACGCATTTGCACGTCAAGACGAACGATATCGGCGCGGTGTTTGCCGTAAGCAAAATCAAGCGACTTGCGAATGTCGGAAAGGAGCTTTACGCGCTCTTTTTCCTGAATTTTCAGTTTTTCGGTAACAGCTTTCAGCTCCCATTTTTCTTTGTCGATATCGTTATCGTAGTCGTTTAAGATTTCTCCGTCCGGGCCGGCGACAGAGACATTTTCTTTCGTTAACCCCGGAACGGCGCGGCTCACCAGGGTAACAACGCCTTCAATTTCCTTGCGTTTCATTTGATCGACGCCGGGGGAATAGTGCAACAAGACTGCCGCGGTGACAGGCTGGATCGCCTCTTCAAACAGCTCTTCTTCCGGGAAAGCGATGCTCACTTCAGCGGATTCAACCGACTTCAGCTGGCTGAGCATTTTACCAAGCGACCCCATGAGGGCGCGTTGTTTTTTAATGTCTTTCTCAAACTGGGTTTCAGACCATTTCTCTTCGTCAAAAAGCTCCCAGCCGTGAACTCCCTGCGGAATCATATTATCTTGCGCAAGCGCCATGATCACCTCATCGCGGCGTTTTTCGTCTACAAAGATGCTATGCGTTCCGGAAGTGGAAAATGAAATATTTAAATCATCCAGTTTAGCGGTGATTTTCGCAAAGTCTTCTACTTCGAGGCCTTTAAAAAGAACGCTCTTTGCTTGAGCGGACGAAACAAAACTAACCGCGACAATGGCGCCGAGAAATGTCAGCGCTATCGCCAAAATAATAATCTTTCTTGTCGTATCCAGTTTCTGGAACGCGTCCATAAACTGGTTTGCTATTTTCTTGAAGTCGGGCATATCTTATCCTTCCACAGGTTATTTCGCAAGGCTAGCCTTGCGCCCTCCCTCAAGTTCCCTGGACCCGCCCGGCGACTATCGTAAGTTCACCAGGTCTCTATATGTTTTTATCGCAAGATCGGTTACGTTTTTCGTAAAGGTAACCGCCATTCTCGCTTTTTCAGCTGCAATGGTAACCGTATGCAATTCAACCGAACCCGGATCCGTAATCATTTGCTGGGTAAGCTTCTCGGCCTCCACTTGTTGGTCATTGACCTTTTGCAAAGCCCGGTTTAAAAGCTCGGCAAAGTTCAAAGCTGTCGATTCGGGGGTTTCGCTGACGGGGGCTCCGTTTTGATGCCCCGGGTTGCTGGTTTTTAGTCGGATTATGTCTCCAACTACATTCTTTTCGCTAATAGGTGTAAATCCGTTCATTTCCATCGCGTATATACCTCCTTATATAAAGACTTCAATTTGTCAATGGTTTATTCATTTTATTATTTATATAGCTAAATTTTATTCACCCTAACGCCTCATTATCGCCCGATTTGCAGCGCTTGCTGGAACATTCCTTTGTACCCCTGGATAACTTGTACGTTTGCTTCATAAGAGCGGCTGGCTGAAATCATATCAACCATCTCTGTCACGGGGTTTACATTGGGGTATTCCACAAAACCTTTCTTCGGACCAACCTCGATTGCGTCGGGGTGCGACGGATCGTAAACCAGACGCACCGGGGTTTTGTCATCGCGCTCCACCTTTACCACGCGCACACCCTGCCCATCGCCGGTACGCAAGCCAAACGGGTAAACCGGAGATTTCCAGCGGGTTCGCAAGTTAATGGGCTGAAAAATCACACGGCGCCGTTTGTAGGGGCCGCCTTCGGTGGTTCGGGTTGTCGTGGCGTTGGCCAGGTTGTTGGAAATCACATCCATCTTCAATCGCTGGGCGGTGAGACCGGTTGTGGCTATGTTGATCGCTTCAAACATGAAATATCCTTAAAATGTATCCGTTTTTTGTTTATGCAGGCCGCATGACAATTTGCATCAAGCGGTAATTCCCCGCCATGGATTGAGCAAGGGCCTGGTATCTCAGCTGGTTTTTCAGCATATCTTGCGTTTCGTGTTCAATATCGATATTGTTCCCGTCGTTTCGCATGGTGGTCATGTAATCCAGATTAACGCGCGGTTTTACCCCTTTGAGTTCAATCGGGGTATAAAACGGAATATGCCGGCTATTGGTCGTTTTGGTCGGTACCGCTTCTTTTTTTACATACTCTTCGCTTTGCAGCGCGCGGCGCAGCCCCGCTTCAAATGTAATTTCGGATCGTTTGAAGTGCGGCGTATCCGCATTGGAGATATTATCCGCAATTACCTTGCGGCGTTGCATCTCAACATCCATCGACCGCTCAAGCAGGTATTGCGTTTTGCCCCAAAAGCCATTTTCAAAAAACATCTTATCTACCGTATCGGCGAAATTCGGATAAGCTAAACGATTTTTTCTTGACGGCGTGTCTCAAATCGGGCTTTTGAAGTGGGTTTCCTTATATTAGCCCGTAAACTTCCGGAGCGCCGGAACTTTTAAACCAGATAAAGATAAAAGTTTATCGCTCACCGGATTTTTCCTTTCTGAGAAGGAAGCTCTATCTACGACTTAGGAGGTAGAATTGGCAATCAAACCCATTTACGAAAACAAGAAGGCCCCTTGTTTTTCCCAGGATTTTCTTGGGCAAAACGGATGCCCGGCCATTAATGATATACCGGGGTTTTTATACGCCGTTAGCCAGAAAAATTTTCATCTTGCCTTTCAAATTTTAAAAAAAACCAACCCCTTTTCGGGGGGATGCGGGCGATTTTGCGACCACCCTTGCGAAGCGGCCTGCAACCGGGGTAAAATGGACGCCCCGGTCAATATCCGTTCTATCGAACGCTTTGTTTCGGACTTTGGCCATGAAAACCGGATTTACCCCGACCCTGTCCCGAACCATCAAAATCAATCCGTTGCCATTATCGGCGGGGGGCCTGCCGGTCTTACGGCCGCCTACTTTTTAAAGCAAAACGGCTTTTCGGTCGATGTCTATGAGCGCGAAAGCCTGGCCGGGGGGATGATGGCGCAGGGGATCCCGGTCTTCCGCTACCCCACTGAAATTCTCAAATATGAACTGGAGTGCATTCAAAGACTGGGTGTAAATATCCTTGGCAATTCTCCGGTCGATACGAAAAAACTCGAACAATTGACGGCAAAATACGACTATACCCTCATTGCAACCGGAGCCCATAAACCGCGGCGTTTGAATATCCCGGGCGAAGAGCACCCTTCGGTGGTCGTCGGCCTTGATTTTTTAAAGCGGTTTAACTTAAATAACGACTTTCGCAATACTCTCGACATATCGAAAACCAAAATTGATTTTTTAAAAAAAGAAGACCGCGTTGCGGTGATTGGCGGCGGTTATACGGCTGTCGACGTAGCGCGCAGCGCGGCAAGGCTGGGCTTGCGGGTTTCGGTCTACTACCGCCGGAGCGAGTCCGATTTAAATATCCACCCCGGCGAAGTCAGCGAATGTATTAAAGAAGGCATTGATTTTCATTTTTATCTCAACCCATATGAAATTACGCCGGTTTCAGGTTCTACTTCAGAGAAAAGCCCCGGTAAAATCAAACTCACGCTGGAGCGGATGATTACCGGCGAAATCGGCGCCGATGGCAAATCGACGATCATCCCCGGCGGTGAATTCATCGAAACCACCGTCGATGCGGTCATTAAAGCGATTGGCGAAACCCCCGATTTAAAATTTCTGCCTTCGGATTACGCCATCAAGGGCAACCGCGTAGAGTGGTCCGGGGCGAAAAACCCGGTGTTTATTGCCGGCGACGCCCGTTACGGCTATGCGCGCGACGTAGGCATGGTTGTCCGGGCTATTGGCTCCGGGCGAATAACAGCGTCCGATATCATTGAGCTGGCGACGGGCAAACGACCAACCTACTACGGCGAAGAAAAAATCGCCTACTATTCCACCATTAAAACCCGCTATTTTAAACCGCAAAGCCGGTCCCGGATTCACGCTTTACGGCCAAACCAGAGAAAAGACAATTTTCAAGAGCTAACCCGCCCCCTTGATCCTCATGAAGCGGCTGTAACGGCTTCGCGTTGCTTTTTTTGCGGCATCTGCATTCAATGCGACTGGTGCTTCCATTATTCTCACGGGGCTATTTTAAAGCACGACACGCCCTGGGACGGCTCTCGTGAAAACCGCTACTACTCTTTTCTCGATGAGAAAGTAAGCCTGGCCACGCGAAATTCCGTCGAGGCATGCCCGAGAAACGCCATGGGGATGGCCGACCTGAGTAAAAAAAATGGCAATGACGGAAAACATCAAGAAACCGGCCTTAAAAACCAGTATATTTCGCTTGCCTCTCTCTCAAATGCCGGGCAACCTGATCGAGAAGAGAGCGCAACAAAAACAAAAGATGAATTAGTAAATTAAATCGGTAAATAACAAAAGAAAATGAACAGCCAAGACAACAACGCTCCCCGCTTCTTATTTGACACTTCGACATACCCGCACCTGGCATACGAACCGGTTTCGGTAGGCGACTTTTCCGGGGGAGATTCCGGTGTGGGGCCCGGGGCATGCGGTTTGTTTTCCATTCTAGGCAACTGTTCTCTTTCGGCTGCCTTAAAAGCGGCGCGCGTATTGCAATACCGGGCGCGCAACGGCGCCGGCATCTTTATCAAGGGCTTTTACCAGGACGACGCCCACTACCATTTCCACATCATGTACCGGCAAAGAGACAAAATTGCCGAAATGGAAGCCATTTTAGAGAACTGGGGCGTCCAGTTTTTAGACAAGCGGCCGCTTGCCCGCGACAACCTCTATTTTGAGTACGACATGCCCATTCTCATGAGCTATACCGTACTAACGCCTTCCAAAGATGTCATTAAGTACAAGGGCGGGAAAGGCAATGTCCATGATTTTATCAGGGAGCGGGTGATTCGGTTCAATACGCGGTTTCGCAACGACGCAAGAATTTTTTCCAGCGCCAAAAACGGAGCCAATTTCAGCACCGCCTTTGAACTTAAAGATACCATTCGGATCTTCAACATCGAAGAATACGAAGAGAAACTGACCACCGGCGTATTAATTCATATGCGATGGCCGACTTCCCAGGGGAACGGTCTCTGGTGGGGTTCGCAACCCATTGTGCACGGGAACTTGATCGGCATTCACAACGGTCACCTCTCTTCGGATAAATCAAACGCGCGGGCTCTTGAAGAGCTGGGAATTCCCATGCAGGTTGGTACCGACTCCGAAGCGATTTTCCAGGAGCTCTACTACCTGATTGACCAAGGGTATAATCTAAATGAAATTGAATGGATCATGAGCCAAAAATTCCCGGCCGAAGCGGCTGACATGTATGAGCCGGCTCGTTCCCGCTACTATGAACTGACCAACGACCCCATCTTGCGGCATTTTAAGATGAGCGGCCCTTCAACCGCCGTCATTAACTATGAAAATTTAATGCTG
>JBNLDQ010000031.1:0-243208 GCA_050304475.1 Turneriellaceae bacterium | reverse complement strand
ATTATATCTCGGTTCCCAAATCAAACGGATACCAATCGTTGCATACGACGGTGATCGGAATTGACGGCAAATTCATGGAAATTCAAATCCGCACCAATCGCATGCATCTCATTTCGGAATACGGGATTGCCGCTCACTGGTCGTATAAAACGAAAGGCAACGAAGAGGGGTACCAGGTTGAGCTGTTGAAAAACGTGGCCGCCATGGAAGAGATGGGAACAAACTCTCTCGGGTTTATCCGCGAATTGAAAGAAAATCTGAGCGAAGCCGAAGTCTATGTCTTTACGCCCAAAGGTCAAATCATTACCCTGGCAAGCGGAGCTACGGTTCTTGACCTTGCGTTTCGAATACATACCGAGCTTGGGTTAAAATGTGCCGGCGCAAAAATCGGCTCGCGCATGGTTTCGATCAGAACCCAACTCAACAGCGGGAACCAGGTGGAAATTATCACCAACAAAAGAATCACCCCTTCGGAGCATTGGTTGCAAATTTTAAAAACAACGCAAGCACGCAGTAAACTTCGCGCCTGGTTTCGAAAACACGAGAAAGAGCCAAAAGGCGAATTGGTATCCGAGAGCTCCGAGCCCTTGATCATGGAAGTTGAAATTAGAGCTCATGACGACCAACGGCTTTGGTTTGAAATTATCCGCATATTGACTCTTTCCGGCATTCACTTGCTGGAAGGCACCTTATCCACTCAAAAAGGTGAAATTTCTTTTTACTATAAACTGGAGGTGGATTCGGCCGATATCTGGTATCATATTAAAGAATCGATCCAGGAACTGCAGGGGATTAAAAAACTAAGAGCGACCCGCGGCGAGTGGGTTGTGTCATGAAAAAAACGGAGAAGCTTTCCCTCAAATTTTACCGCGGCCGGCCAACCCGGGATAGCTTGCCGCCAGGGTTTGTTTTCCGTTGACAAGGGCAATAAGTACGGCAGGAAAGTAATTTTCAAACTGTCTCAATATCTGACGCTGGAAACACAATGATCGAGAAGCTGCTACGATTTATCGAACGGAACAAATGGATTATTCTTTCCGTATCATTGATCGGCACTGTGTGGATGGGGCAGCAGGCGACGAAACTAAGCATCAAAGCCGATTTGCTGGAACTTCTCCCGCCGCAGTTTGAATCGGTTCAATCATTAAATCGTATCTCTCGTTTGACCGGCGGACTTGGCTATTTCATCACCATGGCCGAAGGGGAAGACCGGCAGCAAAATATCGACTTTATCAGCGAGTTTTCAAAGCGGGTGGCGACCGAAGAAGGCATATTGTATGTCGACTATATGCAACCGGCAAAATTTATTGAGAAAAACGGAATTCTCTGGTTGCCACTCGAAGACATACAGACAATGCATGACGATCTTGAAAACAGGATCAACTATTTCCGGAAAAAGGCCATTAGCATTTTACCGGATGAAATGGGTCCGCCTCCGGTTTTTCGCACCCGCGAATTATTAATGGATCTAGAGGCAAAAGTTTCGCGCAGCCCGTATCATGAAGCGAACGAAGGCCGGATGGTCATGTCGATCATTAAACCGACCAACGATTCGACCAATATTGAATTTACCAAAGAACTCTACTCGCGCCTCACCGCAATTGCCGCCGAAGTTGGCGAAAAATACCCGGAGGTGGAACGCTACTATACCGGGATTTATTCGCTGAAGGTCGCTCAAATTGAAGCCCTGGAAAGAGACCTGTTGCGGGCCAGCTTGTTTACCATTTTCGGGGTTAGCATTTGTCTTTTGGTATTTTTCCGCTCGTACAAGGCGATCTTAATTGCGGGGGTCCCGCTTTTTATCGGGATAGTCTGGACGTTGGGCATCAACTATTTCCTGGTCGGGCATGTGAATTTAATTTCCAGTTTTTTCATCTCTGTGTTGTTTGGGATCGGGATAGACTACTCGCTGCAAATTTATTCGCGCTTTAAAGAAGAGTATTTGAAAAAGCGCGATTACAACAAGGCGTTGCGCATTGCTTTTCAAACCACCGGCAAAGGAACCCTTTTCGGGGCGCTCACGACTTTTGGTGTCTTTTTTATCATTATCTTTTCGGATTTTCTCCCGTTCCGGGAAACGGGGATACTCTCGGCGGTCGGCATTTGCATGATTTTAGTAGCGGTTTTAATTATATTGCCGTTGCTTACTTTTATATTAAAACCCAGTTTTCGTTTTTTTATGGTAAAAAACGGAAGCGAGCTTGAATTAAAGCGTACCGAACATTCGGTTCACTTCATGAGTTTTATTCACAATTACCGGTATCATATTTTAGCGGCCTGGCTTGTGGTTGGCGCCCTGGGCTCTTTTGCAATTTCGCATAACCGTTTTGAGTATGACTTTAGGGCAATGGAAGATTCGCAATTGCTCCCCCGGTTAAAATGGGACCAACTGGGAAAATCCCTCAACATGTATATGCGCCCTTCGATCATTATGGTGAGAAGCCTCGATCAGGTCAATGAGTTGCGCAAGGCGTTCCAGGAACTTTCCGGACGGGAAGGATCTCAAATTGCAAAGCATGTTTCCATTATCGATTATTACCCTTACCCGAAAAGCGATCTGGAATACCGGGTGCATAAGGTAAATCAAATCCGCGAGATGCTCTTGAAAAATCTCAGCAATATCCAACCGAGAGAAAAAGAACTGGTGTTGAAATATTTAACATATCTTTACCCCGAACCAACTGAGATTGCCAATTACCCGCGTTCGATTAAAAATGCCTTTACCGGATTTGATGAGAATGGTCCGGTTTATTACTATCTGATTTACCCTAATCATGAAATGGACATGGGGCTTGATGCGTTGCGGTTTTCGCTGGAGATCAAACAAGTCAAAGAGATGGTCGACTTTGAGATTGACATGACCTCAGATACGATTTTGTTATCAGAAATTCTGGATTTAATTCGCCATGAGGGGGTTGTGCTCATGCCCTTTGTAGTAGGCGCGATTGTCATCATGATCTTTGTTTTGTTTCGCAAACCGTTTAAGGTGGCGATGGTTCTCTCGCCCTTGATTGTCGGTCTTTTGTTGCTGGCCGAATTTCTCGGTTTATCGCATCTGGTTACCTCAAACGGTATCTCGTTGAATTATTTAAATGTGGTGGTGATTCCGATTCTTCTGGGGGTTGGGGTCGATTATGCCATTCACATTTACCACCGGCTTGAAGAGTCGTACGCCGACGGGGAAAAACTGAAAAAAGCGCGTTGGCGCGAAGTTACGCAGACGGCGTATGCGCTAATGATTTCAGCCATCACAACGATAATCGGTTTTAGCAGCCTTTTTCTGGCGCAATATATCGGTTTGAGAACCATTGCCTGGATTTCAGTAAGCGGCATTATTTTAATATTAATTTCATCGGCGATTTTATTGCCCGCTCTCTTTTTTATTTTTTCGGTGTACAACGAACGAAAACCCGCCAAAAGAAAAGCCGACCGAAAAGCATAAGTATCGAAGACATTGCTTTACACCTTGTTGAGTTTTTACGTTTTGAACCATGTCTGAAATGGAAGCGGATCAGGGAGCGCAGCAAGGCGATATCTTTGCTCAACGGCAAACCCAATACGAAAAACTAAAAGAAGCGGGGGTTGAAATTTACCCCAACCGTTTTGAACGGGAATTGACAGTAGGCGAAATCCTGGCTCTGTTTACGGGCGAAGAGGTCCCGGAGCGAACGGTTACGCTGGCAGGCCGCGTGATGAGCAAACGCCCGATGGGGAAGGCCGGCTTTCTTCATTTGCAAGACCAGACAGGGCAAATCCAGGTGTACGGCAATAACAAGCTCCTGGATGAAAAAGAGTACTTTATCTTTCAAAATATCGATATTGGCGATTTGGTCGGCGTATCGGGCGAACTCTTTCGGACCAAAATAGGCGAGCCTTCGGTGCGAATCAACCGGATGGCGATGCTTTCCAAAAATTTATTCCCATTGCCCGTAGTAAAAGAAAAAGACGGAAAACGCTTTGATGAATTTTCTGATGTTGAAGCGCGTTACCGCCGCCGTTATCTCGATTTAATTGTAAACCCGGAAGTGAGAGAAACGTTTCAAACGCGCTCGCAAGTGGTTCAAAAGATACGCGAGTTTTTAACCCAAAAAGGGTTTATGGAAGTGGAAACCCCGATGATGCAGTCGGTTGCTTCGGGCGCCGCAGCGAAACCTTTTCGCACCCACCACAATGCCCTGGGGATGGACCTCTATTTGCGGATAGCGCCGGAGCTTTATCTCAAACGGCTGATCGCCGGCGGTTTTGAAAAGGTATTTGAGCTAAACCGGAATTTTCGCAACGAAGGAATCAGCGTCAAACATAACCCGGAATTCACCATGATGGAAGTGTATGAGGCGTATGCCGATTACAACAATATGATGGAACTGACAGAACAAATGTTCGCCTTTCTGGCAAAAGAAGTTACCGGCGACACCAAAGTGCCGTATAACGGCGTAGAAATTGATTTAACGCCTCCGTGGCCCAGAAAACCCTACCTGGAAAGCATCAGAGAGAAGACCGGGCTGGACTTTTCCGTTTTTCTGGCAGAAGAAGAACCTTCTCTGGAAAAAGCAAAAGAGATGGCAAAAGAGGCGGGGATAGACGCTTCCAGGCTGCACACCTTTTGGGAAGTCGTGGATGAAATATTTTCCGAAAAAGTGGAGGGCGAATTGATCCAGCCGGTGTTTATCACCGATTACCCGAAAGCAATGTCACCACTGGCAAAAAATATCCCCGGGAACGGCTACCTGGTGGAGCGTTTTGAGCCTTACATTGTCGGCAGAGAAATGGGAAACGCCTTTAGCGAGTTAAACGATCCGTTTGAACAAAAAGAGCGTTTTCTTGACCAGTTGCGCCAGAAAGAGGCCGGCCAGGAAGAGACTATTGAAATGGACGAAGATTTCATCGATGTGCTAAAAGTCGGAATGCCGCCAACCGGCGGTTTGGGCATCGGGATTGACCGGTTAGTGATGTTGCTTACCGACTCACAAACCATCAAAGACGTGATCTTGTTCCCCTTGTTGCGAAAAAAAGAAGAGAAGTAAAAACGTTCCGGCTGTACTATCATTCAGCATACGTATTATAAATTTAGAAATAAAAGAGATATAAAATGATTAAAATTCACCCTAAAACCAACCCCATCAAGGCAAAACGAGACGTCTTGCTGCTGTTAAATCAAATTGAGTTGCCCGAAAAAACGGAATGGGTAGAATGCAGAACAGCCAAAGATGTCTTTACCTCCATACGCGTAATGCATGTCCGGGGGGCGCCGGCCATTGGCGTATCGGCGGCCTACGGGTATTACCTGGGGGTCAAAGAAATCATCGATCAGGGCAAGAAACCCACGCCCAAACAACTGGACCGGATCAAAAGCATGCTCGATGATTCGCGCCCAACGGCTGTGAATTTAATGTGGGCGACGGAAAGAATGCGCCGGACAGCGCTGGATTTTCTGGAAAAAGCGGAAAACCGGGCGCCCGGCGGCGCAACGTCGAAAACTGGCAAAGCCGCCAAAGTGAAAAAACAGCCTTTTCCCAGCCTGGAGATGCTGCTGCATTTGTATAATACCGCAGTTCAAATTCATGAGGACGATGCAAACCGTTGCCTGAAGATGTCGGAAAGAGGCGCGGACTACATACGAAAAACAATAAAAAAGAAAAAATACCGGATCATGACGCATTGCAACGCAGGCTCCCTGGCGACCGGCGGCATCGGCACCGCGGTTGGTTTGATCCGAACCTTGCACCACAGGGGAGCGGTTGAAATGGTTCACGCCAACGAAACGCGGCCTTATTTGCAGGGCGCCCGCCTGACCGCCTACGAGTTGCAGCAAGAGAAGATCCCGGCCAGCCTTTCCGTCGATTCAATGGCGGGCGTGTTAATGCAAAAAGGGAAGGTCGATTTTATTATCGTGGGCGCCGACCGAATTGCAAAAAACGGCGATGTCGCCAATAAGATCGGCACCTATATGCTGTCGGTCTTGGCAAAAGAACACAAGATCCCGTTTTTTGTGATTGCACCGCGGTCCACCTATGACCCGCAAACGCCGAACGGCTCGGGGATTCCGATTGAAGAAAGAGACCCGATAGAGGTGACTCATTTTCACGGGCAACGCTTTGCGGCGAAAGTCGATGTGATCAACAACAGCTTTGACGTCACGCCCCGCAAGAATATTACGGCCATCTTCTTTGAAGATGAAATCATGTAGCCAAATATTTTAACGGCAGGGCGGGTTCCGGCTCTAAGAGTATATACGGGCCCGCCGATTCCCTCCCTCTACCGCCACCGCCGCCAAAAGCAGCTGATCTGTTTTACTGCCGGGATGATATCGCGAACTCTTTTTTTCTTTATGATCCGGTAATAATGGGATTTTTTTCGTTTATTCAAAAAAAGGCAAAGAAAAAAATTTCAGACAATGTAAGGTGTACGTTTGCCGGTTCGTTCAAGTGTCGGCTCGTGCAAAGAGTATAGTTGTTGACATTTTGTTTTTATCGAATAGCATTCCATGTTTTTTGTTTTCGGGGGAATAATCAAATGGCTGATCGAATACCAAAGGTCAACGCGAGCGATGTTTTGCGGGTAATCAAGAGAGATTTTCCCGATTGTGAATCTGAAGATATTATCGGGATGCTTGGAAAGTATACCGCTAAAGAGCCGTCGCGAGTTCATTTGGCGGCACTCAAACTCAGTGAGGGCCATATTGAAAAGCTCCGCAGATATATCCAAGTCGCTATTCTTGATTTTCGCGATGTTATCTCGCCGGCTGAATACCCTAAATTTCATGATGTTGGCTTTGGCAGTTTGAATCAACTCAATGAAAAAGAGATCGAGAAAATGAAAAAGGCTGACTGGAATCAGTACCAAGAATGGCTGACAAAAGCGCTTTGATCTTGTCTACATACCCGGATGTTCTATCAATTTATGAAGCGCATGAAAATTCAATTTAGCCGGCTGAAAGAGAAGCCCTTGTTGACTAGTTTGATTGGGTGGTTACTTTTTCCGGGGATGTACGTTTTGGTTGGTATTTTTACTTTTTTCGGAGTATCCGTAGAAACATCATTTATTATGGCAGCGCCGGCCGGCGTACTTGGTTTCTTTGCATGGGTTTCAGCCTTTGCATTCAGTTTAATAAAACTTTACCAAGGTCAACATATTCCAGCTTCACTTGTCGCTCTCATTTCATCTCTTGTTCCACTGGGTTTTTTATTGATATCGTTCTGGGCTGTAATAAATGGCGCAACAGTTTAAATACTCGTTTGCCGGTAATTTCCTGCTTCGTGAGCCTCTTTTGCTTGTCTCGCTTGTATTATTGGCTTTTTTAAGCTCCAGATCGTAAACACTCTGTTTAATAATTAGAAAATTTATAACCTGTTGGTCTAACATGAGTTCATTTCTGATGGCATTATAATTGCACAGTAGTCGTAAAATAAAGTATTAAATCACACACTGATTAACAAGGAGAATATATGAAACTAGTCAGAGCATTTATCAGACCGGAATCGGAACAAGATGTCGTTTGGGGTCTTGATGGAGCGGGATTTTCATCCATTACCAAATTGCATGTATCAGGGAGAGGAAAGCAAAAAGGCGTAACCGTCGGGAACATCCAATATGACGCTATCCCGAAACTCATGCTTGCCATTGTGGTAAATGACCAGGATGTCACAACCGTGAAAGATATCATCATCGACAAAGCGAAAACCGGCAATATCGGCGATGGAAAAATTTTCATTTCACCGGTAGAAGAGGCCTACACGATTCGAACGGGAGAAAGAGAACTATGATCACAGAAGTTTGGGCTATTATCCGAAGCAACAAATTGATTGAGACAAAAGCGGCCCTTGATTCGCTCGGGCTGGGCTCAATGACCATTCACAACGTTTTGGGAAGAGGCAAGCAAAAAGGTTTCCTCTTTTCCGACAATAGCGCCGAAGGTCTGCCTCCCGAATATGAAACTGCCGCGCCTAAGTTGGTTGAAACGCCATCCGAATTGGTGACCGAGGGCGCCCATATTACAAAGCCGGTGACGTATATCCCCAAAAAAGCCATTGTTATGATTATTCCGAAAGAGATGGTGAATGAAGCGGTTGATACAATTATCTCCGTGAATAAAACCAACCACAATGGCGACGGTAAAATATTTGTGCTCCCGCTTGACGAAGCGGTTCGCATTAGAACCGGAGAACACAACCTGGCTGCCGTAAGCTGAAAAACTGCCGTTAATCATTTTTAACCGGCGCAGAAACAACGGTATTGTTATTTCACCTGCCGCACTTTGTGCAGGAATGAAATTCCGGTTTCAAGAAGGGGGCAAGTCTGCCCCCTCGCTCCGAACGCCTTTGGCGTTCTCCGCTACCCCCGGCGCTATTTCACTCATGGCCGCCTTACTGCGCCTGACAGGCGGGTAAGAATTCTCTTTACCCTCTGCGGCCTTGCTCCTCAATATTCAAAGCGCCAAAACCTCAGATAACCGCAAACGGGCACAGGCCAGAAACACACTTGAATTTCAAGTTTGCTTGTTTACCGATCACAAACAAATTGCAGTTGACATTTTGAATATTTTATTTAGGTTTTCGGTAACGATACATTTGTATGCTCATATGTATAAACCCGCACCAAACCAAGAAAAGGTAACTATAGTGGCACGTTTATCCCGTTTCAATGACAGACGCTCCGTAAGGCGATCAAGCGATAAAGATTTAAAGCATAGAGCGAATATAAGAAAAGTTATCTCGATTTTGTTCCTGGCTGTTTCGTTTCTATTCCTTTTCTACCCTGAGATATTCCCACGGAAGATAACATCTCCGTTTTATCTTTTTTTGTTTACTTCGCTGTTCACTGCAATCATACCAATAGAAAGAATCAACTATTTTAAATTTAAAGACCTTGAAGCTTCCTTTGAAAAAGAAGAAGTGAAAGCGGCCATCACATCGCTTGCTTTAAGTGAGTCTGAAAACGAAAAGTTGATTACATGGCTTCAAGAGAATGACAAACAAGTGGACATTTTATACAATGCCAGGATATTGTGGATCGACGATAACCAAAGTAAATTATTATTGCTTCGACGGCTATTAAGAAGCTTTGGCGTAAACGTCCTGGTAGCGTCTTCAAGCTCAAAGGCTCTTGAAATTCTAAACGAAGATAATGACATCGATTTAATCATATCCGATATCCAGAGAACGGACTTTGAGGAAAGAGAAGAAGGTGCAATAGAACTTCATGACGGCGTCAATTTTATACGCTACCTGAGAACAAATAATGAAAAAGAGCAAACAATTGTCCCCATTGCCGTTCTTTTTTATGCGGCTTATGATGATAAAAGGCTTTATGAGTTCATCAAGCCGGCTGAAAAGCTTGGTTCAATTACCGAGGCTACCAATGACGGCGAGCCCGTTGATTTTATCACCGGAATTATAGACCTGCTATATCGAATCCGTAAATCCAGCCCGGCTATGCTTTCCGGAAGTAATCACAAAAAAGAACCGACTTCAGCCGGCTAGCTTTGCATGAAAGCCTGACATTTTTCCTCCGCCCGTTTCGGAATCGTCAAAAGAAGCGCAAAGCGATTACGGCGCCCCGGTGAAAAAGACAGCCCGGACAGCTTGCGGGTGAGGGTTTGTCCGGTGGTAATTCGGGTCGTCGCTGGCGACCTCTTCCCACCCCGATTCTTTCAAAAAGGAGTCCGCAAAAAAAGTGTATAACACAGTGGTTCCGTCGGTCGTTGTGATTTCAATTTTACGCAAAAAAGGAAAAATATGGCTGACAAGATATGTTTTGCGGTTGGTCAGCGTAATCTCAATTTCATCCGGTTCAAACTCATAAAAGGCGCTCTCTTCGTTTTCATGCCTGTGTTTGATTCGATAACTTAAAATACGTACGCTCTTTAACTCTTCCGGCGAGACACTCTTTACATAGGTCAGCCCGTTTTTGTGATGAGAAAATTGCGCCTGCAAAGGAACTTCAATGGACCCTTGCAGGCGGTCCCCCGTGCCCAGCTCAAGGGTAACTTTCACCAGCCTGGTTTGAGGCTCTTCTTTCTCCTGGGGTTGGCTCTCTTCCGCGCGGGTCTCATTCTGGCCGTTTGGCGTTTGAGCGGGGGAGGGCGATTCGACCCGAATGACGGGAGTGTTCGGGTTTGCCGGCGTATCCGGAGAAATCGTATAGCCAACGCCATTTGCGCCGCTGGCGCTGATAGAAAGCAGGAAAAAAAGAGAAATCTGCAAAGCGGCAGATCTTGAAAAATATGTTCTCTTTTTCATAAATACAGTTTATGGCCGGCGCCTGGCCCGAACAGTTTTTTTCAAAAATAGATAAGGCTGATTTTAAAATAACAATGGGCTTATGTTGTGTTCCTGGTCCGGCGCATACCAGCGGTAGTAATCGATTAGATAGAGCTTTCCATGAAAACCGAATTGGCGGAACAAGTAAAGCATATGCGAATCATTGGGGCGCCTTTTTTTCGGATGCACCAGGTAGATCACCCCGCATTGGTTAAGTTCCGTTTTATTCCATTGGCTCGCGTCAAAGCGCGTATAAAACAAAAAGCAGCTCCTTTCATATACGAGAAGCCCCCCTCTTTTTTGAGAATGAATTGTTTCTATTGCGATGGTTTCCATTTTTTTGAGAAATTGAGAAGAGATGCCCGGGGCCAATACATTTGACATAGAAGCGGCCGTAGCATCGGCTTTGATCTGCGCGACGGGAGTTTCCGGAAACCGGATCAAAGGCGGCTCTTTGAGAAAGGGGGCCGTTTGGCCGAGAAAATATCGTACCTTGCCCGAGAAACCGGCCACGCCGTCCGGGAAAACGTAAAAACCTTGGGGAGGATATCGCTGCGGCGTCTGGAAAAAAAAGAACAAAACAATGAGACTCCAGAAGCAGGGGAAAAAAAATTTCCGGATCGTCCAAAGGCGCCCCTGGCTGGACTTCCGGTAAAAAAGAGCGAGCCCCGCGCAAAAAACGGCCAGCCATAAAGCGACGCCGGGTTCATGAATCGAAGGGTGCAATCTTTCCCAGAGCAGGTAATGAAGGGCAATGGCATGGCTAAAGAGAGTATCTCCGGCGCGTACCAGAAATACGGCCTCTTTGAAAAAAACAGAAAGCAAGGCAAACACCAGATAAACGCCGGAAAAGGGCACCAGCACCAAATTGTACAAAATCGAAAGAACATGAAAGTACCCGAACAGTAGAAATGAGAGAAACGAAGAGCCGGCTGTCGCCGATATGGTCAAGGCCAGATGATCTCTCAGGTAGCCTTGCGCCTGCAGCGCGCTTTTTCTCAAAAAGCTTTGCCCCGGTTTGCTTTTTTCAAGCGAACCCCGAAAAAAAATGGAAATGCCCATGCTCTTTCGCAATACAGGGAACGTTAAAAAAATGATCAAAGTTATGCCAAAGCTGAGTAAAAACGACGGCGAAAACGAAGAGAGCGGGCTGATCTTTTCTATGACCAAAGCGGTTAAAAAAAGAGTATCAACGCCCGAGGTTTGCCTGCCAACCGCCCGGTTGGCCAGGTAAATAAAAAGAAAGAGAAAAGCTCGTAAAATGGATAAACGAAAATCCAATAGCAATACATAAAAAAAACAAGCCATGAAGGCGCAGAACGTTCCGGTGAGCGGCAGCGAGAGCAAACGAAAAGGCAAAACAATGGCGCCAAATAAAAGCCCGAGGTGTAACCCCGAGGCCGAAAAAAGGTGCGAGATACCCATTTTGCGGATAAGCTTCAACTGTCCTTCCGGGATAGCCGAGGTATCAGCCAACAAAAACCCGCCTGCAAACGTAGAGCCAAGCCGGTAAAGCGACCCGGCGATGCTTGCGCGCCATTTGGCTGCGGTTTTTTGCATTTGCACATAGATTACACCGGGCAATGAGTCAGGGGCCTTTTGCCTGGCAACAGCTACGTTTTTTGAAAAACAACGGTACCGAATCCCCTGCAAGTATTCCAGAAACGAAAAAGAGTCAATGACTTTCGGTTTTACCTGCTTTTGGCAAAGAAGCGAAACTTGCGCGCCGCGGACATATTCGGGGGGCAATGATTGAAGTAATGAATGAGGCAAAAAATTTGCTTTGGTAAAAAACAGGCGAAAACGGATAGAAATAGACGCGCCGCGATTCGGTTCGGATTTGGTTTCGGCGACCAGCGAATGCGGCGAGGTCCGGAGAATCCGGGCGGAAAATTTGTCTGCCGGTAAAGAAACCGGGTTAAAGTAGGTTTGCCAGTTGAAAATGGCCCAGAAAAAACCCAGCGGGAGACCGGCAAGCAACCACCCCTTGCGGAAAAGGGCTGCTGGCGTATTTCGATTTCCTTTGGTTGTTTGGGTTGATAGAAACGTCCCCAGGCAGAGAAACAGGGCGGCGGCTAACGCCAGCGCCAGGTAAGGCTTTGGCGCACCCTGGCCGGCAATTTGAATAAAAATATGAATAAATAAAAACGATAAAAAGTAGCTCCACCAGATATATCGCGCCATTTGAGTTCCCGGTAAACGCGGTTTGGTCAACCGCGTACGGAAAAATCAGGCGATGTTTTTCGGCTTATGCCGCGACTTGCCGCGCTTTGACGGCAAGATTTTGCTAACCGCGTTTCTTTCGCAAAAACGCCGGGATATTTAAATCTTCGAGATCGGTTTCCAGGTTCGGAAAATTTAACCCTTGTTGCACCGGCCGGGTTTGATCATTCGCGTCATGCAACGAATCATGCAAGGCGTTGTGCAGCGGGTACTCCCGGTGTTCGCCGGGGGTTCTCGGGGTTTCGCGGTAGTCCGAATCGCTCTCCTGATTTGTCCTGTTTTGGTAATAGGCGTTTGGAGAGATTTTTTGCGCCGTTTCTTGAGAAACCGGACTTTTTATTTTGTGATTGTGGCGAAACCCGGTGGCAATGACAGTAATGGCAATCTGGTCTTCCCTGGAATCGTCTTCCGTAAAACCGACAATAATTTGCGCCTCTTTGCTGACAACCTGGTGGATCGTCTCCTGGATTTCATTAAACTCATAGAGACTCAGGTCAGAGCCCCCGACCACGTTGATGAGTACGGCGCGTGCGCCGTCAATGCTTCTGCCTTCGAGAAGAGGGTGGTGAATGGCGGTTTGCAGGGCTTCGGTAACCCGGTTTTCGCCGGCGCCTTCGCCAACGCCAATGACAGCGTCGCCGTTTTGGCTCATCACTGTGCGAACATCGGCAAAGTCGACATTGACATGGCCCGTTGAATTGATGATATCGCTGATTCCGATGACCGAGCGCGCCAGAACATCGTCAATTGCTTTAAACGCAAGATTGATGGGGGTGCTTTTATCAATGACTTTAAAAATAGCGTCGTTGGGGATCGTGATTAAGGTGTCGACTTTTTCGCGGAGTTTATTTTGGCCGTTTCTGGCGGTATCCATTTTAGCGCGGCCTTCGGCTTTGAAGGGCAATGAAACCACGCCTACTGTCAGCGCTTTTAACTCGGCAGCCACTTCGGCGACAACCGGCGAAGCGCCAGTTCCCGTTCCGCCGCCCATACCGGCCGTAATAAAGACCATGTCGGCGCCCTTGAGAACATTGACAATTTTATCGCGATCTTCCAGCGCGGCCTGGCATCCGATTTCCGGATCGGCCCCGGCGCCCATCCCGCGGGTAATTTTACTGCCCAGGTGGACCTTGACATCGGCCGAACTTCGGTTTAAGACCTGCTCGTCCGTATTCATGCAGATTAGTTCAACGCCTCTCAGGTTTTTATTGACCATTCTTTCAACGGCGTTCATTCCGGCTCCCCCAACGCCGACTACTTTGATGGTCGCCGGGGACTTATCGTTGTCTTCAAATGCTAACATTGCTTCCTCCAGGAGATCGGGTTTTCGATCTCAATCATTCCCTTGCTCCGTTACAGGTTCTCCTGTATCCAGATTTTCATTCTTTCCAACAGTCCCTCGTTCTTTTTTCTATCTGACGCAATTTCGCTATAGCGTGTGGCGTAACGGATCAACCCGCATGCCCCCGCGAATACCGGAGAACCGATTTTCTCGGTGATGCCCCCGATTCCTTTGGGGTGGCCGATTGCCACGCTGACATCCAGCACATCTTCTGCCAGCGGGATAAGGCCTTCGGTCAATGAGCCTCCGCCGGTGAAGATGACCCCGCCCGCCAGTTTGTTTTTATACCCGCTCTTTAAAAGTTCGTGATCGATAAGTTCAAGCAGTTCTCTCATGCGCGCTTCCATGATTTCGCCTAACGAGTGCCGCGAGGCTACGCGGGGCGCCCGGTCGCCAATGGAAGGCACTTCAATCATTTCATCTTCATCAACCAGTTCAGCCAGCACGCAACCGTATCTTTTTTTCAAAAGTTCCGCCGACTCAATGGGCGTTTTTAACCCGATACTGATATCTTGCGTCATGTGGTGGCTGCCAATGCAAATTGCCGACGAGTAAGCGACGCCCCCGTCAATATAAACGATAATATCCATTACCCCGGCGCCAATGTCAACGACGGCAACGCCTAACTCTTTTTCGCTGTCAGAAAGAACCGCATATGAGCTGGCCAGCGCACTGGCTATTTTATCGGCGACATGAATCCCGGTCTCTTCGACCGCTTTGATGGTATTTTGCATGTGGGTAGAGCTGCCGGTAATGATATGTACGTCGGCTTCCAGCCGAACGCCCACCATGCCCGACGGATCTTTGATGCCGCTTTGGTCGTCCACTTTAAAGGATTTCGATAAGACATGCATGATTTCATGATCGGCGGGGATTCGGATCGATTGGGCCGCTTCAATGACCCGGTAGATATCGTCAGAGGTGATAATACGATCTTTGTTCGAGACGGCAATGACGCCAATGGAGTTGTCGCCGTGCAGGTGCTTGCCGGTAATGTTAATGACCACGTCGCTGACTTCCATGCCAGACATGATTTCAGCTTCTTCAATGGCCTCTTTGATCGAGCGCACCGTTTGTTCAATATTGGTTACCCCGCCGGACTTGATCCCCCGCGACGGGGCAATGCCGACGCCAATCAATTCGTTTTCATCCTGGGAAATTTGACGAGCAATCAGGGCGACTGTTTTTGCCGAGCCGATATCGATAGCTGCAATAATTTTTTCCGTGCCGTGCATAACTACAATACGATGGCGTGATCTCCAAATATTTTAATCAGCTTTTTGGGCTTCGATCTGCTTTTGGCGGCGTCCGAATCCGTTTTATTATCTTCTTCTACGTATGCAATCACAGCCCACAACTTTGCCATTTCATCCGGCCCAAATTTGTCATACACTATTATAGAGACCGGTTGCTCCGTCAGGTAAAAGACAATTTCGATCTGCCCGGCATTGGCGCGCCTGATTTTGATCTCGCTAATCTTTTCCCAGAGTCCCGCATACAGCTCCCGCGTCCGGGTCCAAAGCTGTATTATGTCTCTTTTAATTAACGATACTTCATTATCTTTTTCTGCGGTCAAATAGAAAATTGGTATTTCGGGAGTTATCTCCATTTTTTGCGTAATCCGCTCCTGGACAATCTCATGATCGGGCGAAACCTCCATGAGATAGGGGGGCCGGTGGACTAAATAGCCGGGCTCTTTTTCTACAATTTCGATGAAAAGCTTTGCTTTTTGCCGTGTGACAGTGGCGCTTTTTATCCGGGGGTGCAGACTCAGCATCTCTTTGAGTTCTTCCGGTTTTATGGCGCTAACCTTGGGCGGAACGCTTTGCCTGGCCAGAAAATTGACAATACCAAGAATATCTTGTTCCGAAAGCGTCTGTAAACCCCGTACAACTGTCTCGGGTTCGCCGGGGCGCGAACGCTGGTACAGCAAAGAGACAAACGCCACTACGACCAGGATTGTCCCGGGGATAAGAAGCAGCCGGTTAAGCGGTGTTTTCATTTTTTTCATTCCAGAGTTTGATCATTTGCCATAAACTGATAAAAACCGTGACAATAAACGGCCCTAAAATAAGCCCTTTTAGACCGAACTCGCCCAAACCCCCCAGCAAAGCCAGCAAGAGCGCCATGGGGTGGAGGTCCAGCTCTTTGTCCATGAGTAGAGGCTTGGCAATATTTTCAAGGATCAAATACGAACTAAACGAGAGGGCCCCAAACAAAATTGCCGGCCCCGTTGACCCGTGCAAATAAAGATAAATGGCCGCCGGCACCCACAAGACATTAGTGCCCAGGACCGGGATAAGCCCGAAAAACATTCCGGTGGTCCCGTACAAGATCGGCGTGGGCAGGTTAAAGAGGGCAAAGAGAGCCCCTAAAACAACGCCTTGCGCAATGGCTATCAAGAGGTTGCCTTTGACCACGGCGTCGAAAACAGCCAGCATCCGTTTGCCGATTTGACGCTTAAGCTGGCTATGGATCGGAATATTCTGGTACGCCATTTCAGCCAGATGCGCGCCGTTTCGCAACAGAAAAAACAATAGAATGACAGACAAGAGCAGGTTTGACGCCAGGCGCAGCAAATCGAGAACCAAAAGCCGGCTTTGCGCCAGTATGGTTAACCCATACTCTTGCAGAAGGGGGATAAGGCTGTTTCGCACAAGAGAGATATCGCTGGGCGCGACCCACTGGTGTATCCAGGGCATCGAAAGATAGAGTTCGTTGATTTTTTCAGCCTCGGCCCAACCGCTGAATTTTTCAATGGCTAAAACAACCTCTTTTGCCAGGTTAAAAACAATGTACGAAGCGGGGAAAAATATCACAGGCAAAATCAATACCGAGATGATCACCGAAGAGAGGGTGATTCGCCCCTGGAGCCGCTTTGTTAAATAGTCGTGCGGCGTGCGAAAGAGAATAAAAAAAATTGCGGCCGTAAAAATAGCCACTAAAAAAGAACGGTAGACTAAAAATACCAGAAAAAGCAAAATGGAAAAGATTAAAAGCGTAATCCAGGGGGCTAGTTTGCTGATTTTCGGAAAATGCTCCTCAGAGGTGTCCATAATTTAAATGTACTCACTCGAAATGAACCGGAACTTGTTTCGGTCCGGGGCATATGCTGTAAAATACGACATAAAACCGATGGCGGTTTTATCGTCAAACAGAAAACGACTTTTCCGGTTTTGTTTTTTACGCTGCCCGGCAAACCCGCGGGCGTATCGCTACAGGTCGGCCAACCAGTTTTTGCCGGTCTTGGTCTTTTTATAGATATCCGGGATTGCAATTTCCATATGGTGGTCAGGGTAGGCGGGGTTTTCAAAGCCGAATTTTCGATAGAGCTCTTGAGCGTCGTAGGTAACCAGCTGCCAGCGCCTGAGCCCCGCAAGTTTCGGGTACGACATCACTGAGCTGATGAGCTGCCGACCGTAACCTTTGCCCCGGTATTCGGGCAAAATAAAAACATCGGCCAGGTAAGCGAACACAGCGAAGTCGGTGATGACCCGCGCAAACCCGATCTGTTTTTGTTTCGTTTGCTCTGTTTGATTCGGGGGGGCGAGATAAACTCCAAAGCAAAGAGAATGGTTGATAGATTTTTCAACCAGTTTCCGGGGGATATTTTCAGCCCAATACGAAGAACGCAAGAACTCATAAATCATTTCAATGTCGAGTTTCTTTTTGTTGGAAGATATAACAATGTCCATGATTCCGAATGTCAGAATAAAGATAAAAAGAAAAGTGAAATCCTGCCGGTGGAGCAGGCAAAAAACGAAAAAGGTTTGGCGGCGGAAAAGTTTACGGTATCAAGCGATCGATTTTCGAGCCGGCGAGTTCCTGAAGGGTATGCTGCTGAAAATCAATATAAGAGACCCACTTTTTCAGCCGGTCCAGCCGGTGCTCGGTATCCGCTACCGCCTCCCGTTTTTCATCTTCGGATGCCTCTTTTGAAATCGCCTCATTTTGCTCAAGTTCGGATAACCTCATCCTCAGGTGGTCCGTTGCGTAATCGACAGTGTTTTGGACAAAAAGAGTGATTAGTTTTTTTTTATATTTCGGCGGAACGTTACGTAACCACTGTTCAAAATCGCCTTCGGGTTCGGGGGGGGGGTCGTTTTTAGGGGTGTCTGCCATACGGAAAGAACGGGGTAACCGCATGGCAGCGCAACCAATAAACGAGCGTCATATTCGCGTTCTTGATTTTGCCAAGTAAAATCAATCGGACATAATCTTTGCACTTTTTTCCCTTTTTGACACTTTTGCTTTGACGTACTGGAAGCGGGTGTTAGTTGGACATCTGCCGATTTTATCAACTGATAGCGGGATTACTACGAATGGAAGGTCAGAGATATTTTCATATATGCCAAAAGTGTCATCAAATGGTTGAGAAAGTCTATCAAAAAGGGTATTGTAAAAATTGTCTAAGCGAACATTTTAAAAATCTGCAAAGCATCCTCAATCGCAGCCACGCTCTGAGTAAAGTCCCGAAAGTAAAAAAGTAAAACAGGACAAAAAACATATGCCCCTGAATGCATTGTTTCAGCAGGAGATCGGAGCGATTCGGTCAGCCCGGCCTCTTTACGGCGGCGATATCAATAACGTATATCACCTGGAAGCCGAAACCGGGAATTATGTCGTAAAGACCAATGACTATTGCGATGAAGGTTTTTTCTACAGCGAAGCGTCCGGTCTCAAAGCGTTACGCAACAGCGGGTTGCCCGTTCCGGATGTCATTGCCGTAAACGAACGCGCTATTTTACTGGAGTATCTGGAACCGGGGACGGCCCAACCCGAAAAGGCCGGCCGCTACCTGGCCTTGCTCCATTCGCGCGAGCAAACCGATTTCGGTTGGGAACGCGATAATTACATTGGCCGTTTGCCGCAAACCAATGAAAAAAACCGCGATTGGGCCGACTTCTTATGGAAAAACAGAATTGAGTACCAGTTGGAACTCTACAAAAGACGGCGCAATATCGATAGCGATAAAAAAATCTGGGGGACGTTGAAATTGCGGTTAGACAAGTTGATCCCCGATGATTTTAAACCTTCGCTCCTGCACGGCGATCTCTGGAGCGGCAACCTGTACTTTACCGATAACGGACCGTCGTTTATCGACCCGGCCGTCTACTGCGGCGACTACCGGATGGAGCTTGCCATGACAGAGTTATTCGGAAGGTTTAACCAGAGATTTTATGACGCGTATCATGAGGTGAATCCGATTGGACCGGAATATGGCGAGCTGAAAGCCCTCTATCAAATTTACCCTCTCCTGGTTCATGCAAACCATTTTGGCGGCGATTATTACGACAGCGCGATTCGAAAGGCGAAAAGTTATTTGTAGGGTTTGGCCCGCAGCTCCTCGTCAAACATCTTGATTGTAATATCCTGTTCGCGGTCGATTTCGCTTGCCAAACGCCGGATTTTCCCTTCCTGGTACACCAGGGCAAAGCCGCGTTTCAAAGTCGCCAGCGGCGAGAAGGCGTGAAGCCGTTCTTTCAGGCGGCCCAGTTCTTCAAAGCGCGCCCGCCAGTACCTTTCCATGAGAGAGGGGATATCGGGCAGGTTTAAAAACAGCTCTTTTTTGTCTCGCAGCAGGCGGTGGAAGAAGTCGTTCAGCCGGTTTTCTTTGTCGTCAAGATACTGGTAATAGCCGTCAATTAAAACAGCCGGGTTATCGTAAAAGGGTTTCTCTTCCATGCGTTTTAATTTTTCCCGGTAGAGATCAAAACGCGACTTCATTAGCCCGTCGATTCGTTTTTCAAAAAGAGATAACGTATGTAGCAGATCTTCAATGACTGGCAGGGCGATTTTTGCGCCGTCGGTTGGGGTCGCGGCCGCCACATCGGCGACATCGTCGCAAACCGGGTGGTCAATCTGGTGCCCAACGGCCGAAATTACCGGTATGGACGATTCATGAATGGCGCGGCACACCAACTCATCGTTAAAAGGCATTAAATCTTCCATGGAACCGCCCCCGCGGCCCACAATCACAAGGTCGCATTTCCATTTCGGGTCGGTAATTTCACGAAGAGCCGCCGCCACCGACCTTGGCGCCTCTTCGCCTTGCACCAGAGCCGGCGCCACTAAAATTTCAACATGGGGGTAACGGTCCCGCGCTTGTTTAAAAATATCTTTTAATGCCGCGGTGCCCAGGCCGGTGACAATCCCGATGCGCCGGGGCAGTCGGGGGATCGGCTTTCGCAAAGAAGGGTTTATGACGCCTTCGGCAATCAGCTTGTTTTTCAGTTCCTGGACCCTGAGCAGCAGGTTCCCCTGGCCCAGTTCAATCATGTGCTTGGCGTTAAAGTTGTATTGCCCCCCCTGGTAGTAGACGCCAACGCTGCCAATGGCGATGACTTCCAGTCCCGGTTTCGGGGTAAAACCGATCTTGCCGGCGGGGAATCTAAAAAAAGTGCATTTGAGCACGGCTTTCTTTTTAGGATCGCTCGCCGTTTTGTCGGTTAACGTAAAATAGGCGTGGCCCGAACTGTGGTGTTTGAAATCGAGCAATTCTCCGGCGACGGCTATGTTGCGTAAAAGCGAATCGCCCGTAAGTTTTTTATCGATGATTTGTGTGACTTCAAAAACGGAAAGCGGTTTTTCATTTTGAGATGGCGCGCCGTTTGCCAGGCTGCCTGCAGGCTGCGGTTCTTCACCCTCGTTTTGCCCTGTGATTTCATTCGGAGAAAAGAGGCTCATGAAGAAAGCTGGGGGAAACCTTACTGCCGCGTCAATCTTTTTGCCCGAAAAAGACAAAAAAAGTTGGATAAATAAGAATAGTATAATATACTGATCATAGAGATGGTAATCTCAGTATCAAGGAGAGTAAGATGAAAAGAAATATGGGACAAGCGGATCGGATTTTACGCGTGATTGCCGCCGTAGTCATTGGCGTATTGATTTATAATGGCGTTATTCAGGGAACCCTCGCCTATGTGCTTGGCGCCCTTGCGGTGATATTCCTGGCTACCTCGTTGGTCAGGTTTTGCCCCCTGTATTTGCCTATCAAATTAGATACAGGCGGCGATAAATAAGTCTAAGGTTTCAGGGCGAAACCGGAAGCGCAAACGCTTCGCCAAAGCGGTTTGTCTGCCCCTGGAACAATAGAGTTTGGCTATATTCTGTAAAAACGAGCGCGCGGCGGACCAGCTTTTCATGTTCCGGAGAACAAGGCTGGCCGCCGCTTTTTAATATTTCGGGGTAACGGTTGCAGACGGCTTTTTCCGGTGCGCCGATCGGGATTTCCACAACAAGAGAATCTTGCACCCAGCCTAATGTCCCTTGGTCGTAATAGTCGGCAAAGCGGGGGCGGTCGATCCGTTCCGGCGCGGTTAAATTGTGACCGGTAAAATAGGCGGGAATCTCCATGTTAAAATAAGAAAGCAGCGTAGGGGCGATATCGCGTTGCGTCGCCACGGTTTCCACCATCTGCGGTTTTACAATGCCGGGGGCGTAAATGAGAAACGGGATTCGGTATTTTTGAAAATTCTCCGCCGGCACAAACGAGGTATGGTCGGCAACCAGCACAAAAATAGTATTTTTAAACCACGGCTTTTTTGAGGCTTTTTCAAAGAAATGGCGTAGCGCGTCATCGGCAAAGTGCAATACGTTTTCTTTGGGCTCTTCGCCAAAAGGGGTAACGCCGGGGGGAACAACTTTGTCATGGGTTGTCGCCGTGTTTACGCCAAAGAAAAAAGGTTTGTCCGTTTCATCGATTTTGGAAACAATAAAGTCGTAGAGGTCATGGTCATGCACCCCCCAGTAGTTGCGCGGGTACTTTTCATTCTTGATGTTTTCCTTGCCATACGACTCTTGAAAACCCAGCTTCGTGACAAAGTCGCCGGTATTGACGGTGTTTTGAAAGGTACCCTGGAAAAAGGCGAGACGGTATTCCTGTTCCCTGAAAATCTGCGGCAGGCAACGGTATGAGAATTGTTCCAAATGAGTGTTGGGGATCGTTTTGCCTAACGGGTTTGGCCATGAGCACAGAACCGAAAAAACGCCCTCGGTGGTCCGCAAGCCCCCCGCCAGCATTTCGCGCGTGGTGAACGATTTTTTCCTCAAGGAATCGAAGTAGGGGGTTGTATTTTTTTCGTAGCCGTAAGAACCAATGCGGTAAGCGTCCCAACTTTCCAGAAAAATCAAAACGATATTGTATTTTTGAACGGCGCCTTTCGGCGTTGTCGTTTGCCGGGGTATCCCCGACTGCTTTAAAAAAGCGGCGACCTGGTTTTCGCCTAACGGGCTCGGCGCCGAATGGATTTGCTCGATATCGTAAGACGAAAAAGCGGCGTAAAAGGCGTTATAGACGCCGTTTAAGGCGATTGCCGCGCTTTGCGGACTGCCGGTTTTGTTGGCATTGATCGGCGACATGGGGACCGCCTGCAACCCACCGCGGATGCCAATTACATAAAAAAGAAGAACAAGGATCCACTGGAACGATGTCACTTTCACTGAAGCGCTGTTTTTTGCCTGCCGGGAAAGAAACCCCTGCGAGATCTTGAAAAACAAAAGCAAAATGGGCACTTGAATGAAAAAATGAATCGTATAACGTCCTGCCGCCGTGGCGACAATGCTTTGCGGGTCGGCAAACAACTCAAGCGCTTCATAGCTCATGTGCCGTTGTGTTTCGGTAAAGTAAATGACATCTCCCATATGCGGGATTTGTATGAGCAGTAAAAGAAGGATCGTAGTTAAATAAAAAAAGCCGGGGCGGTAACGGTCTTCCCGGCAAAAATAGAGACGGGCCGGCAAAGATAACAAGGCAAACGAAACGGCCACAGGCATGTCGTAACGTAATCCCATGAAAAGGGCGCGCATGACCTCCCACCTGGACAAGCCTTCGGTAAGGTGCGAATGGACTGCCGTAAAGACGACCTTTTCCGTCAAACAAAGGGCGAGATAAAAAACGACATACAATACGTAGGCGGCTAAAATATAAAAACGGTTTGAAAAATTTTCTTCTTCGTAGTTTACCATGGAATCACCTTGATGAGTTTGTCGCTTTTGTAGAGATCTGCCGGGGTTACCACTTTTTCATCAAGCGGAATATGATTGCCGTATCTTTTTTGCATCAGCTTTTGCACTTCCGGCGATGAGAGGTCGTAATCTTTCAAGCGGCGAAGCGGCGCAAGCTCTACGCCAAGGGCGTCGCGATAGACCTTCCAGACCAGCTCCGAACAGTAGAGAAGTTCATCGCTCCATTGAAAGTAAAGGTCATAACCGCGACCCATGTATTTTTTGCCGGCCCGGATAAGCAGCTTAACCTGTTCCGGCGAAAGCCCGTCCGGCGACGATGCATAACGGGCGATGGCGTACCTTTCGCCTGCGCCATGTTTCACCCAATCGTTGAGCGGAGTGAGCAACACCGGACCGACCGCCTCAAACACCCAGGGGGCGCCCTTTTGGTAAATGACCATGCCTACATGGCTTAATGGCGAATTGGTAGCCAGCTCAATGGCCCTGCTTTGCGAAGATTTGCTCGCCTGAAAAATTAAATCCCCGTTTTTTAATTCCGTTTTTCCACAGCTTCCCGCTCCGAACAAAATGAACAAAAAGACGAGAAAAAACGAATGAAGTAACGATATCGTAGATTCTTTTTTCATGATTCCTTACCGTAAATGATAGATCAATATCTCTGGTAAACGCTAAAATATCCGGGGCCGGTTTCCAGTTGCAAGCGGTCGTTCTTTGGCAAGCGCACCATGAATTCCCGCCCGGACCAAATCAAGATATCGTTATGAAAGCGATATTCGGCCAGGTGGCCGTCTACACTGGCGAGGTTGTCGTTTCTAAAATAGAGATGCAGCGGCGTGTTTTCAATGGCCGCCCTTTGCGTATCGTCAAGTTGATCGTTTGACAACGAAGGAGAGGGCAGATATAGGCCTTCGGGCGATATCTGCATTCCCCCCAGGCAGCGGAGCACTTTGCGGTCGCAGCCATATTTTTGCAAATCCCATCTCCCTTGGACCGCTTCGGGGTATGCCGGTATAAAAAGATGGAGGATTAACCCTAAAAAAGCGACGCCGGCCAGTACGGGCGAAGACCAGGGGACCCATTCGGGCGGTAAAAACAGACCGAAAAAACCCTTATCGTCGCCATAGCGGTTGTGCAGCGGGGTGAGAGGGCAGACGCCCCGGTTTAAATACAAAATCGAGCCTTCAATCAAAAGCGCAATGGTTAAAATAGTCAAGAGCGGGTTATCGATCCGGGCGAAGGCAGTATAGTAAATATAAGCGATGCTCCCGATAAAGAACAAACCGATTGCAATATGTACGGAACGAACGACGTATAACATAAAAAATAGCTTTTATTGTGCAAAATAGCTTTGAAACTGTCAATACTCTCATTCAATCCCGGATAGTTTGTCAAAAGTATTTTACACGGTAGCCCCGTTTTTCATATTGCCCTGCGGTTCAACCGCAACAACTGGAAATGGTGGAATAATAATGCCTTGCGGACGTAAAAGAAAACGCTGGAAAATCAATAATCACAAACGCAAAAAGAAGAGAAGAGCAAACCGTCATAAGAAAAAGTAGGGCGTAATGCCCCGCCGGAACGGTTGACTTCCCTTTTTCAGGGCGGCTTCTCGAGATTCGACCCCCTGCGGGTCGATAATATAAAGAGGTCTATACGGCCTCTTTATATTTTATAGAGACGGATTGATTTGTGAAGTTAGCCAAATTAAGAGAAGAGTTTGCCGGCGCTGTCAGTGAAGATAATTTTTACCGAATTGGCAATATCTTTTATTTTCTTAAGTCGAAACGTTCCTTTATCAAAATTCATTATGCGGAGCACGAGTACCGCGGGCGCATCATGCGCGTGGATGACGATAGAATAACAATTCTTTGCCCGAAATTTAGCGAAAGCGGCGAGCGCCGCGCCATGATTACGTTTGAAGCCTTAAACCGGTACTATTCGACCGAGATTTTACTATTGCGGACAGAGGGCGACCGCCTGCAAATCCAGTTCCCGCAAGAACTCAAACACCTCTACCGGCGTCTCTACCAGCGTGTCTCGTTTGACGACCTTTTCATGCGCTTTATCATTCTTTACTCGGCCATTTTTGTCAGCGTCACCGAAGAGAGAAACCTGGAGAACAAATACCCCTATTTTTTTCAAGAGATTAAAGAAGACAACCCTTCCTTGCGCGTCCTTTACCAGATGCTGATGAGCGAAATCAAGCAAATCACCCCCCAGTTTGCTATTTTTTTGTTTCGCGACCGGGATCCGGCGACCTTTTCGCTCATTGAAAAAATGGTTTATTATAAAAAGGCTTCTATCTTAGTCGAAGACACCTCAAGGTTAACGAGCTATTTTGAAAAACCCGAAAGAAAGGGCGTCTATAATTTCAGCGAATACTTCAACGATCTGGAATCAAAGCACGGGAAACAGTATGCCGAAGAATTTTTTGAAAAAATACAGAAAGAAGATTTGCGCAATTTCATTCAGTCATATTTTGTAACGCCTGTCACCTTGTTTGAAAAACCCATTGGCTATTTGCGCATGGAAACCAATATTTTTGATAAATTCGGGGTCTCGCCGATCCAGGCGGAAGAGATCAACCGGCTGCTTGAAATTTTTTCATACGCCCTGACGAAAATTCGAATTCGCAATTCGCATTTTGACCCAAGCTCGGTGCGCACGCAGGTGGTGAATATCTCAATGAGCGGTTTATTGATGGAAATTACCGACCGGTTTTTGTTTGAATACCTGAAAAAAAACCAGCGGATTAAAATGTTAATTCCGATCATGGGCGAAGAGCTTGAAATTTATGGAGAAATTAACCGTTTTTTTGAACAAGAGGGGATGTACTATATGGGGGTTCTCTTTTTCAAAACGCGCCCCGGCGATATGGTAAAACTTGAAGATTTTCTCTACGAAAATTCACAATACCAATTCTTTTAGAAACCGGATCGCCGGTAAAACTAGATTACAACCCGCATAACCCGGGCCAGAACGGTTACAAACCCCGAAAACAAATCACGAACAAATCATGGAAACAGCGGCAACTGTGTGTGTTCTTCAACAAAATTGTCCCCAGGGCGGGGGATCAAGATTGGCAAATCGCTGCGGTGGGCCGCCATGTTTTTCTCTACCAACGTTTCGGAAAAGCCGGCATAGCAATAGAGACAGCCATGGGGGCAACTGTTGTACGCGCCAATATCGACGCTTTTTGCGCAGGCGCAAAGTTTGCGTTGGTTTTGATCGGGCGGGGCAAAGAGAGTCCGGCCCGAAATGGCAGAAAGAAGTTTTGAATCGATACATGCCCCGGGAGGTATGCCATACTTTACCGGGTCGGTTTTCTCAGAGCAGGTTTGCGCTTTCAGCCTGTAATGAGAGCAAATCTCGCCGATTTCTTTTGCAATTTCATTTTTGATCAGGTTTATTGGCCGTAAACCCGCCCCAAACGTCGACGGCTTTTTATCTGTTTCGCTATTTGGCTCCAAAGGTTTTAACTTGCTCATCCGCCGTTTTAATTTGGGGTAGGGGGTGTAAAAGCTAACGATGACCCGCTTTGTATAGGGGCTCAATGAGCGGGCCAGGTTCTCAAAAAGGCGGATGATTTGGGGTTTTCCGAAGGTTTCGGTGAGCAAAATCGGATCAAACCTCCAGATCGTTTTTTCGGGCCCGATTTGATCGCTCAGCCGGCAAAAGGCGCGGACAGCCGTTTGGGCAGGGGGCGTATGCCGTTCGATACTTGGCGGGTACCCGGTGATCGTTTGCTGAAAATAGTAAAGGTAACCGCGCAAATCCAGCTCGGGCAAAAATTTCAGCATGGGGGCCGGGTTTTTCGTCCAAAAGACAATCCCTTCAATGCCCGAAGAGTCTTCAGAGGGTTTAAGGTCAATGCGGGTGAGAAGCTTTGGGTTGTAGGGGTTGCGCGTATACAGATACCCTGCGGCAATCCGTTTCATGAGCCATTCCGAATAAAAAGCCGGGATATCGGTTCTTCTGCTGGCGCTGAGAATCACGAAAGCAAAACGAAGGCAATATCTGGTTTGTAAACACTTTTGAGAGTCGTTTTATCCTGAACATGGAATAAATTTATTATTGACATAATGCTCTTTAAATTGCACGCGTAAAGTTCGCAATGCGGCGAGGCGGAAAACTGCTCTATTTGTGATTGAATCCCGATTCGGTTTTAACCGATAGGGCTGTTGCAAGACCGTCTTTAAAAGATACCGGCCGCCTTATGGTTTGATACCAGGGCGACCGGTCAAGTGTGTAGAAAGGTCTCACAAAGTGGAAACAAATTGTGGGTACGAGGAATTTAATCCACGAGTATACAATAACCAAAAAAAGAAAAGATGCAACGCACCTGGGTATTAGAACGCTTTTTTTTTAAACCGAAGGTAAAAAAAGTGAGCAATACCCAGGTATTATGAACGAAGGACTCTTTGATATTGGCGCCAACGAAACAGCCGGGAATGAGCCGTTAGGCGGCTTCAGTTCTTGTTGCGGGGAGCGCGGACCCGCGAAAAGAAGGGATAAATATTCATTTTTTTAAATAATAATTGACAAAAAATGAAAACTGTTCTAATTTATACGTATTGAAAAAGATACCGGTCGGCATTGAATCGAAAAAATCAATTTTCATGACGACCGGTCAAGTGTGTAGAAAGGTCTCACAAAGTGGAAACAAATTGTGGGTACGAGGAATTTAATCCACGAGTATACGATAATGAAAAATAGACAAAATGCAACGCACCTGGGTATTATCCCTGAAAAATATAGGAAAAATTTGTCTATAACAGCGCAATATTGACGATTCCGGCGGAATAACTGTGGAAACGATGCCCTCGATACGGCTGACGGGATGGCAATGGAGCCGGTTACCGAATGTTGCGCTTTTCTATACTCCGCTAAAATTAAATCAAAATTAATTCAAACAAACCCGGAACTTCAAATTTTCAATTGTTGACACGCTATCGCAACGTCCATCTCTGGATCAAACGGGCCGTAGCGCAGGGGTAGCGCACACGCCTGGGGGGCGTGTGGTCGCTGGTTCGAATCCAGTCGGCCCGAAATTTAACCATATGGCGTTTAAATTCTACAACTCGTATTCTAAAAAAGTGGAAGAGTTTAAACCCGGTGCGGATGCAAACCAAGCCGGAAGCCAGACAAAAGAACAACCCTCGTCAAATGAAAGCGCCGTAAAAATGTATTCGTGCGGGCCAACTGTCTATGATTTGGCCCATATCGGCAACTTTCGTTCCTATATTTTTACCGACGTACTGAAAAAATCGCTGTTATTGGGGGGCTACCGGGTTGAGTCGGCCCTCAATATTACCGATGTCGATGATAAAACGATCCAGGGGGCGCTGCGAAAGAACGATAACCCGGCCCTGGAAGATTTGCAAAATTACACGCGCGAATACATTCAAAAGTTTTTTGAAGATGTGGATCAACTTGCTATCGGAAAGGCCGACCATTATCCATTGGCGACAGAGTATGTCCCTTCGATGCAAAAACTCACACAAGCTCTGTTAGACAAAGGATACGCGTATGAGGCGGAAGGTTCGGTCTATTTTTCCATTGCCAAATTCCCCGACTATGGCAAACTTTCGGGGATAGATTTAAGCTCGGTAAAGCATGGCGCCCGCTACAGCGCCGACGAATATACTAAAGAAGATATCCGCGACTTTGTTCTTTGGAAGGCCGAAAAAGAGCATGAAAAAATCGCATGGGACGCCGATTTTGGCCGCGGCAGGCCCGGCTGGCATCTGGAATGTTCCGCCATGATCCAGGAGATTTTTCAAGGACCCATTGATATTCATACGGGCGGGGTAGATTTGCTTTTCCCTCACCATGAAAACGAAATTGCGCAAAGCGTCAATGCATACGGGCATGAATTTGTCCGGTTTTGGCTTCATTGCGAACACCTTTTGGTCGAAGGCAAAAAAATGTCAAAATCGGAAGGGAATTTTTATACCCTGCGCGATTTAATTGAAGAAGGGTTCCACCCTCTCGTCATACGCTATTTTCTTTTATCATCGCACTACCGCCAGAAAATGAATTTTACCAAAGAAGCGCTGGGCCAGACTTCACAAACCGTGAAGCGCATCTGGAATTTTTACCAGCGTCTTCAAGAGGCGGCGGTAACCAAAACAACGGAAAATCAACCCGAAAACGACCATTTGCGGATAGAGCAAGAGTCGCTTCAGTGGGTTACCCGCTTTCTGGACGAACTTAAAGACGATTTAAATACGCCGCGGGCCCTGGCGGTTTTTCATGAAGCCATGCGCAAAACCCATGCCTACCTGGACTCTGCCGGCGATCAAATCCCCGAAAGAACAAAAAAGGCGCTGGCGGATTCTTTTGAAAAAATGGATAGTGTGATCGGAGTTTTTGCCGGAGCGGCCCAGCAAGACGCAGGCGAAAAATTGCCGGCCGAAATATCCGCTCTCTGGGAAGAACGCAAAAAAGCGCGGCAAGAAAAAAACTGGTCTTTGTCAGACGAACTCCGCGACAAAATCATGGCTGCGGGGTATGAAGTGATTGACTCGCCCGACGGCGGGAAACTGATGAAAAAACCCTGAACCTTGTTTTAAATGAGCCTGTCATATATCTGAGATGCCGGAAAAAAATTCAAACCCGCCGCAAAAATCCAGGAGCGCCGTCTACGGGATACACGCCGTGGAAGCGCTGGTGCGCGAACGGGGTATTTATGAAAACGATGAGCTTTATCTTTGCCGGAACGATAAACGGGTCTCGTATATCGTAAACAAAGCCCGGAAAAACGGTGCGCGCATGGAGCGGGTTTCTCAAAGCGCGATGACGGCAAAGGCGGGTAGCGACCGCCACCAGGGTGTTCTTCTGGTTTTTGACGGCGCCTTGCGCCCCCCCGAGTTGACCAAGGAGGATTTGCAACAACCGGGTATCTTTGTCGCCGCTGAAAACATCCAGGACCCGCAAAACCTCGGGGCCATTATCCGTACCATGGAAGCGTTCGGAGCCCGCGGATTGATTTTACCGCGGCATGATAGCGCGCCCTTATCCGAGACAGTATTAAAGGTTTCGGCAGGCGCCATGCTCAAGGTCCCGGTGTTGTTTACCGGAAAAATGGCCGCCTTTTTAAACCAACTGGAAGACAAAGATATCACCATTATCGGTACCTCGCTTGACGGTGAAATTTTAACCCCCCGGACAGCCCGGCAAGCCGGCGGGCAGTCCCCCACCATATTGCTGGTGCTTGGGTCGGAACAAAAAGGACTGGCGCCGTTAACCAAAAAACGCTGCCACTACTTATTGCGCATTGAGCAATTTGGCAATGTTCAAAGTCTCAATGTCTCGGCGTCGGCGGCTATCTTTTTATACCAGTTTAGCAGCGTCCTTCGCTCCGGCGATGAATAGGACGTTCGGCAAAAGAAAATCGAAAAAACGGTTGATCCGGCGAAATCAAAAAGCAGCTTACCCCCAGTTTGTTATGATTAAACTTTCTGTTGTGATACCCACCTACAATGAGCGGGAAAATATACCTATCTTGATAGACCGGATAAAAGCGGCTCTTGGGAAAATTTCTCATGAAATCATTGTCGTTGATGATGACTCGCCTGACCGCACATGGGAACTCGTGGCCGAACTTTCCGAAAAAGACAATAATGTCAGGTTAATCCGCCGGATGAGCGAGAAGGGACTCTCTTCCGCTGTGATTGAAGGTTTCGCTTCCGCCAAGGGGAAGTACCTGGCGGTGATTGACGCCGACCTCCAGCATGACGAATCTATTTTGCCGGAAATTTGCGCTAAACTGGACGAGGGTTTTGATTTGGTGATAGGTTCCCGTAAAACAGCGGGGGGAGGAATTGAAAACTGGAGTTATATCCGCCGGTTCATTTCATTTGTAGCGGGCCTTATGGCAAAAATTCTGTTACGAAATAATGTCTCTGACCCCATGAGCGGGTATTTTGCATTAACGCGCCATTTTTTTCAGGAAGTCGATGAAGAGATAAACCCCAGGGGTTTTAAGATTTTACTTGAGTTGATCTCGAGGGCGAAAAACAAAAAGATCACCGAAGTGGGCTATATCTTCCGCAACCGTTTGCATGGAAAAAGCAAGTTGAATACATCGGTGATTATCGACTATTTGATTGCCCTGGTCTCTCTCTCTTTAGGCCGCGTGATCCCCGCGCGGTTTTTAAAATATGGCTTGATTGGAGCAAGCGGGGTAATTGTCAATGAGGGCGTTACCTGGGGCGCCATTACGTTTTTCGATGCAAACCACCGCATCGCCTTGATGGCGGGGATAGAGACTAGCATTATCACCAACTACATTTTAAATAATTTCTGGACCTTTTACGATTATCGGCGGACCGGGGCGATAGATTTTTTCTGGGGGCTTCTTTCATTTAATGTTGTGAGTTTTCTGGGGGCTTTGATTAATTTTTCCGTCGCTCTTTTTCTTGTAGAGACGTTTTCATTGAATATCTATGTCGCAAACTTATGCGGTATTTTAATCTCAACTGTCTGGAACTATCGAATGAGCTTTCAGGTCACATGGAAACGGCAACTATGAACGGTTATGGGGCAATGATATTCAGCCATTCGCCAATCGTGTAAAAAGTCATGGGCCTGTTTTGGTCTTGATTTGAAACCACCACATAATCGGCGCCTTTGTCACGGAAGTATTGCATATTCTTTTCGTTCATCATGCTTTTGTATGAGACGCTCCAACCGCGCAGGCGGGCCGGGTGCAGGCTAAAGGCGCTACCGTCAATTTTTTGAACCACAAACAACGTATCGGGCGTGTTGATCCGTTTCAGTTCGCTTTGGATCGGGGCATACAAGGCATACAATTTGCTTTTGGTATAATTTTGAGAAGCGGAACCGGCCGCGGCGCCAATAAGAAAAAGCAATAAGACAAAACCCCAAACCGGTTTTTTTCGATATATCGATGTAAAATACGGGTTTAAGCCAACCGCGAGAAAAAAAGCCAACCCTGGGATCGCCGGGAAAAAATAATAAAAGTGCGGCGAAAAGTGACGCCCGGTTAAAAGAATGATACCGCCAATGGTGAGCCAGGGCAGATAAGCCAAAGAAAGAAGAACCGAATCGGAACTTTGAAAAAGCCCGTCTTTTTTGGCCCGCCAGATGCCTATGCCCAAAAACGGAACCATGATCCAGTTGAGATAATCTTCAAACAACCGCCAGGCCAGTGCAAGCCAGAAATCAACGGTAATAAGCAAAGCCAGATTTTCTTTGAGCGGGTGACCGGTAAAAAAATAGTCGAGACCGAACTCGCGTACCAGACGAGGGCTCCAGTAAAAATACCAGGCCGTAAAAACCGCCAGGATAAACAAACCGCCCAGAAAGAGATCGGCCGCAAAGCGGCGCTTTGCTTTTTCTTTTTGAAAAAGAAGTTTTATAAAATCAATGACGAGCGGCAGGTTTAAAAAAATAAAATATGGCCGGATCAGCGAACCCAGGGTCAGTCCAAGAAGTGCAAGTATCCCCGATCGGGTGTTTTTGCCGTCTGAGCCCGAGTCGCGATAAATGCGGTAATGATAAAGGCCAAATACCATGAAAAATAAACCGCTCGCTTCGGGGATAAATTTAACCGTATAAAAGAACATGGCGGGCAACGCGTATAAGACAGAGAGAACGACCGGGGGAGCAATTGCATGCGGCTTAAGCAATCGAATCAGGAAAAAGGCCGTTCCCAACCCCGCAAGCATGGAAAGGAGTTTGCCCGGCCAATCCTGGTCGAGCGGGACAAACCGGTAAAAAAGGCCCGCTACATATTGATAAAGAGGAAACTCCATCCCGGTGATGCCGGAAGTCCCCTGGTTAAAGTCAACGCGCGGGTAAAAGAGCCCCGGCGAGTCGATCGTGAAATTGCGCGCCACCGCAGCCGTGTCGGCCTGCCGGATCGAGTGGGGGGGAGAGATCGGCATCAATAGCATGGGGAGTTGGAGCAAAACAATAAAAGCTCCTGTGAGAAAGGGGAGAAAAATGTGCAAGTTTCCGCGTGTGTTGTTTTTCGATTCAAGTTTCATTTTTGGCGCCTGCTGGCATAACGGCAAGAGCGATCATATTTGCAATACAAATCCATGCGGCAGTGAAAACGCCGCAGCGCTTTTCTTTCGCTTTAGAAAAATCCGAAAATGCCGATAAAAGAACCGTATGGAATCCCGCTGGAAACACATTGCCGATCGCGGCGGCGATTACCCCGAAGCGTTTCTTTTGAACGTTGACGAGGGCAAAATTAAAATTGAAGTGAACCGCGATAAAAAAGCGGTTTCCATCTTGGTTGAAACCCCCCAGGGCGAAGCTTACCAGAGCACCATTACCAACGGCGTTGTGCTGGAAGAGTGCGAATTGCCCGGACGAACCGCCGGAGACTTTCGTCTTGAGTTTGAGGCGTACTCCGGTTTAATCAGCTCGTTGCCCGACCATAAAGTGCTGCGCATTGTGGGCAGCAACTATGGCGTGATGAGCGAATTTATCGGTAAGGTTGTCAAGACCGCCGGCGAAGACGTATTGCTGATTAAATCTTATCTGCGGGCTCTTTCACGGTTGCCCGCGCGCTGCCTGGCCAGGTTAAAAAGGTCTCTCAGAGTCTTTTTGGAACGCCCCGGCATTTGGGATATTTTTGACATTAGTGTGGTTTTGGGCGCCGGCTATCTCTCGTATTTATGGAATTTCAGTTATCTGTTTGGAGGGTTCATGCTCATGGGCGGCGCTGTCGCTTCCGGGTATGCGGATCTGCTCTTGCGCCGAAAAGCCCCGTATGTGATCAAGGTTGTCGGTATTTTTTTTCCCGCCTTGTTTATTGCGGTTACGGGCTGGCGTATCCAGTAAGCCCAAGCTTGCTTTAAGCCAAAGTTTCTTTTGGCGGCGCCGTTTCATTTGCGGCGGTTTAATTTTTATCCGGTGAAAAATTCCAGTATTTCATAAAATCGCTTAAAAAAAGAAAAAAGACAAGATTGAGATCGGGCGCGCGCGTGCCGAAGTAGCGGGTCGATAGCCGCCCAAAGTATTGCTCTAAAACACTGCCCATGCCAAAAAGCATGGCTTGTCTTTTTTTTAGGGCGTCCGTTGTTTCCGAAGAACCGGGTAACGGCACCGGTCCCATGGCCGTCGTAACCCCGCTGGTTAATGCGTCTCTGACGGAAAAATACAAAGGCAGGAAGTTCATTCGCATAACGCCGCTTCTGGTTTCGGTATCTTCTTTCTTGAAAATCTCGCGGAACCGGTTCCACCCAAGTTGTTCAAAAAGAGCATAGTCGCCGGGGTCGTAGCGCAATGATTCATAGCTTTCGCGAATGGTATCCAGCCAGCCGTATTCGTCCATTAGCGTATAAAGGCGGGTATCGGCGCTTTGCGAGAGATACCAGAAACGCTCCCAGGGGTCGTTTGAGATTCGGTTCGGGTCGGGCACAAAAGGCATTGAAAGTAACATGGCGCGCGATACGATGGTTTCTTTAAGTTGTGTTTCGGATTCGACGGCTAAAATAAAATGGGTGTGTTCGGGCGACTCTTCGAGGCTTTTGAGCAGGGCCGATTCGGCTTCGTTCTGGATCATGGCGGCGTTCTCAAAATGAATAAACCGCGACGAGCCGTAGCGGGGCGAGTAGCTCAGCACATGATCAATCAGGTGGCGAACGGTACCCGGTTCCGGGTTTTTTCGCTCGCCGATTTTAATTTTTTCGTCCGCAAAGCAGTAATAATCGGGGTGCTCGTTTTGGTCGAGCATCCGGTTTATTTCTTCGGGTTCGAATTTCTTTTCATTTTGATTTCGATAAAGCTCGTTCGATATGGCCTGCCGGATTTTCCGGGTCAAAGAGCGGGTGAGAGGGCCGGTGATGATCGTTACCCTGGGCCACCCGTTTTGGGCGAGAGAGGCAAGGGCTTGTTCGGGGTTTAATATACGGGAGTCAGCCATTCCCCGTAAGCTCCGTTGTTCCCCCGGACAATGTCAAAAAACGCCGATTGCAGCTTTTGGGTGATCGGCCCGATTGTTTTACCGATGGGCCGGCGATCGACCGATTCGATCCAGGCAACTTGAACGCCCGTGCCGGAAAAAAAGAGTTCATCGGCGGTATAGAGTTCCGAACGTGAAATTTTACGTTCAACGGTTTCGATCCCCATCTCTTTGGCCAGGTGTAAAATGGAGCGCCGGGTGATCCCTTCGAGAATGGAAGAACTCAGGTCGGGGGTAAGAAGAACGCCGTCTTTGACCAGGAACAAATTAGCGGCGGTTCCTTCCGATACGTTTCCGTTGATGTCGAGAAAAATCGCTTCGTTATACCCGTTTTCGAGGGCTTCGGATTTGGCCAGGGCTGAGTTAATGTAACCCCCGTTGGCTTTGGCCCGAGCCGGTATTTGCGTTTCGTGGATACGGACCCATGAAGAGACGCAGACCTTCTGGCCGGCCTTGGTGTCAAGGTAGTCGTCCAGAGCGATGGCGTACATGGCAAAGCTGTCGCCAACGTTATGCAGCCGGGGCGAAAGCTCGAGATCCGATTTATAAATAAAAGGGCGAAGATATACATTTTGCTTCCACTCGCCTTTTTGCAGCATTTCTTGAATGATTGCCTTAAACTCTTCCGCTTGAAAAGGAAACTTCATTTGCATCATACGGGCGGAGTTCGAAAGCCTTTTCCAATGGTCTTCGATGCGAAAAATGTAAATGTTTTGTTTCTCTTCGTTCCAGTAACCGCGGATTCCTCCAAAGATGGCGGTTCCGTACTGGAGGGCATGCGTTTGTATATTGATATTGGCGTCTTTTAAGGGCATTAACTGTCCATTAAAGTAACAGGGTTTTTCCATTGGTCCGGACATAGACTCAAAAGTATCTTGACGTTACCGCGTCAAGCTAATGAGGTCTTGCGGCACAGCCGTCACTCGTTTGAAATAGCGGCGGTAGAGATCGCGCTACCGATGCGCATGGGCAATGAGCCTTTACCGGTTTTGGTTTACTCGTTTTGGTCATTACGGAGGGAAGAACCATCGGTGTGTTCGGTACTCTTTTGGCGGTACTGAGAGGGGGTCATACCGGTATATTCTTTAAAGGAACTGTTAAACGACACCTTGTTGTTAAATCCGGCTTCGTGAGCTATTTGCAGTATGTTTAAATCATTTTTCTGCAATAGCAGTCTCGTTGCATCTTGTATACGGTATTTTCGGAGCAGGTCATAGAAAGAGGTTTTCAGTTCATCGTTTATGATTCCGGAAAGCCGGTTTCTGGATATCTCTAATGTCCTGGCCAGCGATTCCAGGGTGAGTTCTGAATTTTTATATATTTTCTTTACTTCAAAGATTTCTTTGATTTTATGAATGATAATATCATTTTCTTGTTTTGCAGGCACAGGATCCGCATCTTTTGAAATCTTTGATATTCCGGTTGGTTTCCTGCTCGGGGTCGATATACACGAGTGTTTTAAAGATTTTTGCAGCTTTTCAATGACCTGACCGGCAATCTCCGGTTCCAGGTTCCGTTTTTCAGCCTCTGTAAATATTTCGTTGATTACATTGGGCAGAAAATGTACCATACAGAAGGTGTCCTTTTTTTTCAGGAACGCAAATATTTCTTTCAGATGAATTTCATACTGTTTTTCGTCTTGTATTTTCAGAAAAATATAAGCGGAAATCAAATGATAAAAATATTCCGTAGAGGCTCCCGGTAATTTTTTTGTCGTCTGAAGTACAACATTCGCGCTTTCAAGCGCCTTCTCATGGCGCCCCAGCACAAAGAGAAGGTAGGTTTTTATATAAAGCGATTCAAGCAACTCATGCCAGTCCTTATTGCCGGCATTCTCAATTGCATTTTCAATATAATTTAGCGCCAGGTTCAGGTTCTGTTCGTAGATTGCCTGGAAAGTATAGGCAAGGTTATACCGTATGATGAGAATGGAGTTATCTTTGTAATTCAGGTTTGACAACCTGTGCAGATAACCTTTGACCGCTTTTTTCTGCCCCAGCGGCAGACTTGTCAGAACAAGACAATAAAGCGCAATAAATTCCAGGTTTTTTATTTTGTAGAGAGTTATAAATTCGAGCGCCTTTTCTGCATGACGCCGGGCTGCTTTTAAATCTCCGGTAATGGAGTAATGATACCATACCTGGGTAATGAACCAATAGGTACGGTTCATGGGCCCGGTATGTATTTTATTCATCAAAGGGATCAGCGGTTCAATCGCGAAACGGGCGTAGTGAAACTTGCTGTAGTAGACGCAGTAATTGAATATCCCCACACATAAGGGCAGTATTTTCAACCAGTCCGTCTCTTTTTTCATTAAATGGATCGCTCTCTTTTCCCAGTATTCCCGGTCTATCTCGATATCAAAATGATATAGAGAAGAGAGAAAGAGAGCAGCTAACACGGATACCTGGATTTGAGAACCTTTATTGTTTGGTAACGCTTCTCTATGCTTTTCCAGCCATTGAATCCATTTGCTTAGCTGTTCGCTGCCCGACTTGTTCCATCCGATGTTATTTACAAGTTCAGCCCAGCACAAGAACTGCACGGTAATGTCGGAACACTTTTCTGCGGCATAAAAACCTGACTCAAACAGAGCCTGACTTTTTTGAAAGCCGGACATCTGGGTTAAGCGGCCTTCCCAATAATATAAAGAAGGGTGATTTTGATAATCTTTTTGGTCGAAAATCTGAAATAAGTTGAGAATGATCGAATACCGGCCGCAAGAGAGCAGGTGATCGGTATGGTTGCCGATAATTGAAATGATCGACTCTTTATCGTTTAGCTGCAGATAGAGGTTACTTGCTTCTTCTATAAACCCCTTTTTTAAAAGGAAGCCGGCAGTCTTGCGGCGAATTCCGTTGATCTGACTTTCCGTAAGCAGCTCCGGCGCCTGTTTCAACAGAAACTTTTTAAAAATGTCATGATAGTTGTATACTTTCAACTGCCCCTGCATTCGTTCTTCCAGAAACAGGTGGTTTTTTAGCAGATAAGCGATGTATTGTTCATCGGAAAAGTTCCGGTTCAGGTTCTGCAGGATTTCTACCGTAATAAAAGGAAGAAGAGAGGTTTTTACCAGAAACATTTTCAGTTCTTCCGGAAATTCGGGAAAAATTTTAAACTGAAAGTAGTACTCCAGTTTATTCATAACCTCAGTAAGTATTTCAGAGCCGGGAATACTGTTTTTACTCTCTTGTTTCAGGTGTTCGGCATACAGGATAATTGCCAATACCCACCCTTTACTTAATTTCCAGACGGTTTCAATGGTATCCTGGCTTGTTTTACTGGCTATAGTTTTCATAATAGCTTTGGTCTCTGTAATGTCAAAAACCAGAAAATTCTCATGCAGCAGCTCCACCCGATGGTACGCCTGTACAGGGATAAAACTCTCGCCTGGGTCATTGTGGCTTAGAATCACAAATTGGGCATAAAAAGGGATATCTTCAGCAAGGTTAGCCAGAATTTTTACGAGAAATGAGTCGTCCGGAACCTTTTGCAGGTTATCCAGGATGATGACAAAAGAAGATTGCGCCTTTAGAAATAGTTCTTTGAAATAGGCCTCAAGACACTGGCGTTTGTCTGCGGACTCGCCAATCTGAAGGATATCGTGGTTTACCCCTGAAAAGAAAGGCGCTTTTTCAACGGCCAGATGAAGATAGTAAATAAAATTGTCCAGATTGGCGTCCGTATCATCAATATTATACCACAATACGTTTTTTTTATATCCCCGGACCCAACTGGCAACCAGAGAAGTTTTACCGGCGCCCGGTTTTGCCGTGATCCAGCAAAAAGGTTTGGCGCATTTTTCCAGTTTTTCGAGCAGGCGGGGTCGCTTGATAAGATGATCGTCGAGCGGAATCGTGATTTTCTTTGGCAACAACTCCATGTAAATTTTCTTAACCGGCAAATCGTTCGGGGAACCTTCCATATTCTTACCAATATTTTCGATACCCAGGGCGCTGTCTTACAGTCAGTATACCGCCGAGTATTTACTCTGTAAATTGTATTTTCGGCTGCCGGCTTTTCTGCAGTACGAATGAAATAGAGTATTTCTTCCGGAAAATCCCGAACTTTGCTCATAAAAAAAGTAAATCTGTACCCAGATGTACGACAAGTCAAAACAAATATGATAACCAAGATATTCTAAATCAGGTAAGGGAACTGAATTGGAAATTAAAGACGCTGGTGGTAAAAAAATAAAACAATGATTTTGATGGGTTTATCACAGCAAAGGGGAAAAAATGTTAATTGAAATTTTTAAAAAACAGACTCGATGGTTTTTTATTTGTGCATACATGACTGTCTCGCTGTTTGCGTATCAATGCAACGGCGAAGAGGCTATTCTTAAAACCGAAGAGCAGGTAACCTTTGACGGTCTGGGGGACTGCAACGCAGCAGCTCAACTTGCGGACAAGACCGTGGATACGGACGGAGACGGTTTAACCGATTTTCAAGAGCTCAGTTGCCGCGACATTCAGGTGGAAACAACCGGAACGGCCACTTTTACCGCCCGAACGGTACAGAGTAACCCGAATAGTACAGACAGCGACAGTGACGGGTTAGACGATCTCGAAGAGTATAACTCAAATACGGACCCCACAAGGGCTGATACCGATGGCGACTCTTTGAGCGACCAGGCTGAGCTTCACACTTACCTGACCAACCCGGTTTCCGTGGACAGTGATAGTGATTCCACAGGAAACCCGCAGCTTTTTGACGGAAAAGAGTTAACGATACTGGGGACGTCGCCCAATGATGCGGACACTGATGGTGATGGCCTGGATGATTACAAAGAAACAATTCAATATGCAAATTTCAATCCATTGGTAGCGGATGTGGCAAAATTACAGGTTGATATCAGCCAGACACCGGAAATCGGTTTGAATTGTCAGACAACGGCCGGCACTTCCGTTTCCTATGGTACGTCACGCCTGACAGGCGCAGAAAAAACCATGACCAGCACCACAACCAACTCTTTTTCACGGGCCATTGAGAACTCACATACGGTTGGCACCGAAGTGTCTGCTACGATGGGTTCAACCTTTGAATATGGAAAAAGCTTTGGTTATTTACCGTCCGGTGAGTTTGAATGGTCGGTAACAGCCGGTGCGCATTATGATTTTACCACTGCGACCACAAATGACACAACTTTTGAATACAGTAAAGAGACGGCTTCGGCAATACGAAACGAATACCAGGTTTCTCAAGACATGACAAAAGATAACTCCGTAACATGTTCCGGGGGATACATACAAACTGCCGTTACTGTCAAGAATATCGGCAACCTGGCATTTACTTTAAATAACCTGACCCTGAGTCTTTACCAGCAGAGCTCTTACAGCCAAAGGGTGAGCGTAAACCTGGTCGGGAACCTAAATCCTGCTGCAGGTACTACTTTTAATATAAGTCTGGGGCCCGGAGAAAGTACAGCCGGTTACACGTTTGAATTAGCCTCTCAGGATGTTTTTAAAATACAAAACCTGATGAGAGACCCCAGCGGTCTCTCTCTAAGCATTGCCGACTACGATGTGGATATTCAATACGCTGACTCTAGTACTGCCTCTTCCGTCTTTTTACAGACCGGCATCGAAGCGAAGACAGCCAGGGTTTTTATTGACTATGGAGACGGCCGGCCTGCATACAGTTATCAGGTAGCAACCAATACCGTGAAGGACCCGGCAGGCGGGTTTCAAGCGGTGCCGGTGACGAAAGTTTTAAACGATATTTTGAAACTGAATCAAACTACCGTGCAGAGGCCGTTTACATTATCTGATAATGTAACAACCGCCAATGCAAATGTTCTGCAATCCCTTGACGATAAAAGCGGTACGACGTTCAGCAGAGACGAAGCAAATCGCACTTATTGGATTGCGTACATGAAACTATTTGACAGGGATGTGCCGGTAAACCCCGATACCATTTTTGATTTCGAGACCCTGGAGCTCAGGGCTGGTGACACCCTGCACCTTGTGTATGCCCAGGATAAAGACAACGATTATCTCGGCGCACTGGAAGAGACACTGGCCCAGACTTCGGATTTAAATCCCGATACGGACGGCGACGGTCTTACCGACTGGCAGGAGGTCAAAGAGGGATGGCAGGTCGCCGGTATCACTGTCTTTCCAAATCCGAACAGCGCCGTAGACTATGATTTGGATAATCTGAATGATGTTGCCGAAAAAGCGAGAGGAACCGATCCTTACTCATGGGATACCGATGGAGACAGCATACCGGATGACATCGATCAATTACCGACAATTTATTCTCCTCCTGCATTGCTCACCAATTTTGCAGTAACGGATACCACTCCTCCCGGCGGCCAGCTTTATTTGCAGATGGACTGGGATTTCCCAGTGGATGCTCTTGGAAATGTCACATCGAATTACGCAGGCGCTTTCATTTATAGATCCGTGAATAATAGTGTAGCCGACTTTTTGGATGCGAATGGTCAGCCGGCAGTTCCGGTTTACACCGCCGGCATCGGTCTGCCGATATGTTCTACCGCGAACAATGGCAAGATGATTCTGGTACATATCGCTGTATTGGATATGTGGGGTAATGGGCAAAATTATGGAACCGATTACGGATGTGCCGGTTATCCTTTGGTCGCCGGTACAACTTACCATTATAAAATTTTTCAGTATGACTGGCTAACATATGGTTCGGATGTACTTATGACAAATGATCTATTAATAGATCATGCAACTGCGGGATCAAACGGAACCGGTATTATTACGCAAGCCCAGGTTACATCTGTAACGAAAACATCCGTACAGCTCGATTGGGCTCCCCCTGTTGTAAACCCGGGTAACTACAGCGGAGTCGTTATTTTACGAAGTTCTTCAAATCAGATCTCCACTGCAAGTCTGGTTGATGGTACGGTGCCCCTTGTTGGCGCAACCTACCTGTTAGGCGATAATTCTACCGCTACAGTGATGAGTGTGGTAACTTCGACAGTGGCACAAACATTTACCGATTCGGTTTTGCCGAATACCGCTTACCACTACTACCTGGTTACGTATGATAATACCAACAAGTTTTACAGGGGTATTCAGTTTGATGTGACAACACCTCCCATGAATGTTACCGTGACCGTCAATCTGGACAATTTGACCGCGCTTGTTCTTACGGAATCAAGTTATGATGAACCTTACTGGATGATCAAAAGCTATGTATGGCCGGCCGGGTCAGCCGGAGGCGGAGTAAATATGTTGGAGAGCCAGGCAAAATCGATCTACGCCAACCAGACATTAACGCTCAGCGGAGATGCCGCCATTCCCAACTCGTACACATACAATTTGCCGGTACAGGGCGGTCAAGGAGTGAGTGTCTATTTTGATCTATGGGAGTCAGACCCCAGCCCGAATGCTGATGACTATATTGGTAGAGCTATCATTAGTTTGTCAGATGCCAACTGGCCGTATGATCCCCTTAAATTAACCTACAACTTTTCGGGAATCATTGACATTCAAGACGGATATGGTACCTGGTACAAGTTAAACTGGAGCGCCACGGCAACTTTGAATTGATTTCTGTTCACTGATTGCAGTTGCTATGTCCTGCGTAAGCTCTGATAAAATCGGAGCTTACTCAGGACAACCTCTGACATGGTTTGTTTGTATACGCGATTGACCCAATCGCATTATCCGAAATAGGTTGTGGTTTGGTTCACCCTCTCTATAAAACTGTCATAGCACTGCCGGCTGCAAAAATAATAGGTGTTTTCGCCATGCCGGTAAGATTGAAACGCCGATGCAGGGTTAATTTTCATTTTGCAGATCGGGTCAATTTGAAATGTTCCCCCCAATTCGGAAAGCTCGTACAACTCTTTTTCAATATTTAAAAAGGTGTTTACCAAGTCGGGGTCAAACTGGCTGCCTGATTGCGATTTTATGATTTGAATTGCTTCCAGAATGGTTTTACGCTTATTATAACTTCGTTGCGAGGTTAAAGCGTCAAAAGTATCGGCAATGCCAATAATTCTGGCAAACAAGGGTATGCTCTTGCCCGCGATTTTTTCAGGGTACCCCTCGCCATTATAAAATTCATGGTGGTGGTATATTCCTTTTAAAATATCATCGCATATCTCGATATCGCGCATGATCGTTCTGCCAATGACAGGGTGGCTTTTAATTAAATCGTATTCTTTATCGTTTAATTTACCGTCTTTTTTTAGCACTTCATCGGGAATGCCTATCTTGCCAATATCGTGCAATAAGGCCGATAAAAAAAGATTATCCAGCTCGCCTTGTTTCAGGTTTACATTGGCCCCCATCTTTTGAGCCAAATTCGCCACTCTAAAAGAGTGCCCTTCGGTATAGGTATCCCGGCTATCAAGAACGTTAGTAAGACCTTTATAGAGATCCATTTTAGACTTTTGCAGCCGCGACGTTAAATCTTTTATTTTATAAATGAATAAATTTGTTAAAAAAGAGAGCAGGAACAAAAGAAACGATTGAAACAGGTTTTCGCCGAAGCTGAGTTTTCCATGAAATAACATATGTAAATTAAAGTCTATGATGATTAAGATCGTACATAAGATGTTACTCTTTAGATTGAAAAACAGTGCGCAAAACAGTACAGGTATAATGTATAATTGCAGCAAGATATCATGAAAATTCGGAAAGTACAGAATGGAAAAACTTTGTACCGCATTTATCGCAATTACCATTAATAAAAGAAAAACAAACTTGCGAAAAGAAGGTAATGAATTTATATATAAATAAAAATCCATACGATTTGTATGTAAGGCTTTTACAAAATGTCAAATGCATTTTAGACCCGAAAACGGCATACCGGATTTGACCCGGGCAAGCGTTATGCCTGGACATAAAAAATATAAATCTCTTTACCTCAAAACGATATTTTATAAACAGGAAATGTAGGACCAGAGCGGCCGCAAGGCTGCGCGCAGTATACGCCGGCTTTTATGTAAGGTTTCGGGAGTAAAAAGAAAAAGAGGGTGTCATGAAACAAATAGTAGAACAATCTTTAAACGAGTGGAGCTTTTACGCATTTACTATTATTTATATCGCGGGTACTTTGTTTGTTTCATTTAGCGGTTGGGATACGGGGGCCGGTTTAAACCAATTGCACGAAAACTTTTACCCGATCTTATCTGGCATAATTTTGGGGTCATTTGTATTTACGGCGCTTTATTTGTACGCTACGTATCGGATACGAATTAAATTTAATGATGAACTCACCGGTTCTCTGCAAAGCCTGATTTTCGGATTTATCAAACATGGCCTGAAATCTTTTCTGGTGCTTATCCCGTTTTTACTGCTTATGGCCATGATCATGTTTACCTCTGCGGATTTTGAAAATCCTGATCAAACACAAAAGCAAGGGTTCGACACATGGTTAAAGGTGATCCCCTTTTATATGATTGCAACGATGTGGGCCGGGGCGGGAATTTCAATTGTAATTTGCCAAATGAATTCAAAGAGATCAATTAGAAATTCGTTCAGGGTTTTGGTAAAAAGGTTTAAAATTTTGTTTGTATATGGCATCGTCACTGTTGTTAGTTTAACCATACCCTACGCTTTCCCGGGAAATTCCGGAGGGGATATGACACATTTAGGCATATTGCCAAAACTATTGGTAAATCTCATTTATCTGTTATTGTTCCTTTTTTCTTTTTATATGGAATTATACATCGCAAAAAGTTTGCTTGGCACGGATTTGATTTACCCGGAACGGCAACCTGTCGTTGAAACCCGGGACGGGATGTAAACATCTCGCATAGAACTCGGAAATATAAAATATCGTTTTAATTTTTTATTTTACGAGAGTAGAAAGAAATAAGTTTTCAAATGCTGCGCATGCCAAACCTGAAATCTTATTGTAATCAATATAAGCGTTTTTCGCCGCGCACTCTTGAAGACGAAAAAGTATGAAAAGAAAACATTTACAAAAATAAAATAAGTAAAAAAATATATAATCATTGACTTGTAAATATCGGGAAAATAGTATGAGCCGTCAAACCGGTTCAAGCCCGAGAAAAGACAGAACAAACCTATCCGAAGCCGGTTTCAAGCATTGGTACGGGGTGCGGCAAACAAATCCGTTTCGATTGTACCAGGCAAATCAATGCATAAGAGCAGGAGGATAAGTGTGTACCACAATAAAAAATTATTTTTACGTTTTTGGCGCCATGGCTTGCGCAAAAAGTTTCGCTGGCCCGGTTCCGTAAAAAACAAAGATTTTGAATATTCAAATAAATCGTTAAAACCCGGCGGGCAAAATGGCGGAAGGCTTTTCCAAACGGGGTTGGCATTGCTTTTGGCGTTTGCCATGCAGAATTGCACCCCGACATTAAACGCCGTGGTCCCCGATACCGGTTACCCGCGCCAGCTTCTGGCGCTCGACGGAAACGTTCTATTCGCCAGCCTGGTCTGGGATATCGGCTTGCCCACGCAACAGACCATCACGACCGGGTTTTTAGGGACAAGATTTTTTCAAATCCCCGATGGGGCCGCTCCGGGGGTTCACCCGGTGGCGCTTACAAACAGCAACGGAACTTCGGCAACCGTTGATGTAACCGTTTTGGCTCCATCCGGGAATTTCCCGGCGCCCCGTATGGCCGATATTGATATTTTCAACGTTGGAACCGGTTCGCCTTTTGACATTGCTCTTACCGTTTCGGCGGCCAATCTTGATACCGATGCAACGGTCACGGTGGCCGGCTATACTGTTAGTGTTTGCTACAACTGGGGCGGGTTACCCATCGATTATTTGCAGCAACATATACCGGCGACATTTGCCTACCCGGTCTATCACTACAGCCAGAACATTTGCGTGGTGGAAGGCGTGAACTACGGAGATAGTCTGGCCGTGACCGTGACCAACCATGACGGCCAGAGCGATTCTCAAACGTACGAAATGCCGTCGTCCGCGGCAAACCTGGATAAAGATGGCGACGGTTTATTGGACACTTGGGAAATGAACGGGTACCCGGCGCCCTCGGGGGCAAATATTAACTTACCGGCAATGGGAGCCGATGAGTTGCGAAAGACGCTTTTGGTGGAGGTCGACTGGGTGGCCGCGGCCACTCCCAATGCCACAATCTGGGCTACCATTGAAGCCGTATTTGACGACGCCCCGGTTTTAAACCCGGACGGCTCGGCGGGAATTGACCTGATCATAGACCGCGGGCAGGGGGGGCAATTGACAGGCGGCGGTACTGTTCTGGCGGACCACACCACCATGGATTTCGGGGCAAATAATAGCCCCGGTTACGTCGATTTTTTTACCTATAAAAACAACAATTTTAACAATGACCGCCTGCTGATTTTTCATTATGCGATTTTCGGGCGGGCCAGACCAAACGGTTCTTCGGGCCGGGGTGAAGTCTTTGGCAATGACTTTATGGTTACGTTTGCCAATTTTGCCAACTGGCCGCAGGATATCGCGCAGGTCGGCACATTTGTTCATGAGTTTGGGCATAACCTTGGCTTGAGTCACGGCGATTTGCTGACAACGCCCGCACAGTGGAATACGACAAGAAAGCCGAACTTTCCAACCACCATGAGCTACCGGTACCAATTTCCAGGTGTTTCCGTAGATTGTGATTTTATCTCTGAGGGAATTCATACCTACAGCCAGGGGATGATGGCCAGGATTACGGAAAACAACGTGAACGAAAATATCGGCATTTGCGACAATACGCCGCTGGACATGAACAATGACGGCAATATTACGGTCGGGGCGATGGATACCAGCGTAGATGGCGATTCAACGGATACGCACGATGATTTCGATCAATGGCATAACATGCGTTTGGATTTTGATGCAGCCGGTTCCAGCTGGAACTCAAACTAGGAGTAAAAAATGAAAAATATCATATTGATTATTTTAGCCATGGCAGTCGCCGCCGGTTGCGGCAAAGAACCCCAACCCATGAAGCCCTTACCGGATCACCCCTTGTTAAAAACGCTGAAAACGCCGCCGCCGTTGAATAAACCATCCGGCCATGCCCTGGCTGCAAAAGAGGCGACGCGGGTTTTGGCCAAAGAAGACGCTTCTATTGTTTTGATGTTGCAGGATAACAAGATGCTCAGCGGCGATTTGCGTTACCAGGGAACCATTGAAATGACAAACGAATCAATTCGCTTTCAAGATAAAAAAGGCGCCGGCATGCAAATCCTTTACCGTCTACCGAAAGAGCTGGGGGATATCTCACCCGTTTCCGAGCCGGTAGAGCTTTATCTAAGAGATCGAAGCGGTCCTGCGGGGGCGCAGCAGCGAATGGTGTTGTCTAAAAAACAGCGCCTATTGCTGGGGCAGACCTGGGAAAGAAGCGCTTCGCCGTTGAACGTATCGTTTGCCGGGAATCTCGCCTTACGCCAAAAGGCGGTTGCTTCCCCCAAGGCGGGCTATACCGAAGCGCAAGTCTCACTTTTTGAGAAAGATCGGGCGCTGGCCGTCATACCGGTGGGAAAACCGACCCAAGTGCAAACGGCATCAGGCCCCGTGGTTGTTCTTGTAGAGATTAGTCAGTATTTTCAGCCAACTTCAAAAGACAAAGACCAGTACCCGGCCCAATATATTTTAAAAGCCTGGATCCGGGAAGGCGCAGGTAAGTAATTTGCGCCGAAATAAATAAAAAACTAACCAGCTTACATTATTGACGCGGGAGGCTTTGGAACAAAAATCCAGGGCACCCGCGTTTTGTTAATAAGTTGTACGTTATGGCATGCGCCGCTTTGGCCTGAGTCACCTAAAATAATAACGTAACTTTTTAAAAAAATTCATTGAAACAGACTATTCTATAAATAAGGAGCGAAAAAAACGCCGCCTTCCAGGCCCCACCCACAGGGCGGGGGTGGTTAGTGGAAAGAAAATCGCCTCCCTGAAAAACGGAAAAGGACAACCGCGCGATTTTGCTATCGCAAAGCGGCCATTCCCAGGTGAAAAATCTTCTCAAAATTAATTTTTCGGTTTACCGCAGAGATGCTGCAAAATTAGTATTGAAACGAAAAGCATAAGTATATTGTATATAACCCGCAACAGGGATCACGGAGGTATGAAAATGGCTAGAGAATTATTGGATTTTACTCTTTCGGAAGACGAACAACAGGTGCTTGAATTGGCTCATGAAGTATGCAAAAATGAGATCATACCTGTCCGCATTGAGCTGGATAAAAAAGAGGAGTTTCCCGACGGCGTATTTGAAAAATTTAGAGAGGCCGGCTTGTTTGGCACTTTGTTTCAGGACGAAGAGCTTGGCGGGTTAGGTTTTGATGCTTTTATGCCTGCCTTAATGGCGGAAGTGGTCGGCGAATATTGCCTTGGAGTAGGCACCGCATTTCTAGCGACTAAACTTGGCGTTTTGCCCATTGAAATTGGCGGAACGGAAGAACAAAAGAAAAAATATATTCCCGATATTGCCTCAGGTGAAAAAATTGCCGCATTCGGATTAACCGAACCCGATGCGGGATCCGATGTGCCGGCAATGAAAACCATTGCGGAGAAAAAGGGGGATCGCTATATTTTAAACGGTACAAAACAGTGGATTTCCAACGCAGGCCGGGCCGAAACCTATACTATTTTTGCCCAGACCAACAAAAGCAAAGGAACGCGCGGCGTTTCATGTTTTATTTTGGAAAAAGGAATGAAAGGGCTTTCGTTTGGTAAACTCGAAGACAAGCTGGGTATCCGGGCTTCGCATACCAGGGCTATCATCATGGAAGATGTCGAGGTTCCCGAAGAAAATTTAATCGGAATGAAAGAAGGCGCCGGGTTTATTCATGCGTTGAAAACATTAAACGCGTCGCGCCCCGCCGTGGCTGCCTCTGCCGTGGGGGTTGCAACTGGCGCATATAAAGAAGCGGCCAAGTATGCGAAGCAAAGAGAACAGTTTGGCAAAGCAATCATTAACTTTCAAGCGGTGCAACACATGTTAGCGGACATGCTTGTTAAAATTGAAAGCGCGCGCCTCTTGACATACCGGGCAGCTTCGTACTGCGCCGCCGGTCACCCGGAAACGGCGAAATATTCCGCTTTGGCAAAATATTACGCAAGCGAGATAGCCATGCAGGTGACAACCGACGCCGTGCAAATTCATGGTGGCTACGGTTATACCAAAGAGTACCCGGTGGAAAAAATGTTTCGAGATGCAAAAATACTTTCCATTTACGAAGGCACCAGTCAGATTCAAAAAAACGAAATTGCAACGTACATTATTAAAGAAGCTTCCAAGTATTAATCTCACGTTGTGATCGTTTCGCTTTTTTTTAACAAGCCCTACCGGGATAGTGTGGCTTGTTATGTGCCTGAAGAATTAAAGGGCAAAATATCTTTATATGCGCGTGTGATGGTGGACGACCGGGGAGAACATATTCCCGGTCTGGTTGTTCATGTCTACTCCGGGGCCAGCGAAAAAGAGAAGAATGCTCTGCAACCGGTATTGCGGGTCATTGACAAACGCGCCGTACTCAATGCCGATCAATACGACCTTGCCGAACGAATGGTGCGCCACTACTTGTGCGCGAAAGGCGAAGCACTGTTTAAAATGATCCCCCGCGGCCGGCGTTTTTCGGAGTTTGAACTAAGGGCAGCTGATCAAAAAAAAGAGCTCCCGGAACTGAACGCGGAACAAAAAACCATAGTGGAATCGATTCTTCGCACCGCAGGCAAAAACGGGGCGCCGGCGTTGCATTTGATCCACGGCGTGACCGGCTCCGGAAAAACGCGGATTTACCTGGAGTTGATCCGGGAATACTTAAAGTTAGAGCTTAGCGTTATTTTTCTATTGCCAGAAATTGCCCTGTCGTATCAATTTCTCAACGATTTAAAACCCGAGTTCGGCGATGAAATGGCGATTCTTCATTCGGGCTTGGGAAACGGCTATCGGTTTTCCGAATATATGCGGGTGATGAACCGGGAAGCCCGGCTCGTGGTTGGGACACGCTCGGCTATTTTTGCTCCCGTTACCGATTTAGGGTTGGTTATATTGGATGAAGAGCATGATTCGTCTTATAAAGAAAATTCCAACCCGCGGTACCACGCCAAATGGGCCGCCTTTGAACGCTTGTCTCATGGAGAGTGGCCTTTTGCTTTGCCGCGAACCATTGTCATGGGGTCGGCAACGCCTGCGGTTGAAACAACCTACTTGGCGGAACGCGGTATGGCGATGCGCCATCGTTTGACCAAGCGAGCGACCGGTTTTGACCTGCCTGAAATTCATGTGCCGCGGTACGACACGGCAGATACCGGCGCGGATGTTTTTTCGCCGCTCTTGGTCGAAAAAATGCGCGAGCACCTGGAGCGGGGCAACCAGGTCATGCTGCTTTTAAACCGCCGCGGTTATGCCAATTACGCTTTTTGCCCGGTCTGCGAAGAGTCGGCTCAATGCCCCAGGTGCAGCGTTGCATTGACATATCACAAAACAACCAAAACCCAAGCCGGCGTAAAGGGGGCGGCAGGCGAATTTCAACTCAAATGCCACCTTTGCTCATACCAGGAAACATACCGGGATCGATGCCCGGTTTGCCATGCCCGCCGCAAATTGATTGGCAAGGGGATCCAGCGGGTGGACGATGCAATGGATTTTCATTTCCCGGAAATCGCGTACGCCCGGCTCGACCAAGATACGGCCAATGCGCAAAAGGATTATTCGGAAGATGTCATCATGGCCATGCGCGAAAAGCGCATCCGGGTTTTAATTGGCACGCAGATGATTGCCAAGGGGTTTGATATGCCGGGCGTTACTTTGGTGGGCCTGCTTAACGCCGACGCCGGTTTGGCCTTGCCCGATTACCGGGCCGCCGAGCGGGTTTTTCAATTGCTGGTGCAGGCTTCCGGCCGGGCGGGCCGCCATGGGCGGGGCGAGGTCATTGTACAAACCATGCAACCGCACCATTACGCCATTGAAAATGCCCTTGCGGGCGATTATGACTCTTTCTACCGGACCGAATTGGAACTGCGGCGCACCATTCACTTTCCGCCGTTCGGCCGGATCTTTCGCGTAGTGTGCCGCAGCGAAGACGAAGCGCGTGTCTGGCGTTTGGCATACCGGATACGGGATTTAATACGTGAAATGAGCAATGAAAATTCATTGTTTGAGACCGAAGCGCCGGTCGATCTGCCCGAACAAATTGACGGACCGGTAGAAGCTCCCTTGTATAAAATCAAAGAAGAGTACCGGGTGCATTTTATAGCCCGTGATCGTAAACTGGAACGCTTGCAACGCTTTGGCGCCGTCATCCAGCGCTTTATGCTAACGGGCCACCATGATCTCAAAGGCGTGAATCTTGAGTGGGAATTTGACCCGGTAGATTTACTGTAATTTAATGTTTTTATGCAAAGTTTTTATAATTTACTTTCGTCTACGTATGAACAGGTTCTGCCAATCCAAATGCAAACTGTCGACTGGATTGAAAATATCTTGCAGAGCAGTCCTTTGCAAAATGGCTCACTACAAAAAAAAGCTTCCGATTTTTTACTCCTTGAAAACGGGTGCGCTACGGGGCAGAATGCACGAGAGTTGGCCCGGCGCGGTTACTGCGTGGCGGGTGTCGATTTAAACGAAAAGATGGTTCAAAAAGCCGCCGAACTGGCAAGGTCCCGGCAAGTAAACGTCTCTTTTTACCGGGCGGATATGACCGATTTAAAACAAATTGCCCGTTTGGTTGTTCAAAAAAGCACCGCCGGCGCCGTTAGGCGGGCAGTCTCGGGCTTTGACGCTATCTTGAACCTGGAAAATACATGGTCGCACTTAACCGCCGCGGGCGAAATGGAACGTTATGCAACATCCGTATACGAGGCTTTGACGCCGGGGGGCAGTTGGTTTGTTGAGACGCTGAATTACGACTTGCTGATGTCGGCGGGCGAGCTACGGTTTGCCCCGGTAAAAGGGACTCTTGACGGTGAAACTTTTCGCTTTTTGCGCCATTATGAATTTAAGGCGCCCGACCGGGCTCTTTTTTCAATTGAATACCGATTTTCCGAAAAGAAAGCCGAGCTTGATCATACGTATTTGCGGGCGACGCCGCTGGCCAATTTACTAATGATTATGAAGAAAGCGGGGTTTGCAAATGTTACCTTCTCGTTGTTTCCCGGAGAACCCCCTGTGCCGGCCGCCCAATGGACTTTAGAGTCGGATGTATCATCCGGTATCCAGCTGGATGTTTATAAAGATGGTAAAAAACCGCTTCATCTATATCTGGTCGCTTCCCGCCCTTTGACTTCGAAAAGTAATACCTAGGTCGTGAAAAAAAAAGCTCAAAACAAGTTGAACCAAAAAACGTTTGACGCTTCGTTTTAGCGATTTCGTTGGTAGCAATGCAATGGAGTACCGTTTTTTCAAGAAATTTCGGCAATTTAGTCAGTAGAGGTTTCCGGAAATTGAATTTTTATTCCGGTAATGATTTTAGCGATTTTCCCTTGTTTCGTCCGATCAGGCACCTCCGGGCTTTTGCCTGGAAAACCGTTTTTATCGGGCTCTTGGCTTCTGTCTCTTTTTGCCAACCTCGTAGCGGTAAAATGCTTTTTGAAAATTTACGCATTGCCGAGACGCCGCCCGCTGCCGGCGTTACTGCCGGGTATTTTACGCTTAAAAACGATACGAAAGAGGATGACAGTTTGATTGGCGTCTCTTCGGATTTATCCGAATACACTGAAATACATTTGATGTATTATGAAAATGACCTGATGAAAATGGAAAGAAAAGAGACTTTACCCATTGCTTCGGGCGAAAGCGTGGTTTTTGAACCGGGCTCATTTCATTTGATGTTTATCGACTTGAAAAGAAATGCGGTAGCCGGCGAAACCGCCGAAATCGTATTTACATTTGAAAAAGCCGGCGAAATGAAAATCAAGGCGCCGGTTAAGTTGCTTGAATAAGCAAGCCAAAAGGCACGAAAAGCGTCATTATTTTATTTAGGAGAGTTTGACATGATGTATGTGAAAAGATTACTGATGGTGGCCATGATTCTAGGCGGATTATTCTGCAAAGAACAGAAAACCCAGCTTGATATCATCGACAGCCTGGGCGGCGAATTTACGATGACTGATCAAAACGGACAAGATTTCCGTTTTTCGTCGCTGCGCGGGAACACAGTGTTGCTTTTTTTCGGCTACACCAAGTGCCCTGACGCATGCCCCAATACTTTTTCTAAAATTGGCTCGGTGTACAAAAAACTTGGCGATGATGCCGCTGATGTAAAAACCGTTTTCATTAGCGTCGACCGCGGGCGCGATACGGTTGAAAAAATCAGAGAATATGTCTCTTATTTTAAATATGAACCCATTGGTTTGACCGGCACGAAAGAAGAGCTGCAGCATGCGACAAACTTGTTTAAGATTGTCTACAACAAGCGAAAAACGGATTCGGCTATCGGGTACCAAATGGACCACTCAACCACCGTTTTTGTGATTGATAAACAGGGCAGGGTACGGTATCTCTTTAGCCAAAGCGACCGGGCGGAAAATCTCGCCTCTATTATACGTTTTTTACAAAAAGAAGAACAAGGTTAATCAGGTATTGTAACCCTTGTGCTCGTGAATATTGGGCAGGGGTTTTTGTTCGATAATTGACCAGATTAAATCGGAAATAATTTCAGGGACAAGGCTGGTATGCCGGTTGCCCGACTCTTGCAGCAACTTGCGAATATCGCGGCGGACATTGATGTCATTTGTGGCGTCGAAAATAACGTCAATTTTTTCGCCTAACGCGACAATGTTTTGGGTGGTGGTTATTTCAATCCCCATCTCTTTGGCATGAATTAAGCCGGGGGTATAGCCTATTTCTGCCACGGCAACGACATGAATACCCCGGTCCTTTTGCCGAAGGATCGATTTTAAAAACGCTCCCCCGATTACGCCGAGCCCGACTATGGCAATGTTTACTTTCATTGAAACTTACATGCACATATTTTTGTGCAAAGATATGAAGAAGAGAATGACCTGGTATGTAAAGAGAATTTTCTTGATTGGTTATGCAAACGTCGCACCCGATAACCCATGTTAAACGGAAAACCTTGTTCTCCGCAAGAGACAACATGGCTTGACTTCTGCGGTAGCTTTGGGTCAAATGACGTATGCTGATATCGCGAAAGAGAGGCAGTGATTGGGATCTGGAAAATGAACTGAACAAAGTCAATGTACGCTGGTTTATGATTGTAATTATCTCCGGCTATTTATTTTATCTGCTGGGGACCGGTTCCAATATTTTCGGGGATGTCAAGGGCACCTTTTCTTATTCGTATATCGCGACGCTGGCGCTGATTTCGGGCGGGTGCAATATGATCTATCATTTGATCTTGTACCGGATAAAAAAACTCGAAAGGTCAATCCACCCCGCATGGAAATACATTAGCATGGCAGCCGATTTTCTTTTGGTTACCTGTATCTTGTTGCCCACCGGTGGCGACGAAAGTATGTTTTTTCTGGTTTATTTTGTTGTGATTGTCTCGAACGGGATCCGTTACGGGATGCGGCTGGCGGTGGCCGGCGTACTATTGTTTAATCTTCTTTATTTTGCGGCTCTTTTTTACCAATACTACCCCGAACGTTCTTTGCCCGCTTTTCAGACCCAGTTTTTAAAGGTGATCGGCGTGTGGCTGGTCGGCTTGTACATTGGTTATCTGTCGCAACGTTTTGAAGCGTTGCAACATGAGATTTCCGTCTACCGAAAGCTTCTTGCCCAAAACCCCGGAAAAGAAACCAAAACCGGGCAGCCAACTGAAAAATCGCCGGAAACGGATTCGGGAGCGTTCTCTTAGTGGCAAAATCTTCATTGAAAAATCCGGAAAATGACGGCGATGAAAAAGCCCGGTCAGGGTTTCGCCGCGGCAATATTAATCTGGATTTGCTAGAGCCGGAAGGCCTTCGCCATCTCGGTCATCATGGCTTGCACGGCCGACATGGCCGTCAAAAGAGCCGCGATTACCAGGAAAGGCGTTTTGGCCGCCCTGCAAAAAAAGAAGAGTCGTCTTCTGACGAAGTGACCCTCAACAAAGATACGAAACGCGGTATGTTTGACAAAAACAGGTCTCTCAATCCGGTTGGCCCGCTTCACATCGCCCTTTGGACCATTTTATTTTTAAGCAGCCTGGCGGGTCTCGTTGCCATTTTTCTCGGGGCGAACTCGGTATTTTGGCTACCGGTGACTCCTATCTTCATTGCGGTTTCGCTTTGGTCTCTCATGATGCTGGTCTTGTTTAAATCAAGACCCCGCTAACGTTTGTTTGCTTTTTTCTTTTTCGCCAATCAGCCGGTTGGCTTCGTGGCAAAGTTCGTCAATGGTGTTTTCCAGGCGGAGTGTGACGGCCTCTTGTTCATCGTTGTCAATATCGGGTTTTACCCAGATTGGCTCGCCCATGACAACTGTGATGCGCGAAAAGGGCAGTGGCAGAGCAAAGTCGTCCCAGTTGGCGCCGATAATTTTACGCGAAAATCCGAAACCGGCCGGGATAATGGCGCTGCCGGTTTTTTTCGCGATATAGACGGCGCCCGGTTTCGCTTTGTAGATTGGTCCGTGCGGACCGTCAGGCGACAAGAGGGCGGGGCTGCCGTCCGATATCATTTTAATAAAATTAATAATGCCCGATGACTGTTTCCCGTGAGAAGCGTCCAGCACACGAAATCCGTGCCCCTTGAGAGTTTTAATGCCGACTTCGCGAAAAAAGTGAGTGACGCTTTTTTCGTACGCTTCCACGCGCGGGTGGTCCGTATACACAAGCATCCGCCGGGAATGAAAGACAAAAACCGATGCGTCGATGAAAGTATGCCAGACGGTTAAAAGATAATTTTGTTTTTGCGCGGTGAGTTTGAGCAAGTGTTCCATGCCAATGATTTCGTAATTGAGCGTTGAGCGGTAAATGCCCAAAACCACAGCGCTAACGGCGGATAAAAAACTGGTTGAAGCCGAAAATAAAATTCGTTTCCAGCGGCTTTTCGGGTAGCCCATAACCGAATGATAAGGTAAAAACGCCGGGGGCAACCACTATTTCTTTTCCGGAACAGATCATGAAAAACATAATAAATTAATATAAAAGTAGATTGACCGTCTAATGCGGAAATTCATATTCGTGTACATGAAAAAAGTCTCACAAATTTCGGAAAAAAATGTAAACAACGCCGTTCAAGGACTAAAAGCGATCGCCCATCCGGCTCGCTTGAAAATTCTATGCTACCTGCAATCAAAAGAGGCTACTGTCAATGAAATTGTAACAATGACGGCCATGTCTCAATCGGCCGTTTCTCAGCATCTTGCCAAGATGAAAGCGTTTGGCGTACTCAAAGACCGGCGCGACGGGAATCGTATTTTTTATCGTGTAACCAACCAGGGTTTTGAAGAGTTGGTGAGCGCTTTATGCCATATTTATGACAGTCCGGCGCAAAACTAAAATTGCGGGCTATTCATTTAATTCTCAAAACAAGCTCGAAAGAAAAAATGCGGTAACGCAGGCCGTTCAATGGCTGCGTTCGGGCGGCGTAATTTCTATGCCCTCCGATACCATTTACGGTCTCTTTGCGGCATGGCAACCCGGCAAACCCCGGGGCGGGCCAAACCCGGCGATATTGCATCGCTTGAAAAACCGTCCTCTGCCAAAGCCGTTCCTGACGGTTATCCCGCAATCGTATCCGTTAGGCAGGCTGGCGGAACTCGAAAAACTGAAGCCGGAAAACCTGGCTTGGATCAAAGAAGTCTGGCCGGGGCGAAATACGGTGATCTTCCCCAAAAAACCGGGGCTGGACTACCCGCCGGGCGATACCATTGCCATTCGGGTTCCGGCGCCCGAAGATAATCTCTTTTTTTATGAGACGTTAAACGAACTGGGTTTGCCGTTATTGGCCCCGTCGCTTAATATCCATAACAGCCCGCCGCTTGAAGACTTTAATGAAATGAAAAAAGAGTTTGGTATGTTTGAAGAAATCAAGGAAATATTTTTCGATACCGCTTTTCGGGCCTCTCGCCCTTCAAGCATCTGGAGCCTGTTGAATTCGCCGCCGGTTAAAATTCGCTAGGCATTGCGGCCGGTGCGGCAACTTCCGATCGAACCTTATCCCAACCGGGGGAGGCGGAGGCGCCGGAGAGGCGGTAGGCTTGGTCAAGCATCCGGATCGACCGGTCGTATAAGTGTGCGGCATAGAAATATTGGCCCGCGAGAAAGGCTTTTTGCGCGCGGGCAAACTCTTGCCGCGAAACGCTCCAGGCGTTGAGCCAACCGTCATGGCGGGGAAGGTTTCCGGCGGAGTTGATCCGGGAAAAATCGTCTTGCAGGTATTCCGAGTAGTTGGCAAGATCAATGCATGCGTCGCGCAAGAAAAGGTCGATTTGACGGTATAGTTCCGGCAAAGGCCGGTGGGCCGGTTCCCCGGTAAATTCCAGAGACGATTTTGCGGTAGAAGAAGTACTTTGATTTTCAGCGGGCGTAATTGCCGCCGGCATTAACGCAACAGAGTTGGGGATCAAATTGGCCGATATTTTTGCGGCGCGCCACTCTTGCAGGAGCTCTTCAAGCATCTCTTTTTTTAAAATATGAATGGAATACGAACCGTAAATGCGTTGGATCAACTCTATCGATTGATCGCCTTTCTCTGCGTATTTACGGTCATCGGCGCCGGCCCATAGTGCGTCTTGCTGCAGAAAAAGAAATGCGAAAATTAAAACAAACGCTCTGGCGCCAGCCAAACCCGAAAGGTAGAAAAAGACAGCCGGCTTATTGGTTTGATCCGGAAGGGTTGTCTTGGGTGTCTTGGTTGCCCGGCGCATTGCCTGTCCCGTTTTGCATCTCATTTGAGTTATTCATTGATCCGTTACCGGACCCGTTCCCATTTTGGGCTGGGCCATTTGCTCCCGGTTCCCCCTGGATTTCCGTTGAACCGCTAAGACGTTCGTTGGCCTGGGTTAAAGCCGACTCTTTATTGACAAGATCGAAAATGCGGTCGTAGTTATCGGCGTGGTGGAGCAGGTAGGGGAATGTGTCCGGCAAAAGTCCTCTCGACAATGCATTAATGATTTCATATTCAAGCTCTTTGTACGGGGAAACCTTCGGCGGGGTGCTGAGGCCAAGGGCTTCGTTGTATGATTGCGCAATATAATCTTTTTTATCGACCATCGGTATTTTACTTTCGGTTAAGGCCAACAGGGCGTATTTTTTTGCGGTGCGCAACTCATAGATGGCTTGCGTGTATAAATTGATTTTGGTGGAATATAAAAAGCGGTTGCTGTTTTTCCCGCGCATCCTGTACTCTTCGGCCTTGCGCAGGTGGGCGTACCCCGAATTTAAATAGTATTCCGCTTTTTTGTCTTTGGCGTGAAAAATAATCGGCGCGCTCATTTTCAGCAAGGCCCTTGCGTCGGGTTCGTAATAGTTGAGTATAAAATGGTAATAGAGAGCGCTTAACAGCCGTTGCGACTCCATGATCTCTTTGTGACCTTCGACATACTTGCCTTGCATCGTAAAAATATTGGCGTTAAAATCGTGAATGACCGCTTCAATAAAAGTTTCAAGCTCTTCGTCATTGCCAAAGTTGCTTACCGCAACATTGATATATTCAATGTATTGCTTGTTCTCGGGCAGCACGCGCTTCATTAAAAACTGGTCGGCCAGCACGGCATAGAGCGCATTTTGCCCAGCGAGAAGAGCTGCAATAAGCCCGGCTTTACGTAGATATTTTTGAAATGCGCTTTTCATGACCCGGTTGTGTGACTGCCTTTGTTTCTGATTATCGTGCAGATGTCTATTAAATTTAAGGAATAAAAAAACAAAAATAGTGTTTTTTTTTACTCTAAAATGCAAAAAAAACCAAGAAACGTTCCATTTGGCGCTTAAAATGCCGAAATGATTTGTTTCCGCTACCAGCGAACAAAGGGTTGCCGCCTCAGTTGGGAGACAATATGTGTCTAATCGCCGGGCGCCCCAGGCGCTTCAGGACCATCAAGACAAATAAGAAACAATAAAATCGAATTAACAAAATAAAAAATCACGCAAGGGCTATCATCATGGATTTACTGACAAACCCAAAAAATCGAAATAGACGAACGTATGGCTTTCTTTACCCGCTTTGCCTATTGTGTTTTCCGCTTTGGTTTGCGCATTGCCAGCCGTCGCAAGCGAAAAATATCGACCCGGCAACATTGCGGTTTCATTTGTCTACCGACCCCATTACTTTAAATCCCGTGTTAGCCGAAGACGCGTATTCATCGGCAGTGGCCGGGCGAATATACGAATCGTTGATTGATCGCGATCCGAAAACATTGCAATGGAGAGGTCTTTTGGCCGAAAGCTATGAAATTGCCCCCGATATGCTGACATACACTTTCCATTTGCGCCACGGGGTTACCTTTCATGACGGCGAACCATTTACCGCCAGCGATGTACTTTATACCTACCATAAGATCATGGACAAGTCGACCCCCAACCCCCAAATGAAGGTCTACTTTAACGACGTAAAAAGTATATCGGCCCCGGATGACTATACCATTGTTTTTAAAATGAAACGGCCCTATTTTTTAAGCCTCGAGCATTTGGGCAGCTTTGCCATTATCCCCGAACATATTTTTTCTAAAACCGAAAATTTTGTAAACAATGAACATAACATGCGCGAACCGGTCGGCACGGGGCCCTACCGGCTGGAAAAGTGGATCACCCGACAAAAGGTGACATTGGTTCGCTACGAAAACTATTGGGGCCTAAAACCGGAAATCACAAGACTCGAATACAAGATTGTAGAAGAAAATGCAGTCGCCTTTCAATCGCTGAAAAAAGGCAACATTGACGTTTTTAACATGTCGCCCATGCAATGGCTGCGCCAAAGCGATTCCGAAAAGTTCCGGGCCTCTTTCGAGAAGCACAAGTATCTTTCTATGGGATACCGGTACATCGGGTACAATACCCGGCAGTTCCCGTTTGACGACAAACGCGTTCGCGTGGCCATGACCTATTTAATCAACCGGGAAAAAATCAAACAAGCGATTTTAAAAGACCAGGCGGTCATTACCACGGGGAATTTCTGGATTGGCTCAAACCAATACAATCACGATTTAGAGCCTCGCCCCTATAATCCAGAGATTGCCGCGGCGCTTTTAAAAGAAGCCGGCTTTCGCGATACGGACGGCGACGGTTATCTCGACAAAAACAACCGCAAGCTGTCTTTTGAATTGATGATTCCCTCGGGCGCCGAGTTTTCCACCAGGTTTGCGGCAATTGTCAAAGAAGATTTGGAAAGCGCCGGGGTAGAGGCGATCATCAACCCGGTTCAATTTCAGGTTCTGATCGAAAAAATCAATGAACGGAATTTTGAATCCGTTATGCTGGGGTGGAGCATGGGAATCGAAGGCGACCCGTACCAGCTTTGGCACTCTTCGCAGCTTGAAAAAGGGCACAACTTTACCGGGTTCAGCACACCCGAGATGGACAAGATCATTGAAGATGCGCGTAAAGAATTAGATGAAGAAAAGCGAAACCGGATGTACCGCCGCTTTCATGAAATTTTATACGAGAACCAACCCTATACGTTTTTATACACAAGTTATAATTTAGTGGCTGTCCACCGGCGCTTTGAGAATGTTGAAATTTACAAAACCGGCCTTGATATTATGGAATGGACCATGAACCGGAATTTTTTGACGCCGTAACCCGAACCGCGCTCACCGTTTTTGTTTGTACATCTGCAAATCGGCTTCGTGGATGATCTCTTCCAGTTGGCTCCGGGGGCCGGTTGCCATACCCCAGCAAAATGAGTAGGGGATGCTCCAGTGCGGGCTTTCGTTTAAAATTGTCTTCAAAGATTCGGATACCCGTTCAATGGCGCTTGCCGGGTCGCCTTCCGGTTCCAGCAAGATCATGAACTCGTCTCCCCCGACACGAAAAACTTTATCCGTGCTGCGGATCAAGACGCTCAGGCGTTGGGCAATATCTTTTAAAACCTTATCGCCGCCGCGGTGGCTATGCGAATCGTTGATTTCTTTGAATTTATCCAGGTCGAGTATAAAAACAATGGAAGTGCCCGGCGTGCTTTTGCGCCGTTCGGGCGAGTTCAAAGAGCTTCTCTCTTCAATGATTTTGTTTAATTTTGCCCGGTTGTAGACGCCGGTCAGAGAGTCGTGAAAAGCCATCTCTTTCATGTCTTCGTACATTTTATTGTTGTGAAAGGCGATGGCCGAAAAATCGGCAATGGTTCTTAAAATGAGGTGGTCTTCCACGGTGTAGGTGCCCCCGTCCAACTTGTTTACAACTTCAATGACGCCAAAGATATGACTGCCAAAAAGCAAAGGAACGGCAATGATGGATTTAGTATGAAACCCGGTCGCTTCATCCACCCTGCGGGAAAAGTTCGGTTCTTTGTCGGTGTCGGGCACAAATCTTGATTTTTTTTCAAGAACGACTTTCCCGGCTATTCCTTCTCCGATGCGCAGGCGGATATTCTTGACTTTGTCAAACAAGGTGCCTTTGATGGCGACAAAAAAAAGTTCATCGCTCTGGTCATCCACGCGCAGCAGGCTCCAATGTTCGGGGTTAAAAAAGATTTCAATTTCTCTCATGATGCCACTGATAATTTCATCAATGGTGGTGGAAGATGCAATGATCTTGCCCAGGTGAGCGTATAATTTATGAACGGTATCCATGGGTAAACTCGATTCAACTGCAAGACAAACGCAAATACATATGCATCGCATCGTCCGCTATTTTAATATTTTAATTATCGGTATAGCGGGCGCTTGAATTCAATTGAATTACTGTGAATTGTTTTCTATTGCGCCATATCAGCGTAAACCGTTATTTTCCGTCAAACCGTTCAGGTATTCATAAAGCTGCGGGTCAAGCTCTTCGTCAACGACATAGACAATACGCCGGCTGGTGTCGCTTTTCATATAGTATTCGGATTGCCGCTTGTCCAGAGTAACGTTTTTCGGGTCGAAACCGGTCAAACGCAGTTTAGGCGTACGGTGTACATTGGGTTTGATAAAACCGATGCGTTGCACATCGGGCCGGCTTTGGTAGCGGTCAACGTTGGTGATCCGGCAGACTTCCATATGGTCATGCCCCGACATTGAATCCGCATGAATGATGAGAAAATCCCCTTCGGTTAAAATGAGACGGTTGTTGCAAAGGCTGATTGCAAGGTTATCCAGAAATTCGCGAATCATGCGCAAAGGGGTTGAAAAAAACGAGTTATTGATCATGAGTTTGATCGCCTTTTGGGGTTCGTATGCGGGCCGCCATGCCACATCCGTTGTTAAAGAGGCAAATTCCGAAGCCAGCGATAAAATGGCCGCATCTTCGTCATACAGGATTTCCCGGTTTAAATCATGGATTGTGCCGGCAATGTTTTGGGCGATATGTTTTTTTTCGGGGTGGGCGCCATGGGTCCGGTACATTTCGGAAAGTTTCAGAATAATCCATTTGAGTTTCGGATAGTTGTTTGTATTCTCGTCCGAAGGCATCGGGCGGTGTTGAACCAATATATTTCTTTTGATTTTCCGGTCGAGCGTGGATTCGTGGGCAAGCATCAAGTATGAAACCAACGGGTGCTTGCGAATATATTCCATCTGCTCTTGGGTCAGCTCGCCTGTGTCGGGTATTTTCATTTTAGAATAAGAAATATCGCAAAGCATAGAGGCGCACAACAAATGATTCATCTGGTTTTGCATCTTGTCTCTCTCTTTTGCGTTCTGGTAGATGATTCCCCTTGTCTTCATGGCCATGGCCACGACCGTTCGTTTGATTGAGATCTCGATTTCATAACTTAAATTTTCATGCGATAGAAGTTCCAGAATATTGATTAGACCGGTATTGACGTCGGGCTGTTTTATAAAGTTTTCAAAAACATCGTTGAGTGTTTTTTTCAATTTTTGGGTCGCAAGCGAGGTTAAACCGGAACTTTTCAACTGGCGGAACAAATCATGCGACGATGCAATCAATGCGCGGGATGTCTCTTCGGTCAACAAACGGGTGCCGGTTAACCCTTCGGGCGTTTTATATTTTCGCGGTCTTCGCTTTAGTTTATGCTCATCGTCTTTATCGTAGTAAATTCCCTGTTGTTTGAATCGAAGAAGACCGTTGACTTCGTTGGCAGTGGCTTTTGTTTTTGTGTGAATTAAAACCTGCCCCGATTTGTTATAAAAATTCAAAGGGATAATTTTTGCCTCTTTAAAGTAGGTGATGATTTCATCCGAAAATTGAAACTTTTGCAGGTTCATGATGTTTCCGAAAGAGAAGATGACGTTGCCGGTTCCTATTGCCTTGATTTAGATTATATTGTCAAACAAAAATACAACAAAAGATGTACAATATCTAAAAATACCGATTCCTTCATTTCCGTTACAAACAGGCAATACAATATAAAGCGAGGCCGCTCTTTTCTTGTTTTCCGGTTTGCATGCGTTGTTGGCGTACGGTAGCCGGTAACGGTAACGCTACCGCAGACGGGCATGTTTTGCTTTGCAAGGCAGCTCAAAAATGAAGTAAGGATGTATGGCCAACGCATCCGATTTTTTATTTGAACTTTATACCGAAGAGATCCCGGCGTCGTATCAAATTGCCGCCATTGAAGCCTGGCGAAAAGCGCTCCCTGAAATGGCCCGTCAAAACAGCCTTGATTTTACCGAAATCAAAGTCAGCGGAACCGCCCGGCGGATTTACGCCCTTGTCTCGGGACTTTCGCCCATGCAGAAAGTCGAAGAAGAAGAGATGAAGGGGCCTCCCAAAGAGATTTGTTATCAAAACGATCAACCGTCCCCCGCCTTGCTGGGGTTTGCCAAAAAAGCCGGGGTGGATGTTTCCAAAGTAACGTTCCGCGAAATTGATAAAAAAGAGTACGCCACGGCCATTGTAACCAAGGGCGGGCGCGAAGCTACCCGGGTGATGAGCGATATTCTCGAAGAGCTGGTAAAAAAACGCAAGTTCCCCAAGTCAATGCGATGGGGCAACCGTACCATTACATACGCCAGACCCATCTTGCAGTACCATGCCAGGTATGGCGCAAGTGGCGTGACTTTTTCCGGGGATTTCTGGTCATTGATACCGCAGGCCGAACCGCTGGCAAGGCTTTGGCCGGAACGGACGCCTTTGCCTCTGGCAGACGCCGCCACATATGAAACCGCTTTGGCCAAAGAAGGGGTCATTGTCGATGATATCAAACGCAGAGAAAAAATTACCGCCATGTTACATGAAACAGCCGGCGAAGAGAAGGCAATTGTTCCGGAAGAGTTGCTTGATGAGGTTAACTTTCTGGTGGAGCGGCCCGTTGCGGTGCGCGGTTCCTTTGAAGCCGCTTTTCTTGAATTGCCCGATATTTTAATCTTGAGCGAGATGAACGACCACCAGCGTTATTTTGGTCTCAAGAAGAGCGACGGTTCTCTTTCAAACGACTTTATTACCATTGCCAACGGAGAATTTAACACCCCGCAAGCCAAAGAAAATATCAAGCGGGGCAACGAAAAGGTGCTCCGGGCGAGACTTTCCGACGGCACCTACTTCTTTCGCGAAGACCGTAAAAAGCCGCTGGCCGGGCGAATTGACGACTTGAAACGAGTGGTTTACCAGGAAGGCATGGGAACTCTTTTTGATAAAAAAGAGCGTTTGAAAACTCTCGCTTTTTCGTTTCTCAAAGCCTCCGGTTTTGCGCCCGAATTGCTGCAAGAGAAGCGGCGTCTTGAACATGCCGCCGATTTGGCGAAAGCCGACCTGACAACATTATTGGTTTATGAATTTGACCACCTGCAAGGCGAGATTGGCGCAATTTATGCGGCCGCCGACGGCGAAGAGGCCGAAGTGTCGCGCGCCATTGCCCAGCACTATCTGCCCCGCCACAAGGACGACGACTACCCGTCTTCGCCTCTGGGGATTGTTTTATCCGTTGCCGATAAAATGGACAATATCATTGCCGGGTTTGTTTTAAACAAACAGCCGACCGCCGCACAAGACCCCTTGGGCCTTCGACGGCAGACACTCTATGTGATTGAGATGATCATTGAAAACAAGATCGGCTTTTCGATTTTCGATTGGGTGAAAGAGTCTCTTGACCAGGAGAGCGGGGTATACCCCGAAGCCGGCAAGCGTAGCGCTGAACTGTTTGAGCAAATCCGCGAATTTGTGTTGGGGCGATTGTCGACGATCTTTGAAAAAGAAGGTTTTGATAAAAAACTCATTCGAGCCGCCCTCTACAGCGGAACCGGCGATCTCTACCAGCTATATTTAAAACTGGCCGCGCTGCGGGAACTGCGCGGCGACGAGCGATTTAGCGCCTTGATGGAAGCCTTTAAGCGAATGAACAATATTTTAAACGACTTTCACGAAAAAAACGGCAAGGTTCTTTTGCCCGCAACGCCCGACTCGAACTTGTTTGACAGCGACCGTGAAAAAGATTTAAATGAAATGGGCGGTAAACTGGGCGCCATGCTGGAGCAGGCAAAAAACGCCCAAACGGAAGACTACCGCCGTATCTTTGAATTTATGGCATCGGGCAAAGAAACGGTCGACGGTTTTTTTGACGATGTGATGGTGATGCACGAAGATGAATCAATTCGCCTCAACCGGCTTTCTTTACTGCAAAATGTAGTCACGCCGGTGAAAAACGTGCTTGATATTTCACAATTGCAATAGGAATCGCCTAAGAGACAGCAAGAGAATAAATATGGAAAAAAAATACCTGCTCGCACCGGGACCGGTGCAAATCCCCGCCGAAGTTTTGCTTGAAATGGCAAAGCCGATGATCCACCACCGGACCCCCGAGTTTGAAGGGGTGGTGGCCGAGACGCAAACTTTATTAAAAGAACTCTTTCAAACGACCTTACCGGTTTTAACGTTCGCCGCTTCTGGCACGGGGGCGATGGAAGCCGCCATTGTGAATACTCATTCCAGAGGCGAAAAAACCCTGGTGATTAAAAACGGAAAATTTTCGGAACGCATGGCCCAAATCTCCGAAACCTACGGTTTGCTCGTTGAGTTGATGGATTTGCCCAACGGGGGGGCGGCCAACCCGGAAGAAGTTAAAAAGACGTTAGCCGCGAACCCGGATATCGTGTCGGTCATGCTGGAGTTTTCCGAAACCTCCACAGGCGCCATGAACGATGTCGAGGCAATCGCCAAAGCGGCTTCGGAAAGCGGCGTTCTGGTTCTGGTTGACGCCATTAGCGCGTTGGGCGTTACTCCGGTTTGCTGCGACAAGTGGGGCCTGGATGTGGTGATCGGCGGTTCGCAAAAATCGTTGATGTTGCCGCCGGGGCTGTCTTTTTGCTGGTTTTCGGAAAGAGCCTGGCGGCGCGCCGAAAAATCGGACTTACCGAAATTTTATTTTAACGCCCTTGCCGAGAGAGACGCATTGAAAAAAAACACCACGGCCTGGACGCCCGCCATTAATTTAATCAAAGCGTTAAACGTCGCTTTAAAAATGATGAAAAATTACGGTTGGGAAAAACTCTACCGTAAAAACGAAATTTTACGGGAAATGGTTCATGCAGGCGTCAAAGCGCTTGGGTTGAAACTTTTCAGCGAAAGCCCTTCGATTTCGGTAACGGCCATTGAAACCCCCGAAGGTCTTGACGGAGCCCGCATTGTATCCGAGATGAAAGACAAACACCATGTCACGATTGCCGGGGGGCAGGGCGACATGAAAGGAAAAATATTTCGCGTCGGCACCCTGGGGTATATCGATACGAGCGACATTCTCGTCTTTTTCGGGGCGCTTGAAACAACCCTGAAAAACCAGGGATACCCGGTAAAAACAGGCGCAGGGCTGACAGCGGCGCAGGAGATAATGGAACGTTATGCACACGAATTATAGAAAACGGCGCCCGCCATACGGTTTTCATTTTTACGACCCGGCGGCGGCGGCTAGGTTAGAGCGTTTGTCGCGCGGGATAAAAGACTTGTTAGACAAAGAAGGTTACCGCGCGGTCATCCCGTCTACGGTTGATTACCCCGAGACTTTTCACGCCTATGAAAGTTTCGACTCATTTCATTTGCGCGATTCCCGCGGCGAAGATTTGCTGCTGAGAAGCGACGCAACCGCCCAGGTGATCAAAGGGTATGCCAACTTAATGGAAAGATCCGCGCTGCAAAACGGAGATTCAACCGACCAAAGTCCGGAAAATAGCGAACAAAAATTTTATTATCTTATGCCGGTGTTCCGCGACGCACGCAAAAGCTACCCGCATTTACGCGAAATTTACCAGCTGGGCGTTGAAACCATCGGGCACCGCAGCGAAGAGTCGATCCCGATGCTGGTGGACTTGGCGCACCGCGTGTTGCGCGACATTTGCGACCACGAACATATTATTTTATTGGGCGACGTCGCCGTCTACCGTACCTTAGAGGCGCATATCAGCCATGAGTCGTTACGGGACGTTTTGATCCGGCGCGATGCGCCCGAACTTGCCGGGCTATTCACGGCGCATGCCGCAACCCAGGCAAACTGGTCCCCCGAAGCGGCCGGCCGTTTGGCCAGAGCGTTGCTATATTCCGTGACTGCGCTGGAAGCCCCCGAATGGGACAAGCTTTGGGGTGCAATTTGTTCCGAAGCCGAAAACAATGTTCAAAAAGAGTTTCTGGCGGACATGGAAGAGTCCATGAAACAAAGCCGGGGTTTGGCTGAAGAGTTGCGTCAAAACTCGATCCCCCTGCGGTGGGAACCGCTACTGATTCGCAAGGTGGATTACTATTCGGGTATAATTTTTGAGGGTTTTTTAAAAGATATCTCTATGCCCGCCTTGCGCGGGGGGGCTTACGACCACCTGGTAGAGAAGTACCGGCCCGAAAGCGCCAGCGCCGCCGGTTTTGCCTTGGATATTTCCGCGTTCTTACTGTAAAACCTTCGCGTAAAATCGATTTAAAAAAATCATTGCCGGACTCAATGGCCAATAGAGTATTGAATATGAACCGAATCGGGAAAATGGGGCTGGCGCTGGCCGTATTTGTAATCGTGTTTTCGGCCTTTCCTGCATTGGGAGTTCAAGGTTCGCCTTCTTCGGCACCTTCTGCTTTAAAAGAGGGTTTGAGCGGACTTTTTTCCAGCTTCGCCGCCAATTTTACGTATAATAATTCGCAAGGCGCTTTTTACGAAGGTAAAATTTATTACCAATACCCCAACAAACTGCATATTGAATTAAAAAATAAAAAAGTAATTGCCACAAACGGTCTTTATTTATGGATTTATAACCCCGAAACATTGGTGTGCATCCGGCAAACCGTCGAGGCCGGCGACCTGGGCATTCTGGACGATCTTGACCGGTTTGTGAAAGACGAAGTGCAAAACCGCTATGTGTACGAAAAAACATATTCATCCGGCGAAATGGAGAAAAAAGTCGTCATTGATGTTGAAAACGGAATGATACAAGCGATTCAAATACAGGAAGGAAAAGACGTAATCAATATCAGCTTTAGCAACATAGAAACCGATATTGGTATTAAGGCCAGCCTGTTTAATTATAAACCGCCGACCGATACGCAACTTCTGGAAAACCCGTTAAACAAACTCGCCAAAGAGTAGGGAGAACCGTGCGTTTGTACAAGGCAGGTTGAAATTGGAATTGAATGTTAATTAGAGGAGCGATGAAATGATTACAATGGAACAACTGGAGCAACTGGAGGGTAGAATTGTCAAGGCTCTGGAGTTGATATCGGACCTTCGAGTCGAAAACAGCCACCTGGAAAGCGAGGTGGAACGGCTCAAGGCGAGCAATGACCAGCTGAAACTAACCGCTGAAGAAAAAGTAAACGAAGCGGAAAAATTACGCTCTGAACTGGAAGACGCGAAAACGGAACTGGATCGTTTGCAAAAACGCGAAAAATCGCTGGAAGATAAAATCTCGGAAATTATTGCCAAACTCGACGGGGTAAAATCAGGCTCCTCATCGACAGCATCGACAGCATCGACAGCATCGACAACATCCACCGCTGCGGCCCCGGCCCCGGCTCAACCGGCAACCCCCGAACCGCCTCCGGTACAACCGCCGGAAACCTCAAAACCGGAACCGGACGATTCGCAGGAAAGCGGCGAAGATGAAATTATCCTTCTCGACGAAGAAGACGACGATGAAGTCATTATTTCGGATGAGCATGAAGAAGAAACCGCACCGGACACCTCTACCGAACTTGAACCTGACGAAGAACTTCTGGAAGACGAAGACGATGACGATGTTTTAAATGTGTTTGAAGACGATGACGACGATCTATTGATTGTCGAAGATGAAGGGGAGGAGTCCTCGAAATAACCTCTCCCGCTATGGAAGCTTCAAACCAGCCATACAATAAAGTCCGCGTTTCAATCATGGGGCGGCAGTATACCCTCAAAGGCGATCTTGACGCCGATTACATGGCGATGCTGGCCGGCCGCCTGGACGAACAAATTGACCAAATGAAAGATTCGCTGCCCGGTATGGATACGTTGCCCTTGGTGATCCTGGTGGCGCTTAACCTTGCCGACGAGTTGGAACGCTTGAAGAAGAGCGGCGGCTCCCGAAACAAGCTGGACGAAATTAGCGAAAAGACAAGCAGCTTAATCGGCATGCTCGAAAAAGGCATTGTTGGCGATTGATTGATGTTTGTTTCAAATCGATCAAATCGGGCGAATCCGTTTTTAAAACAAAATATTTGCGCCAATGCCGGCCTGGTACGAAAAAACCTTTTTTGAAGGAATTTTCGAAATCGGGTTTTTCTCGACATCATAAACCATCTTTACGCCAAGCAAACCTGTGACGTTGGCGTGCAGGTTCATGTCAATTCTCTGGTCTAAAATATATTGATCGTAAATCACGCCGGGTTGATAATCGTATGTATTGAAATCAATGTTATGCAGGTCTGCCGAAAGCTGCACCAGATAAAAGGGGTTGTACTTTAAATACAGTTTGGTTAAATTTTGACCCCATGCTTTGAGGCGAGGCAGTTCCGTTGAAAATTCAAGCGCAAAGAAATAATCGACATTATCAAAGTTCAGCTTTCCCCCCGAGGGGAAATTCATATTCTCGTAAATGAGACGGTCGTTGGGCGGTCCGAGCTCTTCGATAAAAGAGTAATAATAAATGTGAGTAAAACCGAACGAGGCTAAAAAAGAGATATTGGTGAGCACTCTTTTTCGGTTCATCCATTCAAAAGAGATGCCCGTTTCGGGCCGGGCCGATTCTTCGACCCGGTTTTGGGTGATGAACATGAAACGGTCGATATGAAAATCCAGATTGAAGGTGGAGCTGTTCGATGGTTTTTCCCAGAAACTGAATGAGAGGATTTTCATCAGGTCAAATGTTTGAATGAGAGAGCTCCCTACGTTCACCTCCTGGTTTGGCAACCCGCCAATGCTTTCCCTGCGGGCGTTTTGGGAAATTCTTGCCAGCGTTCGCAAACGCCAGGAATCCGTGGGATTCCAGAAGGTGGTGAGAGCTCCCCATTCGCTTAAGGTCAGGGCGTTATCATAGGCAAGCAGCGCTTCTTCGGGGATATCGCCCCGGTTGACGTCATACGACGTGGTTTGCACAAACTCTCGGCCATTGGAAAAATTATGCCTTTGCCGGTCACTTTGAAAGAAATGCCAGAAAGGGTATTGAAATAAATTATAGGTTTTGTCGGAGATGCCGGGGTAAGTCCGGTTTAACGCAAGGGAGTCGTCATACAAACTGGTTTTGCTGGTAAACGGCAGGCCGTTTTCTTCGAGAATAATTTCGCGCGTATACGAAAAATTGGCGCTTTCAATCAAATTCGATTCCAGGAACCGGTAAAAAAAGAGCGGAATATCGACATTGATTTTCCCGGTGGTCGCCGGGTTGCGCAACCGCTGGTAACTCTCGCGCCGGTAGGTGAACTCGTTGTCCCGGAAACTCTCTTCACGGAACAAAAGCGACATGGCGACCTGGGGGCTAAAGGCCCAGATTTGATCGTGCGAAAGGCGAAAGCGATACCCGGCCGATCTGGAACGAAACCTGAAGTCGGGCGTGGCGGCTATACCGGGGATAAAGAAATCGCTTTGGGGTAAGGTCAAGTTGCTTTGGTCGATGTAGTTTTTATCCAGCAAGAGACTGCGCGAATATTCATGCTCAGGTTCGATGTGCAACCCTTTGTAATTGATATGCAAAGCGGCCTTGCCGTGTTCGGTTTGGTCTTTTTCTCTTTTTAACGTCTCGGAAGACAATACACCGCCGGAGCGAAGGCTGGTCGTTTGCTCTCGTTCAAAAAATTCCATGGAACTTTCCAACGTATAATTGACGTTTGTATTGAAAAAGGCGGGCAGGGTTTCGGTAACAATGACATTGGGAGTGCGTGTTTTTTCCAAAACGGTATTTTTCTGTTCCGTTTCAACGATACTTTCCAGATAGTGTTTTTGAGTTTCACGCGTGTCGGTGTTTTGATAACCTATGTCAATGTGAGGCGCAAACTCTTTGTTGTGGAACATCCGGTGGCTGGTAGAGTGGATGCTCTCGGTGCGTTTGCCCGGTAACCCCGCTTCAATAAAATCTTTCCGAACCTGCGTATAGCCGTACGAGGCTCCCCAAAACGGGAAAATATCGCTTTCGGTATACCACTGTTCTTCCTCCAAACGGGTGCCTTTTTCGTTAAACCCGATCGGCTGGTAATCGGCCCCTTTGTACTTTTTGCGATAGTAAAAAGAAGTATTGCTTAAAACAGGAACCCCGCTGGCGGTAATGAGCATCGGTTCGGTAATATCGACGCTGGCTTCGTATAAATAGGCATGGTCGCTTTTGATCGTCACATCCGAGACATAGATATCGTTGACCCAGATGATCCCGGTGACATTTTGGCTGAGCGAGTTTTCACGCTTCACGCCAATGGCCATATAACGGATATTATCCATGAGCGGCCTGCCTTTGCTGACGGCGGGGTTGTCGAGCCGAAAGGTAACCCGCTGCCAGGAGGAGCCTGCAATGGGCGCTTCGTACTGGCGGTAGTCGTTTTCCCCGGAACCGACGCGAAATAAAAAAGATGCGGCATTGGTAGGCAACGCTTTGTTTTTCACCCAGATGTGAATGTTTTTGTAATACTTAATGTCTACCGGTTCGGTAAAACTGCGTTTGGCAAAAACATACTGGTACGTTGAATCCATGTCATATTCCAGTTTGACGGTGCCTTCCTGGGTGTTGAGCAGCTCTTCGGTCGTGCGTTCGCCATACAAACGTTCGTACTCGTTTTGGCGTTGCGTAAAAAAAGATTCGCTTGAATATTCGTCCGGGTTGTTGAAGTTGTTGATCATGGTCAAGCGCAAGGCTGAAAAATCCGTCATTGGAGTTTCGGCCGGGTTCGCCGCCAGTTTCGCCTGGCTGTCTTTCCACAAAGAACCGGCAAGGCGCAAACCGTGAATCAATAACCGCCCTTTCCCTGACTCGCCCCCAACGCCGGGGACAGCCACAATCCGCATATTTTCAACCGAACGGATAACTCTTTTCTGGTTTTGGTTCATTGAGTTGTAATTGAGGTAAATCCGGTAATGAGTCCACTTTTTAGAATCGATGCGGTTTAACTTTGCCGAATCATAAGAAGCAAACGCCTCGGAGGGGTGGATAATCACCACATTTTCATTGTTTTCCAGCGCGCCGCTGCCGTTGAAATCTTCCGAGTTCAAAGCCCCGTTGCCTTTGGTGGAGGTCAGCCCGGCAATGTCAGGTCCGGCGCCGACATGGGTGTTTAGTTCGGGGCAGAGGTCAACGTTAAACGCATAGCCCCGGTCTTCCGAATTGCCGCTGTTACGGTCGCGGTCAATCCGGCCGTTTTTTTCGCCTTCATCCCAATGTTCGCCGGCGTCAATGATGTTGTTGCTGTTCAGGTCGCCGCCGTGCAAGTCAAGGCCCGTATCTTCCGTATCAAGGTAGCCGTCGGAATCGGTGTCTTCGGCCAGCGACCCCAGCTCAAATTGAATTTCAACCCCGGCAGGCAGAGAACCCGCGTTGTCCAGTTTGGCCGAAAATTCAAGATAGGTAAAGCCGGAAAGATCCAACCCGTTTTGAGAAAGTTCCTGGGTATTGACGGCGACAAAAGGAGCCGTTGCCGAAGGGGCCTTGGCGAAGTCAAAATCAAGGGCGAGAGAAAGTTCGCGCACGGCCGCTCTCTGGTCGAACTCCCTGGTGGTTTCCGGAGCCTCGCCAATGTTGTATGGCCCGGCGACCTGTACATACGGGGGCGAATCAAACGGGGCCGTCTCGTCGCCATACAAGCCCGATAGCGGATTGTCCGGGTTGTAATAATGGCGATAGTACAAAGGGGCTCTGCTGCAAGCGCCTGTCCCCCCCGCGGCCAGGGAAGCGGGCAGGGCCGAAAGCACCCAATCGGAAGCCTGCATTGAGATGTCCAAAGCCTCTTCGCTTGTTTCCATGTTGTCGACAATGGCAAGGCCGGTCGTGTTTGCGTTATAAAAACTGTGAGCGTATTCGGCGTACGCCTCTAAACGAACAGGCACATGAGTAAACCTGCCGCCCGCTATTTCGTTGGCCATTGCGGTGGCCCGGTTTTCATCGATTTTAATTTCAAGGTCAGTCCCCGCGATAAGGCGGGAATCGGGTTCGTTGCCAAGAAAAGGCGAGACCTGGTCCTGGAATTTCCCCTGGTACACGGTTCGGACGCCCCAGGTGGCAAAATCAAAGGGGCGGTACTCCCCGCGCACACCCAACAGGTAACTTTGTTCGTTCAGGCCAAAGGGCAGGTATTCATACGAAACCTGAACCTGGGTGCCCGGTCCGATGACCGGGTAGTAGGGGTCGATAAAACGAAAATAACCGCTTTGGTAATCGATAAAGTAATAGTCCGGCGAAAGAGGTACGTCATTGATGCGGACCAGCTCAGACTCTTTGACAATGTTGAAGTATTTCAATTGAAAGCTGCGGACAATGGCGGTCAGTTCCAGTTGAAAACGAACCTTGGAGTTGTCATCAATGTAAGAGCTTTGCGTTTCCGCATAGACGCTGTTGAGTAAATTCTCGGAAAGAAAATAGGAGCCTTCGTTTTGCAGGTTCCGGAACGGCTCGCGGCTGTTAAAAACAATGATCCCTTTTTCATAATGGACAGTATACGAGCCAAGGCCGCCGGCTTGTTCCAAAAGCGATAGCTCCGTTGTATAAAGTTGCAAACGAAAGTCTTTTTCCAGAATATCAATGACGCCTAAATCGTAAATCCCGCGCACTTCGTAGATGTCGAGGTTGACCACGCCGTCGGGTATGATCTCCATATCGTCGCTGCCGGTAAACGCCGCAACGCCGTCGCGCCGGTAATCTTCGTGCATCTCTTTACCGTAACGCAAAAACGTTTCAATTTTACCGTTGGTAATCCGGGCTGTCGGGTCGGTTGTATTGGCGCCTCCGTTTCGAGTGTATTGTACAAATACCCGCGATTCCACCGGGAGCGGTTGCCGAAACGTAATTCGACCGCTGGCATAGTGCACCTGAAAATCCCTGCCCTCTGAAAGTTTGTGAAAGTTACCCAGGTCGTTCCCGTTGACTCGCTTGCGTATGGCGCCCAACGCATTGTCGTTCCGGGGGTTGCGGTCGTCGATATAAACGGTTACGGACCCGGGGTCAATTTGCACTTGCGATGGCGCCTGGTTTTGTTCTTGCGAGGTAAAGAGAGTAAACGCGCCGGCATCGCCTCGTATGTAGGCTTGCGCCGGGATAGACGAGGGGGCGGCGATGAAATGGTCGTAGTACAAAAACGGCTCAAGCTGGTAATATTGCCTTGCCGCGTAACGGTACTCTTTTACGATTAATTTATGGCGGGTGCTGTTGCCGCGGAAGATTTCGGTTTCATGCAAGCTTTGCGAAAAACCGGTGAGCGTTTTAATTTGAACCTTGTCTGACGCCCTCAATCGCGTTTTAATCCCGATCATTTCAAGGTCCGTTTTTTCATGCACATAAAGCTCTGAACGGCCAAAGTCGGCGGTGATGTTCCCGAAACGCATCTCTTGCAAAAATGCGTCTTCTTCGGCAGACTCGTAAATGACTTCGACTTCGTTATTGCTCAGGTTTTCCGTTTGGTCAAAGTTAATGTTCACCAGAATTTCATCGCCGATCCGCCCTTGCATGTTCATTTTCATATCCATTGTGGGGCTTAGACCCTGGTCGATGGCGCTTGATGTGGGCCGGTCTTCATAACCGAGACGGTCTTCGTCGCCCAGGAAAAAGGACTTCCCGTACGAAAATTCAATGCGGTTTGAGCCGATGATTTTTAAATCGACTTCGGGGGGCTCTTTTTCCTGGGACTGCGCTTCGGCTTCGTCAATGGCCTGGGCCGGGTCAAAGCCGGCCTCGGGCGGCACCTGATAGTCGCCGTTTGTTGAATCTGGCGCGTTTTCGCTTTGAGCCAAAAGCAATTGCCGGTGATCGGTTGCGGGTAAATTTTGATGCAAAGCGCGCAAAGCGACACCCGAAACAAAAAAAAGAGTAGCGGAGAAGGCAAGGTAAAGCGTCGGGAGAGTTCCTTTCATGTATACCGGATACGATCAACTTTTTTTGTAAACCGGATAATGAATCATGAGAAGCGTTGCTTTGTAAAGGGATTTCCGGTTGTTCCGGGCGGTAGAACGGGGCGCGGCAATTTGCGGTTCATCCGGACAATATTAAAATAAATCATCGGTAAAGGCCATGCGGTATTCGTCATCGGCGAGTACGGGCAGTCCGGGCAAAAGCCCGGCATTTTCCATGATGGTCCGCTGTTTCTCGTTTACCCCAACCAGAAAAAATCGAAGGTGGGGCTTTTTCAGGCTCTCTGAAAAATTTTTTAAGGCCAAAAGCCCGCTGGAATCAATGTTGAGCAAACGTTCCAGGTTCAAGAGCAAGGCATGCTTATCTCCGGTATCGAATTTGGCTAAAAAGTCTTCCAGTTTAGAGGCGTTTTTAATCGAGAGGTTACCTTCCAAATCCATGCGGATAAAAGACGGGTTGCGTACTACTTTTAGTTTCATTTGCGGTTAGTTTTCTTTTTTCCTTTTTTCGTTATCTTTTACTCTCTTTCTTTTACTTATACTTCCTTCTTCTCATTTCCTTTCCAGGTCAATCCGGTCCCCGAGTTCCCGGAGGCGTTCCGGCAACGTAATATCAGGCTTAAGGGGCAAACACTCTTCGTTGGGGTGAAAATCGGATTTGCTTTCAAAGTGCTTTTGCAAACGGGCGTAATCCCAAGTGCCTTCCGCCGTTAAAAAATCACTGGAAATATAATGTTCCCCCCGGTAAAAACGCCCCATCTCAGGCTGGCACTCTTTGATCTCAGTCGTTTTACCGCACCCCAGCATAAGAGCCAGTAAAAGACAGGAGATAACCGGTTTCGCTGTTTTTTTCTTATCCGCTTCCATCTATATATTATCGAAATATTGCCCTCAAAACCGTAAAAAACCGGAATGTAGATGACACCCGACCCGTATTTTGGGAACTGGAATGTACCGGACTTATCGCTGGCTATGACTCAATATGACGGTAAAAATGCAAATTTATTTGTTTTTAACGCCATGAATGCGGTATAACGCAATTGAATCGCCATTGGAACATGCTTCAGTCGAATAAGTCCAAAACAAACCGGTGCGTACCGGATCCCGGCAGCACACCGAATGCACAATAGAAATCAGAGATGAAAGGGCAAAACAAAAAAGAAGCGATCCGCATGATGGAAAAGGCCGCTGTCTATTTTTTTCTGGCAGTGTCAATTTTTGGCGGTCTTACGCTTGGTTTTATTTTAACGGCGGTAGAAAGTAAAACGGATATCCAGCGGCTGGCCGTCTTTCAGCCAAACCTGCCGACGCGTATTTATGATATTCATGGCCGTCTGGTCACCGAACTGTTTCAGCACAAACGAAAGTTGGTGAAACTCGAAGAAATCCCCCGTGCGGTGGTTGAATCTTTTCTCGCGGTCGAAGATACAAACTTTTATGATCACTTTGGCATTGACTTCCAGGGTATTTTGCGGGCAATGATTCAAAATATCCGCGCAGGCGCGGTGGTGCAAGGTGGCTCGACAATTACGCAGCAGTTGGTCAAAGGCATCTATACCGGGGGCGAACGAACCATTGCGCGGAAAATATACGAAGCCGTAATGGCGCTCGTGGTCGAAAAGGAATTTTCAAAAGACGAAATCCTTGAAATGTACTTTAACCAGATTTATCTGGGGCATGGAACCTATGGCATAGCCAGCGCCGCGCAGTTTTATTTTGACAAACCCGTGAGCGAGTTAGGCATCATGGAAGGTACGATCCTGGCGGCTTTGCCCAAAGCCCCGCACGGGTACTCGCCTTTCCGGAGTTTTCACCGCTCGTATGAACGAAATCGCATTATTTTAAACCGCCTGGTCGAACTCAATATGCTGACTGCCGAAGAGGCCGACAGCTATTACCGTACGTTTTGGCGCAACTACTGGCCGGTGATTGTCTCGACCCCGGGGTCGGCCACCATTTACGGCGAAAAAATGGATCGGGCGCCTTACTTTTCGGAATATGTCCGCCAGCAACTGGTCGATCAATTTGGCGAAAAAGAGGTCTATACCAGGGGATTTCAGGTCTACACCACGCTGAATCTCGACCACCAGGGGATTGCCGAAAAAAACTTGGTGCCGCGCATGGAAGAGCAAGACCCGATTGCCGCGGATGCCAACCAGGCGATTGAAGGCGTTGACGTTGAACTGTTTGATTTTTATGAAGATTTTGCCAGGGTCTTGCCCCTTCCTGGCATTGTCGCCGAGTATAGTCTGGCGGACGACTTGCGGCAAAAAGTGCAGGAGCGGATCATCGAGTCGCTGGATTTGCTGAGTTTAAGTTCGCCGGCCCCGGCGGTAAACGATTTTACGCAGGAATTTTTCCGGGTCAACCAGGAACAAAATGCCAATATCACTGTCCAGGGCGCTTTTCTTTCGATGGAATACGGAACCGGACGAATTACGGCGATGATTGGCGGTCGCGAGTTTAAGGCTTCGGACCAGTTTAACCGGGCCCTTTTGGCCAGAAGACAACCGGGCAGTTCCTTTAAACCATTTGTTTATGGGGCGGCTTTGGAAGACCGGGCCGTTCACTTTGCCAGTGGGTTTCTTGACGCCCCGATCATGAACATTGAGCCGGACGGTTCAATGTGGGCCCCCTCGAATTACGGCAGCGGTTACCAGGGCTATGTTTTGATGAACCATGCGTTGCGCAATTCCATTAATATTGTCTCGATTCAAATTTATGACCGGGTAGGCCCGGATAAAATTGTCGATTTTGCCGGGCGTTTGCTCAAGGTTCCGCCAAAGCGGTTTAAAGCAAATCCATCGCTTGCTCTCGGGGCTTCCGAAGTGACGCCCATGGAGTTAATGCAAGCGTATTCCATCATTGCCAATTCGGGGAAAGATGTTTTACCGCATTCCATTATCTATGTGACAGACCGCGACGGGAACGTAATTTACGAAGCCGAAAAAGAGGTCTTTGCCGAATTGAGCGCCAAGGAACGTTCGGGCGAAATTCAAATCATTGAAGAGTCGGTCGCTTATATTTTACGCCGGATGATGGAAGGGGTTGTGGATTCCGGGACAGCCAGGAGAGGCGTCCGGGACGAAGGGGAGTTTCTCTTTGACGCCGCCGGAAAAACCGGGACAACCAGCTCCTGGAATGACGCCTGGTTTGCCGGCTTTACAACCGACCTGGTGGCGGTTGTCTGGATGGGGCTTGATTCAGGCTCCATGACGCTCGGAAAATACCAGGCGGGGGGTTCCGTTTGCGCCCCGGTCTGGGGAAAAACCATGAAAGAAATTTATGAAGTGGAAGAGAGACGACCCGATTATTTTACCGCCGCGACGCCACAGGGCGTGGTTACCGGGATGGTTTGCGAAGGGATGGGCCGTTTGCCCAACCCGGAATGCGGCGAAGAGCAAACCCTCGTAGAAACCTATTACCCCGAGCCGATTACGGTCGATGGGGAAGAAAAATCCGTAAAAGAAGAAGTTTGCGAATGCGGTTATAGCAAGACCGAAGGTTTTTTAGAGATTTTACAAAAAGAAAGTCAAATTTCAAACGAAGAGCTGGGTAAAGAGCGTTTGTTTAAAAAGAACTATGGCCAGTAATATTTTTGCGCAAAAATATTTTCATATTCGCTTTTTTGGCAAAATTGGCAAATCCATTCAAGGAGGTTGGCGGTAATGAATTCACCGGCGATATTTGTAACCTTTATGGCAAAAATGTATGCGTGGTTCAGGCCTCTCTTTTTTCTTTTCTCGCCTGAAAAAGCCCATGACCTTGCCGTTGTCTTTTTAAAAAGTTTACCCGATCGCAAAAGCGGTACTTTGTTTGAAAACAGGGCAGTACAAATCGGTTCTTTGAAACTCCCCGGGCCGGTTGGCATTGCGGCCGGTTTTGATAAGAAAGGGGATCTTTCCAGGGGGTTGGCGCGCCTGGGGTACGGGTTTTCCGAAATCGGCACCTTTACGCCAAAACCGCAAAGCGGGAATCCGAAACCGCGGGTTTTCCGCTTGAAAAAGCAAGAGGCGTTGCTCAACCGCATGGGGTTTAACAACCCCGGGATTGAAGCCGGGTTAAGGAATCTCGAAAAAAAGTATTCGGCGACCATGCCCGTGGGGATCAGCATCGGCAAGCAAAAAGAGACCCCCAACGAAAATGCTCTGGACGACTATCTCTACCAGATTGAGCGAATCCGCGAGTTTTGCCAAAAACACAAAAACGGCGGCCCCCGGGTTGCCTATATTGCCATTAATATTTCTTCGCCCAATACGCCAGGTTTGCGGGAATTGCAGGAAAAAAAGAGCATGACCGCTTTAATACGAAAGTGCCGCGAACGATCGCCATTACCGCTTTTTGTCAAATTTGCGCCCGATTTTCCCGCAATGCCGGCAAAAAACTCAAAAAAGGAGCAAGCGTCCGAACTGGAGCTTTCCATTGAAGCGGCCTTTGGCGCGGGGGCTGACGGGGTCATTGTCACCAATACAACCAATGATCTTTCGGTCTTGGGTCAGGCGGCAGACTCTTTTCCGGGGTTTACCGGTGGTATCTCGGGAACCCCGCTGCGTGAAAAGTCGCTGCTGGCCCTGGAAGCGGCCTTGCGAGCCCGTAAAAAATTCCCTTTAGCAAAGGTAATCTCTTCGGGCGGGGTCATGACGCCGGAAGAAGCTATCCGCCGCCTTGAGATGGGCGCCGATTTAGTACAGGTCTATACCGGATTTATCTACCGGGGCCCGTGGCTTGCGCAAGAAATCGCCCAAGCGTTGAAACAAGCGCAAAGCCGGGGCGTCTGAGAGCTTTACAAAACTTCTTTTCATTACTTTCTCGCATTCGATTTTAATGTAGTAGAACAAAGCAAATGGCCGATAATAACCTGTGATGCGTTATTTGACAGGATTTTCCTGCATATTGTTCCTTTTGTTTGGCGGTACCGGCTTTACCGATTTCTTTTCGGGCTTTTTTCCGAATCATGAAAACACAGGTGAAACCATGAGAGCCATGACACACGGATTGCAGGCCATGACATACCCGGCCATGGAGCCCGACGTGCGGTTAAATGATGATGTCATTGCTTTTCCTTTTAATAATGAACAGTACCTGCAAAAAATGGTGTATATTTCGCAGGAGCATTATGTATGGACCCAAAAGCGGCTTCAATCATGGGCGCGCGGGCAGGGCTTTTTAGTCACAAACGATTCCGAGGCGGGGGGCTTTCGTTACGGCCGGGCGCTTTTGTTTTATGCCCCCGGTTTTGCGTTTCGTTTAAAGGCGCCCGTTCCCGAAACAGGGGAGATGACGCCATACGGGTGGGAGCTGGTTCTTGATATGGCGTTGTTACGGGCCGATGAAAGGGGAAAAAGGCTCTCTACCGATTTTGCGTTTTATGAAAATATTTTACGATATGAAATTTACATCGATCATATCCATTTTAAAACCGTTGAAATCGGGTACGGGAAAACGGAATCTTCGCCAATTATTTTGCCGGTTCCGTATGTGCGCGATGCCGATGGTCAGATACTCGTAGAGATTAAAATCAAAAACCACCCCAATGCTTTTGGGATTATCTATGACGCCTTTATTCGCCGTTCGGAATAAAGAGTCGATTAAGCTTGCGCTTCGTTTTCTTTTACTTTTTTGACTTTGGGTGCAATGATCAGGCGACCTTTGTACGTGCCGCATTCGGGACAGACCCGGTGGGGCATGGCGTAGGCTCCACAATTGGGGCAAGGGCGCAGGTTTGGTTTACCTATTGCGTGATGGGCTCGTCGGTTGCCTCTTCTTCGTCGTGATAACTTTCTCTTTGGTACTGCCATGGTCGCACAGAGTTTATACGATAGACATGCTGTCAATCAATGCTTTAAATTTTTGAAAGGATAGAGTTGATTTTTTGCAAATGAAAGGCGTAAGAGGTACGATTCAGTATCAGACGCGCCGAACTTTCCAGAATCTTGCGGTCTTCTTTCAGGTTATTTTCTTTCAAGGTTTGACCGGTTGAGACAAGGTCGACAATGGCATCGGCAATCCCGGTGAGGGGGGCGATTTCAATCGAACCATACAGTTCGACAATTTGCGTGTTATAACCATGCTCAAAAAAGTAACGCGAGGTTAGACGGGGGTATTTCGTCGCAATCCGGAGATTGCGGCGCGTATGCCAGGGTTCGTTTCCGGGGAAAGAAGCGATGCTCAAACGGCAATGGCCAAACGGGAGTGCGGCGGGAACATAAATATCAAAGTTGTGCTCTTCCAGAAGGTCGTAACCGATAATTCCAAGATCGCAAGCCCCTTTTTCAACATAGGTGCCTACATCTTTGGAACGCACGAGGAAAAACTCAAGTTGATTGGCTTCGTCTTTAAAAATAAGTTTCCGGCTTTTCGGGAATTCGGAAAACGAGGTAATTCCTTTTTCATAAAGGAACTCCAGGCTCTCCTCGCTCATCCTGCCTTTGGGGAGAGCTATTTTCAGCGCGGAAGAACTCATTCGCCTTTTGTCCGGCCTTCTTCTTGCATAGAAATCAGGCTCAGGTAGTTGCGGGCTTTCGATGTATAGGGACCTTGGGGTTCCTGGGCTATTTTTAAAAAGATAATCTTGGCTTCCTGGTAGTTCCCGGCATGGTAGAGCGAACGGGCTTTATGAAAAAGTCCGATGTCTGCGTCTTCAATGGCGTCCAGTTGTTCGCTAAGCTCGTTGTAGAGCTCTTGCGCTTCCTGGTATTTTCCGGCGCTTTCAAAGAGATAGCCGTTAAAAAAAGTAAAATAAGCGGCGAGGGCGTCGCTTGACAGGTTGCTTCGATACTCTTCGAGAATGGAAACAGCTTCTTCGTTGTCACCGATTTTAAGTTCAACGAGCCCGGCAATAAGGCAGGCGTTATTGCTATGCTTGGTAGACCAAAAGGTTTCACAAAGTTTTGTCGCTTGCTCTTTGAGTTGCGCAAATTCCCGCTCATGAAGCTCTTCGGGGCCGTTTTCAATCTCATGGTATTGCGAAGCCAGCGAGTAAAACTCGCGGTTTTGCGTCTCGACAATGCCGCTATGGACAAAGACAAATAAAAAAATCAATACAATGAAAAGTGCGGCGCCAAAGATAAACTTTCGGACAGTTTCCGTGTTCATTTTGACCCAGTGTTTCAAGTGAATCAGCAAGGATTCCAGCATGTTCCTTTCGATCTCAACGAGATCTTTTGGCACTGAATGGATGCCTTCCGCTTGTTCTTGTTCGGTTTTTCTGCGCGATGATCGCCGGTTTGTTGGATTATCTCCCATACTTCCTTTTATGAATTTGAATATAGTCTGACAACTTTTTTATCTTATTCAGCCGGGTTTACTTGAAGAGAATCTCCGTTTTTAAATTTTAAAATCGTTTTCACTTGTTTCTTCCTTCAATCATTCAGGGGGAAAAGGAAAAAAACGGACAATATATCGTTTTTTCCCTTTTCGGCAAATCACGGTTGACATTGTATCCAAGGGCTGGGTTCTTTCGGGTAGGGGAAACCCTGCAATTTGATATTTTTTTGGAGGACGATATATGATTCAAGTAGGTCAGAAAGCTCCCGAGTTTCAAGCCGATGCGGTGGCAAACAAGGGTTTTCAGCAAGTTTCATTAAAAGATTATCAGGGTAAATATGTTGTTTTGTTCTTTTACCCACTCGATTTTACCTTTGTATGCCCGACTGAAATTACCGCCTTTTCGGATAAAGCGGCGGATTTCGAAAAAGCAAATGCACAAGTTCTGGGCGTTAGCGTTGACAGTAAATTCAGCCACCTTGCCTGGGTAAACCAATCCCGCGAAGAGGGCGGGCTTGGCGACATTAATTTCCCGCTTGTGTCCGATGTGACAAAAGAAATTTCACGTAGCTATAATGTGCTGATTGAAAACGCCGGTATCTCTTTGCGCGGCGTATTTATCATTGACCCGAAAGGCGTTTTAAAAGTGGCGATGGTAAATAACAACAATGTGGGGCGTAATGTCGATGAGGTGTTGCGTCTTGTGCAAGCCGACCAATATGTCGAATCGCATGCGGGAGAAGTTTGCCCGGCAAACTGGACCCCCGGTTCCGATAGTATGTTTGCGGATGTGGATAAATCAAAAGATTACTTTAAAAAACACGCTTAATATCCGTATCGGGGAGTTTTTAACTCCCCGTTTTTCTCTTAAATCTCGTAAAAAAAAGTTAAAAAAAGCTATTATACCAACGTGGGGTGAAAAAAATGGCTATCTTGCGCCACCCTCCCTTTTTTGGGCGGGGGGTGGGCTTGTGGGAACAATATAAACAAATCATGAAAATTGCGTACGACGGAAAAAGGCTCTTTTTCAATGAAACCGGCCTGGGCAATTATTCGCGCACGTTATTGCGCGGCCTTCAGCAATACTTCCCCGAAAATGAGTATCATCTCTACACGCCCGAACCGAAAACAAAAAAACAAAAGAAGCGGATGGCTGAATTTCAGGATTTACCGCTACACATGCCGCAAAGTAAAATAGGCAAGCGGTTTCCGGCGCTATGGCGGTCGGCCTTCTTGGCCGGCGAATTGAAACGGCTCAAGCCCGAAATTTACCATGGGTTATCGCATGAACTGCCCTGGGGCATTGAAAAAACCGGCGCAAAAACAGTGGTGACAGTTCACGATTTGATTTTTTTGCACCACCCCCATTTGTACAAACCCTGGGATGCCAAAATTTACCAAATGAAATATCTCAAGAGCTTTCAAAAAGCGGATCTCCTCGTAGCTGTGAGTGAAAATACAAAAAACGATTTGGTTCGCTATATGGGGATTTCTCCCGAAAAAGTGGAAGTGGTCTATCAGTCGGTACACCCTCGCTTTGAGAAACAAGTTGAGGCAGATTTCATTCAAGCCGTTTGCCGTGAATACGGGTTGCCCGAAAAATTTCTATTTTATGTGGGGAGCCTGTCCGAACGAAAAAACCTGCTCAATCTTTTGGATGCCTTTTCCCGGCTTCGCGACAAAGATTTTTTGTTAGTTGTCGGGGGCAAAGGGGAGGAGTATCGAAAAAAGATGGAACAGCGCATCGGGGAGTTAAATTTAAACCAGCGCGTTATCTTTTTAGGTCATATCCCGGATGAAAAATTACCGGCCCTCTACCGCGCCGCAAGCGCCTTTGTCTACCCTTCCGTTTACGAAGGGTTTGGCATCCCCGTAATTGAGTCATTGTTTTGCGAAACTCCCGTTGTTTTATCGGGCGATTCTTGCTTTCGAGAGACTGCCGGTCCGGGCGGGTGTTATGTCGATGTGGCAAACCCGGCGGCCATTGCAGAGGGGATTCAAAAAACCCTGCAAGACGCTACGCTGCGACGGCAGCTTGTCCGCGAGGGCAGAGAGTATGTCAGCCGCTTTGAACAACAAAATTGTTCGTCGAAAATGATCGATGCCTACCGTCGGGTCCTAAAGTAGCCATTGGCTATTTTACTTCAAAAACATAGGGCATGATAAAGTAAACCTCATCGGAATTCAACCTCTGGTCCATTGTACTCATGATCTCAATCGCCTTGCGGATATCGGCGGGGATCAAAGGCATCTGCGGCGATATCTGGAACAGGTCTTTGCGCGAATCCGAGAATTGAATGACCTCGACATGCGATTCGCTCAGCCCGGCTTTGGCAATGGCCAGTTCTATGGCTAGCGAAAGTCCGCCCAACCGATCAACCATACCGCGCTGAATCGCCTCGGAGCCGGTATAAACCCGGCCGTCCGAATTGTCGACAATTTGATCGTGCGATAAGTTTGTGCGGCTTCTTTGAACGCGGTCGATAAACAATTCGTAAAATTCCATCATATGAGCCTGGATCAACTTTCGTTCTTCATCGCTAAACCGGTTTGTTTCGCTAAAGATCGCGCCCCTGTCATGCGTGGTATAGACTTCTTTTTTAATGCCCAACTTTTCATAGACATCTTTTAAACTCATCTTGCCGGAATAGACCCCGATAGAGCCGGTAATCGTGGAACGGTTGGCAATGATCTCGTCGGCGCCCACGGCCAGATAATAGCCTCCGGAGGCGGCGTAATCGCCTAAGCTGACAATCACCGGTTTTTCGTCTTGCAGCAAACGAATCTCTTTCCAAAGGATATCCGAAGCGAGCGACGAACCGCCCGGCGAATCAATTCTAATCACCACAGCCTTGACATTTTTATCGGCGGCAAGATTTCGAATAACGATACTTGCATTGTCGGAAGAGATTTGGCTTTTGCTTTGGCCCAGACCTCTCGATTCGGTTGAGGTAATTTGACCTTCCAACGAAAGAAGGGCAACCGTGGGCTTGGGGGCCCAGGTGTCGTCATAAATATTGGAACGAAGATAGCTATGCAGGTCGATTTTCCAACCAAGTTCCGTAATCCGGTTTTGTACAATGGATTGTTCCAGGTCCGTAAAATACTGAACATTGTCAATGAGCCCCGATTTTTTCGCTTCCATGGGCGTAAAGTAACCGTGGTTCAACGCTTCTTGCACCTCTTTTTCGGTAAGATCCTTTCTCCCGGTGATAATCCCCTGGATCAATTCGGCGGAAAGGTTTTCCAGCAAAGCTTCCATTTGCTCTTTTTCGGCCTTGTCCGGACCGCTTCGCGTATATGTATTGGGAGCTGACTTATACTTCCCCACACGGATATAGTCGGCTTGTACGCCGACAAGCTCAAACAGGTCTTTAAAATAGTAGACTTCGGCGCTTAGGCCGTTCAGGCGAAGCGAACCGCCTGGCGGCATTGAAATCGTATCGGCTGCGGAAACAATAAAATATTCCTTGTTTGCCCCTATCTCTAAAAATGCATGCACGCTCTTTTGCGAATTTACCTTAAAGCGTTCAATTGCGCTGCGCAACTCTTCCGCTTGCGCCCAACCGCCGGGGAAATTTCGCCCGGTGATGACCAGCCCCGTAATTTGCGGGTCGTTCGCCGCTTCTTCAATAGATTTCAGGATTTCATAAAAGGTAATGTTTTCCGGGATAAACAAAAACCGGTCTTTTTTAGCCTCGGTAAAGGGTTGGTCCAGAGAGATATGCAAATAACGCTGGATCGCTTCGTAACTGGTTTTAAACCTCTCCTGGCTGATTAAAATACCGCCGCTTTTGAATCCCCCGGTGTTTGCGGGTGTCGACTGCTGGTATGAAAGTTGCGTAATGTTTTGGGCGAACTTGATCCCGAAAAAGGAATCTTCGTTGTTTGTCAGCCCGCCGTAAAAGGTGAGTCCCGGGGAGGGGATCAGCTCTATTGAGTAGCGCGGGATAATATCAAGTTGCGGGTTCTCGAACGAAAAAGTCCCGTCTATCGAAAAGGTGAGGGCCTCAACTTTTGACGGCAATGGGCGCAAAGCCACGCCAAGATCCAGCGAAGGGGTGATTCTCTCTTCTTCAAAAATAGGCGCATTGATTCCTCTGCCGACCGCCCCGAAAGAAATTCTACGGTGTGGCCGAAGAATCAACCCAAGGTCTAACTGGCTGAAATTGTCCAGAGCGGAAATGTTTGATTTATACCAACTGTAACTGATCCCCAGGCTAAGCAAATTGTTCGTTTCCAGCCCGGTGCCTACCGTATGGCGCTGAGCGTTAAAGCCGGCCGCGGCATACCGCCATTGCGACGAAAAAGCAAGGCCGAACAAATTGATGAACGCCACATGGTCGACAAGCGAATCCTGTGTGTTCTCGCCGTAAAAATAGCCGATTTGCAAAGGGTGGATGCCAATACCCGCGGGGTTAAAATACATGCTGGTAATATCATCGGCCGTCGCCGTTGAATCAAAAGGGAGGTTCGGATCATTGATAAACCCTTCTGCGTTAATTAAGGTTTGCGCGCTTTGAGAAAAAACAGGCAATTGCCACAAGCTTATAAATAAAGTAATTATGGCGAGGATTTTTAAAATCGCGGGGATTTTTTGATTTTTTTGAGTCATAAATTTTTCACTTTAAAGTTACAAAAGCTGCATGTATGATCAACTTTTTTTTTACCGTTGTCCGCCGGGGGTCTCAGGGGTATCAAGGTCGCATACCAGAATCCCCCAGTCAAAAGCTTGGCCCAGGTACAGGCGATTGCGGTAAATCATTGCGCTTGAAGCGGCGCTAAACTCCCCCCCGGGGTTTGAATAGAGAATTTGAGAGTTTTCAGCGACCGGCAGGCCGTTTTTATCCAGTTGGAATTTTTCTACGGTCGAAGGGGCGGGGTGGAGCGTGTTGCGGGCGTGGTGAACAAAAGAAAAGGTGTCATAGTGTTCCGCCACTAACAGCTCTTGTTCCGGGGTGATGAGCAGGTTATCCGGGTTTTCATATGTCGACATGATTTCACTCACCGGGGTAAGCGAGGCGTCGTTTTCAATACGGTATGAAAGGATTCTTTGCGCTTTCGCGTCAGAGACAAGCAGGTTTTGCCCCGAACGGACCATGCCCGCGGAAAAACGAAGCCCCTTCACGGCAATGCTCCACTCGTTCCCGTTGTAATATAATACGGTAGAATTTTTTGCCGGGATAATCAAGTTCAAAAGGCCGGTTTTACCGTGTGCGTCATTGGCTACATACATCGTGCCGTCGGGCAAAGCGACTAAATCGTTTGGCGAGTCGAGCAAAGGATCTTGAAGATAGTCCCGGAATATCGCTAAATTCCCGGTTAACTTATAAACGGCAATGCCATGTCCTTTGCCTGTGATCCGCGTCTCGTGGATGACAACGTATAAAACGGACTCGCCCGAAACGCTCTTCACCAAACTAATGCCATGCGGCCGAAAGGCAAAATTTTCAGGTTCGTCTCTTCTCGTGATGACCGATTTTCCGCCGGTTTTTAAATCAAGCGAATACAAATCGCCCTCTTTGTCAAAATCGCGCCGGTCATGAGAAGAAAATATCAGCCTGGGGCGGCCGGATAAATCAAGTTCCATGTCTTCGGGGCCGGGGCCGAGGGGAACTTGCGTACAATTTAACTCAACCGGTGGCGGGGGCTCTTTAGTGCAAGCGGCGAAGGCTGTTGGAAATACAAACAAGGCGATATACGGTAATAAAAAAGAAACAATGGAAAGCTTTTTGGGCCAGGTTTTACTCAAAAGAAAAAAACGCGAAACGATACCTTTGGGCAAGAGGTGAATCATGATGCAGTCTGAAGTTCTCCGATTGTTTGTAAATTCATTTATCCCGGTTCCCGTAAATTCCGGCCCCGGTTTCTGTTTCGATCGGGGGCAATTCTCGTCAAGGGTGACTCTTGAAGCGAAGAAAAGCCAGTCAATTTGTAAAAGCTATGGGCGAGTGATTGGCGGTATCGTACCTTTTTCAGACTGTTTTTTGGGTTGAGTTTTAGCTTGGGGTCTGGCCTGGGCGCTGGAAGAGGGCGCGTTTTCAAAAAAAACAGGGGCAGGTTGATCGACAATGGTGACGGCGGCATGGGGATAGAGTTTTTCAATGCGGTAATATTCGAGCAAATCCGGGTATTGTTCCATTAAAGCGGCCATTTTTTCCGCTTTTTCAAGTTCGGCCTGGTCCATAAGGCGCTTTCGGTCGGTTTCGGCTTCAGCCCGGATATTCAGGATCAAGGCTTCCCGTCTGGCGGCGAGAATTCGGTTTTGGTCGCTGATTTGCGACAGATAAATTTCGCGGTCCGGGGCTTTGATTTCAAGAACCTCTACGTTTTGCAATACGATGCCGGCCTTGTTAAAAATATCGCTCCACTGCTTTTCAAATTCCCCGCCTTCAAAAAAGGTAAGGCGTAACTTTTCGGCCAGACTCGACAAATCCTGAGCGGATTGATAGTACTTTAATAAAGCCATCTGCAACATGATCCGAACCCTCTCTTGCAGGTAGCGGTGTATGGTCTCCGGGTTGGCGTCCAGGTATTGCCAGAAAAATTCCAGAGAACGGTCGGTAAGCTCGTAATTTACGCGGATGCCGGTATGGATCGTAAAGTAATCTCGATCGGGCAACAGCTGGGCATACTTCAAGGGTTCGCTATACCGCACTTCCAAAGACGGCGGTTTCATATCGACGGTACGTAACGTCCATTTGCCGGGAACAAACCCGCTCCAAAGCCAATGGTACCCCGGTTTCATCGCCGGGAATTGAGGGCCTTGTGTTTTTTCGGTGAGTACGCCGGCATGCCCTTCCGGGATCACGATAACGTTCAGGTATAGCGTGGTCGAGATGGCCGCCAGGGTGATCCCGAATATCAGATATCGGAAAAAATTGGCCACCATAGCAAAATGCTACTCCTGTTCTTCCGGTTGGTCGGCCGGGTTCAAGCGAATGGTTTTTTCCGGAATGATGGTTGTAATCGCATGCTTATAGATCATGCTCTGTTTGCCGTCATTTTCAATGATGATGGTATAGTTGTCAAAGCTCAATACCTTGCCTTTTAACGGCACCCCGTTGATCAGGTATACGGTAATCATGAGCTTTTCTTTTCGCGCTTGGTTCAATAAAAAGTCTTGAATGTTGTTTTTAACCATGAATGGTCCCCCATTATCTATTTTTTAAGGTGTTAATTAGTTCGGATATTTGAGAAAGTCCCAAGCGATGGTCAATTCTTTTTAATCTTTTTTCGTGACGAAACCATGTCAATTGGCGTTTTGCGTACCTGCGGGACGATTGTGCAATCCCCTCAGCGGCTTTTCGGAGCGTTTCCGGTGACCAGGCGCGGCTTGGTCCTTGTTCCGTTTCCATTTCAAGGATTTCACGGTATCCAATGGTGCGCAAGCCGGGCGAAGAACTGTCGTACCCTTTCTTTTGCAAGGCTTCAATCTCGTTGAGTAATCCGTTTTGAAACATGAGCTCCACCCGTTTGTTTATTTTTTCATAGATTTTTTCTCTGTCGTTGTCGAGATAAAAACTGTGAAAATCGTACTTATCATAGACGCCGCCCAGCCGCGGGTATGCGGTGATAGAGCGCCCCGAAGCCAGATACACCATAAGGGCGCGTTTGTTGCGGTATACATCGTTTGCCTCAATTCGCTCAGCCGCCCTGGGGTCGGCTTTTTCCAGTTCCTGGCGGGCCGAAGCGGCGCTCAATGGTTCTACCCGGGCCGCTACATCGGGCGAAATGGCCGGCTCTTCGATCATGCCGTCCCAGAGGGTGCGAACGTAAAAAAAAGTCCCCCCGCAAATGAGCGGGATACGCCCCCGGGCGTGGATCTCGGGGATCAGCTCTTTGACTACCGTTAAAAACATCCCCGCAGAAAATTGTTCGGAAGGGTCGATGATGGCGTACAAGTGGTGAGGGAACCGGTTTAAGATCGATGAGTCAGGCAGGTCGGTGCCAATTTTCATCTGGCGGTAGACTTGCCGGCTGTCGCAGTTAATGACTTCTACGGGCGACTCTTTTGCCAGACGCTCAATAATCGAAGTTTTACCGACTCCGGTCGGGCCGGTGAGAACAAGAACGGGGTTTGCCATGTTCGCCGTTGTCGTTTTACCCATGGTTCGTTAATTGCTCATGAACTCTTGGACGAGAGTTTCTGTCTCGGCGATGGCTTTTTCCAGAGAATCATTTAAGATCACATGGTCATATTTCGTTTTTTCCAGGATTTCCTTTTGGGCAAGTTCGATTCTTTCCTCGATTTGTTCGGCGGTTTCGGTACCCCTGAGAAGCAAACGTTCTTTAAGAGTATCAAGCGAGGGGGGCTCGATAAAAAGAAAAAGAAAATCGAGGCCGTTGTCTTCATGGTTGCCCGGGTTTTTTGGGGGGGGTGTCCGCCGTTCCAGAAGTTGTAAGGCGCCTTGCACGTCGATGTCTAAAATGGCGCCTTTGCCCGATTGCTTGATTCTTTGAATTTCAGCATGGCTGGTGCCGTAGAAATTTTTCAAAACGGGGGCGTATTCCAGAAATCCCCCGGCGGCAATCATGCGTTGAAACTCGTCATGGTTCACAAAATAGTAATGCTCTCCGTCAATTTCGCCGCCCCTTGGGTTGCGCGTCGTGGTTGATATGCAATGTTCCAAATCGGATCGCTTTTCAATGAGTTTGCCAATGATGGTGTTTTTGCCTGAGCCGGATGGACCGGATATGACGATAATTTTAGGTTTTTTTATCATACTCTTGTTCGGTTTGGGTTTTTCCTTTATATTGGGTAGGCAGGCTGAATGACAGTTTGAACTTTTTTGTCAAGTTTTTTGCCGATTCAGGGGATATTTAGTAATATAGCACTGTAATACAAGGAGTGCTAACACTCTCCATGCTAGAGTGACAACATCGTGGGATGTAAAAGCAAACAAAAACAAATACATGGGAAAGTAACATATGAACCAAGATAAAATGACACAAAAGGTGCAACTGGCGCTATCGGCAGCGCAAAGCCGGGCAGTCTCGGACTCGGTGGCTGAACTCTTGCCTGAACATGTGCTGGCTGCGACTTTAAACGATAAAGAGGGTTTGCCCTGGCAAATTGTAAATAAGATTTTAACCTCGCAAGGGGTTGATGCGTTTGTTGCAAAAGAAACAGTCGACCGTTACTTGAAAAGCCTGCCCCGGGTCGAAGGGAATTCGTCAAACTTATATGCATCGCGCGATGTGCAAAAGCTTTTAGAACTGGCAGGCAAAGAGGCCCAAGGGCTAAACGACGAGTACATTTCTCTGGAACACCTCCTATTGGCTTATTTAAACGGAAATTTTCGCCTGAAAAAAGAGCTCGCCAACCTGGGCGTAGTCCGCTCCGAAGTGGAACGCATTGCCAAAGAGCTGCGGGGGACCCAACGGGTAACCGGCGATAACCCGGAAGGGAAGTTTGACGCCTTGAACAAGTATGGCAATAATATTACCAAGCTTGCCGCCGAAGGTAAGCTTGATCCGGTGATTGGCCGGGACGAAGAGATACGGCGTACCATTCAAATTATTTCGCGTAGAACTAAAAACAACCCGATGTTGATTGGCGAACCGGGGGTGGGGAAAACCGCCATTGTGGAAGGCCTGGCCGGTAAAATCATTGCCGGCGATGTCCCCGATGTCATGCAAAAAAAAGAGATTATTACGTTAGACATGGGCGCCTTGATTGCGGGGGCCAAGTACCGCGGCGAATTTGAAGAAAGACTAAAGGCTGTCTTAAGCGAAGTGGAAGCCGCCGGCGACCGTTACATATTGTTTATCGATGAGATTCACACTGTCGTAGGCGCCGGTTCGGCGGAAGGCGCCATGGATGCTGCAAACCTGTTAAAACCTGCTCTAGCCAGGGGCGTATTGCATATGATTGGCGCGACCACTTTAAACGAGTTTCAAAAGCACATTGAAAAAGATGCGGCGTTAGAACGAAGGTTCCAGTCGGTCTTTATCAAAGAACCCGGCGAAGAAGAAGCCATAAATATTTTACGGGGACTTCGCGATAAGTATGAAGTGCACCACGGGATTCGCATTACAGACCAGGCGATTATTGCGGCGGTTCAACTTTCAGACCGCTATATCTCCGATCGATTTTTGCCCGACAAGGCCGTCGATTTAATTGATGAAGCGTCGTCGCGGTTGCGGATCGAACTTGGCTCTTTACCCCTGGAGATGGATGAAATTCAAAACAAAATCATTTCGCTTCAAATTGAAGAAGCGGCGTTGATTCGTGAAAACGATAAATCTTCGATGGCGAGGCTCGAAGAGGCCCGGGCGGAACTGGCCGAACTGAAAGAAAAATTTCATGAGTTTAAGATCAGGTTGGACGAAGAAAAGAGCGTCATTCAATCCATTACATCTATTAAAGAAGAAATCGAATCATTGCGCGTGAGCGAAGCCGAATATGAACGGCAAGGCGCGTTGGATAAAGTCGCTGAAGTTCGATACGGTTCAATCCCCGAATTGCAGAAAAAGCTGGCGAGTGCGGGAGAGGCGTTAAAGCAAAAACAAGAAGGGACCCGCCTTTTAAAAGAAGAGGTAACCGTTGAAGACATTGCCGCCGTCGTGTCAGCCTGGACAGGAATTCCCCTGCAAAAGATGCTCGAAGGCGAACGAAAAAAACTGTTGCACATGGAAAAAGCTCTCCACCGCCGCGTGGTGGGGCAGGAAGAGGCGGTTCGCGTGGTGGCCGAGGCCATTCGGCGAAACCGGGCCGGGCTATCCGATGAGAACCGGCCGGTCGGTTCCTTTCTTTTCATCGGACCAACCGGCGTCGGTAAAACTGAGACTGCAAAAACCATTGCGGATTTTCTTTTTAATGACGAAAAGGCGCTTGTCCGTTTTGACATGACCGAGTATATGGAGAAGCATTCGGTGGCTCGTTTAATTGGCTCTCCCCCCGGCTATGTCGGGTATGACGAAGGGGGGCAATTGACCGAGGCGGTCCGGCGCAGGCCCTATTCGGTATTGTTGTTTGACGAGATTGAAAAAGCGCACCCCGATGTGTATAACCTGTTTTTACAAATTCTGGATGACGGGCGTTTGACCGATTCAAAGGGACGCCATGTCGATTTTAAAAACACAATTATTGTCATGTCGAGCAATATCGGCTCGCAGTATATCGCCAATGCTTCGTTAAGCGAAGAAGAAAAAGAGGTGGCTTTAAAAGAAGAGTTGCGGGCACGCTTTCGTCCCGAGTTTTTAAACCGGCTTGATTCCGTTGTGGCCTTTCACTCGTTAGAAAAAAGCGCGTTGTATGACATCATAAACATTCAAATCGGGGTCATTGAAAAAAGACTCGAAAAGCGCAATATCAAACTTGAAATTACAGGGGCCGCCAGAGAGTACCTGGTAGAGAGCGGTTACGACCAGGTCTACGGGGCAAGGCCTTTGAAACGTACGATTGAAAAGATCTTGTTAAACCCCTTGAGTGAAAAACTGCTGGCAGGCGAAATCAATGACGGCGCAACTCTTACGATTGATGTGCCGAGCAAGGGTAAATCAATGCAACCGGCAGACCAATGGGGGGCGCAACTTCTTGACATTCGGGTCAAGTAAGAGTCGGATTTTTTCTAATTCGTATATCGGATCGCCGGGCAAGGCTAACGCCGGGCGGTAAAGCGGAACGGGCCGGTCTACACAGAGACCGGCTCGACGCCAAGCACTTCGGAAATCGCTTGAATCATGTTTTCTTTGGGCAGGGCGCCCACATTGATTTGCGGTTTGTCGTCTTTCCCGTTGGGGATAAAAAGAATCGAGGGGATGCTCTGGATGCCGAAGGCGGCTGACAGTTCCATTTCCTGCTCTGTATTGACTTTGTAAAAATCGACTTTACCCCGGTAGTTTTGTGCAAGTTCGTCCATGATGGGGGCAAACATTTTGCATGGGCCGCACCAGTCGGCGTAAAAATCAATAATCGCCGGGTTATCGCCACGGTAACTCCAGTCGCTGCCGGCCGTATAGTCGAAAATTTTCTCTTGAAACTCTTTTGTCGTTAAATGTTCTACCATGTTTCGCTCCCAGCCAGGCGCTTGCCCGGCTTCAATTATATTAGTAATTAGTAATATACGTTTGTTACTCGGAAATGCCCAAAAAAAATTATTATGAAATTAATTTTAACAGCGCATTAAGTTCTTTTGGCGAGTTCGCTTCGGCAATGACCCGGACAATGGGCTCGGTGTTGGATGCGCGGATATGAATCCAGGGGATGCCGTCCAAATGGTGGTAGTAAATTCCGTCTTCGGTAATTTTACCCCAGCCGGACAATTCCCTGTCAAGTTTGGCCGAGATCCACCGCACCGCTTTCGGATCGCCCTGGATCGCAATTTTTTTCATATAAAGACGCGGCAGACTTTCAAGAAGCTCGGGCAGGCTTTGCGATTCCGAAGCAATGAGCGCCAGCACCCAGGCGACGCCGGCCAGGGCGTCCCGCCCGTATGAGTCGATTACCGGGTCAATAACGCCTCCGTTGCCTTCGCCGCCAAAAACGGCTTTGAGTTTTTTCATTTTGCCGGTGACAAACGCTTCGCCAACTTTTGAACGGTATAAGGCGGAACCCATGCTTTCTGCGATAATGTGATTTGCATATGAACTGGAAAGGTTGACGACAACCTTCCCCTGGCGGGTTTTTAAGGCTTGTTTCATGGCAAGCGGCAATGTCAGCTCTTCTCCGATCGGCCCGTCAGGCCCGACAATCGCAAGGCGGTCGGCGTCCGGGTCAAAAGCGAATCCGAGATCGCACTTGTTTTGTTTCATATAACGCGACAGCAATGCCAGGGCCTTTGGCGTCGGCTCCGGAGGGCGGGGGAAACGTTCCATAATTTCAGGGAAAAGGAAATCGGCTTTGACATTCAAACGTTCCAATAGTTTGCCAATGACCGGCGTCGCGCATGCGCCTAACGTATCGACGGCAATCTTCAGCTTTTTTTGCCCATGAATTGCTTTCATCGCTTTTTCGACAGACGATGGCTTTGGTCCCCAGATTGCGCTAATGATCGAATCGATATGCAGGTCAATGGCCTCGTTGTGCTTTTCCAGAAGCTTTCCGTATTTTAAATGAGAAACCCAGGCGGGCTCCGGGCTTTTGAGATTATCCAGAAAACGGTCAACGTCGTTTTGCTCGAAAAACTCGCCCTGTTTTTTAATCATCTTAAAAGCGTTGTAATTTTCGGGGTTATGGCTGGCTGAAATCATCACGCCGCCGGCCAATTTTTTTCTTTTAATATAGGCCTTAATGGTGGGGGTGGGTACAATGCTCAGGCTGTGGACTTCCCGCCCCAATGCGCGGAGCGTACCGATGACGATTTGTTCGATTGCTTCTCCGGTGGGGCGGTTGTCGCGCGCAACGGCAAGAGGGCCTTTGCCCAGAGTTCGGTCAATGGCGGCAATGATGCCGGGGATATTTTCAGGCGAGAGATCTTCGGGAACGACGCCGCGCAACCCCGAAACGGTGCATTTTAATGTGGGAGATTTTAAGTTTAATGTCTTTTTGATTTTCTTCATTTTTGTTTGAATGCTTGTTTAAAGATTTGGTTCAGCGTTTTGTTTTTTCCTATTTATCGGCATGGGCGCCGGAGTCCTTAAAAGATGCCTTAAATATGACCGCTTTTTCTTGCGCAGCTTCGCGATTAAATTGAGAAATCAGGCGCTCCGAATGGATCATGCAGCTGCCTTGGGCGACAATGCCAAACAAAACAGCCCAGAGAGCAAGGCGCAGGGCTTTTTTTCTCGCCGGCGTATAAAAACGGGCGGAGCCGGTATGCTTTATGTATTTCCACCCGAATTGAAAGGCCAGAAACAAAAGGCCGCAAACGCCGCCCCACCAGCCAACCAAAGGCATCATTGAAAGCAAAATCGCAACCCAGAGAAAAACAAACAAAAGAACGGAAACCGCTTTTGCCATGAGCCCGTCTTCTTTGAGAGACTCCCGGAGCGTCATTTGATCGGGGTCGTCCGCCGCCCCGTTCGCCAATTCTTGGCGGTTTCTAAAACGTTCCTTGAACTCTTTCAGTTCTTTGAATTCAAGAAATTTCCGCGCTTTCGCCAAAAGTCCGTTTGGCCTTTTTGTCGTTTTCGGTTTTTTATAAACGGATCGAATGGGGTCGCGCTCTTGTTTTGGCATAGTATTCCCGGAAAAAAAATATGTTATTACTAGCATGTATCTCAGTTGCTTTTGTCTGTCAAGCCGTTTACCGGGTGGCGCCCCCCGTTTTACTTAATCATGCAGCCAAATACCGGCAAACCGGATCAATATCGGACCGGCAGTGAAAGCAGGCTTAACGGGTCGACGGGCGTTCCGTTTATATAAAAAGCGACATGCAAATGGGCTGCGGTGGCGACCCCGGTTGAGCCGCCAAGGCCAATGAGTTGCCCCGCATACACACGCTGGAACTTGCCAACGCGAATGTCGCTCAGGTGAAAGTACGAAGAGATAATCCCGTTGCCGTGATCGATAAAAACGCAATTGCCTTCATAGTAAAGCTCTTCGGCTAAAACCACCTTACCGTCGGCCATGGCGTAAACAGGCTCGCCGGGGCGGGCGCGGAAATCGAGACCGCGGTGGATAGATACTTTCGGCTGCAGTTTTTTCTTTTGTCCGTTGACAATTTCATAGCGGGCGTAGACGCGTTTGGCCCAAAACTCGGAAGTAATGTAGTGGTAGTTGCGCGGGTGAGACCACTTGTTGCCAATGGCATTGGAACTTCTGCGGGCGAAGACAGCCTCTTTCTTCTTGCGCGACCGGTTGATAAAGTCAATGGTATCTTTTCGGTTTGCTTCGCTTTTATCCGAATATTTGCCCACATTCATGGGGGTTGTGCTGACCGGAAATTTTTTGGGTTGCAGCTTTAAGACAAAAGCGCCGTTCACTTGCTTTCCTTCGGTATGAATGTCATACTCAATATTGACCTGGCCGCCGGAAAAATCGGGGTGGAGTCCGAAAAAACCGCGGTAGCCCCAGCTGCGCTTTGAAAGCAAAACCTCTTTTCCGTTTACCTTGAAACTCACTTGACGCAGGTTTGTTTTTCTGGTTCCCGGTAATACCTCCATATAGACAGCTTCGCCGGCAGAGAAAGCCCGCGCGTAGAGTTTTACCGTAAAATGATCCGTGTGAAACTCACGGTCGACGGGCGGGGGCGGGGTAAAATCTGTTGGCGTAGAAACATAAGTCCCCGCGCCGGTAGAGATCCATTCTTTGCGGGGTTTTTCCCCGGGTGTCGAATTGGCGGAGGTCGAAAGCAATGGCCAGGCGAACGTAAAGGAAACCGAAAGTACCAGTAAAAAAGAACGAAAGCGTATCATAAGAATAGCCGGATATAGATAGTATCGAATCAGACGGCCCGGAAATTAAATTTTCAACCGGTTAATGCAAGATATTCCGGAATATTGAAAAAAGAACGGGTTTTACGCTACCGGAACCGGCAACCCGGTAGACGCAGCTAAACGACATGTGCATTGAAATGAACGAGAAGAATAAAAAAGATCAACGAAAAGCGAAGCTAAGAAAGCTTTACCGCGAAAGAGCCGAACAATTTCAACCGCAAGAACGGGAACAGGCCAACCGGGCTCTCAAGCGGCAATTTGCCCGGTGGTTGCGCCAATATTCAGCGTTGCTCTCTTTGCCGTTTCGCCGGGACCATTTGCGCGGGCGTTATCAAAACGCCCCCAAGGTCATGATCTACCGCCCGTTCCGGGACGAACCGCCGGTAGAGCGGATTGTGGAAGGCTTTGGCTTTACTTTATTTTACCCTGAAATCGCCGGTACCCGTTTGCGGGCCAGGCGAACCTCGCATGAGACCGGCAAAACCGTAGAAGAACCCCTTAGCGGTATGAACTTGATCATTGTGCCCGGGTTACTCTTTACCGAAGAGGGGTTTCGCCTGGGGCGCGGCAAAGGTTACTATGATCGTGTGCTGGCGCATTACCCGCGAAAGCAATCTCTCATGATTGCCTATCATTGGCAAAAGATGCCGGCCTTACCCCACGAAAAACATGACCGGAGAGTCGGTCATTGGCTGACCGACCTTGAGTTTGGCGCCGCAAGATACCGGCAATAAAAGTAAGACGAAAAACAACAAAAAGAAACTAAAATGAAGCAAAAATAAAACGAAAAACCGCAATTCAATATACGGTACAACGCGGCGGCAAGAATTGAACCCGGCGATCAAATACGAAAGAAGAAGGATTAAACAAAGATGACTCAAGGCGCTACTGAAAAAAATATTCTATTAAAAGATCAATATAACATAAAACGTGATAAGAAAGACAATACAAGAGATCAGGCATTCCGCCATCTGCCCTCTCTTAAAAATAAAAACCAAAACGGTTTTTCCGTTTTTTTTAAGGCAACCGGAATTTTATTTTTCGCTTTGTGGTATGCGCTTCCCGGCAAGGGGGGAGCCGGTCTCGCAGAAACACCGGCCCAAAAAACAATTACAATCAAGGCGGTGGGCGATATGGTCCCCGGGACAAATTTTCCCAGCGCTTCGCGTCTGCCCGTGGGCGGGGCTTCCGCCTTGTTGAAAGACGTTCAGCCGCTGCTGGAAGGGGCTGATATTCTGGCCGGCAATTATGAAAGCACCTTAACGGACTACCCCAAAACCCGCAAAGACACCAGCCGAAAAATGGTGTTTGCTTTTCGGGCGCCTCCTTCGTATGCGATTGATTTTCAAAAAGCCGGTTTTGATTTGCTGAACATTGCAAACAACCACTCATACGATTTTTTTGCGACCGGCTTTAACGATACCGCGCAAGCAATATTAAATGCGGGGATGACTGTCACCGGAAAAAAAGGCGAAATCAATTATATAGAAAAAAACGGCCTTCGCATTGCTTTTATCGGGTATAGCTATTTATCGTACCATAACTCTGTCCATCGATTGCAGGAGTCGGCCGCCCTTGTGGCCAAAGCGCAAGAGTCGGCTGATATTGTCATTGTAACGGTACATATGGGCGCCGAAGGCAACTCGGCCATTCATACCGCAAACAAAAGCGAAATGTTTTACAGCGAGAACAGGGGCAACCCGGTTTTATTTGCTCATACGATGATTGACCGCGGGGCCGATCTGGTGCTGGGGCATGGTCCGCATGTGCCGCGCGCCATGGAACTTTACAAGGGGCGTTTGATCGCATATTCGCTCGGTAACTTTATGGGGTACAAGGTGTTTTCGATTCGCCAGCATACGGGCACCTCGCTGGTATTGGAAGTGCGGCTTGGGGCAGACGGGACTTTTCTTAGTGGCAAAATTTTACCTGTTGCGCTTAGCGCCACGGGTGTGCCGGGGCCTGACACCTCCGGCAAATCCGTTTCATTGATTCGCACATTATGCGCCGAAGATTTTCCGGGCGATGAACTTCGGATTTCCCCCGAAGGGCAACTTAGTGCCGGCCAGTAAGTTAAGACTTACTTTTGGGGCAAGGTAAATATCGGGTGGCGTTGAATAAACTACTTTACAGCTAAAAATGGGAACGTGAATTTGATTATATGAAAATATCCGTGCTTGGGGCCGGTTCGTTTGGCACTTCGCTGGCCATGGTGCTGGCGCACAACGATCATGAAGTGCATCTCTGGAGCCACTCCCGCGATACAGTTGAAGCAATCACACGCAAACGCGAAAACACAATTTATCTGCCCGGTATCGCTCTGCAAGAGTCCATTCAGGCTTCGCAGAATATGGCGGATATCATGAAAGATACCGATGCCGTCTTGTCGGTTGTCCCGACGCAAGCGACTCGCGAGGTCTGGAGCCAGGCGCGCAAATACCTGCCGGACAACACTCCGATCATTGTCGCTTCCAAAGGCATTGAACAAAAAACCCATTTGCTGGTCAGCGAAATCATGGAAGACCAAATGGGTAAAGAGTACAGGGAAAATTTGTTTTTTTTATCGGGTCCTTCTTTTGCGAAAGAACTGGCCGAAAAAAAGCCGACGGCAATTACCATTGCCGGCTACGACGAAGCCAAGATCAGCGAAATCCAGCGGCTCTTTTTCAATAAATACTTTCGGGTGTACGGAACCACCGATGTCATTGGCGTAGAGTTGGGCGGGGCGATGAAAAATATCATTGCCATTGGCACCGGGATCAGCGACGGCCTTGGCATGGGGAGCAATGCGCGGGCCGCTTTGATTACGCGGGGCCTGGCCGAAATAGCCCGCCTTGGCAAAGCCAAAGGCGCCGACCCGCTTACCTTTATGGGCCTTGCCGGGTTAGGCGATCTCGTCTTGACATGCACGGGCGATCTTTCGCGGAACCGCCAGGTCGGAATTCGGCTGGCCAAAGGCGAAAAAATAGCCCGGATTGTCGATAGCATGCGCATGGTCGCCGAAGGGGTTCCCACAACGCAAAGCGCGTTTGAGCTGGCGCAAAAGCTGGGCGTTTCCATGCCCATCACCGAAGCGGCCTATCATATCTTATACCTGGACAAAGACCCCGGTACGGTATACGGTATGCTCATGCACCGGGAAATTAAATTCGAGTCCGAAGACTAGCATCGCCTAACGGCGCATTTTTCCGATTGGCGTATTTTTTAGCAATGACCCAGGCCGATAAAAACAAAAGAAAAAAAGCAAAGAAGCTGCCGTTTCAAAAAAAAACAGCCAAGCTGGTTGAATACATATTCTTGCGAAGCCTGGTCTCTTTTTTTCGCTTGGTTCCCCTGGAACCCCGCGTGCGGATGACTAAAAAACTGGTTCGCTTTATCGGGCGGGCTTTACCAAAGTTCAAGAGCAGAATTACCAACAACCTTTCCGCCGCCTTCCCGAACCACACGGAGGAATGGGTGGAAGAGATGGCCGCAGCGTCGGTTGACCATTTAGGCCGTTTTTTTGGGGAATTTCTCCAGGTCGGTAAAATGACCGGCGCCTTCCGTGAAAAATATATCGTTTCGCACCCACCCCGCGAAGAAGTGGTGGAGCAATTAAAAGATGGGGCCATTGTGATTTTAGGCCATCTGGGCAATTGGGAATGGCATGGCGCCGTAGTCGCTTCCTGGCTGCCCTGGCAAGTCTACGCCATAGCCCGCAAGCAGTCGAACCCCTGGGTCGCCGAATATGTCACAAGGTTGCGCAAGAAAGAGTTCATCGAAACCGTCTATACCGACGAAGGTTTTTTTCGATTTAAAAAAATTCTCGAGAAAGAAAAAGGTATTATTTGTATGGTCGCCGACCAGGACGCCCGCCAGCACGGAATCTTTATACCCTTTTTCGGCCGTCCAGCTTCCACTTTTTTAGGCCCGGCAATTTTAGCCAGAATTACTACTAAACCGGTATTTTTTGCCTATTCGCGCCATGACGGTAACCGCCTTGAAATTTTTCTCGAGCCCATTCAAAAACCGGACTTTTCTCCCGAAGAAGACAGAACCGCCTGGGAAAACGAGTTTTCAAAATCATGGACGGATAAACTGGAAAAACACGCCAGAGAAGCCGTTCACGAATATTTCTGGGTTCACAATCGCTGGAAAACAAAACCGGAAACGACGGCGCCTGAGCCGGAAAGTAAAGAAAATAAACAAAAATAAGATCAGAGGTTTACCGGGTTATCCGGCAAACTCTTTGTACAAATCAACGGCCGAAGTTTTGCCGGCAATCAAACCGTTGCTGTAGACGGATTTGTTGTTAAAGGTTAGCGGTTTAAATTTACGGTCGAGAATTTCGAGATCTTTTCGACGGTAAAACGCGGCGGCCCCGGCCATATCCCAGTCGGCTTTCGGTCTCATGGAAATGGTAAGATCGTATTCGCCGGCCGCGGTAAAGGCAAGCTTGTACGCGATTGAGCCTACCAGCGATATGTTTTCTTCGGGCACCAGTTTTAACAGTTTTTTAAAAAGCCCGTCTTCCACTTCGTTTTGCGACAATACAATTTTACATTCGGCCAATGTTTGGGGTTTTTTTTTGCTGGTTCCGATTTTCTTTTCGTTTTTATGGTAACCGTATTTTTCTCCGCCCCAGATGAGCAAGTTGCGCATGGGCGAGTAGACAAAACCGATTTCGGAGCGGCCATCGACGATTAAGCCGACGGAAACGGTATAGTAGGGCAGTTCGGCAATGAACTCTTTGGTTCCGTCAAGGGGGTCAATGAACCAGACCCTGCGTTTTTCTCTGCGGATTTCATCTAAAGAATGTTTTGTTTTTTCGGTATAGTCTTCTTCGGATACAATGGCGTCATACGGGTAGGTGGTACGGATAAACTCGGTGAGAACGCGGTTTGATTCAAGGTCGGCATCGGTGACCGGGTTATCGTGCGATTTAAAGTAAATCCCGAATGTGGTGCGCTCGCCAATTCTCCTCGCGAGGTCGCCCGCCATGATCACCCTTTGTTTTAACGCATCAATTTCATCGACCGACGTATAAATCTCAGGCAGGGACATGGCCACCCCCGATCTCTTCTTTCATTCGGATAACGGCGGATGGGTCGCCCATAATGAAAAAATGAATGCCGCGGGCGCCGAGGTTGACGGTTTTTTCAACGAAATTTCTGGCCCATTGGTAACCGATCTCTTTTTGAGCTGCGGCGTCATTTTGAGCCAGTTCCATCTCTTGCATTAAAGCCGGCGATACGGTGACGCCAAATTTGTTTTGAAGCCGTTCCAACTGCCTATACGATGTAGGAACGCGTATGCCGGGCAAGACAATAAAGTCCGGGGGGCAGTGGTTGCTCACTCGCTCGTAAAAGCGTTCAAAAATTTCAAAATCAACGACCATCTGGGTAACGGCAAACTGGGCGCCGCATTCGATTTTCTTCTGTAAATATGCAATGTCTTTCCCGTCCGGATCTTCGGGGTAGCAAGCGACGCCAATGCAAAAGCGTGTTTTGATCCCCTGGCGGTAATCGCCCTCTTGGTCAAATCCTTTGCGAATCTGGTAATGACCTTCATTTAACCTTTTGATGAGAGATACAAGTTCATGGGCGTACGAATAGCCGCCTTCCACCGGTTGAAACCCCTGACCGATTCCGTCGGGCGAGTCGCCGCGAAGCGCAAGGATATTGTGGATGCCAAAATAGTGGTGGTCGATGAGAGCGTTTTCCAGCTCTTCGGAGGAAGTGCCCCGGCAGGTCAGGTGGGCAATGGACGTCAGCCCGAAAACATTTTGGCTTTGAAATGCAATGGGCAGGGTTCCCCCGCGCAATGCGCCCCCGGCCCCATGCGTGACCGAAATAAATTGAAAATCGGCTTCTTGCAGCTTTTCAATATTTTGAAACACTTCGAGAAAATCGGTGCCATTTCGGGGCGGTATAATTTCGGCAGAAAAACTAAAAGGCCTGTTGTTTAAAATACTGACGACGTCGGGGATATGGTTTTGGTGAAAATCAAAGGGCTTGTTTAACGATTCCTTCCAGGAAACTGCCATCGGTCAAATTGCCGCCGGGAAGCGCCCTGTCAAGTTGAGTACAAATACGCATCGGAACTTTTTGGAACGTTCCGGAGTTTGATTTGGCTGTTATTCGGCTTTGGGGGCCGGTTCGCCTTCAGTCCGGATGATTTGTTGCAGCTCCAGGCCGGTGATTTTTTTCACGCCATGGACCAGATAAATCAAAGAAACAAATAGTACGATCATGGAAGGCAGCATGATGACCGGGTAACTCAGGGCAGTCATATGCCCCAACTCTTCGTTAAAAGCGGGCGTCCCGGCGGGGCTTTGCAGGATAATCCTCGCCAAGACAAAGTTCAATACCGAGCTGATGGCAAAGGAAAGAGCTAAGATTAAAGTGGAGTTTACCAATAGTTTTTCAAAAGAGCGGTTTTGTTCTTCGCCCTGGAGGTGCTCGTGAATCAGGTCTGTGTCAATGACGGCCGGGTTTAACAAAAAGGTCTTCACCAGCGGGTAGCGCGTTTTCAGCGATACGACGGTAACCACGCCAAACAAGGCCGGTACGGAAGCTTCTTTTACGGCAAACCAGAATCCTTCCAGTTGCATTAAAGAGAAGCCGCCCGTAAGGGCGATGTTGGCGATTCCGACAATCGAGAAAAAATTCCACTTGCGCGAACGGATCAGATCATATGTTCCGTAAGCGATGGGGAAAGACAACGCAATCAGCAGGGCATTGACCGGGCCCAGTTTTTCCGGGGCGCTGAATTTAGTTAATAAAAATACCGGGATAGCTATATTAAATGCCAAATTAATCAGCATGTTTTCTTTTTTTGCCGGTTTGCTTTCGTTTTTCGGATTCGTTTTACTGGTTTGACTCATTTGTTTTATCTTTAGTTAGTTTGTTTTCTTTTAATAATGTCTATTTTGCTGTTTAAGTATTATTTTTTCATGCGGTTTATGGCGACCGGTTTAGGCAAAAGTTGACTAAACTCTTGTCATTATGCAAACCAAAAAAAAAATGGTCTGCATGTCAACCGCTTTAAGTGAAAGCGGCGCCGTTACGGAGCCGTTAAAACCGGGGATTATCAAGGGGTGGGCTATCCTGACATGGGCGAGTTGGGTTGTTCTGGCCTGGATGACTTGCTTCTGGGTCCCTTCGGATGTTTCTCAGGGCGTGGCCCAGAGAATCTTTTACTACCATGTGCCCACGGCTTGGGTCTCTTTTCTGGGCTTTGCCATTTCGCTGGTCTATTCGGTGTTGTACCTTAGAAAAAGAAACCTCCGGCATGACTCGCTGGCCGCCGCCTACGCCATTGCCGGCTGGGTTTTTACGACCGGCGTGATCATTACCGGCCCCCTCTGGGCAAAGCCGATTTGGGGCGATTTCTGGAACTGGTCCGACCAGCGGCTCATTAGTTTTTTTATTCTCTGGCTGGCCTATGCCGGTTACTTATTGATGAGAACCGGGATGCCGGATCCCCATAAACGCGCGCGGTTTTCAGCCGTGTTGGCGATTGTCGCCTTCATCGATGTGCCGCTGGTTTACCTGGCAATCCGCATCTGGAATACGCCATCGCACCCTGCCGCGGTCATTGGCGGCGATGAAAAAAGCGGGCTGTACGACCCGAGGATGGGTATTGCATTTTTAACCGCAATGATTGCATTTCAATTGATCTTTTTTCTCACAGCCTACCTGCTGTATCGAACATTGGAAGGCGAACGAAAAACCGCGGAAAACCCAAACTGATAAAAGACGCAAAGGTATTGGTATGATATTCAAACAAAACACGACAAAAATCTTTATTAAAAAAGCCGTAACAAAAGCCGTTATGGCTCTTTTCCTGCTTTCGGGAACCGTTTATGCCCAGGCCGGCTCAAGCGACGCAACCGCACTAAGCAAAAAGAAGCATAATTTTTATAGCGCAGATACACAGGAAGCAAAAGGCAGAATGGCCGATTTTACCGAAGCCGAACTTGAGCAAATATTAAACGAGTACAAAAACGGCAAAACAATCATGGAACAACGAACTTTGTGGTTGATAGGAGAGCTGGAAGCCCGAAAAGCGGACCGCGTGGCTGCCGACCGTCTGTTTTATCTTTTTCTGGCTGTGGTGTTAACCGTTACCTTGATTCTCGGTTTTGTATGGCGCATCCATTCTATGCAATCGTTGCAAAATCGCCTGGACCAGCACAACCGCTGACACAAATGACCATTGGCGTCCTTTCTGATACGCATGGCAACGGGGAAAGCTTGCCCTGGGCGTTGCAAATTTTTCGCGACGCCGGCGTAGAAGTGTTGCTCCATGCGGGCGATTTCGGGCAACCGGGTTTCATTGACTATTTTGACGGGTTCCGGCTCTATTTAGCCAGGGGAAACTGCGATGTGCTGGAAGACCTGCGTCCGTTTTTCAGCGAACATAAGCAGCCGGACCCCAGGGTGTCTCAAGAGCTGGAATATGGCGGCAAGAAAATATTGCTCATGCATGGCGACGATGTGCTTTTTTTTCGCGACGCCATTGCCCGCGGCGGTTTCGATTATTTAATCAAAGGCCATACTCACTTTTCGGAAGACTACATGCGCGGTCAGACCAGGATTTTAAACCCCGGCGCGCTGAGCCGCAGCGAGCGTTTAACTGTCGGTTTGCTTGATCCGGAACAAGACAGTTGGGTCTTGAAAGAAATCGGTTAAATTTAGATAAATTACCCATGGCGTAAGCCTTGCCTGGCCTTGAAATTTGGATGGACACTGGCAGGGGATTTGCAAAGTCTGGAAGGTAGCCCCAACCCAAAAACAGACGGGAAAATAAAAGTTTATCCGAAACCGGTTTGAATACGAGCGGATAAAAGGGCAATGGTTCACAAAATGAATCAAATGAATAAATGATTTCAGACAACGTGAAATAAAACAAACCAGGCAAAATAGCAAAGGATTAACAATGAATATGACCAGAAAAAAGAAATACATACGAAATACGATCATGGCTGTCGCGCTGGCCGGAGTTTCTTTCGGCATGGGGGCGTCGACCATATGGCTATGGAAAATTGACGACGTGACGATTTCCGAAAAAGAGTTTCGTCTCGACCACGAATCTTTTTTCACATTAATCGCATGGCAGATGAACATGACTCCGGAAAAACTAAGCGAAACATTAAATTCGGCAAATGACAGTATCCCCCAGGTTGCCTTTCTCAAACACCAGTTGGCCCCAGAAAATTTCGCCGATCAGTATGAGCGTGTTCTGGTTTTAAATCTCGAAGCAAATAAACATCACTTTGACGACCAGGAACTGGTGAAAGCGCGGTTGGCCTTTTTCAATAAATATTACCGGGCGCAAATGTACCTGCAAGAAGAAGTCGATAAGAAAAAAATCACCGTGACGGACGAAGAAGTGGAACAAGCGTGGGCTGCAGAAAAAGAAAACAACGAGCAGTTGAGCAGCATTCCGATCGATCAGGGGCTGGTCTATATGCGCCAGCAGTTGGAGCTGCAAAAGATGGCGGCTGTTCAAGAAGAATTAATCGACGATCTAATGAAAGAGTATTCCATTAAAAAGAACCCTGAATTTGACGCTATCATCAAAGGCGAAACGGCCAAACAAGAAAAGTAGAGAGACAGGCATCCAGCGCTGAAGAAGGCGCTTACTCTTCTAGATCAAGTAGAAACATCAGCCGGTTTGCCTCGCGGCTTACCGGCGAACTTTTCCCCAGACGTAGAAAGAGCGTTTCAAGATGACGCCGCGATTCCCGATAAAGGCCGGCCCGGTACGCGGTCTCAGCCAGCGTGTAGAGATACTGCGGGTCGGTTTCCATTTCTTGTGTCATCACGGCTTTGACCCGCCGGTAAATCAGCAAGTTTTCATCGTGACCCGATACCTGCGAGCGGTCAAGCAGGGTCTTGACATAAAGCTGCAAATATTCGGTTTTCGGGTTAAGTAAAAAAAGATCATACGCTTGTTTTTCTTTCCAGTCCAGGTTTTCCGTCACAAAATATGAGCGCCGGAAATGTTCGGTCAGCAGCTCTTTATAAAGGGCGTTGTGCTTGAGAGAATCGGTCAAAGCGACCGAAAGGTTTTCCGCATTGACGATTCCTTGTTCAGCCCGTTTTTCATAGAGCTCTTTTTCGGTTTTGTATTCAAGGTAGTCAATGGCCGTTTGCAGGCTGTGCACTACCTTGTTGGGCTTGCAGACTGCGAGATAAATTCTGCGTTGAATCGACAAAGCAGGCAAGTAGTCCGGTTTTTTCGCCAGGGCGGCTCCGAAGTAATCGGAATTCAACAGTAAAATTTCATTGGCAAGTTTGACATAGGTTTTGTCCGTAACGGCGTACTTGATAATATCTTTTGCCTTGTGCCGCGTCAAAGGGGTGCGCTGGGCCAGGCGTTCTTCCTGGCGCACCTGCGCATACAGGTTGCTTTCGGTGCGGAAGGGCGTGCAAAAGAGTTCCATGTCATGCATGAGGTTATAGATTGGCCGAATGGCTTCGTCCGTGAGAGAAGATTCCCACTGCCGGATTTCTTTTGCGCCGGCTTCGGAAAGAATTTCATCGGGGTCATCCAGTCTATAGGTATCAATGCTGAGATTCGCCAGTTTTTCGATCCCCTTTTGGTAGAGCTGTATGGCCCGTTTTTCATTTTCGTGAAAGCCATACGGGCCCTTGTCATAGGTAACCGGGTTGTTGAAGATTTGCCCCAGGGTGGCTTTTTGGTAGACGGACAAAATAAAAAAACGCCCGCGTACGATTCCCGCAAAAACAAGCGCCACCGTGAAAAAGATTGCCGGGTAGCGGCTAATGGGGTTTTTCCATATGTCGTGAATTATTTGTCTTAGCATGTGTTCTGTTTTTATTGTCGAAAGTATGTTTTTTTTGCTTGAGTATATGTTGGCTAGTTTTATTTATTCATATGAACGAGAAAAAAAGAACTTTTTTATTCACTTTGAGCCGGAACCTTTCCGGGCTATTTCTATTCCAAAAACGATTATTTTCTTATCGCATTTTAAAAATTTCATATCGCACAGGGGTGGCTTTGTTTACGCTAATGGTCGCTTCTTTTTCCGGGCAAACGCTTTTTGCAAAAAACTACGCTTTGGTCATCGGTTCAAACTACCAGGGAGATTCGCCGGTAGCCGACCTGGAACTTTGCGAGGATGATGCAAAACTCATTCAAGTAAAACTAACCCAAACCGGGCAGGTTGATAAAAAGGATATCATTATGTTACTGGGCTCGCAAGTCACCCGGAATAATGTAAAAAGCGAAATTGAAAAACTGGCTTCACTGGCAAAAAGCGGGGACCAGGTTTTTATCTTTTTTGCCGGCCACGGCGCTTTCTTTCGCGATGCAAAAGCCAAAAACGGAATGCGCCATTACATTGTGATGTACCAGCGGCCCCATGTCGGCGACGATGAACTTTCGGAATGGCTTGAAAAAATTAAAACGAAAAACGCTTTGGTGGTGATTGACGCCTGCTTTTCGGGCGGTCTCGCTAAAAAAGGCGAAAATGTGCGCGGCGCCGAAAACATCCCGATCCCCGAGGGGGCCGATTCCGTGGTTCTGCAGGATATTGGCGATATCTACTTTAAAAACAAAGTGGTCATAGGCTCTGCCGACGAAGATGAAACCGCAATTGAAGTGGGGCCGCCAATTTCACACGGTGTTTTTACGTACCATTTTGCCAAAGCCATGACCGAAGCCGATATGAACGGCGACGGCAATATCACGGCGTATGAGGCCTTTTTCAGGGCGCAAAAAGATACCATTGCCATGGCCGCGCGCGTAAAACATAAGCAAACGCCGCAAATCTCGGGCGATGCAAGAAATTACTATTTTATCCAAACGCCAAAAGCGGCGGTCCAGGCGGATAAAACACCGGTGACTCCCCCTGCCGGCACGGCAACCGCCGCAAATGCCCTTGCCACCAACGCCTCGGCAAACGGGGCTACCGGTAAGAATCCGCCAAAGCAAATCATCGCCCCTGAAAAAAAGCAAAATGGCAACCTGACCGTGATCACAACGTTTGCCAAAAAAAACTCAGGCGACGATATTCAAATTACCATGGATGGCCAATCCGTACCGGTAAAAATTACCTGGCGCAAAGATCCTCTCTGGGGCGAAACCGCAACCCTGGCTTTGAACGATATCGAAGCCGGCGTTCACCAATTTGATATCAAGGCGAAAGGCTATGCCCCGATCGAACTGAGAACGGGGATTGAATCCGCCAAGACGGTCGAAGAGACAATTCTGGCCGCCAGAGAAGGGCGGGGCAGCGTTGTCGGCAGCGTCTGGGTTGAAAACTTTACGACACCCTTTGGCGGTTTAAAAGTATTTCTCGACCCGGTTCGTATCCCGGAACAGACGGTATCGACAACCGACGCCAACGGCGCGTTTGTTTTTCGCGAACTATTGCCGGGAAAATACACCATACGCATCATTGGGGGGATGGGTTACTTTACCAAACCGTACAATACCGAAGTGGTTATCGAAGACGGGAAAGTGGCGAACCTGGAAGTTGTGCTGCGAAAATCAATTGACCTGGGAAAATAAAAGCCGGTTTGAATTAACGTCTTTAATTAACGTCCATGGCGCATCGAAAGCCGGCCCGGTAGTCGTTTAAAAGAGACGGGATACCGCCGGTCATGCGTTCATACGATTTTGCCCAACGCGAAGGCAAATTGTAACCCCCGCCGCGGATTACTTTGTATTTTCGACCGTATTCCGGGTTTTTCAAGGTGTTGCCGCGGTAGGGTAAAAACCAGCTGGAAGTCCACTCCGGTGCGTTGCCGCAAGCGCCGTAAATTCCGTACGGGCTGCGGTCTTGCAGGGCGTATACCGGTTGAAGACCGGCAGATGTGTCGAGAGTGACGCACTTGCTTTCATCGAATTCTAACCCGACCGGGTAGATGGATAAGCGTTCTATATATACCTTTTGCTCGTTGGTCGTATACGAGACTTCAAGCCCCGAACCGCGGGCCGCTTTTTCCCATTCCAGTTCCGTAGGCAATCGTTTGCCGGCCCACTGGCAATAAGAATCGGCCTGGGCATAGCTGGCATTGGAAACAGGCAAATCGGGTTGCGAAGGGTTCCAGCCTGGCGGGGGTTGGGTTCCGGATTCCAGCAAGTATTCCTGAAATTGCCCCATGGTCACTTCATAGATGTCAATATAAAAAGACTTTTGTTCAATATACCGGACCCGTTTTTTTCCCATTTCCGACTGGGTTCGCGTTCGGAACGTTTCTACAGGGGTAGTGTAGTGGTTTGTCCCGGCAATGTCCGAACCGAAGACAAAAGGGCCGGAGTCGACTAAAATCATCCGGTTTGTGTTGAATTTCCCCTGGTAATAGGGAGAGCGCAATTCGCGGCCCATCATTTGATCTGGCAGTTCGCTGCGCACTACCCGGGGGGTTTCCAGGCCGACCTGTTGCCCGGCATGGAGCGCATAGCCCAAACGGGGGGCGGGACCCTTGAGGTACAGCATGCCCTCTTTTACAAACAGGGTAAATCCCTTTTCGGGTGTCAGACGATCGAGAACGTCGCCATTCTCATTGAGTAAAATAAAAACGGAATCTTGCGGGTAACGCCGGTATTCATTTTGATCAAAAATGGCAATTAAGATAGAACCATTGACCGGATCAATGCGTTCAATTTCGCCAACAATAATTTTTTCATAGCTTTGCGCCGTTTGTACCGGTGATGCTCCAAAAAAGCCCAAAGAAACAAACACAACAAAAAGCAGGGCGGCTCCCGCCAGCAGCGAAACGCTTTTTTGAAAGACGTTATGCGCCAAAATGCGCTTTGAATTGGTTTCGCTCATTCTGGTTTTCTTTGATGGCGTCAATTTGGCGATTAGGCTACGCATAACTTTTATGTAAGTTGATTCTCAGGTTGTTTCTTTTTATACGGCATAATGCGACAGCAATGCGGCAAAACCGTAAGGGTATCATATATATCGGCATTTCAACCCCCGTTTTAAAAGATTTTTATTTTGTGCGAATGCGCTTGTTTTTGGCAATTGTGCGGATTTAGAAAACCCGGCAAATCATGCTAAAACAAATGCGCCAGTTTCTTTTCAACAGAGGCTTTTTTACTGCGATAGCTTTTTGCCGAATGGAGCCTGATATTTTGCGCGTCGCGAACCAAACGTTGTTTGATTGTGAGAGGCTTACCGGAAGCGGACCGGTTCTGCCTGGCGTTTTTCTGTTTCCATTGCCGGTACGAAGCCGCCATACCGGGGATCTTGTTATGAAAGGAAAGCGTAAGAGATATGTTTTGCCGGCTCGCGTCGGTTTTGACAAACAACAAGAGCAAAATGACGGCGATTGCCAAAGAAACCCTTAGTATGAATTTGCGGCGGTAGTACATATCTCTATCTTAAGATCGGCCCATTCTTGTCTCATACTTTACCGTAACAAAAGATTAAATTGTCTTGATGAGCGGCCAACTTGCGAGCATATTGTAGTCGACACCCTGTCTTTTTCAGAAAGTTTATCGATACGCTTCGGCAAAGAATCTGAAAAGGGTACGTACAACCGCAAACAATCTTGGGTTATCTTGCTAAAAAAAATGAAACCATCCATTGTTTTATATCGTCCTGAAATTCCGCCGAATACAGGGAACATTGCCCGCCTCTGCGTGGCCATTGAAGCAAGCCTCTCGATTGTGGGCAAAACCCCCCTGCGGTGGGATGACGCTTCGTTACGGCGGGCAGGTCTTGACCACTGGGAATACCTGGATTTTAGCTACTACCCGCGCTTTAAAGATTACTACCTGGCAAAAGTGCTGGAGCGCGGAACAAACGCTAAAAGCAATGATAGCGCCTCTGCCGATGGCGCCGCAGCCGATGACCTCGCAAATAATACAAATCAAAATAAAAAAACGCCAACGGATACCCGCCCAAGGTTGGTGGCGATTACCAAAGAAGGCGAAAACAATCTCTGGGATTTCGATTTTTGTCTCAATGATCGTCTTATCTTTGGCAGCGAGACCCGCGGCTTGCCGCCGCGCCTGCTGGCGTTAGCAGACGCCAGAGTCGGCATTCCAATGTGGGGTCCGGTGCGCTCGCTCAACCTTTCCAATGCCGTGGCCATCACCGTCTATCGTTACCTCGAACAAATGGTGGCAAACGGCGAAGCAAAACCGGGCGCCGGGCAAAGTTACCAAACGCCCGAAAAATACCGGCGCGGATACTACCGCTCTCGATCGTTACAAAACGGAAAACCCGCAAAGATGACCGCAGACTCGCCAAACGGCCAAAACAACAAAACGAACCATGTCTAAATTAAAACAAGCGCCGCCGAAAAAAAACGCACCTCACTGGTTTGCTTCTTTTTGCAGCGACCAAAGGCTTGAAAATATTTTATCAGGCGAGTTCCCGCATATTGCCGGCGTTCACCGCGGGGTCGCCTCGCCCTTGGTGGCGGCCATGTTTCTTAAATCTATCGGGCAAAACAGACCCCTCATGGCTGTTTTTCATAGCGACGCCGAAGCCTTTCGCTTTTATGAAGAGGCGCGGTATATTCTCAAAGAGATTGCCGATCACCCGGAATCGCACCCCTTCGTAAACCAAACCGGCTCTTTAACAAAGGCAAACCGGTTGCAAACCCTGGAGCCGCTTTACCTCCCTTCGTGGGGGATACTCCCCTTTACTTTTTCGCGGCCGGCCAGAGAAAAAGAGGGCTACCGGGCCAGAGCGCTTAGTTCTTTGATCCGGGACGACGCGCCGCGTTTGCTTGCCACTTCCATTGAAGCGTTAAGTTTGCGCATTCCGAAACCTTCATACCAGGCTAACCTGGCCCTGGAAATTCAAACCGGGCAAGAGTTCTCTTTTTCGGATCTTTCTCGCTACCTGGAACAACATGAGTATGAACGCGTCGATATTGTGAACAACTACGGGCAGTTCAGTATTAAGGGCAATGTGGTTGATTTGTTTGCGCCATCGCACGACGACCCTGTACGGATCGATTTTTTCGGCGACGAAGTCGAGACGATCCAGTTGTTTGACCCGAATACGCAGCGAAGTTACCGCGAGTTGAATTCGACGACGCTTTTCCCTGCGCGAGACCTTGTATTATCGCAGGTGCAACCCGGCCAGGCGGACGATTTGCATGAAGATTTAAAAAAACAGGACCTGGCGATACCGCCTTTTCTTTCGGGCTCCGACCCGTCCGGTTTTTGGGATTTGTACCCCGAATTTTTTGAAACCGGTCAAATGAGCGATTATTTTTCAAGCCCGCCTTTGGTTGTCTTTTTTGAACCCCATCAAATCTGGTCGCAAGCGCAAAACCTGGACCAGGAACGAATATTCCTGTACGAAAAAAACAGCGAACGCGCCGTTTCTTTACCTGAAAAGTTGTTTTTCTCAGCCGAAGAACTGGAAAGCGAATACCAAAAGAACAATATAACCGTAATGAACTTATATAGTGTGCCCCGCGGCAGCAGAGAAGAGTACCCGGAATATGACGCGCGCTTTCCAATGCCGGCCGAATACAAAGGGCGGATCAACCGCTTTGTTGAGGAGTGGAGTTCCTCTTCACCGGAAAAAGAGGATACCTTGGCTGTTACCCCCAAGGCTCCGGGGGCGACCGGCAGCGGCGATCATGATTTGTATATCAGCGCATCTACCGGAACTCAATTGGAAAGGATCGAACATATCTTATCGGCGTACGGAGAATTTAGCGCCGGCGTAACGTCATTTCTTTCGCCCTTGCGCCGGGGGTTTTTATGGAACCCTTCCGCCGGTTCGGGCAATAAACCTGGGAAAAAAGAACCAAAAGATGCCATCGCGGCGTTGTTTACCGAGCATGAACTTTTTGGTAAATCGACAAAAATCCAGCGCATTAAAAAAAGCGCTACGCAAATCATTGGCAGCTTTACGGACTTAAAAAACGGCGACTATGTCGTACACATCAACTACGGTATCGGGCGTTTTTTAACGCTAAAACGTATGAGCGTTGCCGGCGCCGAGCGCGACTTTCTTGAACTTGAATACGCCGGTTCGGATAAGCTGTATGTTCCTTTGGAGCAGTTGAACCTGGTTCACAAGTACATTGGTTCAAGCGACCATCCGCGCATCGACTTTTTAGGGAAACGTTCCAGCTGGGAAAAAAGCCGCGAGAAGGCGCGCGAATCGGCTGAAAAAACGGCCGCCGAACTTTTGGAGTTATATGCCAAACGCGAAAAAGCGGTAGGGTACGCCTACCCGGTCGACGGCCGCTTTCAGGAACAGTTTGAAGCGAGCTTTCCCTTTGAAGAGACGGACCACCAGATTGCCACGATTAACGAAGTGAAAAAAGATATGGAAAGCGATAAACCGATGGACCGTTTGATTTGCGGCGACGTCGGTTTCGGTAAAACGGAAGTGGCGATCAGGGCTGCGTTTAAAGCGGTGATGGCCGGTAAACAAGTGAGCGTCTTATGTCCCACGACCGTGTTAGCGTTCCAGCACTACAATACCTTTCAAAGCCGGTTTGAAAACTACGCCGTTACGGTTGACTATGTCAGCCGATTTCGAACGGCGAGCGAAATTGCCGCCATTAAAAGCAAAGCGGCGGCCGGGAAAATTGACATTATCATCGGAACCCACGCCTTGCTTTCCCCTGCGTATCAATGGAAAAACCTGGGATTGCTGGTCATTGACGAAGAACAAAAGTTCGGGGTGGCGCACAAAGAAAAGATCAAACAACTCAAGCACAATATCGACAGCATTGCCATGACGGCCACGCCGATCCCGCGGACATTGCAGATGTCTTTGATTGGTATCCGCGATCTCTCGATCATTGAAACGCCGCCGCGCAACCGGAAAAAAATAGAGACCTATGTCATTGAAGAGAACGATTCGGTATTGCACAATGCTCTCAAGCACGAGGTTGAAAGAGGCGGGCAGGTATTCATATTGCATAACCGGGTTCAGACCATTGAAGCGCAGGCAAAACGGATTTTAAGCATTTATCCGAAAGCGCGTTTGGTGATTTTACACGGGCAGCTTTCCGAACATGAAATTGAAAGGAGAATGCTTGATTTTTACCGCCAGCATTACGATATCATGCTTTCCACGACCATCATTGAATCGGGCGTTGATATCCCCAACGCCAATACCTTAATCGTTATGGGGGCTCATAAATTCGGTTTAAGCCAGCTGTATCAAATCAAGGGCCGGGTGGGCCGTTCCGACCGGCAGGCCTATGCTTATTTCTTTTACCCGGCGCAAATGGCGGTAAACGAAATTGCGCAAAAACGGTTAAACACACTGATGGAACACGACGGCCTGGGAGACGGCTTTAAGATCGCCATGAAAGATCTTGAAATCCGGGGGGCCGGCAATTTGCTGGGGAAAGAACAAAGCGGCGATATCATGACGATCGGGTTTGAACTCTATGTGCGGATGCTTTCTGAAAAAATTGCCGAGTTGAGAAACGAAGAGGTCGAAGAGCCATTTGAGTGCCTGATTCAAACCGATGTTGATTTTTATCTGCCCGACGAATACATCGAAGGGGTTCGCCAAAAAATGGAAGTTTACAAAAAAATGGCCGCGGCGCAAACGCCGCAAGACATTGACGAACTTTCCGAAGAGATCCGCGATCGTTTTGGAAAACCGCCCGCCATTCTCGAAGCGATGTTGTTGCAAGAAAAACTTCGCGTCTATGGCAACTTGCTGAAACTGGAAAAAATCAATGTAAATGGCGCAAACGCATCGCTGGCTGCCTCGCCCCGGACAGAACTCTCCATGGAAAAAATGATGAAACTCATACAAAACGACCAGCGCTTTCATCCCGATGCTTCAAATCCGAAAAACATCAACTATCGCTCTTCTAAAGCAAGCGGTGAAGCCGCTTCAACAATGAAAGAACTTTGTTCGGTTTTAGAGTACCTTGCCGGTTGACGGCTGCTGCATTTTATTTAGGCGGCGGTTATTCTTTGTCTTCGTTACGGTAGCGATGCGCTAAATCAAGAAGAGCTTCGCGCCGGTTTTGCGACGGGTTTTCCAGCACAACGCCAAGCAGCCGTTGCAATACCGTCCCGATGCTTTTGCCTTGGAACCCGGCTTCAATAAGATCGTTCCCGTTGACGGCCAGATCTTTGGTATAGAGCGGCGATTTCTCCCGAAGCACCGACCGCAGCAATCGAATGACTTTTCTCATTGAGCGCTCGTAGTGTTCCAGGTTGCCTTCTTTATGGTAACCGGGGTAGATCACCTCTTTGACAAAACGTAGATGGTCGAACCAGCGTTTGCGTTCTATCCGGGATAAGATTTTTTTAATGGAAACCGGATCAATATCGTGGGGATCCTGCGTTTCTAAAAATTCAAGAAAAGGGGAGAAAATCAGCTCAATGCAAAGAACCTGGTATTTATTGGGGAACCTGTTTTTGCGGAAAAAGTGGCGGACAAAGTTTGCATGTTCTTCTCTGTTTTGCAGCCATAGCGAATTGGTCTCTTTAAATTCAAAATAAAAGAAATGGGCGCAGTAAATTCCCATGTTGGTTGGGCGCGAGTGCTGGATGACTTCTATTAAATGTTGCCAGCGGGTTTCGTCTTGGTTGAGCCGTTTAAATTCGCTAAAGAAAAGAGAAAAAATCCCGGTTTTGCGCAGAATATTCCAGTACCTGTTTTTTGCCCTCATCTTTATTGTTTTTGACCACTCGTCGTAAAACCTTTCCGGGGCGATTTTTTTTACAATGCCAAGCGACTTTTCAATTGCGGTCTCTGTTTCGGGGTCCATTGAAAAACCAAGGTTGGCCATGATCCGGCAACCGCGGATAGGCCGCAGGCCGTCTTCGCCAAAACGCTCTACCGGGTCGCCAATCGTACGCACCACCTTTCGTTTCAGGTCTTCCATGCCCCCGACATAATCATGGATTGTTTTTGATTTTAACGAATAGGCCATACCGTTGATGGTAAAATCGCGGCGCATGACATCTTCTTCGAGGCTTTTGCCAAATTCGATCTTCTCGGGCCTTCTGCCGTCGCTGTAGGTGCCTTCGGTGCGGTAGGTGGTCACTTCAATGGGGATATGCCGGAAAAGGACAAGGACCGTTCCGAACTCTTCGCCGACCGGAACCACGCGGGGAAACACCTTTTTTACCTCTTCCGGGGTGGCGTTGGTCGTGTAATCAAGATCGGAAATCCTTTTTTCGATCAACAAATCGCGGACAGAACCGCCCACCAAAAAGACTTCATAACCCGCTTGCTCCAGCTTATGTTCGACATATCTGGCGGCCTCTAAAAGATGGGGCGGGATGCGGTTTGCCAGATTTTGCCGGTATTCAATATCCATAATTATTCCGATTTATTTCTAATATACAATTACAATATGCCGGCGGGGAACAGCCTGAGAATAAAAAAACCGGCGCAGAGATAAAGACCGAAAGCTACCTTAACAGAGCGGACGGATGTATCTTTGCCTATCCCGCCCGATTTGCGTTTTGCATAATAGTGTAATAATGTGGCAAAAATGCCTGAAACGCCCGCGACCGAAGGCAGCAAAATCGAAAGGGGGAAGGGTGCGCCAAGGCAAAGAGCAAAGATAAGGTAGACATCCCCTTGCCCTAATTTGTGCGGGGCCAGATAATGAATGAAAAAAAACAAGAGAAACCAGATAGAAGCGACCGCCAGCGACAATAAAACAGTTTCGCGGGGCAGGCCGGTCAAAAAAAGTTCGGCGGCGGCAATCAATAACAAGGCAAAGGTCGCCTCAGTCGGGATCAAATACCAACGGGTATCCACCTTGGCAATGAGATAAGCCGGGACCAGATAAAAGGCGCAGGCGGCAAGATACAAAACCGACCGGTGAATATCAAAGCAAGCGGCCCCGTAGAGAAACGCCAGGAGTTCTCCCCAAAACAATTCGCGCGCAATGGGCGTTTGGCAGTAGGGGCATTTGCCCCGGGCAAAAAGATAGCCGAAAATGGGAACCAGGTAAAGCGGCGATATGGAGCGTCGGCACGAATCGCAACGCGACCGTGCGGTAAACAAATGCCGTATTTTATCGGCGGTTGTCTTCATCCCTTTCCGCGAGGGCAGATAGTAAGCGTCTAGAATTCGGCCGGCAAAGGCTGCCGAAAAAGAGAAAAACACCGACATAAGCGTTCCCCCGAAAATCCAAAGCAAGATAGAAGGGGCCTGGGGGGATAACGAATAATGAATCAGGCTGGGCCCCGCTACGATCATGTTGATCATCAAATGGCAAATACGGAAAACAAGCCCCTTTGTGAAGCGGTTTATACGGGTCTTGACATCAGGTATTTTTCAAGGTACTCGGAAATATCCTGTATGTTGCGATCGACCATAACGCGCAGCGTATCGGGGATTTGCTGGTCGCGGATAACCCGGTAGTAGTTGAGCGCTTTTGTGATTTGCTTCTTTTTAATGAACTTTTGCGCTTTCATGAGCATGGGCTTGTATTTGTAATAGGCATACTCAAGAATGTTATGGTCTTTCGATAGCGAGAAGTGGTGGGGTATTTTTGCAAAATCATAGGTGATGGTAATAAACGGGGTATCTTCTTGTTCCGGTTCGCGTAACTCTAAAACCCCGCGGATCTCTTGCACCTCGGGCGGTTTTTCTTCGCCTTCTTCTACGGGCACTTCTCCCGTCGTATCCAAAGCGGGGATCGCGTCCTGGCTTTCGAGAACTCCTTCGGGCTTTTCTTCTGCAATGAATTCTTCTTCCGCTTCTTCCGCAGCTCCCTCATCGGTTCTTTCGGCTCCTTTTTCGCCAAGTTCGTCGCCAACTTCTTCGCCTCCCTCTGCAGCCCTTTCTTCAGAGCCTGGCTCTGCTGCTTGCTCACCTTCTTGAGTGGCTTCTTCTCCCGCCTGTTCGCCTTTTTCTCCGGCGCCGGTGGTTTCGTCTGTTCGGCCTGAAACCGCTTCGCCGGCTGCGGCTTCTGCGCCGCCCCCTTCCGGCCTTCCTTCGGGGGTTGTATCGGAAGTTTCTTGCCCTGTGAGCCCGCTGGTTTCGCCCGATTCGACCTTCATGTTGCTGGTGTCGAAAATCGCCCGTTCAATATTAAAGACGCTGTCTGAAATATCGCGCAGGTGTTTGTTGGCTTCTTTTGAACCTTCGAGCATTTCCAGGGTGTCTTGCCTGGTGAGAGCCTCTTTTTCTTGTTCAAAAAAATCGCCTTCATCGGCTCTTTTTTTCGCTTCTCTGGCTGAGGCGGCCGCTTCCGGATCTTCCGTTTGCTGGGCAAAAAAGCCAAAGGGCATAGCAGGCGACTCCACGCCCGGTTGTTCCGGCTGGGGCGCAGCGGGTTCCGGGGGCAGGGGGCCCGAATGGGGCGTGATTTGGATTTGAAAGGGGACCGAAGGGCCCTGGCCGCCCGCCATTTGACCGCCCGCCTGGCCGCCTTGACCCGGGGAAGGGCCTGCCCCGGTATCGGCCGGAGGCGTCGAGCCGGGGACCGGCCCGGAAAAACGGACATCAAGATGAACGGTGGGGGAAGCCGAATCGTCATGGGTTTCCATGAACGACTGAATATCATGTATGTTTTCTTCGATTTTATCGCGCGAAGAACGAATCGGGATTTTATTCAATAGGCGCTGGTAAATATCGAGCGCCATCTGGTACTCTCTTTGCGAGACGAAATTTTCGGCGTTGAGTAAGGTGCGAAAATGGTGACCATAGGGGCTGTTCCGCGGGATAATCTCGTAAGCGCGGTGCGACAAACGAATGCCTTGCGAGCCGCCCCCCATTTCGCGGAGCAGTTGTTTCATGGTAGAGTCGCCTTTGCCGTTTCGCCCGTCCCGGCCAAACAACTCTTTTTTGGTTTTGCCTTGGCCGCGGCGCATTGAAGCCATGCTGGTCATGTTTCTTAAAGAAGATCCGCTTTTTCGATTTCCCGACGTCATAATTCTCCGGCCAGAGTTGGCTTTGGTACTAATATATTATCGCAACGAAGGTGATGCCAACTTAACCGGGAAACAAGCGGCTTTTTTCTTCGCGGGCCTTGGAAATAACGTTATCGGGCGCGTTCATCTCATGCAAAAGGGCGATGTACTTGTCAAAATACTTTTCAGCTTCCACCATGTTGTCGAGTTTCAGGTGGGTCATGGAAATATGATAAAGCAGATCGGGGTCGCCAGGGAAAATTGCATACGAGATTTGAAAGTTATCGAGCGCCAGTTCCGGTTTGTCGAGCCCTTTAAAGTAGACTTGACCCATAATATTCCGGCAATAAGCTTCATTCCCGCCCAGACTGATGCTTTTTTTTAGCATGTCCAGGGCGTTTTGATAATCGTCGCGGTAAAAATAATACTTACCCATCTCGGCAAACGTTAAAGGAAAGGTGCTATCGGTCGCCAGGGCTTTATCAAACCATTGTTTGGCGGCCTTCAAATAACTTTCTTCGCCATACCCGTCATCGTTGGTTGACGCCTCATAACGTTTTAAGTTGACCAACCCCATGTTGTGCAGCGCGTTGGTGTATTTTGCGTTAATCGAAAGCGAATGCAGGTAATTGTCTTCGGCGGCGTCAAGATTATGTTCGTATTCAAGATAGTAATTGCCCAGCTCTTTGTAGGCCAGTTCGCTTTGTTCGATTTTCAACGCCTTTTCAATTTTAGCTTTGGCTTCCACATAGTCGCCGGATTTTCGCAACGCAATCGCCTCTTGCATGAGTTCGTCGTGGTTGCCTTTGCAATGAGTAAAAGTTGAAAGGGATGAAATAAAAAAAAGTAAAATAAAAAAAATACGTGGTGACAGGGCGCGCTGAGTTAGGCATGAAGGGTGAGCGGCACCCCGCGTTGGCAAGCGCAGATTTTTTCTTTGCGTCATGCACCCCGATAACGATGTATGCCAGCGGGTCAAGAAAAATCCTGACTGGCAACGGATTGCGCCGCTGATTTACATCGATTGCAGTCCCTTGTTGCATGGCAAATGATAGAAAAAACAAAGAAAAGAAAAAAAACGTCGTAAAAAGGCGTTAGGCGAAGGAGCCGTGCGGTTTTCGGGCCAACCCGCAAGAGGCGAACCGATTATCCGGAAAAACAATGAATCATAAAAAAAGAAGAAAATGAAAATCATGAGAATAGCGGCAAAAACGCAGCCGATCTTACGAATGATACAAAGACAGTACACATGCAAAGCTTAACGCAAAAAATCAAACCGGGGTCCGTGATCTTGTCGCCCATGGCGGGCTATTCCGATAAACCCTACCGCCTGCTTTGCCGCGAGCAGGGGAGCGCCGCTTCCATCACGGAATTTGTCAGCGCCGAAGCGCTGCGCCGCGATATCAAACGCTCTTACCAGATGCTGCAATTTGACGAAACCGAAAGACCGGTGATCTTTCAAATTTTTGGCGAAAACCCGGACTCGATACTCGAAGCGGCCCGTATCATTGCCAGGTTACAGCCGGACGGCATTGATTTAAACATGGGGTGTTCCGTTAAAAAAATCGCATCCAAAGGGTCGGGCGCGGCATTGTTAAAAGAGCCGGCCAAAGTCAAAGAGATCATGCGTTTGCTGGCGCAAAATTTACATTTGCCCGTTTCGGCGAAAATCCGGCTGGGGTGGTCGGAACAAGAAAAAAACTACCTTGAGATTGGCGACATCTTGCAAGGCGAAGGCGCCTGGGCGGTATTTGTTCACGGGCGAACCAAAGCCCAGGCCTACCATGGTTTCGCCGATTGGGAAGCCATTGGCAAGCTTGCCTCCCGGTTGTCGATCCCCGTCTATGGCAACGGAGACATTCAAACGCTCGAAGAAGCCAGGCAAAAAATCAAGCAATACCAATTGGCCGGGGCATTAATTGGCCGCGCGGCAATGGGCAACCCGTGGATATTTTCGGGGCGGGATATCAAAGAAATCGGTTTTCAAGAAAGAGTTCCGTTGATTTTGCGGCACCTGCAACTCATGTGCGACTTTTACGGCGAATCGCACGGTACGATTTTATTCCGCAAGCATTTGGGTAAATATCTAAAATACCTGCCCAATACGCACACTTTAAAAGATTCGCTGTTTCGCGAAACAAGCCGCCAGGGTGTAGAGCTTTTATTAAAAGATCATTGGTAAAGATCATGATAAATATAATGAACAGTTTGTATTGAACCCGGTTTGGTCATTTCAAAATAAAAAAATTCTTTTCAAACTATGTCACTTCCTTTAACGTCAGCAAGTGAAACGCTTTTCGGTAGATCAATTGAACCTGGTCATACGATTCGGACGGATCATGGTGAGGTCTTTTATGCCTGCGGTTGCAATGGCTTTTCTTGCCGCCGGTTGCCCCGCTTTTAACAGTATCTCCGATATTCGTTACGGGGAATACGAAAGTTGCACCAGGGCGCAAGCGAAATCGGAAGAGTTGTCAAATTATCTGGCGGCTCGCAAAGCCTGCGCCGTTGTCGCCGATTGCGCCGCAATGGCCGCCGGGAACAAGGCATGCGGGGGACCGTCCATGTATGCCGTTTACGCCACCAATGATGTGGATCAAACCTATTTAAACGCTTTAATTACCGATTTAACTTCCTGGGAAAGACAATGCAACAATGATTCCGGGATCGTCTCAACTTGCGAGGTTGTCCTGGAACCGGGTTTGGTTTGTGAAACGAACCAATGCCAACCGGAATCCGGGTATATACATACCGTATATTGACGCGATTCGCCGTGTTTGTTGTTTTGGTGTTTCTCTAATATTCTTCTTGCGAACGGCTGGTAATCAGGAATTCATCCGGCACGTCTTCGATCGATTCGCCAATCTGGACAGCGATGTGAGAGCCCAAACGGCCCGGTCTGCATTTGTATTTGGGGCGATCGCCTACTTTCAGAACAAAGTCGTCGTTTAAGCGGGTATTGAGTTTTACCACTTCGCCAACCTGCAATGACATGATTTTTGAAAACATAAGCTCGGCGGTTCCGATTTCAACGCTGGTGTCAACCTGCACTTGATCCAACCTGCCCTGGATGATCTTTTTATTGATTTCGGATTCGCCGCGGCGGATAGAAGAAAACCAGTATTGGGCCGATAGTTTGGCAATGATCGGCTCAATGGTGATGTAAGGGATACAAAGGTTCATCATCCCCTCGCTTTCGCCAATTTTAGTTTCGAGCGTAATCAGCATGACCATCTCGTTCGGGGGTACAATTTGCGCAAATTGAGGGTTGGTTTCAATGGTGCCCAGGCGGGGCCGAAGGTCGATTACCGTAGACCAGGCTTCGCGCAGGTTGCCTAAAATATGAACCACGACGCCCTCGATGACCGAAAGCTCAATGTCGGTCAACTCCCGGTTGATTTTGTAGTGTTCCCCCAGACCGCCAAAGAGACGGTCAATGATGGTAAAGGTAATGGCCGGGTCGATTTCCAGAATTGCGGAACCTTTCAACGGGTCCATGTTGATCAAAGCCAGGGTAGTGGGGTTGGGGATAGAACGGATAAATTCTTCATAGGTCAACTGATCCACGCTGGTAACATGCACACCGACCATGGAGCGCAACTTTGCCGAAAGCGCCGTGGTGGTTAGACGCGCAAAGGTCTCATGCATCATCTGGACCGTACGGATTTGGTCTTTCGAAAATTTATCAGGGCGTTTAAAGTCGTAAATCTTGACTTTTTTTTGTTCCGTTTGTTGACTGTAATCTTCCGCCTGGATCTCGCCGCTGGAGATGGCGTTGAGCAACTGGTCAATTTCGTCTTGCGATAAAATATCTGTCATATCATTCCTCTATTTGGAAAGATGCGAATCGACTCCCGATATTTGCCACAGCAAATCTTTGGCATTAAGATAATAAGTATATACAAATTCTCTCTCAAAGCCATCAATTTCTCGCACGGCTTTCACCTTGACGTTCGCTGTTTCATTTTCGACACTTTCCGATAAAACCTCAAACCGGATCAACTCTCTTTCCGTTGAACCGATTAAAAACTGCTGAAACTCCTCAATGACCGAACCGCGGTAATTGGCGGGCGCATGCATATACTTGCGGGCGTATTCCGGGTAATCGCGGATCACTTCATTGAGATCAAAATATTTAAAATAGGTCGGCCAATCGCGGGCATACTCAGCGCTTAACGCAAGATAGACAATTTCCCGCGGGTCAATTGCCAGGGCTTTTTCAGAAAAACTGCGCGAAGCTAAACTTGATTCGGCGTCATGAATGTAGGTATCAATATAGATAGGGTACCCGTTTCCTGAGGCGACATAGTAGTCGGGCGATTGTTCGGCGTTGGGGTAAAAATACGCAGAAACATGAAATTTATTTAAACCGGGGTGAAGGTTGTCCAGGAGTACCAGCTCGTTGAGCTTAATCTCGCGGTTGATTGATTCGCCCGGTTGCAACACAATGGCCCTCGATTGAAAGTCGGTTCCGGTGTAGTCGGAATAAAAATTTCCCGAATTGTTTGTTTTGTTGGCTTTGTTTGAAACAAGCGGCAGACTTTTGCCGGTATCGTCCCGGATAATCAGGGTAAAATTGCGTAAAATATCATTATGCAGATAGACGGTAATGGGGTACATCCCTTCATTGTACACGCGGCACTCTACAACGATGGCCTCATTTTCGCTGAAACGGTTCCGGGGGGCGTGTAAGGTAAAGCGCAAACCCCGGCTTGCAAAATTTTCCGAGCTGTTGCCGCGGATATCCACCTTCGGATAACCCCCGTTTTGTACGCCGGATGCAAATAACGGAGTTGAAAAAACGGTAAAAGCAAAGGTGAACAGCGCCGGCAAAACCGCGCTCTTGGGTTGACCAATAAAATCAAAAAACCGAAAATCCCGTATTGCGGATTTTCCGGTGATATCGGCGCGGATCTTTTGTCGCATGTTAACAATTTCGGACAATTTGGCGGACTTTTTTAGTTAAAAAGGAAAAGAAGGCGAAAAGAAAGCAAAAAGAAACAAGCGTTTTGCCGTTTATTTTACCGTTTGGCGCGCACGACCGGCTATGCCTGAACGTTAGCCGATAAAGAGCAGCTCATCAAGAGTTTTGGGCGGATCTTCGGGGCGTGAGTAGATTCTCGATTTCGTCAGCGGCGCCACGCTATCTTTCGTTGTTTCGCCAAATTCGTCTTTTAACGTTCGATGGACGGCCCGGTTGATCAACCAGAGATCCGACTTCGGCGTATTTTCCAGGATAACAAAAAACTGACCGGTGATGAGTTCCGAAAAATAAAACGGTTTGCGGATTTCACTTTGAAGAGCTTTGGAAAAACGCGCTTTCCACTTTTCGGCTTTTCGTTTCGAGAGCAGCTTTTTCACGCGGTTCCAGTTGGCAATTTGCAATACGTAAACAGAGTAGGGCTTTTTTTTCTTTTTCAGGATTTCTTCTTTTTCGGAAAGTAATTTTTTCACCAGTTGCAACGGGTCTTTCAGTAAAACATGATTGTCTAAAAAGTCTTCGGCGTAGTGCTTCTGCCCGATTAAAAACCAGAAATAGGTATAGATCATGTTGCGGGTATAAAACAAATCCTCCCCCGAGAGTTTTTCCTGGATATCGAAAATAAAAAACAACCCGAAGAGCTCGCCGCGAAAACGAATGGGGAGTAGCGTTGCCGACTGGATGAGCTTTCGCTCTTCCGGCGAGAATTTTTCAGCCACTTGCTCTTTCTCGCGGAAGTCGTCCCAGTAGATGCGGTTGCCTGCTCTTGTCAATTCAACAATCCAGGCTTCGTGAAAATCAAATTGGAGGTTTTTTACCGTTTTCTGGCTTAACCCTTTGTGGAACTCAACGCCAAAACCGTCTTCATTTCGAGCGCATAAGAGATATCCGTGCGACTCAAAAGTGCGGTCAAGGAAGTTCAACGTAAGTTCCGAAGCGTCGTGGCGGGTTTTGCACTCAAGCAGTTTGTTTTGGTAGAACAGGTATTCCTGGTGCAGTTTTTCACGCGTTTCCCAGATTTGCTCTTTGGCGTTTAGCCGCTGGATGCGCAAGATAGAATCGTAAAAAGAGCCCAGGATTTCGCCCAGAAGTTTCAGGTAGAGCAGGTCATCGAGGTGGTAATCCGGCATACCTACGGGGGGGCCCAGTAAAATAAAACCAAGCAACTCTTCGTAGCGCACAACGGGGATAATCAAAGCGGGGTTTAATGCCATGATCCATTTCTTTTCGTCCCCCACAAGATTTTCTATGACCGGTTTCCCGTAATGGATCGCCATATCTTTTTTTAACGTTCTTTCGAGACCTGAGCGCTTTGAAAAAACCATATCTTCGGGGATTATATACCCTTTGGAAACTTGCAGTTGGAGCCTGTTTTGCTGTTTGAGAAAAATTGCGGCCTCTTTTGCCCCGACCTGACCCAAGACGCTATAAGCAATGGATTCCCAAAGCTCGTCTTCGGTTTCCAGCGAAGCAAGTTCTTTGCAAATTTCAATGAGGTTGATGAGAGACTCAAGCCTGGACTGGAGCGAATACTCCAGGTTGGCCGGCGATGTGGAGTGCAATAGATCTTCGGGCAATAAAAACTTTGAAAGATTTTTTTCAAGGCCGCTCTCATAGGGCTTGGAAAGGATATCTTCTATGCTGGCCGACCCTTTTTTCTTGAGGGCCTCTTCAAACCGGACATCGGTCTCTTGAAAGGAGTCTGGTCCGGCCTCATATTGCTCCGGGGAAGGGGGTTGTTTGCTTAATTTAGCGGCTTTATCTCTTAAACCCATTTTCTTTTTCTTTATTTGGTCACTTTTGGGCTTCTTTCAGGCGTGTTTTGCACACCGGCGCCATGTTTGCCGTTCGGTTAGATGGATGGCGCTTATAACCCCAAGTCGTCCATTACTTTTTGATATAATGAAAAATACTCGGACCGCGAGAATTTTTCAATTAAATTGTCGGGCAATTCACCAAGCAGGTTATCTAAGTAAGAGATGACTTGTTTTAACTCTTCCCGGTTAGGGAAACGCTCGTCTTTTTCGCCGGAGAAATGGACCCGGCCTTCCTGGTTATCGATAAAGTGATCGGACCTGTCTTCTTTGTCCTGGTCTGAGGTCTGTGAAACAAAATCGTCATCTTCTTCAATGGCAAATTCATGCGGTGCGGACTGGGCGGCATCGGGCAAAAATTCCATGTCCCAATCTTTTTCGTCGCTTTCTTCTTTTGCGTTCTCTTCGTTTCTGAGGCCGGCCGCCGCTTCTTCAATTTCGCCGGGCTGGCCTAAGATATAATCAATATCATCGTTGGTGATAGCAATATCGCTTTGACTTTCGTCAGTCTCTTCGATTTCCATTTCGGTTTCCGTTTCGATGGTTTCCGGTTCGGTCTCCATTGCGGGTTCCATTTCGGTTTCCGGTTGGGTTAAATCGGCGCCTGGCTCTTCTTCGACAAAAAATTCTTCATCGTGTTCAGCCGGTTCAAGATCCTCGATATCGTCCCGGTCATCATCCGAAGGGTGAAACTCCGTTTCGGCTGCAACGGGTTCGGTAACGGATTCTTCTTCAAAGTCTTCCAGGATTTCGACATCGCTTTCCAGTTCGTCGTCAAGTACGGGGATCTGGCCGGACGATATTGCCGCTTCTTCCGGCAGCAGTTGTTCTTCCAGTTCCGAGTCGTCAATAATGTCCGGTGCTTCGCCAGGTATGCCGCTTGCGCTTCCAGCTTGCGGCCACTCTTCTTCTTGTGCATCAACATCGGCTGCGATATCGTGTTCAATCCATTCATCTGCAATGGCGGTCTCGCTTAGATCTTCGTCCGTTTCCGGGGCGGCGCCTTCCAGAACGGAGCCCAGCTCTTCGTCGGAAAGTGTGATTGGTCCTTCTTCTTCATCTTCAGTAAAGAAATCATCGCTTGTATCGCCTTGCGTTTCGCCGGTTAGGGTATCGGCAGGCGGCGTTTCGCTGGCAGCGGCTTGTTCTTCCCTGAATTCATCAAGGTCGTCTATAATTGCGATTTCCCGGTCGAACTCTTCATCTACCGGAGCAGGTGCGGCCGGCTCGGGTTCGGTATCGGCGTCTTCCAGAACGGAGCCCAGTTCTTCGTCGGAAAGTGTGATTGGTCCTTCTTCTTCGTCTTCGTTACAGAAATCGTCGTTTGCCTCGCCTTGCGTTTCGGTCGTATCCGCTTGCATTGTTTCGGGCATTGGTTCGGGCGCAGCTTCAGCCGATTCAAATTCGGCTTCTAAGTCGGAATCAAAATCCGTATCAAAAGTATCGTCAAAATCGGTGCCGGGTTCGGTTTCTGTACCGGCGTCTTCCAGAACGGAGCCCAGTTCTTCGTCGGAAAGTGTGATTGGTCCTTCTTCTTCGTCTTCGTTAAAGAAATTGTCGCTTGCCTCGCCTTGCGTTTCGGTCGTATCCGCTTGCATTGTTTCGGGCATTGGTTCGGGCGCAGCTTCAGCCGATTCAAATTCGGCTTCTAAGTCGGAATTAAAATCGGTATTAAAAGTATCATCAAAAGTATTGTTAAATTCAGGAAATTCAGGGCTGATTTCGTTATTAATATCGTCGTTAATGCCGGCAGGCGTTTCGCTTTCTTCTTCGTTTTCGCTTTGGGGCATGGAAAAGTCCGAATCGTCAAAACCGGCATCTTCCAGGTCTTCTGCGGTGATTCCGGTATCGTCAAAATCGGCGGCAGGTTCGGTTTCGTTACCTGCATCCTCCAGAACGGAGCCCAGCTCTTCGTCGGAAAGGGCGATTGGTCCTTCTTCTTCGTCTTCGTTAAAAAAATCGTCCGTTTTCCCGGACTTTTGATCAGAGGCCGGTTGCATGGACTCATCGTCGTTTAAAACAAAGGAGTCATCCTCGTTTTCATTATCAATGCTAAAAAAGTCTTCGCCTTCGGGTTGATCTGCTGGAATTTCCATTTCTGACTCCGGAAATTCAAACGAGCCGCCTGCCACTGTCTCCGGTGAATTTGAAAGTGCAATATTATCCGCTTCGGAGTTCGAATCGACGTCGATAAAGCTATCTTCATCTAAAAAATCGTCATTAAAATTATCGTTAAAGTTATCATCTGATACCGGAGTTTCCGTTAAACCAATCCCGCTAATTTCACCTTCAAATTCATCAAGGTCCGAGGGCGGGGCTCCCAATGCTTCCGCCTCGGCTTCTATTGTATCCGTAGAATCTATAGAATCAAAAGAATCTGCAGAAAAATCGACATTTGCGTCATTGTCTGACAAAAAATCAGAGCCGGCGATGGAGTTGGTATCGAAGTTTTCAGAAAATGTGTCTGTTTCTTCTTTATAGCGGTCAATTTCACCGGTTTCCATTTGGTCAGAATGGGCGGAATCGTCAGAGAGTCCGGTTTCCCAATCTTCGGGGGAGGGGTTGGCCTCTGAATCAATGTCTTGGTTGGAATTCGTTTCTCCCACTGAAAAGGATTCGGGAGCGGGTATTGTGTCAAACGGGCCTTCCGTTTCTTCTTCAATTATATCATCCGATGAGAGTATATTATTGCGCCATGATTCGCCCTCAGACATTTCATTTGCATTTTTAGCCGGGCTATTTTTTTTTTCAAGCGTATTTAGCATTTGGTTGATTATCGACCGTTCCCGATTAATTCTTTATGACACATATGACGAACTCCGGTCGCAAGAAAAACGCGAAATGGTTCGATGTCGCCGTATTATGAATTGCAGATAAGATAGCCCGCAATGCGGTAAATCGTAAAGAAAAAAATAAACGCGCTCTTGTTTCTTTCAGGCAGCGTTAAACCGGGGCGGAAACGTTGAAAAACAAGATTAAAGATGGCCTTTCACGAAAAGAGGGTCTGGTTTTTTTAAAAAAATATAGACGTATGAGGCAAACTTTTATATCTGTCTTTGGTCAAGGAAGGAAATTCCGGCAGAGATTACAACACTAAGGAAGGTTAAAAAAAAGACGACCCCTTAGTCAATCTCATCAGAACAATGCGGCTTGGCCGCTAGCCGGAATCAAAAGGAGAAGATCATGAAACTGAGATCCGTAAACACAGTTACGGCCATTGCCGTAGTCTGTTCCATCATGACTTTCTGTGGCGGAAAAAACGAAGGCAGCGGCGACGCTGCGAATTCGGTTCCCCCAGGAATGGCTGTCTATGAAGCGCACTGTACCCCCTGTCATGGAATGAAAGGCGAAGGTGACGGTCCTGCCGGAGCTGCGCTAAACCCTAAACCTCGAAATTACGCCAAAGATGGCTTTAAGTATGGTTCGAGCTTGGAAGAAGTAAAAAGAACAATCCGTGAAGGGATTGACGGGACAGAAATGCCCACCTTTGAACAAGTTCTTACGGATGAACAAATCACACATGTCGCTGAATATGTGAAACAACTTGCAAGGCAAGAAATCGAATAAACAATCAGGTCTTAATATGAAAACTAAAGCAATGAAAATCGGTGTCCCCGTACTGTTGTTACTGGGATTTTTTTGGGTAATGATGGGTATGCCACCCGCGGCTAGAATCGGATTTGCTCCCGAACAACCCATTAACTATAGTCATAAGCTACATGCAGGAGATTACAATATCGACTGCCAGTATTGTCATACCGGTGTCACTACCGGGCGTAAAGCCGGCGTACCTAGTACCAATATTTGTATGAACTGTCATAACTTTGTTGGTATGGAAATTGCAGAGCTGAATAAACTCAGAGAGTTCTATGACAACAAAAAGTCGCCTGAGTGGATTCGCGTGCATAACCTGCCGGACCACGTGCGATTTTCGCATGGCCCGCATGTGAATAGACTATCCAAACCGGGGGAACCGACCAAAGAAGTCTGTAAGCATTGCCATGGCGATATCGCTACCATGCCGGTCGTAACCCAGGTGAAATCGTTGAACATGGGATTTTGCGTCAAGTGTCACGAAGACAACGCTGAGCTCGGTGCTAAAATCAATTGCAGTACATGCCACTATTAATTCTGGGCAAATGCAATAATAGATAGGGAAGGAGATACTGAATGAAACCAACCGGAAAAAATACAGGTATGTGGAAATCTGTCGAAAGTCTTGAAAGAAGACAATATGAAGAAAACGATGCTGTTTCTCGCGCAGAATTTCCGGAAGATGCAAAAAACCTGATACAAAAAAGTGTAAATTATCAATTAAATCGTAAAAAGTTCCTGAGTATTATGGGAGCGTCCATGAGCGTGGCAGGCCTAAACTGTGTGCGCGAACCCATGGAAAAAATTGTACCTTATGTAGTACGACCGCCCGAAGCGCAGCCCGGCATGCCGGTTTACTATGCGACGGCTAAAATTGACGGGCATGGCGTAAACCCGATGTTAATTAAAACCAGAGAAGGGAAAGCCATTAAGGTGGAAGGGCATGAAGGCCATCCTCTTTTCCAGGGCGCAATGGTTGCAGACGGTCATGCCGCTATCTGGGAACTTTATGACCCGGATCGTCTGAGAACATCCAAAGTCTTGAAAGACGGGCAACTGGCAGACGAAACCACCGAAAATGCATTAAAACAAGCGCAAGAGACCATTGCTTCGGCAAAAAACGTACGGATTCTCTCGGCGCCATCTTTTAGCCCTTCGGAAAACCAATCGATCTCAAAATTTTTAAAGGGCGGGGCCAATCGCAAACAAGTCGTTTACGATACTTTAGGCAACATTTCCGAAGTACAAAGCGCTGAAAGCGCAGCGTACGGACGGGCCATTGTCCCCCAGTTTATCTTCGACAAAGCGGATTTAATCTTTTCGCTCGAAGCCGACTTTTTGGGAACCTGGATCGCTCCAGGGCTTTTCACCAAGCAATTTTCTTCGCGGCGCGATCCGAAAGGAAAAATGAATCGTTTGATTGTCGCAGAGTCTATGATGTCGGTAACCGGGGCCAACGCCGATCAAAGATTGCCAATTAAAGCCGGTACGCAAAACGCATTTGCCATGGGTTTGGCTTCGTATTTGTTGAAAAGCTCTTCGGCAAACATCTCGGCTGCCGATCGAAAACGCATTGACGAATACACGCCCGACAAAGTCGCCGAAGTTTGCGGCGTTGATCCTGCCATGGTCATTTCCATTGCCAACGAGCTATCCAATCACAAAGGAAGCTCGTTGGTGGTTGCCGGCGGTACTTCCGCCCGAAACGGAGAGGGCGATGCGGCGAAAATGGCCGCTTTAATCAACTCAATATTACGAAACGACGGTAAAACCATTATTTCGTCCGTGCCTATGTACGAAGCGGATATTTCAAGCCACGGCGAACTCACCGCTTTTGTCAAAGAGTTAAAAGCAGGTAAAGTGGATACATTGATTCTGGATCGTGTAAATCCCGCCTATGACCTGCCTTTGAATTCGGGCATTGCCGAGGCGATTAGCCAGGCTAAAAACGTCATTGCCATCTCAACGCATATTGACGAAAGCACGCAAAAAGCGGATTTGGTCATTGCAGCCAGCCACTTTTTAGAGTCATGGAATGACGGATACTCAGCCGGTATTTACACTGTCGCGCAACCCGCCACCCAACCTCTTTTTGATACGGCATCGGCCGGGCAAGTTTGGATGCAACTGGCCGGCGCAGGCGACGATCATCGTTCCTACATCAATTCGGTATCTTCACGATATTTAACGGGTTCTTTGGGCCGCTCCTGGGATGAGGCTGTGCAAAACGGTTACTTTGTATCAAAACGCACGCCCGCCCAAGATACCGCACGCCGGTTGAACGGAACCGTTGCGCAAGGGATTCGGCAAAACGAAGGCGCCGGCAAAGGCGAACTGAATCTGAACTTAATTGCAACTGTGCAAATGGGCGACGGAAAAAATACCAATAACCCATACCGGCACGAACTTCCCGATCCGATTACTAAAATCTGTTGGGACAATTATGCCGCCGTATCTCCGGCCGACGCCAAAGACAACGACTGGAGAATGGGGGATGTTCTTGAAATCTCCAATGGCGAGCAATCCGTTAAGCTTCCGGTATTTTTGCAACCCGGTGTGCCCAGGGGCAGCATGGCCATTCCCGTCGGTTACGGTCACGAAACCCAAGGTAAGGTTTCCGCCGGTCTGGGGGCAAACGCCATGAAGCTTGCCGACTTTGGCAAAGACGGAATTTCATTTTCCGGTATCAAAGTCTCGGCTAAAAAAGTTGACGACGGTTACCGCATTGCCACAACGCAACGCCATCATGACATGCATGATCGCCACCTGGCCCGCTATGCCGATTGGTCAGAGTATAAATCGGATCATCATGCCGGCAACCATACCCATGTCCTCCCGGGCAAGGGGCTTTACCCGGTTCATGATTACAGCGTAGATTCTGATGCGCCCGGCTACAAATGGGGAATGTCAATTGACCTTTCCAAATGCACCGGATGTTCGGCATGCGTTCTTAGCTGCTATTCCGAAAACAACATTCCGACAACGAGCCGCGACGAGGTCTGGAGAGGCCGCGAAATGAGCTGGATGCGGATTGACCGTTATTATGAAGGCGAACCGGAAAATCCCTCAGCGCATTTTCAACCTGTCATGTGCCAGCATTGCGAAGCTGCGCCCTGCGAAAATGTGTGCCCGGTAAACGCAACGAACCATAGTTACGAGGGTTTGAATGATATGGCATATAACCGCTGTATCGGTACCAGATATTGTCTGGCAAACTGTCCTTACAAAGTTCGCCGTTTTAACTTTTTTGAAAACTGGTATGGTAAGGTACAAGAACCAATGCAAATGGCCCTGAACCCGGATGTAACGGTCCGCGGACGCGGGGTAATTGAAAAATGCTCTATGTGCGTTCAAAGAATCAATGAACAACGTCAAATGGCGCGCGCCGAAGGACGTCAAATTGACGAGAACGATCTAAAAACGGCATGTCAGCAAGGCTGCCCGGCTGACGCGATTACCTTCGGGGATCTGGGAAATAAAGAGACAAAAGTTTCTAAAAATGCCGCTGATGAAAGAGCCTATACGATTCTGGATGAAGTGTTAACAAAACCCAGAATTCGTTATATGACCAAAATTACGAATCAAGGTTAATTGGGAGCGGAAGACTGAAGGAGAGAAGGATATGAGCGCAGGACAAAGTGTGTATAGTATTGGAAAACCGGCTCGCGAAATAGATAACGATATTTTACGACCGGTAGAGAGTTTTCCGACAAAACTCTGGTGGACGGTATTTGCCATCGCTACCACAGGCATGTTAATGATGTGGGGGGTGATTGGGTACAGTTTTAAAGTCGGCCTTGGGATCATGGCCATCAACAACCCGGTTGGATGGGGTTTTTACATTATTAACTTCGTTTTTTGGGTCGGTATCGGCCATGCGGGTACGTTGATTTCGGCAATTCTGTATCTGTTTCGCCAGCGGTGGAGAACGACAATCAACCGTGCGGCTGAAGCAATGACGATTTTTGCCGTATTGACAGCGGCGTTGTTTCCCTTGATTCACTTGGGACGCCCCTGGATGTTATTTTTTATTTTCCCGTACCCGAATGAAAGGGGTCCGATCTGGACCAACTTTCGTTCGCCTCTGTTGTGGGACGTATTTGCCATTTCGACCTATTTTACGGTATCTTTGATTTTCTGGTACATGGGTCTGGTCCCTGACTTGGCGATCATGCGCGATCGTCTGACCAACCAGGAGGCTAAATCCAAACTGGGGAAAACAATTTTAAACGCCCGTAAAAAGTTCGTGGATATTGTTTCCATTGGCTGGGTTGGTTCCATGAAAACATGGATTCATTATGAAAAAATGGTATTGATCCTTGCGGCTTTGTCAACGCCCCTGGTACTTTCGGTTCACTCGATTGTATCGTTTGACTTTGCTACCTCGGTTATCCCCGGATGGCATGCTACGATTTTCCCCCCTTACTTTGTGGCAGGGGCGATTTACTCGGGGTTTGCCATGGTGCTTACCATTTTGATTATTTCTCGCGAAGTGTTTCATTTAAAAGAATACTTTTCAATGAAACACCTTGAGAACATGGCGATTGTGATTTTGCTCACCGGTATGATGGTCTCTTTTGCCTATACCATGGAGTTTGTGATCGCCGCCTATAGCGCGAACGAAATAGAACAATATGTGTTCCTGAATCGCCTCAAAGGGCCGTATGCCTGGGCGTTCTGGACCATGTTTACCTGTAATGTTGTTTCACCTCATTTTATGTGGTTTAAGAAACTTCGTACGAACATTTATGTTCTGTTTATCATCTCGATTGTAGTGAATATCGGGATGTGGTTTGAGCGTTTCGTTATTATTGTTACTTCGTTGCACCGCGACTATCTGCCTTCATCCTGGGATCTGTACATTCCTACCTGGGCTGACTATGGAGTGATGATCGGATCGTTTGGATGGTTTTTCTTCTGGTACCTGATCTTTGTACGTATCTTGCCTCAAATCGCTATTTCAGAGGTAAAAGCGGACGAAGCGGGAGACGCTTTGGCAAAGGGAAGAGGCCACTAAGGTCCTTTGAAAGGAGTTTAACATGACTAGTTTAAGCGATGTAAAAAAAGGATTGTACCGGTTTCAAGAAGTGAAGGGCGGGGTCGTCGCAGTGGTTGACGATGCAGCTAAACTGATCAAAGCCGCCGAAAAGGTGCGCGATGCCGGTGTCAAAAACTTTGATTGTTTCAGCCCTTTCCCCATTCACGGCATTGAAAAAGCCATGGGCTTAAGCCGTTCCTGGGTTCCGTTTTTCTCGTTAATTGGCGGTTTAACCGGGGCTACATTCGGTTTTAGCGCCATGTCAATTATCGATGTTTGGGACTGGAGCATTGTCTTCGGCGGTAAACCGGTATGGACATGGCCGGCATATGTTCCGATTACATTTGAGCTGATGGTTCTTTTCTCGGCATTTTTCACCGTTGGAACCGTATTTTACCTGGGGCGTTTAGGCAAATCCAGCCGGCGGCCGGTTGTCAATTCGGTAACATCTACCGGCTTTGCCGTGTGGGCGCCCGAGATGACAAAATCGGAAATGGAAAACCTGCTCAACGACTTAGCCGTAGAGGTTAAGGAAGTACAATAAAGATACAGGGAGGAAGGACGTGAAATATTTAAAATTACTGATAATCCTGGCTTTAGCGAGCACGATGGTAAATTGCAACGGAATACGCCGTAAGTTCCATTACTTTATGGACATGGCCTATTCGCCGGCAGTCGATACTCAACGTATCGACCTGGTTGGCAACCGCATTGGGAACCGTGTGCCGCCCGAAAATACAATTCCCTATAAATATTTAAACCCTCATTATGCGAAAACAATTCCCGGTCACTATTTGACCGCAGAAGACGATTGGGGATTTTCGTTGTCGTATAAAATTGACGGTGAGGAATATTTAAACATACCCGACGATCATGAAAGAGCGTCTCATTTGATTAAAAGCCCGCTGAAAAACGATGCGGCTACACTGGAAAGAGGGAAAGACCGATTCCGGATTTACTGCTCTCCCTGCCACGGTGTTGGCGGTCGCGCAGACGGACCGGTTACCCAAAAATGGCAAGGCGTGCCAATTAAACCTCTGGTCCGTTTAAATGCAAATGAACCGATCGCGCCCGAATCATGGAGCAAAGAGCGATTATTTATGGTAATGACTACGGGGATCAGTACAATGCCGAGCTATGCGACGCAAATCCCTGAAATAGACCGATGGGCAATTGCTCACCATATTAAAAAACTTCAGGCTGAGGCCAGAAAGTAAGGAAAGACCTATGGAAAAATTTAAAGTTCCTTCAAAGTTAAACAGTATTTTGCTTGGCCTTAGCGTCATTGGCATTGGCACATTGGGCGCCGGCTTTTTTGTCGACCCGCACCGTGCCTGGGCGGGCCTTTTGGTAATGGCATTTTACTTAATGATCATAGCCCTGAGCGGCGGGTTTTTTACTTCGTTTCAATTTTTGGCCGGGGCCAAGTGGTCTGTCGTCATGCGGCGGGTGCCTGAGACTATGGTAAATTTGCTGCCCGTAGCCGCTATTTTTATCGTAGGCGTTATCTTTGGTATTCATGAACTTTATGAGTGGTCTCATGAAGATGTCGTTGCTGCAGACCATATCTTGCAGAAAAAAGCGGCGTACCTCAATACACCTTTCTTTATTGCCAGAATCGCTTTTTACCTGGTCGTATGGTATATGCTTGGTTCGGCGATTCGCAAAGTTTCTTTGAAACAAGATGATACCAAAGACCCTAAAACCAGAGGAACATTAACAGCGCTAAGCGCCGGTTACATGCTTTGCTTTGCCTATTTTCTTTCGCTTGCGTCAATTGACTTGATCATGTCGCTTGAGCCGCATTGGCAAACGACTATGTTTATGGTCTATTGCTTTGCCGGTTGCGCCTATACGGGTTTTGGCGTTTTGATCTTGCTGACAAGCACCATTCAAAAAAATGGCGGTCTGGTGAATATGAACCAGGAGCATTTTCATGACCTTGGTAAATTTCAATTTGTATTTACCGTGTTTTGGGCGTATATCGCATTTAGCCAGCATATGCTTACCTGGTATGCAGACTTACCCGAAGAAACCATCTACCTGGAAAGACGCTTGAGCATGGAAAACGGCTGGGCGCTATTTACCGCGTTGTTGTGGTTTGGCCACTTTGTGATTCCGTTTTTCATCTTGCTCTCCAGTAAGATCAAACGAACCCCCGAAAAACTGGCGCGCGTTGCCTGGTTTACGGTATTCATGGGTTTTGTCGACGTAGTCTGGATGGTATACGGCGGACTTCAACATAACAATGTTCACGGGTTTCCTTTTTCATGGATGGAAATTGGCATATTTATTGGCTGTATTGGCTTGACAGGGTATGTCGTTTTAAATGCTTATTCCAAAGTAAACCCGGAACCGGTTGGCGACCCTTACTACGAAGAGTCGCTGCACTTTCATCAAAGCCACTAGGGAGGGGGCCGGAATCGGTTGATCTGCCAAAGGCTGATGAAAGTAACTTACATAAGTTGAATTTGATACGTTTTATATTGTATAAATTCACCGCGGGCGTGGTGTAACGGTAGCACAAAAGCCTTCCAAGCTTTTAGAGTGGGTTCGAGTCCCATCGCCCGCTAATCACTGATTAGCAAGATTCGGTTAAAAAAGAAGAACGAAAAAGAAAAAACCGGGTCGAACCAAACGCCAAAAACCAAACTATGTTTACCGGAATAGTAGAAGAAACGGGAAAAATCCTTAAAATAGAAGAGGGCGCCGATGGCAAGCGTTTTGAAATCGGGGCCAGCGAAGTTCTCGATGACGCCAAAGGCGGCAATAGCATTGCAGTCAACGGCGTTTGCCTTACCGTAGAAACGTTTACCGACAAAAGTTTTGTCGTATTTGCCGTTCCCGAAACGCTCTCTTTGACCAATATCGGTTTTTTAAAAGAAGGTTCCGTAGTCAATTTAGAGAGGGCCGTAAAAGCGGAACAGCGTCTGGGCGGTCATATTGTCCAGGGGCATGTGGAGTGCATGGCGCCTGTTGCCGTTCTCGATAAATTTGAAGACTACTGGGACATTGAAATTGAATTAAGCTCGCCTTACCTTGTCCCGAAAGGGTCTGTTGCTTTGGATGGGATCAGTTTAACCATTCACGAGCTGAAAGAAAAAACGGTGCGATTTCAGATCATACCGGAAACATTGAAAAAGACCAATATACCTGAATGGTTTGCCGGTTACCAAACCAACATTGAGACAGATTATCTAGTCAAAGCTATCGACACCATTTCGCGCTGGCGCGAAAAAAACAACGGGTCCGAAACGGCATAAGACATATGTTGCAACCGGGGTAAGCCGGGCTTTCAGGGCAAACCGGGTAAGAACCGAGATGCGGGCTTATTGGTATTGCTTTAAAATATGAGGTTCCGGGGCCAAAAGCTCAAGCAAGGTGCTGCCGGGGTTTTGCGATTCGAGAATTTCCGCGTAATCCAAAGCGGCGACTTCTTTTTCCACCATTTTTTTCAGAGTATAGGTGCCAATGCCATGAATGACTTCCACATGTCTCTCGCCTGCCATGAACGCCTTGTCAAGTTCAGTCAGGAAACGGGATCGCGCTTCTTCATAGCGCAGCTTTCTCACGTATATAGTCCTCATTGTCGAAAATATAAATAGGGAAATGGAAACAAAAAGTAGAAACAAAAAAATGAAAAAAGATATCGCGTCAATCTGTTTCGCCCTGGCCCTGTTGTGGACTTCTCCGACCGGCGGAGTTGAAGCCGGTGAAAAAAATCAAAAAAAACCGCTCAAGGCTGTAATTTTATGTTTCCATGATATTGGCGGAGCTGGGCAATACTCGATCACACCCGCCGAATTCGAACAAATTTTAAAGCTGCTGAAAGAAAAATACCAGGTATTTTCGATTCGCGACTGGTTGCAACTGGCCCAGGAAAGCCCCAAAAGCGATAAACCAGTGGTGGTGTTGACGTTTGATGACGGCTACTTTTCGCTTTTTTCTTATGTGATTCCCCAATTGACCAGGTATGGCTTTGGGGGCACTTTTTATATCTATCTTGACCGTTACCCCGACTCTTCATCGGTGTATCAAAATCTGGGAAAATTACCCGCACAATTTGAAATCGGCTCTCATTCGCGCAGTCATGCCAATATGGAAAAAACATATGTAAATGATGAAAACGGGTTTTTCAAAGAGCTATACCTGTCGCGAAAAAAACTGGAACACCTTATTGGTCATGAAGTCACTTCATGGGCCTGGCCGTACGGTATCTATAACGAAGCTCTCGCCCATCTGGCGTTAAAAGCGGGGTACACCACGCAAGTGACGACAGACTATACGCCGGCGTTAAGCAACGATTTCACCTTTAGCCGCTATACGGTTCAAAATCCGAACCCGGTTCAACAGGTTGTAGAAATTCTAGCGAGAAATCGCTAATCGATGATTTAACCCATCGCCCGCCGCCAAGATAAAAAGCCCCTTCATATCGTGCGGGGCTCGATTTATTTGATGAATTTAATAAGAACCTGTTTTGCTGAATGACTCGTATTGGAAAATATCGGCTTATGTCTTTCCCGCGGTAGTTTTGTTCCACCGTACCGGCCCCCCGGTTATTGGTTTGAAACCGGTGTTTAAGAAAGAAAATCTTTTTCTTGTACTTTTGCGCATATTTAACCGTAATCAAAGCCCCGCTTTTTTCGCCCCCTTCGGCAAAGAGCAGGGCGGGCGCAAAAGCGGCAATGAGGCGGTTTCTCCGGGGAAAATTCCACTGCATGGCGGGCGTACCGGGGGGGTATTCGCTCAAGAGCAGCGTGCGGGTGTTATCGGTAATCTTTTTACGAAGCGGGTTGATTAGTTCGGCGGAATGAGGTAAAAATGAGACGCAGCAACCCCCGGCTTGGATCAAAGCGCGCTGAACAGCGATATCAACCCCGTTTGCCAGGCCCGAAACCGCAACTATCTCTTGTTTGGCAAGAAAGGTTGAAATTTGATTGAGCCAATAGAAGGTGATCGGTGAGATATTGCGAGTACCCACAACGGATAATTTTCGCGTTTCGGCAGTCAGCAACAAGTCGGTATTCCCGCGCGCAAAAAGCAGCAATGGCGGGTCGGGGATTTGTTTTAAAGCCTGCGGGTATTTTTCATCAAAAATTGTGATGATTTGCTGGTTGAAAGCGTATGCTTCTTTCAACTGGAGATGGGCCTTTTCAATGTCGCGGCGCAGGTAATCGCCTGCCAGGGTTTTTGCATACACGCGCAAGTGATAAAAGAAATTGCTTGCATTTGGGCTTATTGGCGCGTTCGGGCGCATCGTTTCAAGGATCAATTGTCTGTACTTTTGAGAATTACTGCGCTTTTGCATTGACAATAGCAGGGCAAGATGAGCCGGGCGAGCGTATGTAGTGCGGTCCATACCACCGCTATAGTCTAAAAACCGGAATTTTTTCAGTTGGTTTTAGCGTAGGGTGTAAAAAGTTCCTGGGGGAAAACGCAATTTCTACCCTTCCGTTTCGCCTCATACAAGGCTTCATCCGACTTTTTGACAAAACTGGCCGGCTCAATTTCGGGTTTGCCTTGCCTTGATTCTAAAGAGCCGCTTTTCACGGAGCGATGCGGCGAGAATGACGCCACGCCAATGGAAACGGTAACATGGTTTGCTATTTGCGATTTTTCATGAGTGATGTTTAATTTTTTCATTCCAGTTATGACATTGCCCGCCAATTGAATAGCGCCTTTCATGCCGGTTGCGGGTAAAATAACGGAAAATTCTTCGCCTCCGTAGCGTGAAACCAGATCACCCGGCCTGTTGAAGTGATTTTGCAATAAATGCGCAATTTTTTTCAAGGCCGAATCACCGGCCAGGTGGCCGTATGTATCGTTGTATTTTTTAAAAAAATCCACATCAATCATAAGCAGTGAAATCTCTTGCCGGAAGCGCAAACTACGCCTGATCTCCGATTCTATCGTGTTGTTAAAGATTCGGCGATTAAACAGGCCGGTCAGTTCATCCGTTTCGGCCAGTTTTTTCATTTCGCGTTGCGATATTTTCAGCTGTGTGATATCGCTGCCATAAATATTGATGTATTTCATGGCGGGTATGGGAACCAGTGAAAACTGCAGGGTTTGTCGATTAAATTTTTGTTCTACAAATTCAATTCCCGTTGTGGCTATTGATTTTTTTAACGCTTTTTTCCATTTGGCCGGTAAATACATAGCGTTCAATTCGTGTTGTTTTAATTGAAACAGTTGGGTGGCCGGTTGGTTGGCATATAGAATTTCCATTGCATAGGAAATCCTTAAAATCGGATTCGGGTTTTCAGCCGGCAGGTCGGCAACCGCTTGCAATTGGTTTTCAATACTTTTTAACAAAGTCACATCGGTGGCATAAATATTAACGTATCTCATTTCAGGCACCGGTACAAAGTGAAGCGAAAACACCCGGTCTTGCGCCCGGTAATCGATAAAGTTATTTTTCCCGGTTTTAATTACCTGTTCCAATAAATCCTTCCATTGGGCCGGAAAACGGCATTTTTTGTCTTTGCTTTGCTCTACGGAAAAAAACATCTTGGCGGCCTTGTTGCAATACATCATTTCAATATCGTATGAGATCCGCAACACCGGGTGAGGGTTTTCCGAGGGCATATTGGCAATTTTGCCTATTTCCACTTCTTTTTCTTTCATTTGTACGCCAAGGTAGGTGGTAATGTTAATGGCAAAAACAGCCAGCAAACGGTTCATGAGAACGATCCAGTTTTCAGCGCCTGCAGGAGAATACAGATAGCCTAGTCCAATGAGCCCAATGCATAAAATTGAGACATAGCATGTAAAACGAACATTGTTGGTTTGCAGAGAAACAAAAATAACCAGGATATATGGTATCCCGCCGGCGACGCCAAGAGGGGTTAAAAGATCAATGGTAAAAAAGAAAAAAGAAAGTATAAGTACCAAAAGCAGAGACTTCAGTTTTATCTTTTGATTGCTCACCTTATTCTTTTTTCCCCGGTAAAAGAAATGTATGAAATGTAATATAAATATTGCTTAACTGCCATGAAATTAAGCGTTTGTTTTTTCCGACATTAATATGGTACGATAAAATGTAAAGATTTTCTTTCGGATGGATGGCAAATAGTTGCCCGGTTATACTAAAAACGAAATAAAATTTAAATAATAATATATCATTATGCTTAGTGTGAGTAACCGTATTGTTTATCGATTCAATCGCCATTTGTAATCTATTTGTTTTTATAAATAAATAGTAAATATTTATAAAAATAAAAGACATTAGTGTTGAAATAAGTTATGGTACGCCAAAGAAAAAAGAACGGGCAAAAAAGTTAAGATTTGACAATCGTGACTTGCAAAGTCTTTCGCAAACAAAAATAAACCTGCGACAGCAGTAAAGTGCAAACAACCTCCTGCAGTGGAGGAAAATAAGATAGGAGAGGGAGATGACACATCAAACTTGCGGTTTTTTATTTAACAAAAAATTTGGTAAAAAGTTCAGTAAAGGGTTTATTACTCACAGGTTATTTTACCAGGTATTTCAACGGTTATTTCTAGGGATTTTTATCATTGTTCTGGCCGCGGGCTGCAATGCGGAAGTCTCGTTAAACAATAAAACCGATCAAAATACCCCGTCTGATGCAACAATTGCAGCGAACGATGCCGGCGCCCTGGCAATTGTATTCCAGGGCGCCGATACATCCGGAAGCGTAACCCAAAACATATCATTGCCGCTTACCGGGGAAAGCGGTTCAAACGTCACCTGGTCATCTTCCGATGAAAATGTCATTAATTCGGTTAGCGGCGCGGTGGCGCGGCCTGCGGCAGGTTCGCCCGACGCCGTCGTTACTTTAACGGCGACTGTGGAGTACAACGGAACGGTGAAAACGGCTACTTTTACTTTAACCGTACTGGCTTTATCTCCCGGTTCGGCCCCTTCGGCCCCGGCAAGCTTGGTTTTAGCGCCGCCATTGACTTCTCCGGGGAATGATCCCACGCCTTCTGTTATTGTGGGGGGGGTGAATAGCGGCGATACGGTCGCGTTATTTACCGACAGCTCTTGCACAACACAAGTCGCTTCGGGGTTTGCAGGCGGTTCGTCTGTGACAATGATTACCATCGCGTTAAGCGACGGCTCGTATACTTTTTACGCAAATACCACATCCGGCGGGCAAACATCGTCTTGTTCGATTACCGGTTTGGATTATACGCTCGATACGGTTCCCCCGTCAGGGCAAGACACCGTATTGAGCAGCAGTTCTACTGTAAGCGCCGGAAGTACTCTTGTGATTGCGCCGCCCGGAGCCGGAAACACCGTTTGGCTGGCGCCGGCTGGAACCGGTTCCTTTTCAAGCGGCCTGTCTAACATGAGTAGTGCGGAGGGTCTGGCGACATCGATTCAAGTTCCTGCGGTTTCGGGAGTTTATCATTTATATGTGGTAGACCCGGCCGGAAATGTCTCAAGCGCATCTACGGCGACAGTCACCGTCACTGGCGGTTCAACGCCTCCCCCGGCTCCAACGACCCTGGCTTTGGTTTTGCCTGTTTCTTCTCCCGGAAACAATGCCACGCCGGTTATTCGGGTAGGGGGCGTTGCATCAGGAGATACCGTATCGTTATTTACGGATAGCGGGTGTACCCAATCGGTGGCGAGCCAGACGGCCGCCGGAACCACAATTGATTTGACCGCCGCTATTTTAACCGAAGGCGCTTACACTTTTTATGCAAATACGGAGCAAGGGGGGATTACCTCAGTTTGTTCGACCGCATCCGTAAATTATACTCTCGATTTGACGCCGCCTGCGCTAAGCGCAGTGCATATCGAATCGGACAATACGAATACGGCTTTCGCAAAAACAAATGATACTGTTACGGTTACCATAACCGCATCGGAACCGATTTCAACGCCCGCTGTGAGCATTGCAGGTCAAGCGGCATCGGTAAGCGGCAACGGTGCATCGTATAGCGGCGCAATCACGCTGGCAGGGGCTGAACCGGAAGGGATGGCGGCCTTGAACGTGGCGTTCAGCGATTTTGCCGGCAATACCGGAAATGTTACAACAACTAGCGACAGCTCGGCGGTTATCGTTGATTTAACGGCGCCCGCCAACCAGGATATCGTACTTGCCACCGGCGCTACGGTTGTTGCAGGCATGAGCATACCGATTGTCGCCGCCGGAACCGGTAACACGGTCTGGTTGGCTCCGGTGGGCACCATAGTCTTTGCGCCGGGGCTCGATATCACCACCGCGGCCGGAACCGATACGGCGATTTTGGCTCCTGCAACTCTTGGAAATTATCATATCTTTATTGAAGATGCCGCCGGTAATGTTTCACAGGCGTCTACGGCTATGATTACCGTAGATTTGATTCCTAACCCGCCTTCGGCATTGGCCTTGGTTTCGCCGGTCACATCGCCGGGCAATATCGATACGCCTACCATTCAAGTGACGGGGGTGACGGCCGGTCATGTCGTGCGTTTGTTTACCGATAGCGCCTGTACCGTTCAAGTCGCTTCGGGCACGGCGGCAACAACCAACATCGATCTAACTACGATCATATTGAGCGATGGCGCCTACAACTTTTATGCCAATGCGGATAACAATGGGCTAGTCTCGAATTGTTCTTTAAACAGCGTTTCGTATACGTTGGATACAATTGTTCCGTCAAACTCAGACGCGGTTCTTTCGTCAAGTTCCACGGTAACAAGCGGTACCATGATTTCTATTTCTCCGGCAGGGGGAGGCAATACGGTTTGGTTGGCCCCAAGCGGAACCACTGTATTTACCACCGGCACAGGTATGACATCGGCAAACGGGGCGGCCACTTCCATTGCCGCGCCAACCGACTTGGGAGTATATTTGCTTTATGTGGTCGATTTAGCGGGGAATATCTCAACCCCTTCGGTAGCATCGATAACGGTGGCTACGCCGCCCGGACCGCCAACGGGACTCGCGGTGGTACCCGCTGCGTTTACGCCGAAAAATGACCCCACGCCAACGATCCGGGTATCGGGCGTTAACAGCGGTTATCTGGTCCGTGTGTTTACGGATGCCGCCTGTATGGTACAGATCGCCGGCGGTACGGCAGCTGGCGTATCTATTGACTTAACTACCATTACGCTCTCTGACGGACCATACACATTTTATGCCAATGTTGATAACAACGGACTGGTCTCTTCCTGCTCTACGGCCAGCGCTTCATATACGGTAGACACCATTGCGCCAACCAACCAGGATTCGGTTTTAACATCCGATGTTTACGTGTATTACGGTTCCGTTGTCAACATAACGCCTGCGGGAGCAGGTACCATCATCTGGCTGGCGCCGGCGGGTACTACGGCGTTTGCGCCCGGCCCCGGCATGAGCAACGACATAGGAACATCTTCTACGATCTATGCTCCCATGAATATTGGAACGTATTATATTTATGTGGTAGACGAAGCGGGGAACGCTTCGCCCGCTTCGGTAGCTGCAGTGCATACGGGGGTTGTGCCCAGCCCGCCAACTTCATTGCAAATATCGGGATCAGGAGGAACAGTTCTTGGCAATGATCCGACACCCGCCATTACGGTTTTGGGGGGCGGTGTTGCCACGGGGATCAATGTTCGAATTTACACAGACAATACCTGTACTACCGAAGTAGGGAATGCCGTATCAGCCGGAGGGTCGGTTGATGTGGTTACGCAAGCGCTTGCTGATGGTATTTATACCTTTTATGCTACGGCTGCAAACGGGGGGTTTGTTTCCGGTTGTTCGATGGCTACCGTGACATATGACTTGAATACCGTAGCGCCGAACAACCAGGATACGGTGTTAACAGCCGATGTGCACAAATACCCCACATTTACCTTCAATATTTCGCCGGCAGGCGCCGGCAATAACGTCTGGGTAGCGCCCGCCGGGACCACGACTTTTGCTTCAGGCCCGACAATGACCAGCGCAGGCGGCGCGGCCACAATCATGTCTTTACCATCGACTCATGGAATATACCGTCTTTTTGTGGTCGACACCTACGGGAATGTCTCCGCCCCTTCAGCCGCCGTTTTATATGCCGAGCCAATGGGTCCGAGCAGTATTGTACGGTCAAACCCGTTGAAAACGCAGGGAACCAACCCGACACCGGCATTTACAGTTTCGGGTGGGCATATGCAAAGCGGAGCAATCACACGCTTGTATACCGACAGCATATGTACTTCGCCTGTTGTTGGAACAGCCACTTCTACCGGAACCGGCGTGAGCGTAACCACTGACGCCTTGACCGAAGGCGCCTATAATTTTTACGCAAGAATTGAGATCAATGGGGCAATTTCCGGCTGCGGTACCGGTACCGACAGTTACGCCTATGATATTACGCCGCCCGCGCCAATGGGAGCGCTGACGTTTACCAGCGCTGCAACGGGCTGGATCAGCTTTTCGTATAGCGCTGTGGCAGATAATCTTACCGCTGCGCCGCAGATGAACTATGAAACCTGTTACCAAAACTGCTCACCGTTCAATAAGGCTCAATGGGCAGTAGGTCAATTGACTCAGTCGATCATGGGGCTTGCGCAGGGGACATTGTACTATATTTATGTCCGGCCGGTGGACATCGCCGGTAACGCAGGGGCAGTCAGCCCGCCTCTCTTGGCGCAGACGACCGGTACCAATGGGGTAGCACCCACCTTGACGGAAGTCAAGATCTCAACAAACAATGCGCAGGCGAGCAACCTGGCGACCGTAAATGATGTCATCAGCGTTTATATCACGGGAAACGAATCGATTAGCGCGCCGACCGTCACCATCGCCGGTCAAACAGCGGCGGTCACGCAGCTTAGTATTGCCCAGTACCGGGCCGATCTTACCGTAACCGGGGGAACGCCCAACGGAGCGGCAGCAATTAATATATCGGGCTACCAGGATATTGACACTCAAACCGGCGCTGTAGTTACAACAACAACAGACGCTTCGGCGGTTACCATTGATACGGTTGCGCCTGCTGCGCCTACACTGCCCGATTTAAATCCGTTAGACGATAGCGGAGCGGATAGTGCCGACGATATTACCAATGTAACAGCCGCTTTGACGGTTGTAGGGACGGCGGAAGCCGGTTCAACCGTGCAACTTTACCGGGATGGAACGCCCATTGCAGGAGCAAACAGCTTAGCGGCAGGGGGGGTATGGACATTTGATATTGCCTTAGCCATTGATGGAACCTATGCCATTACGGCGGTGGCGACGGACGCAACGGGGAATGTGAGCGCGTTTTCCAGTCCGCTCAATTTAACGATCGATACCGTAGTGATCACGGGAGAACCCGACCTCAACGCCACAGACGATTCCGGTTTGTATTCTACCGACAATATAACCAATATCAATACGACGACATATGCCGTGACTTGCGAGAACGGAGCTACTGTGCAACTCTTTGCCGGCGCTTCGCCTACGGGGATTTCGGGTGTATGCACGGGGGGAACCATCAACTTGACGGCGGATCCTTTTGCAGCCGACAGCGTCTATGCCATTTCAGCCCGGCAGACCGATACCGCAGGCAATACAGATTCTTCCACTGCGCTTAATGTGAACTATGACACAACGCCGCCTGCGGTGGCGACAGTCGAAACCATGGATTCGGATGCCAATGGAAAAATAGACCGGTACGCGGTTACTTTTAATGAGCCCATTGACGATTCGACTTTCCCCGGGTATGCGCTTGATGGCGTCGGTTCGGCTCAGGCAAGCTGGCAGGTCAGCGGGTATACCGGAGTCGTATTGATGCATGGAGCAATGGCTCCTCTCCCGGAAATTACCAATGATTCCATGTTGTATCTTGGATTTGCCGAAGGCGGCTTGTCTGATACGGGGGCAAAGCCCGATGTCACTACATCGGCAACGCCTCAGGTGAAAGATTTAGCCGGGAATATTATGTTGCAATTAAATACGTCAGATGTGGTAGAAGCGGACAAAGCGGAACCAATCGTGGAGTCGTCAGTTGGCGCCGGTGCAAATGCGGTGCAGGTGGTTTTTTCCGAAACAATGGATGCAATATCGGCCGAAAATTCTGTAAATTATTCCATTGCCGGTCTTACCGTCAATGGAGCGCAAATGGCGGCCGGAGCCGGTATTGACGATACCATTGTTATTCTTAACACTTCAACGCAAGCAGCGGCTACACCCTATACGATTCTGGTTTCGGCCAATTCGCTGGATTTAGCACTGCCCGGAAACGGAGTCAACCCGCTGGCAAACAGTACCACCTTTACCATGTTCGACCCTGTGCCCGTTTTAACGGCGGCAGGCGGGCCGAAAAAGGTGACGCTGACCTGGGCACCGATTGCCGGAGCGACTGCGTATCACCTTTATTTCAGCACCACTCCCGGCGTGACTTCGATGACCGGGACCAAAATTGCGGATGTCACTTCGCCGTATATCCAAACCCCCTTGACCGATGGCGTGGACTATTACTATGTTATTACTTCCGTAGTTTCAGGAGCGGAAAGCTCCGAATCGGCGGAACAAACCGCATACCCTTATACACGGCCATTAAAAACATTTCAGACACAGTGCTGGGATACCAACGGGTTTTCCGTTTCGTGTGCCGGACCAAACGGATGGGGGCATGACGGGGGCTACCAGGCCGGGAGAACGCCGAATTTTACAGGGCCAACCGCTCATGCCGTGTACACCGCCGACTATACTACGACGGATAACGATACGCGACTCGTATGGAAAACCTGCGTGGAAGGCGCCAGCGACCCGGCATGCAGTACAATCGGAACCATCAATATTATGGGAGCGGATATCCATACGTTGTGCAACAATTTAAATACGGTCAACGGTGCGACCGGTTATGCAGATTTGACAACATGGCGTGTGCCAACCATGAGAGAGTTGAACACTATTCTGAATTATTCAAGCACAGATTACGGATTCGACTCTACCTATTTCACAACCCCGGCAACGGCTCTACCGGACCACTGGACCTCGACCACAAGGTATAACCCGGCGACCAGTTACTACACTTACAATGCTTCTTACTATCAGTATGGTTCAAAAAACATGACCACCCAAACGGCTCACCTGCGATGCGTGGCGACATTGCCTTAGGCTAGAGGCGGGCAGTTGAGCGGGCAATCGAGGCAAACGATAACAAAAAGGAAAGAAGGAGAAACCATGAAACACCAAAAAAGAACTTTTATTTTACCTGAACAAATGAAAACAGCATTACTGGCTATGATTATACTGGGCTTATTATCGGCGCCCCTTGCCGCAGTAGAGCCGATCCGGGATAATATGGACGGGACCATAACGGACAAAACAACCGGCTTGATCTGGACAAAGTGCCTGCGGGGGGAAAACTATTCAGGCGGCGCCTGCGTCTGGGATGGCGTAACCAATACCTCGATTCCGTGGTATAATGCCTGGCTCTATTGCAGTACGTTAAATTACAACAGCCGCTCTTGGCGCCTGCCCAATATTCAGGAGTTGACGTCGCTTTATATCAGCAACCGGGAAAGCGCAAACCCGGCCACGATGGGCGGTTGGACATCGACTACCTATGTGTTTAAAAACAATATATTTTCGGATCGGGCGTATGTCTATGATCCGGCCGGGTTTAATATGTTTACCAATATGTTTAAAACGGCTTCAAATACAGTTATCTGCGTATCGGACGGTCCCTACTAACTCTTTCTTAAAGAGGTGTGGATTTTATGATGATATAGAATTCATTCGCACTTTATTAAAGAACCGGTTTAAAAAATTAGTTGTGCTGTTTGATTTGCCTGTAAAGATATCCGTAAAATGAAAGCGGTTTAATTTCGAAATTTCTGTTATATCGTTTATTGTAAAAATAAATAAAAATTCAATCTGATAAGATGAGCCGCAGCTTTGAGTGGAATAGAGGAAACAATGATCTACGCGGGAGCCTTGTATTATATCTCGGTTTTTTTAATTGTAAACGCTATTATATATTCGCTTAGAAAGTATAACCCGAAAAAAGTGGTTATCTCATGGACTCTATTTGTTGTGGGTTTAAAATCATTGTATTTTGGCCTCCTGGTGTCCGATCATGTGGCGCGTGCGCCTTATTTAATCAAAAGTTTTATTATCATAAAAACCGCGTTATACATTTGTTATATTTTTCTTGAGATTGTCATGCTCAACGAAATATTCAAATGGAAAAAAATATACTGGTTACTGGTGTTTGGCCCCATCGTACAGCTGGGCATTTACCTGCACTATGTCTTTTTTACGTATGACGGGGGGCCGATACCGGTATTTGACGAGCAGGGTGTTTTTAACTTTCATATCAATGCGCTTAGTCAAATCGTCTTTATTTCATATTATTTATTCATACACCTATTTACAATCTGGTATATATACATAAAATTTAAGCCGGTGTTTCAGAGTAAAAACTTGAAGCGAAACCATCGCGTGATGCCGATTGCCGTTCAAATCTTCAATATATACGCTTTTTTCATGTCGTTAAGTATGTTTTATTTCCCCCAGTTTAATACTGAAAATTTACCCGCGGTTTTAGTCATTCGAATGACAGTGGAATTGCTATTTTTACTTTTCCTGCAAATTTGGCCCTACTACTATAAATACGGGATTGTCTATATGGACAGTATTACTTTCTATCCGCCCAGCGCCAACCTCCAGCCTGAAATTCTCCTGACCCTGGGGCAAAAACTCCCGCAACTGATGGACCAACAAAAGATTTATCTCGAAGAAGACATTACTTTAAGTTCCATGGCCGAAGCGCTGGAAGTGAACACGCACCAACTTTCTTCTTATTTAAACCGGCATTTAAATCAAAATTTTTCGGAATATATAAATTCGTATCGCATCAAAGAAGCAAAATCGATTTTAAAAAATAACCACCAAAAAAATATTACCGAATTATGCTATGAGTTGGGGTACAATAGTCCCGCTGTCTTTTACAAGGCGTTTAAAAATAGCACCGGGAATAGTCCTAAAGAATGGTTAAAGCTAAAGTCCAGGGGCGCTTGATGACCGTGAAAAGTACGGCTAAAGCGGTTAACGCTTTTACCACAGCTTTCACAGCTTTCACAGCTTTTCGGTTTTCCAAAAAGTGGACGCAATCATTGAATGAAGGTATGTTTCAATCCTCAATGGTATGATGAACAATCAAAACATCAATGCGCAATCAGCCGCTACGCCGGCAATGAATGCCTGGGAAAAACAAGGGTGGCATGCCTTGGCGCTTGCCGTACTCGGGGGCGGCGCATGGCTGGCGGCTCAAAACCCCGGTTGGATGCAAGGAGAATGGGGCGGATTTTCCACGCGTTTTTGGTTTGCCTGTTCGGCGGTTTTGCCCGCCGTTCATCAAATTTACGTTGCCGTACTGTGGAGAAGCCAGCTGAAAAACGGATGGGTTACCCGCCGGTTCCCCCGCTTTGGGTACCAAGCCTATTTGGTCGTTTTTAAGCTGCTCCTGGTTTCGCGGCCGGTATTGGCGGTTTTACTGGCTCTTTCAAACCGGGGCGGGTTTGCGCTTGCGCCCTTCTGGCGCTGGGCGGCAGCCATTCTTCTTGGGGCGCCGGGTCTCTGGCTGCTCTACTCCGTACTTCGTTATTTTGGCATCAACCGGGCCTCCGGCGCTGATCATTTTGACCCGTCGTATCGTAATTTGCCCCTGGAAAATCGGGGTATCTTTCGCTACACCCGAAACGGGATGTACTGGTTCGGTTTTTTTCTACTCTGGTTGCCGGGCTTTCTCTGGGCTTCTCCGGCTGCCCTTGCGGCGGCGTTGTATAGCCATCTTTACATCTGGGTTCACTATTATTGTACGGAAAAACCAGACATGAATTTTCTGTACCAAAGCGCTTCATCAACCGGCGTACGAGACGGGTCTATAAAAAAACACCGGTAGAGTTAACAAAATATGCGAGAATTTGGAGAAAATTATGCAGCGCTGCAAACCGCCCGCTTTCAACTAAGCGCGTGCGCCCCCCTGGATTTGATCGTACACATGTTGGTACACCTGTAAAAACGCCAGGACCACTTCCGGGTCAAATTGGGTGCCCGAACATTGTTCTATTTCACGGACCGCCTCAGGTATCGTTAAAGCGTTGCGGTATGGCCGGTCGGTTGTCATTGCGTCAAACGCGTCGGCTACGGAAATGATCCTGGCTACGAGCGGTATGTCTTCGCGTGTCAGGTTCTGCGGGTAACCGGTGCCGTCGTAATTTTCATGGTGGTACAAAACAGCGGGGATCACCCGGTAAAGGAGTTCGGCGCTATCCATGATATTAGCACCCGTTTCGGGGTGTTTGCGGACTATTTCCAATTCGGTTTCAGTGAGCAGGCCTTCTTTTCTTAAAATTTCATCGCTAATGCCAATTTTACCGATATCATGTAAAATTGCTCCCATTTCAATGTTACGAACCTGAAAGGGGTTCAATTCCATTTGTCGGGCAATGGCGACCGAATAGAGAGCGACGCGTTCGGTGTGCCCTTTGGTGCTGGGGTCGCGCGCCTCAATAGCATTTGCGAGAGCCTTTACGCTGCCTTTGTAGGTCTCGCCAATCCGGTGCAACATGTCGCGAAATGCATTGGACAAAACCTCCAGTTCGTCCCCTGTTTTTAAGTCAAAAGAGGTATGGTAGTTGAGAACTTCGTCATCCATTTCCTGGGTCGCTTTGTACATATGTTGAACGGGTTTAAGCACAATGACCCAAACGGCAAGATACAAGATAAGCAAAACGACCAATAAAAAAAGCGAACCGGAGAAAATTAAAAAGATGCGGCTGTTTTGAATGTGTTCAAAAGCGGCAGTCGCGTCGATGGTGACGGTCATCGCTCCCCTGATGTCGCCTTCGCGGTAGCCGTCGGTTCCATGGCATTTTAAACAGCTTTTTTCCGCGCGCAGCGGGATAGTCCGTTCATAATAAGGCGTTTCATTTTCGCTGTAGATCCGGGATAACCCGTTGACTGAATTTTCATAGCCTTGCCGTTCAAAGGTTAGCAACGACTCTATCTCAAACGGCGTGGGGGCATTGTCCGGGTTTTTTAACTTTAAGCTGGTGAGATGGATTCGATAGTGAGACTTGCTTTCGGCCATTTTAGAAAGTTCGCGCGTTACCAAAGCCGGGTTTCTAAACAGGTATTTTTCATTTTTTGTGCTGGTAATGTCAAGGTGCGACAACAAGGGGTGGGGGGAGACGCCGGGCCTTTCTTTGATATAAATACCGCCTTGGTCCGATATCCATTTGCGGGTGATTTCAACTTGGTGGAGCAGGGCCGAGGCTTGGGCGTCGACCTGGCTGATAATGGAGCTTTTCGCGTTATAATACATCCAGTAAAAAATAACGGAAAGGGCAATTGCAATAATGGAGCCAATGACCAGGACAAATTTTGTGCGTAGGTTTAGTTTGCGATACATAGAGTTTTGTTCTCGTTTTTCTTCGCTCTAATTGGTTCGTTGCCGGTCATTTACGCCTTATCGGGCCTTCAAGAACTTTGCCGCAGTGCAATTACGACTACAGTGAAATAAATCTGCCATAATGGTGATGTCAAATAAAAAATAAAAAAAGGATTTTGGCAAATTCAGCTTCTAGACCCTTCTTTGGTTCGATTCGGGCCATGGGTATTCCATATGCCGCGCCGTGGAACGGGCAATCTCTTCACCCAGAAAAAACGCCGTAATCAATAAAGACATATCGATCCCGGCTGAGATCCCGGCCGAAGTGTAAAAACGTCCGTCTACTGTCACATGCTGGTCGCGCACGACTTTGGTCGAGGGGAAGGACTCTTGCATGAAGTCGAGAGAACGCCAATGGGTGGTCGCTTGTTTGCCCCTGAGTAGACCGGCTTGCCCCAAGAGCAAGGCGCCGGTGCAAACGGATGAAATGACTTTGGTGCGAACCGAGCGTTCCGTCAGCCAGCCAATTAAAACCGGGTTTTTCATTTCAGCGCGCGTCCCCCAGCCGCCGGGCACAACAATGACATCGAGATCGGGGCAATGTTCAAAAGAGTATTGCGGCAATACTTTCATTCCCCCGGCCGTTGTTACCGGGCGAATACTTTGCGCCACGAGAATCACTTCAAACGGAGAAACCGAAGAGACCCGGTTTGTCTCCAGTTCGCGGGTGACAGAAAAGACTTCAAACGGACCCGTAAAATCAAGAGTTTCCACTTGATCGAAAATTAAAATACCGACTCGAATCCGGTTTTGAAGAGTGGTTTGGGTGTAATTCATATTTATTGGCAAGCCGTTTTTAAACCTAGTTTATTACTTTCTCAAACAAAAAACCATATGTCAATACATTATCTTTGAACGCGAATGCCCGTTCCTGCGTAAGCGTAGTTAACGCCAACCGGACGTCCCCTGCGGTCAAAAATGCTGGTCAGAATGTCAAAGAAATCGTTTTTAACGAATATGAAGTACGATTACAAGGCGATTGAAAAACGTTGGCAGCAATACTGGGCCGAAAATAAAATTTTTCAAACCCCGTCAGACACCCAAAAACCGAAATACTATGTATTGGATATGTTCCCATACCCCTCAGGCTCGGGGTTGCATGTGGGGCACCCCGAAGGGTATACCGCAACGGATATCATGTCGCGCTACAAGCGAATGCGGGGTTTTAACGTACTTCACCCCATGGGGTGGGACGCCTTTGGTCTCCCGGCGGAACGCTACGCAATGCAGACCGGCATTCACCCCAGCGTCACCACCGAAAAAAATATCGCTACGTTTAAACGGCAATTACAATCTCTGGGCTTTTCGTATGATTGGGAAAGAGAAATCAACACAACCGATGAAAAATACTACCGCTGGACCCAATGGATATTTCTTAAAATATTTCATTCCTGGTATGATGAAACCGAACAAAAGGCCAAACCCATTGAAGAGTTGCCGATTCCCCCGGAGCTTGCCGCCGAAGAAAAAAAGGCGGAGCGAGAAGCTTATATCAATGACAAACGCCTGGCGTATATTGCCGAAATGCCGGTCAACTGGTGCGCCGAACTCGGCACCGTTCTTGCCAATGAAGAGGTCGAAGAGTGGACCTCCAAAGGCTATACCGTTGAAAGAAAGCCGATGCGCCAGTGGATGTTGCGGATTACCGCCTATGCCTCGCGCCTTCTGGACGACTTATCGATGGTAGACTGGCCGCACGGGACCCTGGAGCTGCAAAAAAACTGGATTGGCAAATCGCATGGCGCAGAAATCGCCTTCGAGATAGACGGCGCGGGCGGCGCCGATGGTAAAAATGAAAAAATTCATGTATTCACTACTCGCCCCGACACGCTCTTTGGGGCGACCTATATGGTACTGGCTCCGGAGCACCCCCTGGTACCGGCTCTGGCGTCCGAAGGGCAAAAGCAAGAAGTGGAAAAGTACCGCAAAGAGACCGCTTTAAAATCGGAACTTGACCGGCAGATGGACGCTGAACGCGGCAAAAAAACCGGCGTTTTTACGGGCGGGTATGCCTTACACCCCTTTACCGGCGAAAAAATCCCGGTCTGGATCGCCGATTATGTATTATCTTCGTACGGAACCGGGGCGATCATGGCGGTACCCGCGCATGACGAAAGAGACCATGAGTTTGCCCTGACATTTGAATTGCCCGTCAAACACATTGTTTCGCCCGATGGCCAGGCGCCCCAAGAGATCTCGCCGGCGTTTTGCGGCGAGGGCATTTGCTTTGATTCCGATTTTTTAAACGGGTTAACGACCGCCGAAGCGAAACAAGCGATGATCCGGCGGCTTGAGAAAGATGGCGCCGGTAAAGGAAAAGTTCATTTTCGCCTGCGCGACTGGCTCTTTTCAAGACAACGTTACTGGGGCGAGCCGATCCCCGTTAGCCAGGATGAAGAGGGGAGCTACCATGCCGTTTCTCCGGGCGAACTCCCGCTGGCGTTGCCGCCTTCCGAAGATTTTCAACCGGCGGGGACAGGCGAATCGCCTTTGGCAAAGCTAAACGACTGGGTTTGCCATACCGGGCCAGACGGAGAAAAACTAACCAGAGAAACCAATACCATGCCGCAATGGGCGGGCAGTTCGTGGTACTATATGAGATTTGCCGACCCAGACAACGAAGAGGCGCCCATCGGTTCCGAAAGCGAACGCTACTGGTTGGGCGAAACGGGCGTCGACCTCTATGTGGGCGGGGCCGAGCATGCCGTATTGCATCTGTTGTATGCGCGCTTTTGGCATAAAGTCCTTTATGACTACGGAGTGGTCTCGCACCCTGAACCCTTCCAAAAACTGGTGCACCAGGGTTTGATCCTGGGCGAAGACGGTACAAAAATGTCAAAGTCCAGGGGCAATGTCATTAACCCTGACGAAGTGGTTGAACAATACGGGGCTGATAGCTTTCGTTTGTTTGAAATGTTCATGGGCCCGTTAGAGCAAATGAAACCCTGGTCATCGCTGGGGATAGAAGGCGTTTTTCGTTTTCTCATGCGCGTTTGGCGCGTGTTTGTTTCGGGGGCCGATCAAGACCAGGCAACCGAAGAAGGGTCTGCAAACGATCAAAACGCCGTTGATACCAAGGCAGTCATCAGCAAAGAGTTGCTCGAAGGCGAACCCAACGAAGAGACCCAAAGAATGTTGCACCAGACAATTAAAAAAGTAACGCTTGATATTGAAAAGATGGCCTTTAATACGGCAATTTCTCAAATGATGATCTTTATCAATCATCTCAATAAAAAACCGGCGTTGGGCCGCGAAGGGCTCGAAGCGTTTGTCAAAATTCTTTCGCCGTTTGCGCCGCACATGGCCGAAGAGCTTTGGTCCATGGCCGGTAATGAAGGCTCAATTGCGTACCAGACCTGGCCCGAATTCGATGAAGAGCTGGCGCGCGACAACCAGATTGAAGTCGTGTTCCAGGTCAACGGCAAGGTGCGGTCGAAAGCGACCGTCGAAACCGGTTTAGACGAAGAAACCATCAAAACATACGCTCTTAACGATGAAACGATCCAAAAAAACATCGACGGAAAGAACGTGAAAAAAGTAATCGTGGTAAAAAACCGCCTGGTGAACATTGTCGCCATATAAAAGGCGGGGTGAAACCGGTTTATGATAGATATGAAGAGCAACCGTGTAAACATGGCAAGAGCGCGGCGCATGCAATTGCAACTGGCGCTTGCAGTTTTAATGGTTTTTTTGGTGGCGGCAGCCTACGCCTTTGGGCGCACCTCCGCCTCCCAGTCAGCGCAAACCGTTTTGCATGATTTTTCTAACGACGTACACCTGATCGAGCGGGCCCTGGTAGAAAACATACCGTTGTTTGAAGACTCAAGGGGCGGGTACAAAAACGCGCAAGAAAAAATAAACGCGGCGCGCCAATTCTTAAACGCCTCTCACATGAAAGCGGTTCGTGTGCGCGGGTGGCAGCCCATAGAAGATGAAAACGAAGCGCGGCAAAAAGCCAATGAGGGCGAGCTGGTCTCTCTGGACGAACCGCCACCCCAGGCCGCTGTACCGGGGGAACAAGCGGCGAAAGACAATCTTTACTATTTTTATAATGTTCCGGCCAAGTTCCGCTACTTGCGGCCCGAAGCGAAAACCGTTTTAGATCTCATTGCCGAACGGTTTCAGCAAAAATTACCGCCTGTAAACGGCGTTTCGTATCGGGTCAAACTGGCCCTCTCGTCGGCGCTTCGCCCGGCAAACTACCAAGACACCCTGGCGCAAAAAAACGGCAATGCCGCCAGCGAATCGACGCACCGCTTTGGCGGCAGCTTTGACATCTTTTACGATGATTTTTACCTTTGGTTTGAGCCGCCCGCAAATTTCGTAAGTTCGGGCTCGTCTCTGGAGGCCCTCGAAGAGATTCGGCCCAAAATCGGGTTTTTAGCCGGCGACGCTTTTAAAGGGCAATTGCAAACGATCTTGTTTGAAACCCTGGTCGAGATGCAAAACGAAGGCATGATTTATATTATTTACGAAGAAGTGCAAAAGTGCTACCACATTACCGTGCGGTAAAAAACGCGAAAACAGCGCCAAACCCGTTTGCACCGGTTGCTTGCTTGGTAGCTAACTTTTGATCTCTTCGTTTACTTTTTCTCGCACCGAATCGATTTTCCTGGTAAGGCGGTTTCCTCTATCTTTGCGCGAATCGATTTTTATCGAAGCGAAAATGCGGTTGCAATCATCCATCGCGTCATGGCACTGTTTGACCAGCTCAAGCAACTCGCTCAAATCGCCTTCGACAGTCGTGCCCATCGCTCCCATCTTATACGGCAGACCGCTCTTTTGAATGATCTCAATTGACCGGGCGACATACTGCGACTTTGATTCGCCACGGTCGGTCGGGAAAAGACTAAATTCCATCAATACGCTCATAGTTCACCTCATGCCGGCCAATTCCGCCGGTTTTGTTTTTCAACCGAAGTTTATGCAGATTGTCAATTGTTTTTGGCGAAAAAAGGCGATGCAGTCATATTATAAATAAAACAGTGAAAAAAGCCGTTTTGGCAAAAGAGTTGCCAAGACGTCTTGTCGAGGCCTTTTGGGCGGTTTCTTGAACGACTGAAAAGCCAAACCAGCGCCAAGGTAACCTGTGCGTTTTAATGTTTGATTGAATGAAAAACAAAAGAGAACTTCATGGAAATTGTCGTAAATAAAAAAGCCCGTTTTGAATATGAGATTGTCGACACCTGGGAAGCCGGTATTGTCTTGATCGGCAGCGAAGTGAAGTCGATCCGCAACAAGAAAATCTCGCTGGCAGACGCCTATGCCGTATTTAAAAAGGACGAACTCTTTTTAATCAACGCTCGTATCGAACCTTACAGCCACGCCTCGAGTTTCGCCCCGCCGCCGACGCGCGCGCGAAAACTGCTGTTGCACAAAAAAGAGCTGGCAAAACTCAAAGGTAAAATCAAAGAAAAAGGGTGGACCCTGGTCCCCTTGAAAGTTTACATAAAGAACAAAGCGCATGTCAAGATCCTGCTCGGCCTGGGCAGGGGGAAAAAGCAATACGACAAAAAGAATGCCATTAAAGAAAGAGATTTGCACAAAGACGCCATGCGCGAACTAAAGAACTTTCGCTCATAATGCCGCTTTTCGCCCGCCGCTTTTAAAACAAAGCGCACCAAACGATCATTTTACTTAAAGATTTAAGAAAGCGACCGATAATGATAAAATGGTACGCTCATTATGGACATCCGCCAGCGGGATGATATCGCAACAATTTCAAATCGATACAATTTCAAACAACCTGGCAAACGTAAACACCACCGGTTTCAAGAAAAACCGGGTAGACTTTGAAGACTTAATCTACCAGCATCAGGTACTCGCCGGAACCCCGGCAACCGCCGTTTCGGAAATTCCGACAGGCGTATCGGTGGGCCATGGCGTTAGACCGGCCGCTACCCAAAAGGTTTTCGATTCGGGGTCATTGCAGGCCACAGGCCACCGCCTTGACATGGCGATTTCCAATTCGGTCGGCTTTTTCAAGATCCAAATGCCCGACGGCAGTTTCGGTTTTACCCGCGACGGCTCGTTTAAGATCGACTCAAACCGGCAGGTTGTGACAAGCAACGGCTACCTGCTTGAACCGCAAATTATTTTACCCGAAGATGCGTCTCTCGATTCATTGACGATTTCGGAACAAGGCGAAATATTTATTAATTTAGGGGGAGAAACCACCCCCACGCTCGTCGGCCAAATGGAACTCTACCGGTTTTTAAACCCGGCAGGTTTAAAAGCGGTCGGCAAAAACCTGTTCCAGGAAACGCCGGCGTCCGGGCCTGATATACCCGGAACCCCGGGTTTGACCGGATTTGGCAGTGTGATGCAAGGTTGGCTTGAAATGTCCAATGTAAACCTGGCCGAAGAGATGGTCAATATGATTGTCGCCCAACGCGCGTACGAATCAAACTCAAAGGCGATTCAAACCAGCGATTCCATGCTGGCGACAGCGATAGCACTGAAACGCTGATTCATGTAAGCGGGGCTATTTGAGATGAACGTTAATTTGCCCGTTTGTAATTTTGTTAGAATCGTAAGCGCCGCTTTTTTCATGGCGGCGCTCCAACCCTTGCACGCATGGGATCTGCTTCTTTACCGGCAAATTGAAATTGAAAGCCCCAAAGTTTGTTTGAACGATATCGGCAAAATTTACGCGCCGCCGGCCCAAAGGCAGGAACTAAGCGCTGAAGATCAAAACTGCATTTTAGAAAGCGTCAGTTCACCGGTTCGGTTAACCGGCGACGAAGTTCGCCAAAAACTTTTGTTTTTAAACCACCCGCCCGAAACGGTGCGGGGGGCAGGCATTACCATAACGCCCCGCATGGTTGAGATACCCGCTCAAGAACTTGCCCAAATGATTTACGAAAGCTACAAAACCCCCCAGGTCTATGTCCATCACAGGGCGCAGACGCAATCCGGTAAAATTTCTAAAACCGGTAATTTTAACCGGCAAAGCGAATACCGGGTTCAAGTCGATGAAAGCATTTTTGTACCCGTCTATGCCAAGCCCGAATTTTTTCCTCTTGAGCCAAAGCTCAAGGCCGGCGAACAATACGCAACCCTGCGTTTGTTTTACCGGGGCAAAGAACTGGGCAATGAAAACGGCGCTATGCGGGGCGCCGGGTATGGCGCGTATCAAAACGAATTTAACCAAGAAATCAAGTATACGGTCTTCAAAAAATTAAAAGTGTACCGCGCAACGGGCGCAATCCCGGAAAAAGAAAAGATCGGCGGCTCTTTTGTAAAAGAAGAAGTCTGGGTTTCGGAAGAGGGCTCCCTGACAGAAAGAAACCTGTTGCCTCTTGAAAAAACCCCGGTCGGTTACCGTACTCTTCGGCCCATTCAAAGCGGAGAAACCATCTCGCTTGCCAACGCCGAATATGAAATCGATATCCGGCGAGGTAACGCAGTCGATTTAATTGTCGAAGACGGACCCTTTGTCATTACAATGGAAGCCTTTGCCCTGGAAGAAGGGGCCATTGGCGAAGTAATTTTAGTCGAAACGACCAAAGGCCGCCACCGTTACATGGCTCGAATTACCGAGCAGACGAAAACTATCGCTGAAGGGCGGGAAAGCGGTTCATGGTTAAGGTAACGGTTAAAATGACATTAAAGAAGATTACAAACGTGCTTTTAAAGGCGCTTTTAAAAATGGTTTTTATGAATACAGCAAAAAGCCCGGCCAAAAGCGCTATGGCTTTTCTGCCATTTGGTTGGTCTTTCATGGCTATCATGGCTCCTATGGCTTCGCTGGGGGCGCAAACCAGCTTGTGGCAAGACAAGTCATTGTTCGTTGAACACTACGAAACCGGAGACGTCCTGCGCATTGACATAGACGAAAGTTTTGAACTCGTTTCTAAAGGCGACTATAACCGGAACCTCGATTCCTCCTATGAATCGAACCCGCCGAGAAATTACTTTCGCATGATGCTTAAGTCGCAAAGCAACAAAACCGCAGAACGAAATTCCAAGGTGCGCCAAGAGGTGGCTGAGACCTACCGGTTTCAACTCAACGGGGTTTTAGGCGAAGCGCAAGGCAACTTATATCAAATTTCAGGCGCAAAGACCATTGTTTTTGACGGCAAGTCGACGCAAATCCAACTGATTGGTCAAATTGACCTGGGCCGTATTCGAAACGGCATTGTTCACTCGGCAGACATTCTCGATATGACTTTAATTATCATTACCGAACCGCCGCCACGGTTGGCCGAACAGGCCCTGTTTGAAACCGCACCGGCGAAAGGCGAAGAGAGCACCGCCGTCGTCCGGGATACGGGTGAAAACAACGGCGCCGAAGAAAACAGCGCCGCACAAGGCAGCCGGCAAGGTCTGTTGCCCGGCGGTGCGGGAGCCGGCCTGACAGAAGAAGCGCAAAAACAAATTCAGCTCGAATATTTGCGGGAAATCCTGGGGGCGATTCAATGAAGCGGCGAATGATATTATTTCAAGTAGCTTTTTTTACACGGGTTTTCTTTTTTGCATGCACGCATGCTTCTTTTGTATTGCTTTTGGTATTCATCACAAGTATGAACCGGCTTCAAGCGATGGACGTACCGGTAAAAAATCTCGTAAAACTGGCAGGCCAGCGTGAAAACCAGCTGGTGGGTTATGGTGTTGTTGTCGGTTTGCCGCAGACCGGCGACAGCCGTGCGATTCTGGCCCGCGAGTCAATGGCGACTGTTTTGCGAAACTCAGGCATCCAGGTAGATGCCGAGGTTTTAACCGGCAAAAATATTGCGGCAGTTTTAGTAATGGCAAATTTACCGGCTGTGGTGAAAGAGGGCGACCGCATTGATGTCTGGATTTCGTCAATTGGAGACGCTAAATCGATTTCAGGCGGTTACCTTTTGCAAACGCCCTTAAACGGAGCCGACGGGCGAACCTATGCCGTTGCCCAAAGCCTTGTTTCAGGGGCGGCCATGAAGCCGGGAGCTCGAACGAACCCGAAAAATAATACAATGTACGTATCGCAAGGCGCTGTCGTTGAACGCGCACCTACGCAACCCTGGGTGAACGCCGCAACCGAAAACGGAGCGCCGCTGAACTTTCGCTTTAAGCTCATTCAACATGATTTGCAAACGGCGGGTTTAATTGTCGAGTCTATTAACCGGCAATACGCCAACCGGGCCAGGCTAAACGAAGATAGCACCATTACGGTAGAAGTGCCGCAGGGCGAAGAACCCTATGCTTTTTTAAACCAAATTTATTCGATAGAGGTCGACGTGCCCGGCAAAGCGCGGCTGGTGATCGACCAAAGCACCGCGACCATAGTGATGGGGCACGACGTTTCCATCTCGTCGGTCGGGATCGCCAAAGACGGGATTACGGTAAAAGTGAGGGGCGAATCTTCACGGGAAGAAGAATCCGCTACGGCGAAAATAGAAGATAGCGCAACGGCAGAAGAACTGGTCGACGCGCTCAACCGCTTAGGGCTCAGCGCCGGCGAAATCATTGATATTATTAAAGCGATCCATGCCGTAGGGGCGTTGCATGGCGAATTGATATTGCTCTAAAATATAGGTAAAATAAGGAAATAAAATGGACCCGTTACTCTTTAACCCGCAAAACCCGATCGACAGTGTAAGCCAAGGCAGAGCAACGCAAATGGAGCGTTACCTCGAATCGCGGCAAAAAGAAAATGACGCGAAAGCCACCGCCCCGGAAGGCGAATTTTTAAAAAAATACAGCGAAGGGTTTGAAAGATCCCGGCAAACGGCTGAGAGCCATAGACATGGGTACCATATTTCAAGCGGCCAGCTTGACGCGGGTATGAGCCGCCGCGATGTGCTGGAACACACCAGAGACAACCCGGAACGCAAAAAGCTATATGAAGCAGCCATGGAGTTTGAATCGTTTTTTGTTGAAAAGATGTTTAAAGAAATGAAAAAAAATATCAATAAAGGCGAAATGTTCCACGGCGGGTTTGCCGAAGAAGTTTTCGACGATATGCTCATGACAGAAAGGGTTCGATCGCTTTCCGCCAATACTGAAATGGGCTTAGCCGAGAAAATGTACCAGCAATTGCAAAATATCTAGCAAATATCCTGAATTGAGCCGTCGCTGTTTTATGATTCTCGAAAAGCGAGTCGTTCAGGTTCCAGTTTCGTTAAAAAATCCTGGCAATACTCATACTTGACCGAATCGCATTGGTGGCAGTTTTCGTTATCCGGGATATACCGGCAGATCGTAGAGCAGTTTTTACCTTTTCTTTTGCTGTAGTAGAGCATTGCATCGACGCGATGGATCAAGGCGCGGATAGAATCGCTTTCATTTTTTTCGACAATGCCGACGCTTACAGTCACTTTAATGTTATGGATAAAATTGGTACCGGAAATGATTTGCCGTATTTTTTCAGCTACCAGATATGCTTGCTCGACATTGGTCCGCCGCAAGAGCAGCAAAAACTCTTCGCCCCCCCACCGGGCTGCGATATCCTCTTTTCGAAGCTGTTGATTTAAAATCGAGGCTATCCGGTTTAGAACTTCGTCGCCTACATTGTGGCCCAGGGTATCGTTAATTTGTTTGAAGTTATCGATATCCAATAAGATAAGGCTAAAGCTGTCGTTACCGGCGCTTCGGCGGTTTTTGTCAGACAAATGTTCAATGGCCTTGGTGATAAAACGCCGGTTGTAAATCCGGGTTAGCGCATCAAAATTGGCGTATTTTTCCAGTTTTTTTTCATTTGCTTCCACCTGGTATACAAAAAAAGCCATGATTGAAGTGGCAAAAAGGGTGGCCAAGATAATATTAATGACAATCGGAAAGGGAACATTGGGGATATCGGCGTAAAACGGGTGAATGTAGTAACTTGAAATAAACACTGAGATTAAAACGGCATTCCAGCGGATCCCTTTTTTAAAACCGACGGCAAAAAACATGCACATTGTATGAGTTGTTACCCATACGATCGAGCTGATGTCTGAAAAGTTAGTCAACGACGAAGAGGAACTTACAAACAACACAATCAAAGCCAGAAAGTCATTTAACTTATGGTGGTCGCCGGGATTTTTAATCAGGTAAAGCGAAAATAAAGTTCCGGTCACCGGAAAAATGAGAATGCCGGCCCCGGTTAAGGTTTTGCCGATCTGTATATAATAAACGCCAAAGGCAATCGTCAAGGGTATGCTGATGATGAGTACGGAAAGCAAAAACTTGGCTCGATACGGGAACCCTTGGTAAGGCGCTGGCATCTTCATTACTGAAAGCGATTACTCGGAGATAACGTGTAAATAAAAAAATACATGGCAAGTACAACTATATCCGTTTCAAAAGCCTCTTGCCCGGACAAAAGCATGAGCCTTTTTGGTCCATGCCATTTTTGAATACGGATCAATTTCGCCTGCCCGGTAAGCCGGTGGAGTTTGCCCCTGAAATCTATCTATCGCTGCGAGAAGGGGTCTTTCCTTTGCACCCTGCCGGGCATGCCTCTTCGCACCGCGAGACATTGACTGCGGAACCGAACAAAAGCCGGTGGCTATCGATTTTTACGCTCTACCCGTTTGAGACTGACCAATCATTTGCCGAATACTACGCCAATGCCGCCAGGCAAGGGCTTTTTCAGGCCCAACCGCTTGCCGAAGCGTATGGCAAAGTAAAAAGCGGCAAAGCATGGACTTTTTTAGCCAGCGCCCCCGGTTGGTTAACCCGTCTCTATTTTGATAAAAATATTCCGGTGAAAATTTTAATGATTAGCGGGTATGAAATTCAAGAAAAGGCCGATTCGCTGCAAGCGTTGTCAGAAATCATTCATGGCGACTGGTGTAAAAATAACATAGCCAGAGAGATCTTTTCCATGTGGATTGATCTCGGTAACATAAGCGGGGAGCAAGCGACCCTGCAAGAGATGCAAAAGTGCCTTGCGAACCACAGAAACCCGGAGCGCCGCGAAGAGGTGGATAACCCGGCGGCTTTATCGCGAAAGCTGAAAGAGATTGTTTTGCAAAAAAGGTACCCCGGTCTTTCGCAAAAAAAAGCCACACTCAATCAAATGATACGCGAATTTTCAGGCGTTTTTTCGATACAATACGACGAAGCGTTTGAAGAGAACTCGTTGACATTAAGCGCTAAAATAAAAAACCGGGAAGAGTGGGAAGCGTTGCAGAAAGATTTAAGCCGGGTAGAAAACCGGCAACTGGCGGAAAAAATCTTCGACTACTGGCGGGGTATGTTTTCAAGTTGAAATAAAACGAAAGAAACCAATTGACATAACGTATAAGAATATTCATATAAGCTTAGATAAGAAAGGGTGATGCCTTATTCTACAAAGAAACAGATATACAAAAAGACAATACAAACCAAATTCATTGGTTATTCGAGAGTATTGTAACGAAGGAGAAAAAAATGGCAGAAAAACCAGGGGAAGAGAGCGAAGAGGTAGTCCGCGAACGGGTGCGGCGAAGAACTAAAAAAGCTTTGATTATAGCGGCGGTTGTTTTCTCGGCATATGTCATTCATCTTTATTTAGCGACAGGCGGAATCAGCTTTATTACAAATATTCTCAAAGGTGATTTGGTTCAAATCACCAGCCTGATCCTTACTACCTTTACTATTGTTGGGTGGGTAATTATATTTCGTCTTTTCCGCAAAATACCGTAACGCAATTGCCGGGGCCCCGAAAGCAAATCGATAGCAAAAAAATCAAATCGCCTAACGCGTCAGGTAGACACCCGACACGCTCCAGACAACGGAATTCGTCAATTGACCGCTTACGGTATCGAGAGTATAGAGTTTCCATTGCCCCAACGAGTTGGCTCCCGAGACATACAAAACAGCATCGCTTACGGTCGATTGCATGGACCAGGCGGTCATGTCGCCTATCGGCCCTGACGCCGTAAATGAGCCGTTTAAAAGATTTAACAAACCAAATTCAAATTGCAGAGAAACGGTGTTTTGTCGAATGGCGATGGCTTCTCCGTTGGCGTTTTTACCGGATAAGTAATACGCCTGGGGAACCTGTATGGCATTCACCAGCTGGCCGCTGTTTATGTTGAGCGCATAGAGCTTCCATACATTCGAGTTATTTACGCCAATGACATATAAAGTACCGGTCGTTTCGTCTACCAGAGCCTGGCTGTTCCAGAAGGCCAGGTCGCCAACGACTCCTCTCACCGTAAAGTTACCTGTGACGGGGTCGATGACGCCGAACTCTTCGCGGCTTGCATTCCGGTTGTATCGAAGGGCGAAAAGCGTATTTTGAATGCCGCCAGCAAAAGTAAAACCCGTTTCAGCCATTGCTGGCGAGCGAAGCAATTGCCCGGTTGCGATATCCATGGCGTAGAGTTTCCAGATATTGGCGCTGTTTGCACCAATGACATATAACGTATTGTTTGCAATAGCCGAAGCCATGCTCCATACCGCTAAATCGCCAACGGCCCCTTGGGCGGTAAACGAGCCGGTCCCCGTGTCGACAAGCCCGAACTCTTCGGTGGCGATGGGGGCATTCATGCGGATTCCGATTAAACTTGGGCTGCTGACCGGGAAAAGCGATATCGCAGCCGCATAGACCAAATCTTCAAAGCGATCTTGAAACCGGTCTGCGCCGGGGGTAAACGAAACCCCCTGGGGGTCGAGAATGGGGACGGTCGCTGTCGAGAGATATGTTTCAACCAGGCTGTGGTTGAGGACCAAATCGATCAAGCTCTGGTTGGGGATTGCGGAGCCGGGGGCGTCAAATGTGGGAGCGGTCAGCGTAAAATTGCAAGCCTGGTAGTTGGGGCAATAGGGGGTGGTTCTAGGCCAATCGTGCCCGTTGGCGGGCAGCGTTTCAAGATTAACCTCGGGCGCCAACAGGGGCGTAGCCGCCGAATACAGGGCGGCGTCACCGGCATGGGTTAAATTCAAAGAACTAACGGCAAATTCGGAAGTATTGGCTACATTGACGACTCGTATCATGCCGGCCGTCTGGTTGCCATAGGTTGCGGCTAACTTCGCATACGCCAGATTAGCCAGGAGATTGCCTTGCGAGTGGGCGATGACAATGGCTTTGCCCTTCGAGATTACCACGCCGGTAAGCGAGGTAACGGTTCGTTTCGTATTTTGCATGATGCTGTCGTCAATCCCCTGGAAGGTTTCAAGGTAATTGGCGCCGGGCGCCATGACGTTGGCATATGCGGCCACATTTTGAGCCGCGATCCGGTCAATAGCCGGCGTGGCCTGGTTATGAGGGTGTACAATTTTCGCCAGATCGGCGGCATAATGCTCTTCGGCTGTTTTGAGTAAATAGAGTTCGATGAGATCTTCGGCAAGGTTTAACGGTGTGTGTTTTTGAACGCGCCCCGAGAAACCAATCGGGTTATAAATACCGGTTACATGAAATCTTCGTTTGTTTGCATGGTTCGGCGAATTGTCTAAGATCGACTGAATTTTTTGCCGGGCTGCCTGCATTTCGGGGATCGTGTTTTGAATTCCGTTGACATAAAAAACGGGGTGAATGTCGACGATAGCTGCTCTATCGCCTGCCGTTTTTTCATAGGCGTTTGCGCCCCCGAAATTTTCAGTAGAAGAAAAAGAGTTTTTATACACCAGTGGGTTGCTTGACGAACCGGGGCACCCCTCATCGGAGATCACGGCCCCCGCAAAAAGATCGTCATAGATTGCCTGTCTTTCTGAAATATCCAATGTCGATTTGGTTACCTGGTCGAGAACGTCCAGCAATTGAGCGTCGGTTTCGCAACGAATGAGGTCCAGGTTTTGCGAGGCGCTCGGCGCATCATTCGATACCAAAACGGTTTGCAGCGAACCGGCATACTGTTTGGCCGCATTGTATTGTACGGGGTCGGCGCCGAATTGCGAAGCGTTCAACCGGTCAATGTCGTCGCGCACCCCGTTTGCGTCGCTATCAACGCCGGGAATGGTCGCCCTGTTTTTTACCGGGTCGGGTTCGGGCGGTACGACGATATTATTGATCTTTTGCACGTTGTTTTGCCCCTTTGTAGCGGAATGGCATGAAAAGAAAAACAAGCATGCAATGAGTCCGGCAAAAAGGCCGCCAAAAGAAACCGGAATAAAACGGCAAAAAATTAGTTTGATTCTATTGGTTAAAGTATTCATTTTAATATCTATAATGGGTTATTTTGAAATGCGCTTTTCACGGTCAACGAAATATTAATCAAAAAGAGCTCTTCGTAAAAACGGATATAAATTTGCCGAATTTTGCATTTTTAGACAATCATTAGCCAAAAAGAAAAGTTTTGACGTATAAAGTCCGGGTAGGAGTATACCCAAAAAAGACAAAGCAAACTAAAAGAAAAGTAAAAAGCAAAAAATGAAAGATGACAAAGTGAGTTTGACGGCTTTCAATGTAGCCCAAGGGATTTTATACACCGCGCAGAGAAAAAAAGTAAAAAGCCTGGTTAGCGAAGAAGAAAATCTTTTTTACCGCGATATCTTGAATGCAACCGAAACGGGGCGCTCAAAATTAAAGCAACTGAATAATCCCGTTTTTAAGAGATTGATTCCTCTGATTGAGAAATTAATGATCCCCGGTTTAACGGTGCACTATGTATTGCGTAAAAAAGCGATTGAAGACTTTGTTCGTTCATCGCTGGAAAAAGGCGTACGGCAGGTCGTTAACCTGGGCGCCGGTTTTGACAGCCTTGGCTATCGCCTGGCCCTTGAATTTAAAAGCGTTTCGTTCATTGAAGTCGATCACCCGGCGACCCACAGCGTAAAGAAAGAAGCCCTTGAAAAGATGGGCGGCCGGCCCGAAAATTTATCTTTGCTTGATGTTGACTTTAATCGCGACAGCCTGGAACAAAAAATCAAAAGCGAGCCCGCTTTTAACAAAACCAAACCGGCTGTTTTTGTGATCGAGGGCGTCTTAATGTATTTGGACGAAACGAAAATTAACGAGCTTTTGGTTTCGCTGAAGAAAATCTGCCCGAAAGGTTTTCGTTTGGTCTTTACGTTCATTACCCCCGAAAAAGAAGGCAAGCATACGCATGGTCCGTTGCTTGCACTCTATTTGAAAATGACGAACGAACCGCTCAACTGGCAAATCAATCAAAACGATCTGAAATCATTTATGGCAAAAAACGAAATCAATTTAGTCTCGGTTGTGAAATCGGAAGAGATCTTGCGCCGGCGTTTGCCCGAAGCCGGGAATATCATTGTACATGACGGCGAGCAAATCGCTTGCGCCGATTATCAACCAAAAGGAAAGTAAAAGCAGTATGGCGACGACAATTACCATTGCAAAAACACCCGAAACCATCGACGAAGTGTTTCAAATTCGACACCGGGTTTTTTGCGAAGAAGAAAAACTTCTGGAAAAAGACCCAACGGGGAGGATGCTTGACCGTTTTGACGCTTTCCCCAGTACGGCAAATTTAATCGTTCAAAAAGAGGGGCGGGTTGTCGGGAGCCTGCGTTTGTGCGTAGATTCAAATGTCGGTTTGCCCGCCGACGAATACTTTGACTTTCGACCCCATTTGCCCAAAGACGCCCGGATCATGCATTGCGGGATGTTTTGCGTTACCCAGGAATACCGAACGCCGAAGATCGCCACCGGATTAATGTTAATGGCCACGTATTTTGGCATATCGAATAACGTGTCTCATGTCGTTGCGCCCATTAACCCGGCTATCGCCAGGATGCTCAAACGCGTGGGTTATGAACAAATTGCCGAAGAGTTTACCGAAAGCCATACCAAAGCGCAAATGATGCCCCTGGTGCTCGACGTAAAAAACCTGTCGGATTTTTTTATGCATTTTGTCGAAGAAAATCAGATGCAGGACTATATCGGGGAATATGAACGTGTTTTTTTTGAAGAGGGCGAATATATAATTCGCGCCGGCGAATTGGGCGAAAAGGCTTATATTATCATTGAAGGCGAAGCTGACGTGAAGCTGCCCGAAAAAGATATCGTAATTGATCAATTGAGCCGTGGCGATGTTTTTGGCGAGCTTGCCTTGATTTTTGACGAACCCCGGGCCGCGGATATTGTTGCGACAAGCGAAATGCAGGTGATGGCTTTAACCAAAGCTTCTTTCGATGACATGTTCTTTCGCGAGCCGAAAAAAACCTTGAATCTGGTGAAAACAATGGGCAAGCGCCATAAAAAGATGATTCATGCTTTGCAGGAAATGAGCCAGGGGAAATAACCGCGGTAACTCGCGCCTGATTGCCATTTTCTTGAAAACCTCTCGATCGCGTGCTGCGCTCCATATTCAGGCGCTTGTCGTTAAAAAAATTAGACTGAACGGTCAAAAAATAGTACCTTGTAAAAGTCAAACGGCGGTAAAACAGGCGCCGTAAAAAATTCAGCCAATTATGGACCATCCGGTCTAATAATGGTAGGCTAAAAATCGAAACAAAGAAAAATATGGATTTTAAATAAAGGAATACAGGTATGAAAATGAAAAACTTTTTCGTTAGCGTTCTTTTGATTGTTTCTATGAACCAATGCGACGCAATAAAAAAGGAAAAACAAATGCAAAATACAATCGCGGAAAATTCAAATGAGGTTCGGCCATTGCTGCCGGGGATGCTTGTCTCTGCAGAGAACAAAAGACTAAATCAAATCATCGAAGGTAAATATTCGATATTGATCTTTTACCGGGGGAGCTGGTGCCCTTACTGCAATTTGCATTTTAGCGAACTCTCGAAAATAGAAAAAGAGTTGCTCGCGCTCGGGTATACGATTGTCGCCATTAGCCCCGATTTGGAAGAAAATACGAAACTCACCAAAGAAAAACACGGCTTAATGTATGATCTTTATTCGGATAGTTCCATGCAGGTGACTCGCAGTTTCGGTTTGGCCTACCGTGTCGATGACGAAACTGTGAACAGGTACAAAACACATAACCTGGATATTGAAGCCGCCTCGGGAGAAACGCATCACTTGCTGCCTGCGCCTGCAGTTTATATTCTGTCGGACAAAGGCATTGTTTTATTTCAATACGTGAACCCCGACTATAAGGTACGCTTAATACCCGAACTCTTGCTCGCGGCGGCAAAAATATTGAAAGAGAGCGGGGCGCAGAAATCGCCTGCGAATGAAAAATAGAGCGTCGGGGGTCGCGTAACACGGCATTTTATTGAAATGCCGGATTACGCGAGGGGGCAGACTTGCCCCCTTTTGCGCCACCAACAAATTACCGGTATTCCGGGTTTTCATGATCGAAACGGCAGCCTGCGTCCCACAAAGAGCGCTGGTTCCCGTGGGCCTGTATGCCGCCGGCGTCTTTGAGCATTCTGGCCAGATGCATCAGGTTCCAGGTCATAAAGGTGGTATTACGGTTGGTAAAATCGTTTTGGGGTCCCCCGGAGTTTTCATCCAGATACGAGGGTCCCGGGCCGACTTCGCCAAGCCAGGCTGCGTCGGCTTGCGGAGGAATTACATAACCCAGATGTTGCAAAGAGTATAAAATATTCATGGCGCAATGCTTGGCGCCGTCTTCGTTCCCGGTGATGAGGGTGCCGCCGGCTCTCCCGTAATAGATATATTGGCCGTTTTCGTTCAGGTTGCCTGAAGACGAATAGAGTCTTTCAATGATTTGGTTGCAAATGGAAGATTTTTCGCCCAGCCATATGGGTGTTGTAATGACCAGGATATTGGCTTGCAGTACTTTTTCGTAGATTTTGGGCCATTCGTCGGTTTTTGCCCCGTGTTGCGTCATGTCGGGGTAAACGCCAAAGGCGATATCGTAATCGATTGGCCGCAATGTCTCTACGGTAACGCCGTTTTTTTCCATAATCGATTTTGACATATCGATCAGGCCTTGCGTGTGCGAGAGTTCCGGCGATTTTTTCAAGGTGCAATTTAAAAAAATTGCCTTGAGGTCGCTAAAATCGGTTTTATTTTCGGAGCATAACGCTTCTTGTTTTTCAGTCAACATATTATATCCTTTATAATTCAATTTTTAGATGGCGATTGATCTTTTAAATTCGGGCGCAGAAGTAAAATAGATTTTTAAACATGTTATAGAATTCATCTTGTGCCTGTTTGCGCAGCGCCCTGCCAAAGATCAAAGCTGATTTTGAGATTTCGGTCTTGTCTGAAAATAAAATGCCGGTACCGCTCAATATGTAAGTGCATTTTTTTATTTTGGTTTTTAAATGTTATTTCATGTTATTAAATTTGAAATTGACAAAATATCTCTTCTCATATACGTAACAAGATACGTAATGAAGGACATGTATCGAATGCAAAAAAAAGATCAAATCAACCACTTTGAAGCCGTTGGGAATCTGGGGCTTGCCAGCCGTTTGCGAAGGTTCAGCGATTACTTGATGGGCGAGGCTAAGATAATTTACAAAGAGAGAAATATTGATTTTGACCCGACCTGGTTTCCTTTGTTTTCGCTTTTATTAAAAGTAAAAAAAATCGGCATTACCCAGGCTGCCGGCGCTTTGGGGTATTCGCACCCTCATATTATTAAAATAGCGCGCCAAATGGAAAAAAAGATGTATGTGGCGTCAAAGCCATCGGCCAACGATGCGAGGTCGCGCGAACTATGTCTTACCCCGGCGGGCCTTCGCCTGGCGAAAGAGTTGCGCCCGGTCTGGAAAAAAATTCAACGTTGCGTCGATTCTTCGGTACAGGCAATTGGCGCCGATCTCACGCAAATGGTTCAAAAAACGGAGGCATATTTTACACAAAGCTCTTTTTCTGAGCGGATGAACGTTCTGGATCGGCAAACTAAAATCAAGGGTGTGCAAATTGTGGCATACGATGAAACGCTCAAGTGGGAATTTGAGAGACTCAACCGCCAGTGGCTTGAAAAGTATTTTATGGTGGAACCGTCAGATGAAGAGGCGTTTTTAAACCCGGCGAAAAAGATCATAGAACCGGGCGGTCAAATTATTTTCGCCAAAGCCGGCAACCGGATTGCGGGTACATGCGCTTTGATCAAAGAAGAAGAAAGTTTGCAAATTGGCCGTATGGCGGTCGATGAAGAGTTCCGGGGCAGGGGGGTCGGTAATCTGCTTATGGAAGAGATACTGAAGCAGGCCCTAGATATGTCAAAAAAAAATAAAATAAAAAAAATATACCTGCATAGCAATACTCGCTTGCGCCCGGCTATTGCCTTGTATCAAAAGTTCGGGTTTGTAATTACCCATGAAGGGCAGCACCCCAAGTATATACGCGGCAATTTAATCATGGAATATCAGTTTAACGAAAAAGAGGGAGCGAAGAAATGAAAAAGATCAATACCGCTGTGTCCCCGGCGATTTCACTTCAAAATAAAAAGTTTGTGCCCGTTGCCAATTCCGAAAACGGCGAAGTGTCGGATCAAACCGTTTTTTATTTTACGCAGGAAAATGACAAAGTGGAAGCGACCTATCGCGGCGGCTCCATCATGAGCGGAAATATCATTGGACGTTTTACACCGGAAGGCGAAATGGAACTGCTTTACCACTGTTTGACCGCTACTATGGAGTTGCGCGCCGGCAAAGCGCGGGTTAAAATCTCAAACGAGCATGGTAAAATCAAACTGACCATGCAGTGGCAGTGGCTCAACGGAGACCGGTCAGCCGGCAGTTCGGAATATATCGAGGTTCAATCGTGAAACCGGGAACTTTAACATACGTAGAATACATGCGCATTTGAATCGAGGCGATTTTACCGTTGGTGCGCAAGCTTGAAGCCGAATTCGGCAAAGTGAAAACCGCAGCCATATTGCAATCGCTGGTGGACGATCAAATGGCCAAAGCTCTGAAAACGAAAAGCACAACCCCGAAAATTCGCGAAGAATTTGAAAAGATTAAAAAATACGAAGAGCAAAATGCGCTGGATGTTCAAGTGCTCGCCAATACGCCCGGAGAACTGGCCTTTCAGGTCACCCGCTGCGCCTATGTTGAACTCATGAAAGAGTTGGGCGCTCAGGAGTGGGGGGAACTTCTCATATGCAATTATGATTTTGCCGGCGCCATCAAAGATGGCATGACCCTTGTCAGAAAAAATACATGCATGGGCGGTTACAGTTTTTGCGACCTCCATTTCGGGGCCAACCCGAAGGAATACTCTTGACATTGGCGGCCAATTGAACAAAAATGCAGATAAGCTTACTCGAATAAATGAATCGGATAAAAACGGCATACGATTTGGCATATCTTTTTGTCTACGGCACCCTGCTGTCTGAGATCAACCCGCCGGGATCGGCAACATCTGGCAGAGAAAAAGAAGCCCATCGCAAGGACCCGGAGATAGACGAGTTTGCCCAAATAAAAAAACTATTAAAAACACATACGCGCAAGATGGAGAACGCGTTTTACCGGGGGAAAATGTACCTCATTCAATCTGCCGGCGCGCAGGCGCAAGCATACCCCGGCGTTGTCTCTTCGGCGGATCAAAACGATATCATACGGGGCGAAATTCTGCAAACGGAAGATTCCGGGCACCTGTTTCACGAGTTGGATCAATACGAAGAGTGCGGCGATCATTTTCAAAAACCAAATGAATACCGAAGAACTATTGTTGAGGTAGAAATTTCCGGCGGAAAGAAGGTCATGACCCAAATTTATTTGTATAACCGCTCGACGACCGGCCTGCCAAGAATCAACGAAACATCTTTTGCGGAATACCTGCGAAAAAGGACTCTTATATAAAGCAGCCAGAATGAGCATACTGGATATATTTGACGGCTATCATTTTAAGTAAAGAGGCAGTGGCAAATGAGCGATAACAAGGCAAACGAATATTTCGAGAAAGCAAAACAGTGGCGAGATGAACTAAACGCGCTGAGAAAAGTAGTTCTGGAGTGCGGTTTAACCGAAGAGTTTAAATGGCGCGTGCCATGCTATACTTCGGAAGAAAAAAACATTGTGGTGGTCAGCTCGATGAAAGAGGCCTGTGTGCTGAGTTTTTTTAAAGGGGCTTTGTTGCCCGATCCGGAAGGCGTTTTGATTCAACCGGGCGAAAACACGCAATCGGGCCGCGTGATCCGCTTTCGGAACAAAAAGGAGATCATTTCCATGAAGCCGCTCATCAAGCAATATGTCAAAGCGGCGGTGGAAATTGAAAAGTCGGGCGCGAAAGTCGATTTTAAAACAACCGGCGAATACCCTGCACCCGAAGAGTGGGAACAAGCCCTGGCTCAAATGCCGGAAGTAAAAACCGCCTTTGAAAAGCTAACGCCGGGCAGGCAACGCGCCTACTTGTTGCATTTCTCGGGGGCGAAACAGGCCGATACGCGGCAGGCAAGAATTGAAAAGTATATTCCGAGAATACTGGACGGCAAGGGGTTTCATGATTGCGTTTGCGGACATTCAAAGAAAATGCCGTTGTGCGACGGGTCGCATAAAAAGTACCCTTCGTAATCCGGCGCGGGCGCGTATGCCGTTATACGACATATAAAAAAAGGTAAGTAATTGTTTACTTATGCAGTTGGGCCGGCGCCGCAAAAACAAAGAGAAAGCCCCTGTTAAATTTACTTTATGGTATGCAAACTATCCTCATTCGTAATCTTTGGTTTGAGCAATGGTGAGATCTTTGAGCAATTAAATTGAAAGTCGTATTGAAAATCAAATTGAACGAAGATTCGCCAAAGATAATGTGAGGAAATCACAGAACAAGGAGAGAGCTTTGAGTAAATCTAAGTTAGAATATATTTGGTTGGATGGATACAAACCTACCCAATTGTTAAGAAGTAAAACGCTGGTTGTCGCCGACTTTGACGGCAAACTGGAAAACGCGCCAATGTGGTCTTTTGACGGATCGTCGACAGAACAAGCCGAAGGCGGGTCGTCAGACTGTTTGTTGAAACCGGTAAAAGTAATCCCGGATCCGAGCCGTAACAACGCTTATCTCGTGATGACGGAAGTATTGAACCCCGATAAAACACCGCATGAATCAAACGGACGTGCGACCATCGATGACGATGACGAAGACTTTTGGTTCGGTTTCGAGCAAGAGTATGTACTGTGGGATCTCAATACCCACACCCCATACGGTTTCCCCGCGCCGGGGTATTTCCCCGCGCCGCAAGGTCCGTATTACTGCTCGGTCGGGGCAGAATACAATATCGGTCGCGAAATTGCGGAAGAGCACCTGGACCTTTGTATCGAAGCCGGTCTCAACATAGAAGGGATCAATGCCGAGGTAATGAAAGGCCAATGGGAATATCAAATTTTCGCAAAGGGCGCAAAAGAAGCCGGCGACCAAATTTGGCTGGCGCGTTATATGCTGGAAAGAATCGGCGAAGCGCACAATGTACGTATTAACCTTGACCCGAAACCGGTTGCGGGCGACTGGAACGGTTCGGGCATGCACGCCAACTTTTCAAACGGGGTGCTGAGAGAGTGCGGCGATAAAGCCATATTTGAAAAAGTATGCGAAGCCTTTGGCGCTTCTCCGGAAATTATCCAGGCGCATATTGATGTGTATGGTTACGGCAATGAGCAACGATTGACCGGACTTCATGAAACGCAACATATCAGCAAATTCTCGTATGGCGTTTCTGACCGGGGAGCTTCGATTCGTATCCCGATTGCAACCGTAGAAAGAGGATGGAAAGGCTGGCTGGAAGATCGCCGATGCGCTTCTAACGCCGATCCGTACAAAGCGGCTGCCAGAATCATTAAAACAGTAAGAGGCGCTTTAAAGTAAAACGCCGCTTTTTGTTCGACCGGAACGCCGGGTTTCTGACCCGGCGGCCGGCCATCTTGTCCTCTTTTAATCTTGAATTCTTTTACCACCGAAAAAATGGATTGTCCGGGTGCCGGCAATGCACTTGCCCCATTGGACCGTATCTTTCGGTATCAATAATTCATCGCCGGGGTTTAAGATAAACTCGCGATCATTGCAATAGACGGTGTATTGACCGCCAAGACAAATCATGTACTCATCGAACGGGTTTGAATGTTTTTTCGATTCGCGCTCCGCATGGGCTTCCCAAAACGCGACTTGCGAGCCCTCTTTGCCGGAAAAATAGTACCCTTCGATATCTTCCGTGTTTTGGTTTGCGGCGGGGACTTTGTTCCGCGCGTTTTTCATGAAAGCCGGAAATTGTTTTTTCATATCGATTCTCTTTTCACTTTTGATGACCAGGGTTTAGGCTTGCCTCTATCTTGTCGCCATGGCTGGGCGGCGATGAAGTTACAATAAAATGCAAATCGGTTTCTTCCCGGTTCATGAGCTGGTGGGGCGCGCCCGCTTCGACCCAGACCCCTTCTTTTGCGCCAACCTGAACAACCCGGCCGCCAATTTCAATCGTCGCCTTGCCCGACAACACATAAAAAAACTGGTTTGATTTTTCATGATAATGGCGGACCTCGCCCGAACCCGGCGGCACCATCTCTTCAATAACGCTGAGTTCTTTTGCTTGCACCAGATGCCAGCCATGGCAATCTTTGCCCCAGGTATAGTGCGGCGCATTTTCACGGTTTACGATCGACATAATTTTCCTTTTTTATTTGCATGATTCAAAAGAGTAAAACGCCATTTTCTATTTTACCTTGCGCGGTTTGGGGTAGCCAAGCAAATAGCCGGCGGTGGCTTTTACTTTCATTTTTCCGGTTTCCCAGACATAATCATCGCTCTGCAAACCCCTGGCGCCCGGGTTTTTCTTGAGCGACTCGAATGTTTCAATCATTGGCCCCCCGCTGCCGGAACACAGATCAAAGACGGCATGCGTTTTTGTCTCTTGGATCAGCCGCTGTAACAATCGGGTAATGTTTTTATGCGACCCAAGCAGGCGGTGCAAAAGATTCAGCAGGAGGGTAAGGCATTGCCTGAGCCATGCCGGGAACCAGGCCATGTCTTCGATTTCAAAAAGGTGAATTCGTTTGAATTTGCTTATCATGAAAAAGTACCCGAAAAACTTTACCGCGAAACTAAACTGGCGGCGCGCTAGAGACGCTCACGGTTCAGGCTCATTTAGGGTCAGGATCAACCGGCTCTAAATAAAACTGCTGAAAAACGTCGCTGTTCATGATGCCGGTAGACAAAGAGTGCATTTGCCCGCTAAACTTGATCCACCTTCCGTTTGTGACGGAAAACATGGCGGTGCCGAAAAAAGAGATATGCATCGAAAATGTTTCCGAAGAGTCGTTTGAGGCCGCGCCAATCACACCTGAAGCCGATTCAAGAATCATATAGTCCAAGATGGCAACTTTCTCGCCGTTGATCTCTTTCAATTCGCTCAAACGGACCTGGTTGACCTTTTGACCGCTGTCAATTCGAATATCGCCAGTGAACATTAAAATTTCCAAATCAAGCTGCCAGGTGTCGCCTATGGCTACCTCTTCTTTTGGAAGTTGAAAAAATAGATGAAACATGTTTTTTGTCTTTTGAGGCAAAAACGGGGTGGTGACTGTTCCGCTCATGTCCAGGTCGCTTTGCATGACTACCTGACCGATCATTGCGTTTTTTTGTTCGAGTAACTGCCGGTTTAAGTTTTCATCATCGCCCAATTCAACTTCCATTTCTTTTAATACAATATCTACGGAAATTTCACCGGCGTTTTTATACGCCATTTTACTTTCCATAGAGACAGTGGTGGCTCTGGGCACTTGCAGCAATTTTTCACGCGTTTCGTCGTTTAAATCGCTTTCGCCTTTAAAAAAACTCTTTTGGACGGCGATTGTATTCTCTTTTGAAATTGGCGACATCTCGGTATGGTAGGTCAACGACGAACCGGGGGGGAATTTCCATTGCAAGCTTACCTTTTCCGGGGCCGGTTTTTGTTCCGGTTCATTGGCAAAATCCCGGTATGAAGCGAGCGATAAAAGAATGAAAGCAAATATCCATTTTACATTTTTCATAAAATTCTCCCGTAAGGCAAATGCGCGCCTCTTTTTTGAATGAGATGAAATACCATAAACATGGCGAATGTGAAAATGGCAACAAGATTACAAAAGAAAATGTAAAATTAATTCCTGACAGATATTCCCCCGAATAACACAAACGAGAGAGAAGAGTTGACAAGATCAAATCGTTATGTTACTTTTAATCAAACCAAAAGGTGAACTAAAAAGCCAAAGGCAAAATGGATGGCGAAATAAAACTAAGCGAGCTGGGGTTCAACGCAACTTTAAAACAAACCCAGTCAGAATACCGTCTTACCGATTTTGAGATAGGCAGAGTCATTGCAGAGTACAAAGAAAAGTACGTCGTTAAAACGGTCGAAGGCGAGTTTGAAGCCGAGATCACCGGCAACTTGCGTTTCAGCGCCGCCGGCCGTGAAGATTTCCCCGCCGTGGGCGACTGGGTCGCTCTTACGTTATACGAAACGGGGTTGGCGATCATACGCCGGGTATTCCCCCGGTATTCCGTGATCAAAAGAAAATCGGCAGGCAACACAAGCGAAGTTCAAGTGATTGCCGCCAACATTGATTTTGCCCTGGTTGTTTTGGCGGCCGGCAGAGATTTTAACGTAAACCGGGTAGAGAGATATTTGACGATTTGCCACGCATCGGGCGTGAAGCCGGTTTTAGTGATCACAAAAATCGATTTAATCTGCGAAGAGAAGCTAAAGCAAATGAAAGAAAGCCTGAGGGTCAGGGCGCCAAAGATCACAGTGGTTGCCGTGAGCAACGAAACCAAAGAAGGGTATGGCGAACTCAACAAGGTGATTCAAAAAGGCAAAACCTATTGCATGCTCGGCTCTTCCGGCGCGGGCAAATCCACGATATTGAACCATTTATCGGGCGGTCTCAAAATGCGAACCGGCGAGATTAGCGGCAGCACCAGCAAAGGGCGGCATACCACAACCCATCGAGAGCTGGTTCCGGTGAAGAACGGGGGCATTTTTATTGATAACCCCGGCATGAAAGAAGTGGGGGTCGCCGATACTCAGCGCGGGGTAGAATATACGTTTGAATTAATTACCGCTCTGGCAAAAAAATGCAAGTATAAAGATTGCACCCACACCTCCGAAAGCGGTTGCGCGGTGACAAGCGCCCTGCAAAACAAAACATTAGACCGGGCGCAGTATGAAAATTATTTGAAAATACAAAAAGAGAGAGAATATTTTCAAACCGGCGATCTGGAAAGACAACGAATAGAGAGGCATCGAAAAGAAAAAATATTCGGCAAACGCCAAAAAGAATACAAAAAACAAAACATAAAACGGCGCAAGCAGTAAGGCGCAGTGCGTTTGCAGGCGCCAGGAGCGTATCGATACATCCAATGCGTTTTACTTTGTAAATGTCAGCGTAATCTTTTTCATTTCGCCTTTCTCGATTTTCTTGTTTAAATTTTTATCCGTAAAGGCAATCAAGTAAATGGTGCGCCCGGCAAATTCGGATAACGGCATTTCCTGATTTCTCGAATTCTCGCCGGAAAAATCGGGGTGACCGTAAATGGCGTAAAAACTGACATGAACCAGCGCCAGGTTGGCCGAAGAGTCATATTCGATCAAGTCGACCCTTTTCGGCTCATCGGGTTCGGGCGAGTATAACAAGTAATGGTTCGCTTTATTCTCAAGAATCAAACTCCCGTACTTTCCGTTTTCGCCGGGGGCCATCCCCGTGCCGGGCATGAGAAACGCAATCTCGTTGGTATCGTTGGTCTTGTCCGCCTCGGCAAAAATCGTGTTCTCATGATAGCAAACCAGGTGAAGAGAGTGGTACTTGTCATTTTGGTTGTCATAGGGGGTGATCTTAAAGATAAAATGCAAGGTGGCGGGCGAAACCAATAAATTTGACTCGGGCGGCAAATCATTCAGCACAATGACGTTACTTTGGCTGAGATCAAACGCCGCGGCCTCTTCGGGGTCAGGCTGCGCCAAGGCGCCGGAAGGCGCAAGCCATAAAGAAAGAACTGAAAATGCAAAAATTGAAATCAGGGTTTTAAGCTTTTGTAACATTGTTGTATTTCCTGTGCGTTAGACTGGCGTAATCCGGTTTTTCTGTCGCATTAATCTGCCATTTTTACGCCAATGCCCGCCAGCCTTAGCGCCAAAACCGGCCGCCATACCATTGGTTGATTTTGCAAACAAAGGTCAATCATAAAGACAAAAACCTGCGGTTTTGCAGTTCAGCCTTTAAAGTCTTTAACGCCGATTTTAACTGCAGTGCAAGAGGGGGCAAGCCTGCCCCCTGGCTTCATCCGGCATAGCCGTATTCCGCCACCCCCGACGCTGTTTACTTCCGCGGGCAACGCATATGTTTTTTAATTTTGTTTTGATTGAATTTTTTTTGAATAAACCGGGGCGCGCTGAAACGGCGTGCGGTTCAAAACGAAGGCCGGCGAAAATCAGCAGACACGGTTTCGGCCTTGGGATTTGGCAGCATACATTTTTTCATCGGCAGTGTTGATAAACGTCTCAATCGAACCCTCTTTTTCAAAGGCGCTAACGCCGCAACTAATCGTGACCCGGTTGATCAATTCAAAAGATTGGGCTTCGATCTTTTTTCGAAGACTTTCGGCAAGCGTTTTGCCTTCTGCCAAACCCGTATTGGGGCAAATCACTAAAAATTCTTCGCCCCCCCATCTGCCGACAATATCCGATTTTCTGGTATTGTTCACTAACAACCGGGAAACTTGAATCAAGACCTTGTCGCCGATCAGGTGGCCGTGTTGATCATTGATTTTTTTAAAAAAATCAATATCGATCATGATGAGCGAACTATCGGTATGGTAGCGGTCAAACTTGTATTTTTCCCGGACCAAGGCATCGTCCAGATAGATTCGATTGTGTATCTGGGTTAAAGCGTCGGTTTTCGAAAGCTGCTCCAGACCTTTTATGTGTTCGGCGACTTTTTTAGCCATGAAGACAAACGCTCTCGCCAGGGTTCCGATTTCATCGTTTTGACTCATAGCCGTATTAAAATCGTATTTGCCGTTTTGCATATCTTTTACCCAGGCCAACAGGTCGGATAACGGCGATGTAATGGAAGTTTTAAACAGATGATAACTGGATAAACTAATGACCATCAAAAGTACGGACAAAACGATCGAGATATAAACCAATAACGTTTGTTTTTCTTTTTTACTCTCGACTTCGTGCAATGTTCTGAGTTCCAGCAGATGAAAAAAATCGTCGATTTTGCCCATGATTTCCGCTTTGGCTTTGTGGTATTGCGAACCGTGTACCAGATTCATTGCCAGTTTTTGATCGGGCGGCCCGGTTTTCCTGTATTTGCCGTCCGGCTGCAAGAATTTCCCTTCCATCGCATTGAAGGCCCGGACTTCCAGGTGAATCAGGTCGTCTGAAAGTCTTTTCGCTTCTTCCAATAAGGCAAGCTCGCGTTCTGAAAATTGTAACTTTTTCATTAAAGCGACTATCGAAACTTTTTCGCCTTCCGCTTCAGGCAATTGGTGTTGTGCTGTTACGAAATCCCAGAAAATGTAATTATACTCTTTCGGTCTGGGTTTTAAACCGTCGCGGATACCGGCAATATAATCGAAATAGCGTTTGAATCGCGCATCCCCCGTGACTGTATAGGTTCTGGCCATTCTGGTCAAGTCATCCGAACTTCGCCGCAATTCTTCGGCCAGAGAGTACGATTCATAACGGCGTTCTTCCAGTTCCGTTAAAAGATTGCTATAAGACCACATTTGCCATAAGGTTAAAAGCAGCAAGAGAAGGATAACCGACAAGATCGTAAAAAAAAGAATTATTTTTTTCTGTATGCTCACGATAAAATAACGAATATGGGTAGAATTGTTTTTTTTAGATGACCCTCTACAAAAAAAGAATACGTGCATTTGCGCAATGATGCGTCAATATATATTATGTTGGCGGATAGTGTAAAAATATATTTTTAAAATATCATTGTAAAACGATATGGCGAAACCATAGACATTAAAAGGGGTCGAATCAATTCAAACGCGCTTCGGCGTCCGGTTAAGCGGCGCGTAAGCGTTTGCGTTGCGATTTCTTTTCCACTTCGCGCTTGAGCAGTTTATATAATAGAAAAGGCAGCTTGAGAAACACATCGAAAACATCGCGGGGGCGGAAGATACCGACGAGCCGTAATTTCTTAATGACGTCCAATATCTTGCCGGTATTGTAATACTCTGACTTGATCCGGTTGCGAATGCGCCTCAGGTCATCAAGGTTGTACCGGTCGGAATATACGGCATCGCCCACCTTGTTGTAGTAATAACCGGGGGTTTTTTCAATGATTTCAGCCAGCATCGAGTATTTTTCAATGCGAAGTTTTTGAAACGAGATTGTATCAAGGTTAAGCTCTTTTGCAAATTGGGCAATGTAAACCATCTCTTCTTCGCTTTCATCAATGTTGCCGTAAATAAAATAACCATGCACGAAAATGTTGTACTTGTTTAAAACCTGAAAGGCCTCGCGGATCTTCTTTTGAGTAAACCCTTTGCGAAACTGCTTGAGCACCTTGTCATGGGGCGATTCGATCCCCATCAAGAAGATCGAAAAGCCGGCCTTTTCGGCCTTGGCTAACAGGCTTTCATGTTTTGCCACCTCAATGCGGGCCTGCACAACGTATCTTTTCCGAATCTTGTTTTCAATGATTTGATCGCACAACTCTTCGATCCGTTTCGGGTTGGTAAAAAAGTTATCGTCGCAGAAAACGACAACCTCGGCTTTGATCTGCTTTAACTCTTCAATCACCGACTCGACGCTTCGTTCAGAATACTGGGTTTTTTGCCCCAGGGGGTTCATGCTGATTGTGCAAAATTTACACGAATACGGGCAACCTCTTGCCGTGAGAACCGTGTCAAACGAAAGGCCGGTGAGGCGTATCCCGTGCTGGATCAGCTGGTAGTCATAGCGCCGGAGAGAACGGTCGGGGAATTTGACATTGTTCAGGCTATTCTGGGCGCGGTTTTCATTGTGTACGATTTTTCCTTCAACGCGGTATGAAATGCCTTTGATTTCAGAAAGGCTTTTCCCGGCGGCGATTTCCTGAACCGTGACTTCGCCTTCGCTCCGGGCGATAATATCGACATTCGGGCAGCGTTGAAAAATCGTTTCTACTTCGTTGGTTGCCGTATGGCCGCCAACGACGGTCAAAACGCCGGGGTGCAATTGGCTGACCATTTGGCAGACTTCATTGAACTGGCTATACCAATTGATGCTGATGGCCAATAAATCGACATCTTTTGAGATCAGTTCGTTTAACGCCTCCGGGGTTGCGTACTCTTTTTCAAAACGAAGGTCAATTAACGTAACCCTCTCCACATGGTCCGAAAGGGCAGAAGCGATATACTCCAACCCGGTCGGCGGCAATACTCCGTTTGTACCGGTTGAGTCTTTGTAGTACGGATTCAATGCTAAGGCATGGCGGTATTTCATTTGGCAAAAGATTTGCGGGGGTAGTAACATTGTCAAGTGAAAATCGATAGAAAAATAACAATATAAGAAAAGTAAAAAAATTAACAATAAGACAAAAAGAGATAGGGTGCAATCGCTCATGGTTGATCAAAAGAAATCGCAAACCGGACGTTGCGTCTCCGGGCTATTCGTTTTCAATAGCGAACTATTTTGATTTGCATAATTATGCAATATGAATATAATATTTCGCATAAAATGAAGCAAAGCAATATTTTCAAGCGTTGTGAAAAGTTGTTGACAAAACGACAAAAAAATATACGATAGATACCTCCTTCGGAGGCTTCCTATGATTGATCCAAGTACAACCGTAAGGTAAATCGAAAGGCGCATTGCCGCCGCCAACACCAATACAGCAATTTCGCTTCGCCGAATGCGAAAGAATCGATGTCTGATTATGACTCTGCGCGCCTAGCGTTGCGTATTCCATTCGCTTCGGGTTTCCGGCATTGCCGGGGGAATGTATGCAAAAAGAATATAGTATAATTGCGTCTTCAAGAAATTTTATTGAAGATGCGGCCATAGATCAATTGAAGCAAGCCGCAACATTACCGGGGGTAGAGTATGCAGTAGGGCTGCCCGATCTGCACCCCGGCAAAGGGGGGCCGGTAGGCGCCGCCATGCTTTCAAAAGATATGATCTACCCCTATTTCATCGGGGGAGATATCGGTTGCGGTATGCGCTTTAGCTTGCTGCGGCGCAGCGCAAAAAAAATGAAAACGGAACGTTGGGTGAAACGGTTTCTGGAATCAAACGACTTTTCGCTGCCAAAACAATGGCAGACAAAAAGCGCCGAATCTGAGAACCTGATAAAAGAGACGCCGTTTGACGCGCAGCTGGGAACAATCGGCAGCGGAAATCACTTTGCCGAATTTTCAACGGTAGAAACGGTGAAAGACGCCGCCTTGTTCCAAAAATACAACCTTGAAAAAGAGGGCGTCTATTTGTTGATCCACAGCGGGTCGAGGGGGTTGGGGAACCATATTTACCGCCGTTATGTCGATCGGTACAAAGCGGGCGGACTGGCCGCCCAAAGCCCCGAGTTTGACAATTACATGAACGACCACCAGGAGCTTCTTGGGTGGGCGCGGCGCAACAGGCAAAACATTGCCCGAAAATTATTGCACCGTTTAGGCACCGATGATACCTTTTTATGGGATAACGTTCATAATTTTGTCGAAAAGATCGAGATTGGCGGTAACAAATATTACTTGCACCGCAAAGGCGCCGTGAAATCGGGCGAAGAACCGGTGGTGATCCCGGGTTCGCGGGGGAGCCTGAGCTATTTAGTGCAACCGGTTCGTTGCGACCGGGACCACCTCTTTTCTTTGGCGCATGGCGCCGGCAGAAAATGGAACCGGGTTAAATCGCGCCAAAAGAGCAAGATCAAATACAAGGGTTGCGATATCCGGCGCGTCCAGGGCCATGCCGTGCAGGTGAGTTGGGACAAAGAAGCCTTGTGGGAAGAGGCGCCCGAAGCGTATAAAAATATCAATGTCGTGATTGAAGATCTGGAGAACGCAGGGTTAATTCAAGTCATTGCGTCCTTTCGACCCAGGATTACAGTGAAAATCGACTTGCAAGGAGCGCCAAATGAAGACTGAAGAGTTCAAGAATAATGAAGAAAAGAAAAACCGAAACACAAATCCGAAAGAGAAGAGTTCCCGAAGACTACTGGCGCAGATCACTTCAGGACGGGGCCCCGAAGAGTGCTCTTGGGTGTGCGCTCAGGTTTGCGCCAGAATCGTGAAAGAGGCGGTTGGCCTGGGGATTTCGGTCGAGGTGCCGGCGGGGGTTTCAAACGGGTTGTTTCAAAAGACAAAGCCGGGCGATGCGGACCGTTCTTTGGTTCTCTCGCAGCGATCGATACTCATTGAATTTGAAGATACGCCAAAGGCGCGCCGTTTCTTGCAAACCTGGATCGGGACCATACAATGGATCGGTAAAAGTCCGATGCGGAAAAACCATAAGAGAAAAAACTGGTTTGTCGGCGTGGATTACTTTGAAAAGCAAAACGATGACTTCATGGGCATACCCGAAAAAGAGCTTAAAGTGGAAACCATGCGTTCAAGCGGCGCAGGCGGCCAGCATGTCAATAAAACCGAATCGGCGGTGCGGCTAACGCATCTGCCAACCGGTATCTCGGCAGTGGCCCAAGAGAGAAGATCACAGTTTGCCAATAAACGTCTTGCCGCAAAGCGTTTGCTCGCTCGATTGGAATCAATTGAATTGCAATCGAAAAAAAGCGGGAACGCACAAACCTGGGAAAAACACAATACCCTGGAACGAGGCAATCCGGTTCGAGTTTTTCAAGGCGCGGGTTTTAAACCGGTTCATTAAGAATTTCTTTGTTATGAATTGGTTTATGAAAAACAGATGATGCATTATGCGTAATGAATCATGCATCATACCAATGCGTAGAACGATGGCGTTCTACGCATTGCTTTTTTCAAGGTTTCATTATTCGTAAGCCAAAGCGTCGCGCGCCGAAACCCGTATCGCCTGGTTGGCGGGCAGGCGTCCCGCGGCCCAGCCGAAAAGCAGGGTCAGTGACAAGGTAATGATAAAGCCGGGCAAGCTAAATGCGGCGGCCAAAGGCGTATGAGCGCCTAGAATCAAATACCCAAAGTAGTTGGCCGCAAGAATACTCAAAGGCCAGGCGAGAATCATACCGCCAATGATTCCGAAGACCACCACCAAAAGTCCTTCAAGAACAAACATTTTAAAGATACTCGAAGGCGAAGCGCCGATGGCCCGCAAGACCCCGATCTCTCTGGTTCGCTCCAGAATTGTAATGCCCGTAGAAGAAGCCATACCCAGGGCCCCGACAATTAAAACCAGTAGCGCCAGAAAAGTCAAGATCGTTAAAATGATATTTAAATGATCGTAAATGATCTTCGCTCTTTCGGCTTGCGACATCACATACAAAACCGGCAGGTTGGAACTTTCAATCATTCGTTCGATATTTTTCTTGAACTCAATGACATCGTTGTAGCTGTTATTTTCGGCGGTAAACAAAATGCTGTTGATGAGATCGCCCGGGTTGTAAAGCCGGTTAAACGTATCTTTATCTATGTAAATTTTTGCAATGTCAAACTCTTTGATGACACCGGTCAGTGTTAAGGCAAACGTTTTGCCCCGGATCGTAATTGGCAGTTTTTCGTTCAAAGGCGGGTACCCGAATGTCTCATAGGCTTGCTGGTTCATGAGAATTTCCATGCCGGGTTGCAATGGACGCCCTTTGATGATTTCCCAGGTGCGCAGGCCGGTGTCGTAGGGCAGGGCGACCACGCCGGTATTCTGAAACGTAGAGATCACGTTTGATTGAAGCCTGCCTTTGCCCCCGTTCCAGTATTCGGCACTTTTAAGGTTCGCCAGGTTTGCAAACGGGCGAAACGCCTTTTTTTTATCAATCGCTTCGCGAAACACCACCTGCACGTCATATTTCATTGATTCGCGGTTTTCTTGCAGAAAGTCGGCGAGAGATTGCCGGACATTGAAACCTGTGTTGAAAATGGCTACGCCCAGGGCCAGCGTCGCTACCGAAATTGCCAACCGTTGTTTTCTGCGAAAGATATTGCGGATGGCCATGACAAAAGAGACCGGTAGCGGCCACTTTGCCGCGTTTCGGTCCGGTTTTTCTTTGCCTGCGTTGCCGCTAATCCCGTAATCGCAGAGCGCCTGGTAGACCGAGGTTTGGGTTCCTTTTCGCAGGGCTGGTAACGAAAAGAGAACCGGTAAAAACAGGGCCGCCAGAATCAATCCGGCATAGACGCCATGGGGCAGGGTGACGGTTAAAATATTGAAGTTAATGATACCGGCCACAAAGCCGGCGTAGCCGTAGCCGGCGGCGACCGCCAGCGGTATGGCAATTGTTCCCGATACAATACCCAGAAGAAAAACCATGGTTAAATAGACCGAAAATATCTGCCGGTTGGTCGCTCCGATTGCTTTTAAAATGCCAATTTGCCGGATTTGTTGCGACAGTATCGATTGCATCAATTGCGAAACCAGAACCGCTCCCAGAAGAAACGCCAGGAAACCGATGATTCCGTTTGTCATTAAGAGAGTGTTTAGTTGAAACTGATGGGGGTGCTCGTTAAATTTCGGCGTGCGCACCGATTCCAACTCGATCCTGTTTTTGGCAAAATCATCTTGAATGTGTTTTACATTTTGAAGAACGTCTTCTTTCGTTTGCGCCCCGCGAAAGCGAACAATCAACCGGCGGTTTGTTTTTTCTTTACTGATTTGCCGGAACGTATTTTTATCCGCATAGGCGTAAATGAAAGCGTCTTGCGTTGCCGGCGCCTGGGCCGGGTCGAAAAAAATACCGCTGACGGGGATAAGTATGGTTTCCCCCCCGCTGCGAATTTTAGCCAGTGACCCCGTTTTCAGGTTTGATACTAAAAAATGTTGCGCGTCTCTTTCGATAAAGATCGTATTTGATTCCGGTTGGGCCGGACCCTCTTCATGAAAAATTTGCGCCAGATGCATATCGTTAAAATCTTCAACGCCGTAGAGCAAGAGGGGCAGCCATTTGTCTTCAAAAGCTTCAACGCGCAAAATCTTTAAATCGCGAAATTCCGCGCTTTCGATTTCGGGTCTCTTGCGAAATTCATTGATATTGAACCGCTCGAAGTCATCCGAGACAAAAGCGGCGTGCATGGGGTTGGTCATGGCAAAGTTTCGGTTTAAATCGTTTTTTAATATTGTATACGAAACCAGAATGGAACCGGCCCCCCAAAGCCCAAGGGCAAGGGCAAAAACAGCCAAAAGCGATCGTCCTGGGTGCGCTCTTAAATCGCGGTAGGCTTTTTTCAAGACCGGGTTGTTTTTGCTCCTTTTGCTGAAAAAGCCGATGATCAGGCTAAACATAGCCCCGAATAGCATATGCATTAGCGGCCCCCTTCGGCGGGAACAATTTCGCCGTCCGATAACGTAATCACCCGGTCATATGCCTTTTCAAAGACTTGCTCATGAGTTACAATAATTACCGTTTTGCCGGTTTGGACCAACTCTTCAAAGATGGCGCGCACGTCCCCGGCTGTTTTCATGTCGAGGTTGCCGGTCGGTTCGTCTGCCACCAATACGGGCGGATCGTTTGCAAGAGATCGGGCGATGGCGGCCCTTTGTTGTTGTCCCCCGGAAAGTCCGGCAGGGAACTTGTCTTTGTGCTCTTCAATTTGCACCTGGCGCAAGAGTTGCAAAGCGCGCTCTTTTCTTTGGGGCGGGGGGATCTTGTTGACAAAATCCATGGCAATCAGCAAATTTTCTAACACCGTAAGCGTTGGAATCAACTGGAAAAACTGAAAAACGATGCCGACGTTGGCGCCTCTCCAGGCGGCTAACTTGCTTTCATCCATATTGCGCAGGTGCGCCGAACCAATGTGGACTTCGCCTGAATTCGGATGGTCAATGCCGGTGAGCATGTTTAACAACGTGGATTTACCGCTGCCGGATTTTCCGGTAACGGCCACAAACTCGCCTTTTTTAATTTCAAGAGTGATGTTTTTTAATGCGTCAAAACGGCCGGCCCCGGTATCAAACCACTTGCTGACCTGATTCAACTGTATTAAACTTTGATTCATAATTTTCTCCTTCGAATATGCATTGCCAAGGCCGGTGCGATCAATCATGATACGCGGTGGCTTTGCCATGCTTTTCACAAATTACGAATATATGTTTGACAACGAACACGTATTCGATATATTAAACCTATATCCATTTTTAAAAAAGGCAAGGAACTATCGCGGGGGAAAGTATGATAACGAACAATAGACCGAAAAAATCCGGTAACAAAAGCGAAAAAAACGAAGATCGAAGGAGCCGTCGCACCAAACAGCTGCTTAAAAAAGCTTCGATTGAGCTGATTCTCGAGTCGGGGTTTGAAAATGTCCGCGTCCAGGATATCATTGAACGGGCCGATGTCGGCCGCACTTCGTTTTACGCCCATTTTAAAAATAAAGAAGATTTGCTTTTGCAAAATCTCGACGACCTTGAAGAGATGTTTGAATCAGACGAAGAAAATGCAGAGGCCGGCCATTTCAGTTTAATGATGTTTCGCCATTTAAATGAAAACTGGCGGCTTGCCAAAGGCCTGATGGGGAACAAAAGAATTCCGGTGGTTCGAAATCATGTGCAAAAAATAATTACCAATTACTATAAAAGACGTTACCGCGAAGAGTTCCCCCAATCGGCGAGCGACCTGGAAGTCGAAGCCGCGGCAATTGTCGCAGCGGGGGCTCTGGTTTCTCTAACGCTTTGGTGGTTGTCGATGAAAAAACCGATCACACCCGAAGAGATGCACACCATGTTTAGAAAATCTTTGCAAATTCTCGCTTTATGATGCTCTTTGAAAAACGTTAGGCCGCATTTAAGATTATTTTTATTGATGAAGTCGCGCCAGAACAAAAAGCCAAGGCATGTCTTTGTGAAAAGAGATTGACAAAAGTGAAACCGCAGAAAGTGTAGAGTATGTCATTTATTAAAAATAAAATAATAACAATTTTTTTGCTTTTTCCGGCCCTATTTTGCGCCAACTTGAGAAACGAATATGATGTCCGGGTTTATAACTCGACCCCGAACACGTTAAACTCGGTCAAGATCAACGGGAACAGCGTGGGTAATCTTTCCAGTTTTAGAAATTCTGAAAAGGTGACCACCAAGACAAAAGAGATTACTTTGCGCTATGAAGTTGTATATTGCCTGATCGGTTGCACCTATACGCAAAAGAGTTGCTCAACCACAATTTCCGAAGATACTGAAACCTTACATACAATTGACATTTACAACCTGGGCAACGATTGCAAAGAAAAGTAAAAGTAATAAAAAAATATTATCCTGTCATTTGAACGCCCAAGTCATAGACATTGAACGTTCCATCCCGGTTTATATCCGATGCGTTTAGAGTTCCGTTCTGTTCGTGGTAATCGTAAATTAACTTTAAGTATTTTCCCAAAACAACCCGGGGTATGTCGTATATACCGCTTTCGCCATACCATTCAAACAGGTCTTTGGCTCCTTTGCTTTGATTGCATTTGCCGCAAGCCATGACCATATTATCAATTGTATCGGGCCCGTTTTTTGATTTGGGTATAATGTGCTCCCATTGCAAGTTTTCCGTTGAATCGCAATAGGCGCATTTGTTGCTTTCCAAAACCAGCTTTTTATTTTCTCTCAAAATTGCGCTTGGGTTGATTTGCCCGCTGTTCAATTTCTTGTACGTATGCATGATGAAGCCGAAATTTTTTCTGTCGCCCACAGCGCTACCGGCGATTAATTTTGCATATTCCCAGTAGATCAATTCCCGGATTGTGTTTACGTTTTTAGGCGGCATAGACGCATAGAAAAAAATAAAGATAAAATTACAATTAGTATTTGTTTATCATTGCAGGCGGCGCAAAATAAAAAAAACAATCTTTACATTGGACCAATGGTTGCCATGAATTCAAGAAATGCTTCTCGTACGACTGAATCTTCGCAGAGACGAAGAGATCTTTCAAAGAGCTTTAGCGCTCCCTCAAAGTCACCCTTTGAGGCATGGTCCTGAGCGGATTTAAACAGTTTTTTGGCCTTCGCTTGATTTCTTTGATTTTCTTGATTCCCTTGGTTTCCTTGGTGATCGCCTTGATCGTCAGGCGTTTGATCGCTCATCAAGGCTTCCATCTGCTATTGATTAAGGTTCTTTGTCTAAGTAAGGATGCCGTTACCTCTTCATGGGGGATCCCGGCGGTATTCAACCGGGGCGTGAGGTTTTGGCGGTGCGCATCGCCCATCCCAACGATCAGATACCCTCCCGTTCTCGCTTGTTGTATGCGATTCCACATGATCTCTTCGCGCGCCGGGCTGAGTTGAAACAGATTGGCGTTGGGGTTACTCCGAAGAGAACGACCTTCTCCGGATAGAGCTGCGTTTCCCGTTTGCGCTCCCAACCGTTCAATGTAGTTTGTGGCGTACCGGTGCAGAGGAGAAACAAAATCGGTTAAAACCTGCAGGTTCTTGAAATTATTGGGCGCTACCAACTCATAGATGCCGATCAAGTCGTCACGATCTTTGGTTTGCATAATATGGTTCAGTACGGCCTGGTTGGCACGGTAGAAATTAGCGAGAGCGTCTCCGGATTGAACGAGCCGGCTTTCGGCGCGAGTCGGAGGTCCGGCGGGCCGCTGGGTGAGGTCCTGGGCAAGGTGAATCCCCATCGTTAAATAAAGAGCGGTGCGTTCGCCGGTTGAATAATTGCTGGTAGAAGCGCGTCTCCCCCATACCCTGCGATCAGCCAAAGACATGGTTTGCGGGTTGGCGGGCAAAAACATGTTGCGAAAGATCATCGCCCCGCTAAGAGCTTTGACGACGATATTCTCTAAATCGGGGTTGAAGCGCCGGCGGTTGGCCAGGAGAGAAATTCGATATTGCCGGTTGACTTGCGACAGCCGGCGTTGAGTGCCGGAGAACCCGGGCGAAAGACCGCCTACCGGAACAATTCTATTGAAACCTTCGTACATGAATCGTGAAGTGTGAAGACCGAGAACTACATCCTCTACATTTCCACTGGGGTTTTTATGTCGTTCTCCTAACACAGTGAGTTGATTGCGGGGCAGGCGATACCAGTAAGTGCCGGCAGATGATGTTCTGACGTCGCCGATAAAATCAATTTGACCATTTGCATACATTTCCAGTTCGCCTACGTCAGCGAATGTTCGCTTTACCGGGTCGGCGATTAAAGAAGATACGCGGTAACGCGAACCGACATTTCTTTTTGAACCTCCGGCTCGATATTCCGCCTCATTGATGCGCTGAGCGCCCCCGTCGATTCTCACGGCGCGCTGGATGCAGGTTTGAGCGGAAGAACAGCTTTTGGAATGGTTTGATTTTAAAAACTGCCGGGGTGCTTTTTTTTTCTGCGCAAACGTATACATGGCTGATGTCAGTTCCTTTTTTAGAATCGAATATACATATTGAGACAATACTATGGCATTTTCAACCATATGTCAAGAATTAATATAATTTTACAGTAAAAAATGTCAATTCATAAGGAATTTTGTACGCCGGGGGAAAAACCAAATAATCGTACCAGGGGGCATAAACAGGGCATAAACGGAGTATATAAAAGGTGAGCGTTACTTGTTGTTGCGGATACGTTACTTATTCAAATCGAGCGAAATAAGCCGTATGTCAATATCGCATAGAATATCTTAACAAAAGAAAAAGGGGCAATAAAATGCCGCTGCACTGCAGGGAACTTTCGGAGAAACAGATCAAAAAGATTACGGTTCAAAAAATAAAAGAAGTATTGCCAATATAACCCAATTTAATAAATTGTAAGCGGATGATTTGAGACTTAAAAAAATACAGTAAAACAAACAAAATAGGTAGGTAATTGAGATGAAAACCAAGCGTAGAGTAAACCGCAATACTCGCTACAATAGCGACAATAAAAGCGGAAAAAATATTCTTGTAACAAAAGTCAGCGATAAAGGAGACAAAGGGAAGGACGGAAAGGCGACCGACCAGAAAGGCGTAATATACGTTATGCAACCGGAAACCCCCGTAAAAAACCGCAAGTCATTGCAGGAATGAAAAAGACAGAAGGGCGCTGAAAGAATACGACTGTCCAATGATGACGATGACCATGATAAAAATGGCGTTATTTATTGCCTGGCGTAAACAGAATTCACGAGTTCAGGCGAATGAATTTCGCCTGAACTCGCCGTTAATTTGAATTGACGTAACGTTCCGGTATCGCGTTTTTAAAACGGACGAACTGCGATAAAACCGGTTGAACAAGTCAATGGGTCGTTGCCTGAATCGTTGGCAGCGTAGTTTTATATTTATATAATGAAAAAAAAGATACTGGAACGCTACACTCGGACAGCCGATGGACGTATTAACATTGATATTTCAGCCGGGCGTATTGAGGAGCTTTACAATAACTTTGATCGTATTTCGCCCTACATTAAAAAAGAGCTTGATTCTGAACTTGTTGAGTATCTCATCGATTCGGTCGGCGAAATCGGAAAGCATGCTTTTATTATTAATTTCCATTTTTCAAAACCGGTGGATAATTCGTTATTGGCGCGAGTCAGAAGCAGCATTCACAACTATTTTCTCTACCTGAAAGAGCTTCAAATGAAAGACCTTTTTCAGATGATCAGGCGCTCTTTGATTTTTCTAGCGATAGGCAGCGTAATCTTTTCGATCACTCTTTGGATCAACCAGAATGTAAACGACTCGACAGGCGTGGTAATTTCCATTTTAATCGAAGGTTTAACCGTCGCTTCCTGGGTTTCGTTCTGGCAGGCATTGGCTAATTTTATCATCAACTGGACTCCGCACCGGCGAAAAATTATTCTTTATGAACGAATTGCCAAAGCGCCGGTCGATTTTAACCTTCAATCGCAATAGCGTATCATGGAAAGAAGCGCCCGGCAAAATCATGCCAGTTAGTAAATGTATCTAAAAAATTATCATAAATCTTAAATAATAATAGACAGTTTATACATGAATCGATAACAGCAACGTAAGGATAAATAGATACGGCAAAATGGCATTGCGGATATACGTTGTGAACTCCGGCGCAAAACCGATACGCAATGGCGGGCCAAATAAAGTCAAATTGAAAAAAGGTTGAAATCTCTAAAGCAAAAAATAATGGCCGATCTGGATCCATCGACAAGCCTCTTGCTTAATTTATTTTTAAAATATATCGTTGATCCTGTCGGGAAAAAGATTGCGGCCTTTATCAAAGAACATAATTTATTGCAAAAGTTTTTACCCTATATCATATGGTTTGGGTCCCTACTCGCGATTTTGGTTGTTGCAATTGTATTTTTACCCGGAGAACTCAGGGGACCGAAACACCCGGGGTCGTCTCAATCGCAGGCTGAAAAGAAATCCGATAGCGATGAAACAAAAGACAACCAAGACAATCATGACAGCCAAAAGAGGCAGTATTTAACAGGGAAATCGGAGCAAGATTCAAACGGGAATGAGCGGGGCGATCAAACTCAAAACCGGCCTGATGATTCAACGCAAACGCAACCCGGGCAGACAACGGAACCGGAAAGCGTGTTTCGGTTAGGCAGAGACTACTATTTTGGCAGCGACAAAATCATGCAAAATAAAACAGCCGCCTACGGGTACTTTTTAGAGGCCGCCCAAAAGGGGCATGCCGAAGCGCAATTTTTTCTCGGGACCATGAATTTAATGGGGGATACCAAAACAAAAACACAATCTTTTGGCGAAGCCGAAAAGTGGTATAAACAATCGGCAGTCCTGGATTATCCGGACGCCAATTATGTGCTGGGCCTGATGTATAAGAACGGATGGACCAAAGCTCACTCGATAGATGTATCGAAAGCGCTCGAGTATTTTCAAAAAGCGGACCATTTGGAAAACCCCTATGCTCAATATGAAATAGGTATATTTTACTATGAGCGGGAAAAGTTCGCATTGTCCGAAACATTTTTAAAGAAATCCGCCAAAAACGGTTTCAGCCCGGCGCAGTATTTGCTTGCTCTCATGTATCTGGAAGGCCGGCCGGGGATTGACAAAGACGAAGAACAAGGCATAGAGCTATTGTTTCAAGCCGCCGGGAACGGCCATTCGCGGGCGTCAAGAAAGTGCATGGAATACTTCAGTAAATCGGGCGTGAACGGCAATGCAAATTATCTGGCCGCAAAAGAGTGTTTGAACGCGACTAAAAACAACCAGGCAAATAGAAACCAAAAAATCATGCCGATTATCCTTGCCCAATACGGAAATTATTTTCAATAGACAGTCATTTGTCATTTTCCGTTTTCATTGTCCAATGATGCATCAACGGGTGAACATGCAACGGAGTCGCTTAAACCACGGTTTGCATGGCAAATGTACGGTTAAAAATAAATATCGATTAGAGAGCCGGCGGTAACTAAAGTAACAGTGGCGATTAATCCGAACATAACCTTTTTAGAAAACATTTCTCTTAAAATTACTTTTTTCACCGTGCCGCCCCCTTCGTTTAAATGCGGGAAAGGGAGGCCTTCGGGCACTTCGCAGTTGAGAAAAGCGCATAACGGCTCCCAGCCATCTTGAACGCGATAAACCAAAAGCTTTTCTTTCGGAACAATCTTTTTCACTTGATCATTGTGGTTTTCTATAAATTGACGATGGTCTTTTTCAATTTCGGAAAACGGCATATGCTTTTCCAGCAAGGTAAAAGCCATGTTAAAAAAGTTTCTTAAAACCGGAACAAGGTAACTAATCGGGCGAAAGGCAGTAATGGTTTTCATGAGGACGTTAAAACTCTTACGCCAGCGATCCGGGTCTCTGACCGTTAAAATCACTTTGGCGTCCGGAAATTCATGCAACAGCTCTTCATAAAAAAAACATGCGGGGGCGTCTACCGTCGCCTGGTATGCTTTAAAAAGCTCTTTCCAGTTCATTTCATTTTCACCGGAAATATAGTTTTTCCACATTTTGATATGACCTTTCTCTTTCAATACATTTTGCATGTGATAGCAATGAAAACCGAGTTGGTTGAGCGCGGCTTGCATTGACATTGTGCCTGTTCGCGGGAGTCCCGCTCCGATAACTTTCATAAGAATGAAATTAGAAAAATCAGTCGATATGTCAAATATATATTTACAATGAATTTAACTCGAGTAAATATACAAATGGTTGGCAAGAGACGTTACTTGCCCGATCATTTCAACCGGGCAAGTGTTTCGTTTTGCAGTTTTGTGAGAAAAGGTGAACGGCTTACCAACGGTTATTGCGTTGTCCGCCGCCGCCGCCATTGAAAGATTTTTGTTGGGCTTCATTTACCTTGATTTGACGGCCATTGATATCCTGGCCGTTGAGCTGGGCAATTGCGTTTTCCCCTGCTTCTTTGGTTTCCATTTCAACAAAGCCAAAACCTTTTGATCGGCCTGTGTCGCGGTCGGTGATAATTTTTGCAGAAACGACGGTCCCGAATTCCGCAAATAGATCGTTGAGAGATTGATTTGTCATCCCGTAATCGAGATTTCCTACGTAAATGTTCATAATATACTCCTGATGTTATTTACTAAAGTAACTAAATGATATTAAAGTTGCAAGGAATAGAAAACAACCAGTTAAAAGCAATTTAAACAGTAAGTAATATATCCGGAAAATTCAAAATCATCTATGTTGACAAAAAAGCGAAAGATATGAGATAGAATGTCAAGCAATAATTAAAGAAAATTTTATCTTTTGTGAACATGCTAAACGCTATTTTATACAAATGTTTGTCATAAATATGCTTGTAAATCTATTTGTGGCAACCATACCGATTCCGCCTGAAATGAAATTCCCGAAGATACCTGAAGCTCCCAACTCTATCCGGAAAGGCATTCCGTTAAAGACCTTGCTGGATAAAAAAGCGATCTCTTATTTGGCCAATAACATAGCAATGCACTGCGAAAGTTTTGACTCGCCGGGGTTTATCAAAGAGGCGCTCAAAGAACTTGAGCCGTTACCTTTGCTTGAGCGGGCCCAGAAAATAGCGGCGGCATTAAAGGCATATCTACCTGAAAACTATGCGAACGCGATTGGTGTTATTTTAAAATCACTGACCCCGCCGTTGAAAACCACGGAAAATAACGGTTTGGCGGTTCTTTTTTATTTGCCTCATGTCTGTTTTATTGCCGAATACGGGTTGGATTGGGACTACAATGGAAATCGCGATCCGTTTGATATTTCCATGAAGGCTCAATATGAGTTGACCAAACGATTTTCATCGGAATTTTCAATACGTCCTTTTTTAATCCAGGAGCAAGACCGCACCTTAAAGCAAGTCAGTCGCTGGATGCTTGACCCCGACCCGCATGTACGGCGCCTATGCAGCGAAGGTACGCGCCCCAGATTGCCGTGGGCAAAGCAAATTCCTTCATTCATACGCGACCCCGGCCCGATTCTGCCGATCTTGGAATTCCTAAAAGATGACGAGAGCTTATATGTACGCCGCAGCGTGGCAAATCATTTAGGCGACATTGCCAAAGACCATCTTGAAACCGTTTTTCAAATCTGCGACTCCTGGTTGTACCATCCGACAAAAGAGATCAAATGGATCATTCGTCACGCTTTGCGCCACCCGGCAAAGAAAGGTAATCGTACCGCCGTTGAACTTCGAAAAAGCGCCAGGTAAATTGCCGGAACATGGCCCAGGCGAGCTATTCGGGTTTTAGTTTTTTGAATATTTCAGGGCTTCCGGAATAGCTTGCAGATACTCTTGATTCGCAACATCGGCAAATCGAACGACGTTATTTTTATCGATTACAAAAATATTTGGATAACCCCGCACCCCATAGTTTAAATAATCAATGCAATTTTCGTCTGGAACAATCGTAAACGGAACAGAACTGCCGGCAAAATAACTCTCTAACGCCTCGCTGCTTTCGTTGACGACTATGACAAATCGGCGGGGGAAGACGGCGTTATCGATGAAATGGCTGTTCCATTTTCAGACTCTGCAAGCGTTTGGCATCGCAAGAAGGCGCCATGACGGAGATCGTTGCTTGAATGGCGCATAGAAAGGTTGCCAATAGCGAGAGGCGCTACGCCCCAAAAAAACACATGACAACCGGCAGTTCAAGGAGTGCGTTAGCGAGTAATCGACACCCATCTGCGCAATAAGCGATAAAAGTTAGAATGAAAAAAGCCGGGCATATTCATTTTGTTGAGAATTCATATGAAAACTCCCAGGCAAATGACATTTTCACAATAGTCGTATAACGTGTTTGCATAATCAAATGATTTTTCATTTTAGATTAATAACGTAGACGTTCGGTTGCGTTCTCCCCGCCACACGCTCATATACATTCTGGTAACGTATCATGTTGCCATGGCGGGCGAGAGATGCCCTAAAAAGCGATACGGTTAACCGGCGAATTCGTCCAGACGATATTTGTTTATCTGCAGTTTGCTTTTGAGAGCTTTTTCAATTTGAGATACCATTCTCATCTCTTTTTGATCAACAAAAGTATAGGCAACGCCGTTTTGCGCCGCACGCCCGGTACGTCCGATACGGTGGATGTATGTTTCAGGCGATTCCGGGACATCGAAATTAATCACATGAGAAATGTTTGAGATGTCGATTCCGCGGGCGGCAATATCCGTGGCTACCATGATATGGTATTTGCCTTTTTTAAAACCATCTACGGCATGTCGCCTTTGGTTGATCGAAAGGTTCCCATGAAGGGCTGTGGCCTTAAAGCCGGTCTTATCCAGTTTTTTAGCCAGGTTTTTCGCCCTGTGTTTTGTACGTGTAAACACTAAAGCCGAATAAACGCCCTGGTTTTTAATGACGTATTCCAGAAGTTCCGTCTTTTTGTTTTGAGCCACCGGATACAATGAGTGAGCTACCTGTTTGGCGGCCTCTTGCCGGTCCACTTGAATTTTCTTCGGGTTGGTCAAGATGCTCTTTGTGAGTTTTTCGATCGGCCCCGGCATCGTCGCCGAGAAAAGAAGGGTTTGTCTTTTTTCAGGCAATTTCAGTGTGATTTTTCGTATATCGGGCAAAAAGCCCATGTCAAACATTTGATCGGCTTCATCGAGAACATAGGTACTTACCCCGGAGAGGTCAATGGTGTTCCGGTTGATATGGTCCAGCAACCTGCCGGGGCAGGCAACAACCACATCTACGCCGCTTTTAAGAATCTCGATTTGGCGGTTGATATTTACGCCGCCAAAAATGACTGTGCTGCGTACCGGTAAGCCCTGGCTGAACGAAACAAAAACATCATGAATTTGCTCGGCAAGTTCCCGGGTCGGGGCAACTACCAGCGCTTTGATTTGTTTTTTACCTGGGGTTCTTCTTTTTTGAGTTTCAAACTTTTGATTTTCGATCAAAAAGTGCAATATGGGCAAAACAAAAGCGGCCGTTTTGCCGGTGCCTGTCTGCGCCAGACCGATCAAATCATGCTTGGCGCAAGCCGCCGGTATGGCCTGTTCCTGTATCGGAGTAGGGTTGCTGAAACCAAGCTTTTGAGCCCGGGCAGCCAGTTGTTGATGCACACCTAATTTTAAAAATTTCATGGTATTTACCGGGCTCCTTTATCATTTTTGTCATTTTTGTCGTTGCCGTTCTTCGGCCGTTTCGTTTTTGTATAATCGTGGTACATATTCATGTTGTATTCCTATCGCATTAAATTTATTAAATGAGATTAAAATGAAAAGAATAATATCAAGCTATTTTGACATTTAACGTGTTTCAACAGAAAGGTTATATTCGAGAAAAGTCAATTTCATCCAATAGATTCCCACTAGCAAAATCACGAGCTCGCGTGTCAAGCAATAATATTTTTGAAAATGATGCCCCTGGCAAGCCTGTAACTTCTATATGGACCGGGTATTGCGTATAAAGCCGTTTTAAACTCATTCGTTTTTATAGGGCACAAAAGAGAGAGCAAAAAAAGAGTATGTAATAACACAATGTAACCGTTAAAGAAATGCCGGCAATATTATTTTAATTTCATAAAAAACATTTGACCGCCAAGACCCGGCAAAATATGTGTATATCCACATAAGGGGGGGGGCTATGCCGGAAAAAATACCTTCATCGACAGGCCGAATCGATTTTCAAGATTGCGATCCTTTCGGGCACCTAAATAATACAAAGTACCTGAATTATATGTTCAATGCCAGGGTCGATCATTTAAGAGAATATTATAATCTCGATATTTACCAGCATACAAAAAAAACGCAAAATGCATGGGTCGTCAGTAAAAATAAAATAGCCTACCTTCAGCCGGTAAAATACAATGAAATCGTTGTATACGAATCGCAATTGTTATATTCGGACAAAAGAAGAGTCATGCCCCAATGCATTATGTATTCCGAAAAGAAAAAATCGATACACGCTATTTTATGGGCGGAGTTTATTTATGTGGATATCCATACCACAAAACCCAAAAAACATGAACCTGAGCTTCAAGAGTTACTGGATAACCTGATTGTCAGCGACGCTCCGGGTACGAAGCTGGAAGATTTTAACTTTGACGCCGGCGTAAAAAAAATTGTAAAAGATTTTAACGACCGGAAAAGACCGGAATAAGATAAGAATGAGTATTCGCAAATCAGCGTTAGCGGCAATTCATGTTACTTGCGTCAACCAGAGTGTGAAAAAATTTTCAAGATCAATCGGTTTAATTTACGACAGGAAACTCGCCAACAACAATATAACGGTAAACCAGTTTACCATATTATCATATGTATTTTACTATGAAAGCATCTCATTGGGGAAACTGGCAAACCGGTTGGCAATGGATAGAACGACTCTGACTAAAAATCTAAAGCCTTTGTTTCGCGACCGGTACATTGAAATCATATCCGCCCAAGATAAAAGAGTAAAACAAATCAGCCTGACAACGTTGGGTGAGGAAGTGCTTGAAAAAAGCGTAGCCTTGTGGAAAGAGGCGCAAAATGAGATTTACAGAAAATACGGAAAACAAAAAGTACGCCAAATTGTATCGACATTAAACGGTCTGTGGATTGCGGATACAGATCAAACCAGTTAAGTTTAAATCGGGCTCAAACCAACAGAGGATACCAATGCATTATGAATACAAATAAAAAACTTTCATTTCTGGACCGTTACCTGACACTTTGGATTTTCCTGGCGATGCTGCTTGGCGTAATGCTGGGCCACTATCTGCCGGAAACGCCTGAAATGCTAAATGCATTTCAAAGCGGATCAACAAACATATTGATTGCCGCCGGCTTGATCCTCATGATGTACCCGCCCCTGGCAAAAGTAAAATATGAAGAGATGCCAAAAGTATTTAAAAACAAAAAAATACTGGGTTTGTCGCTGCTGCAAAACTGGGCGATCGGACCGGTTTTGATGTTTGCCCTGGCCGTTTTATTTTTACCGGATAAACCGGAATACATGACGGGGCTGATCATGATCGGAATCGCTCGCTGCATTGCCATGGTCATTGTTTGGAACGATCTTGCCAAAGGGGATAATGAATATGTCGCCGGTCTTGTTGCCTTCAACAGCGTTTTTCAGGTTTTCTTTTACAGCGCTTATGCGTACTTGTTTGTTACATATCTCCCGCCGTTGTTCGGGTTAAAAGGTCTGAACGTTGAGGTCAGTATTGTTGAGATTGCCAAAAGCGTTTTTACGTATCTCGGGGTTCCGTTTATTGCGGGGATGCTTACCAGGTATACGCTGGTTCGTAAAAAAGGAAAAGAGTGGTACCGGACAAAATTCATACCCAAGATCAGTCCGCTCACTCTGGTTGCATTGTTATTTACCATTGTAGTGATGTTCAGCTATAAGGGGCAATTGATTGTTCAAATACCGATGGATGTGGTACGGATAGCCATACCGCTTTTGTTTTATTTTATCATCATGTTTTTTAGCGCCTTTTTTATGTCAAAAAAGTTAGGCGCCGATTATGGAAAATCGGTTTCGCTTGCCTTTACCGCCGCGGGGAATAATTTTGAACTTGGTATCGCTGTCGCCATCGCCGTTTTTGGCATCAACTCCGGCGTCGCATTTGCCGCAGTCATTGGCCCTCTCATTGAAGTGCCCGCTCTTATTTTGCTGGTAAATTTTGCCTTAAGCCAAAGAAAAAATTTTGAAATGAACCGTCATATGAATTAAGTCTATTTTGCCGGAAGAATTGATATGGGCGAAAAAATACGGCGACAATATTGACCGGCGCCATTGAAGCGTTAAGGCAAATTAATCCGTACCGTAAAAATAGTGGCAGATTGGAAAATATTCATATCGCAACCGGGGCGGGCGCCGGCAACCCGGCTTAACGGTTGGTGTCACGGTAGTATTGTTTGGCTATTTCGGTAAACTTTACGATAAAGTCTGTTTTCGCCTTGGTGTAGGCGACCCGGTCGTCTTTATATTCTTTGGAAAGTTTCATTTTCAAATCGCCATAGGCCACCGCAATTTCAGGGCGCTCAATCAGGTAATCCCGGAATAAAAGTCTTTCCCAATTTTCAAAGTCCGCTTCGACCATATGGATATGATGCGTTCGATCGCCTTTTTCATTTCGTTTAATGAACCAGGCGTAAAACGGGGGGATATCATCGCCCCAGGAGGGGCGCCAAAAATAATCGTAACCTTGCGACTCAAGAACGGGCACAATCTGCAAGCGGGTTTTTTCCAGACTGTCGACTTCGACAAGCATATCAATGATCGGTTTTGCCGGTATCCCGGGGATGGATGTGCTGCCAAAGTGCTCTATTCTTTGCACGATACCCGGCGGTAGCGAAGAGAGCAAATGCAACTTTTCATCTTGAAACATTTTTGGCCATGCCGGGTCATACGGGACAATCAAAATTTCTTCAGCGAGGACGCGGGCAATTTTTTGTTCAAGAGTTTCTATTTTTGTTCCCCGTACGAATTGAAATGCAATTCCTTTATTTGTATAGCATCAACCATTGGAAAAACGCCTTGTTCTATGATAGCCATCATCATTCGAGTCAATTAAACCGGTTATTCATCTTTATGGCGACAATCGGAATCAATAACAAAAGGGCTAACGCCAGGTTGAGCAGCGCATTTGGCCAAAATCCGGACAATAACGAAAATAACGTATCGGGTAACGCCCATGAAAAGATCGAAACGGTAAAGTATTTCAATATATCACGGTTGCCTTTGCGAAGCGGCCCAATGGCAAGCATGAGTAAAAGCATACCCCAGCCAACCATCACAGAACCCAGCACGGCATGTGCCAATTGAATATATTTCAGAGATTCCGGAGTAAACTCGGATTCAATAAAGTCCGGCCGGAAATAAATAAGACTGCTAAAGACCTTTGCGGTGAATGCCGGCAAAAGCGCCATGCTGAGCCCGAACAACGCGATTCCAACGGCAGTGACTGACAACCACTTGATCCAGATATCCGGGGTTTGGGGGTTCGTGTCCGGGTGTTCGCTCATGAATAAAAAAAAGATGCGTTCCTTTGCCGTCAATACATATAATGAACATGCATTTAAAATAAAAACGGGCAATATGCGCGACTTGATTTCCGAAAAAATTGAGTTATTCAAAAGGGCAAAGTCATTGCCGCCGCTTGTTTTACATTGAAAAGTGGTCTTTGGCGCGCCGGTATTTGCATAACGGCTTGTTCCATGCACATTATTTTGAAGGTTTCAAACAAATGGTACCCGTACTGACGACAGAAAGATTAAAACTTCGACCTATTTCGCAACAAGATACGGAAAGTATTTATGAATATGCGAAAGACAAAGAGACGACAAAATATATGAGATGGAAAACCCATGAATCAAAGAAAGAAACGGAGCAATTCATTGCGTTTGTGTTGGAGCAATACCGGGGCAATGAATATCTGGATTGGGGCATTGAACTGAAAGAAGAAAGCCGTTTCATTGGCACTTGCGGTCTAATCGGGGTCAGCGAGAATCATTCTGCGGAGATCGGCTTTATCATTCATAAAAAATATTGGGGCAAAGGAATCGCCATAGAGGCATCTGAAAAAATAATGCAATATGGATTTGAAAAAATCGGGCTAAAACAAATCTATGCAAGAATATTTAAAGAAAACAAAAACTCGCAGAACGTTGTTCGCAAAATGGGATTCTTGCCTGCCGATCCATCCGCATTTGAGACCTCTGCCGAAGATTCTTGCCAAGGCGCAAATGTCTATGTTTTCACCAGGGAGCAATGGATGAACTAACAGTGAACAAAACCCCTTCGGCGACTCATGCCAGATTAAATGCCTTTTATGGAAACGTGAAAAGCGCAAAAAAAAAGTTAGATAAGCGTTGAAAAAGAAGTATCATAAGAATATAAATTGATAAGAACAAAACAATTGACACCTGAGGGCGTATATTTATAACCAAGAAATACTTTATTTCCGGACTGAAACTACATTGAAACTTCATAAAATATTTTTGGATGTATTGTGTGAAAACGGCATTGGCGGCTATTATTACATCATGTACCTGCAGATAGGCCCGTTTGCAATCGGGTTTACCGGCATCTATCATTTCACGGAAGAGAAGGTTATTGTGTCTTTCAAGTTTGAACGGGTAAAAAAAATAACATTGAAAAGCATTGGTTTAAAAAACTCCGGTATCCGTTTTGACGGGCGATCAATTTCATTATCGTTGAACCACCATAAATATGCAGTCAATGGCCGTTGGGAAATCGAAAATAAATACATGCACCGGCGGCGCAAACCATTGTATCAAAATAAGAATGGTCAGGCGGACTGGAAGGTCCTGGCGCCCAAAGCAAACGTAACATTGAAAGTTTTTGATTCAGGGGAAATTTCAACGGTATCCGGGAATGGATATTGCGACCTGGTAAAATTCACGATTGCCCCCTGGAAAATCCCTTTCCGGAAACTTTACTGGGGGCAATTCCATTCAGGAGAACAATGGTTTATTCTTCTGCAATTGACGGCGCACGATGGAGACATCAAGGAGTTTCTATCTTCAAACGGTTCAAACGCCAGGCTTGAAATGAAGGATTTAAACATAGCGGTTGAAAAAAATTCTCTGAATCAAATCACCCGCTTTAACGCGCAATTGCTTTTGGGCGATACAAAAACGCATATTTCCATTAAAACGGAAAAAGAGTACGAATCCATGGAATTACTGGATCGAGGCATTTTACACAAATTAATTCCGAATGAACTTTTAAAAAAAATAAGCAGTTCGGGGCGGGATTCCAAATATTATGTATCATGCATGTTTGATCAAAAAGAATACAAAGGAATTATGGAAGAGGTTATCTGGCATGAATAACGAAATGAAAAACAAACTCAATCAGCTCAGGTTGGAAGTCTATAAAGATTGCCCCAAGGTCTGTTTGCACTGCTACCAGGGGCAGGCGAGTACAAAAGACGATGCGCCTTCGCCAATTTTTCTGGAAAAAAAAATATATCAAAAATTAATTGCGGATTTTGCGGATTCAGGCGGCTATTCTCTTAGTCTGACCGGGGGAGAATTTTTGCTCCCTTCTCGATGGAACTTTGCCAAAGAATTGTTGCATTACTTTGTCAAAGCGGGGATTACGGAAATCAGAATCAACACGATTCTGGCTTACTGCAATCGAAAAATGATCGAAGAACTGGCTGACATTCAAATTCCGAATTTAATCATACAGACCGGAATTGACGGCAAAAACGTGCATGATTACCTTCGTTTTCCGGGCGCGATGGATCAAACGCTGAAAACAATACAATTGCTCCATGAATACAATATTCATAATATCGCGGTACGGGCGACAATATTCTTTGGCTACCCGGTAGGGGAGCGTGAGCCGGATAACCGGAAAGACCTGCCGGATATCCTCAGGCTATGTTCCGAATATAATGTAAAAAGAATGAAAACAAAACTGGTGCATTACACCGGCGGTATTCAAGGGGCCGGCGGTCTTCATGACGACCGGGAACAATACATGAAACTGTTTCAGCGGAAACTCAATACAACCATTCAAGAGTCTTTAGAGGAACTGATCAAAATCAAAGAGACCGAAAACATTCAAACAAAATTGCTCTTTACGAAACCTTTGCCCGACAATTTCTATAAAATCGCCCGTTTGGCGATGGAAAAAGATCCCGAAAACTATAAAGTGGACCAATGTTCGTGCGGAAGCCGGCATGTATCCATCGATGGAGACGGAAACGTGTTTAAATGCCTGTACAATTTTGGCAAAACCGATTTAAGCCTGGGCAATCTTCATGCAATTGATTTTTCGCAAATCAGCAACAATCGTAATCGCCTGAATTATACATGGAAAGAAAAGGAAAAGGGAGGTTATTCCGGGTGTTCGGCTTTTGAAGATAACCTCAACGTAAACGGATAATGATCATGAATAGCAAGAACACTCAAAACACTCAAAAATCAAATCAAGGTAGCATCGTTAAAATAATGTACGGGTCGGTTTTTGTGCTGCTGTTGCCCGCAATTTTATACTTCTGGGCAGCGCATACGAAAACGATTGTAAACATTCCGGTTTTTCAATTTACCAATGTATCTTTAACAACAATGCTCATTGGCGCATTGCTCATGGCGGGAGGCATGTTGACGTTACTCTTCTTCGGAAAAGGGTTGCCTATGAATGCCTTCCCCCCCAAAAATCTTGTCACCCGCGGCGCGTATAAATTATTTTCGCACCCGATATATCTCGGGGCGTTCCTTTTCGTCGCAGGATTTTCCCTGTATTTGAATTCCGGCTCCGGGTTCTGGATGGTTACCCCGGTTTTCGGTTTGTTGTGCATCGCCTATGTCATGGGTTTTGAGAATGACCGAACCTATCGGTTGTTCCCCGAGTATAAAAAAACCCGGTTTTTAATAGCCCTTCCGCAAAATTCAAACGAGAAAGCGGATGCTTGGAACAAAATTTCAGCCTACATGATTGCCATCGCGCCGTTTTGCCTGGCGTTGTACATTTCGCAATACCTCGCCAAATATATTTCTTCGCCCGCCATGCTTGTGTTTGAATCCGCCGCTTTCAAAACCGTGTATGCGGATTATTTTCTTATGGCTGTAGTGGCCCTGCTTTTATTGATCACACCAGTATTGATAAAGACAAAAACGCAAATGAGATTTTTTATCTTCTCGGTTTTATCCGCTATATTTTATGGTATGTTTGTCATTGTAATAACAGGGAATCATCCATTGATTCAAATGCCTTCGGGCGAAAATCCGGGGTTCGGTTTTTCGGATTTTTTCAGGTATGCCACTTTCCCCAACCTCATTCTTCTTTATACGTTAATCTCGCTGCATGCCATACAAAAAAGCTATCATTTAAATACATATGCATTTCTATTGATCCTGACCCTGGCGCTCTTCACTGCAACCGCCGGCTATTCGCAATCTGCCGCCGGTATTTTCGGCGCCTTGTTTCTTTATTTTTTCATTGAGTACAGGGCCATTGTATGGAGCCGGATTCAAAAACTGGCCGAAACCATTGCAAATTCATGGAAAGAGATACAGGTTAAGAATGTAAGAATGATTAACCATGGAATATACGGGGGTTTGGCTTCGGGGACAGGGGGTTTCATTATGGGGGCCCTGATTGGCAAACAACACTTTTGGGGGATATTAATCGTTGTGATTGGCATTACAATTACCATGTTCCTCTGGGCGCAAATTATTGAAGGGTCTGAAAAATTAAAGAGGCCGGCCGGGTTTTACGGGGGAGTGCTTGGAATGTTTATAGGAGCCGCCATTGCCCACTTTTCAGGTCTGGTTGACTTTTATTTGGTTGCGGCCAGCGCCGCCGTCGCCGGGCCATGGATCCAGGCGATTGGGCGGCTTCGGTGTCTGGTGCAGGGGTGCTGCCACGGCAGAGAAACAACCGATAAGATAGGGATCAGGTATTTTCACCCCCGGTCCAGGGTAGTGACCTTATCAAACCTGAAAGGGAAATACCTGTACCCGACGCCGGTCTATTCCATTATCACCAATATTTTTTCAGGGATCTTATTGCTTAAACTCTGGACGATCGGTCTACCCAACCCCTTCTTTATCGGTCTTTTTTTGATTTTAAACAGCGCCAGCAGATTTATCGAAGAACATTACCGGGGTGAGCCGCAAACGCCGGTCTATTACGGTTTGAGGCTATACCAATGGGTGGCGGTTGTGATGATTTTGGCCGGGATTTTTCTGACGACATTGTCGTCGAATGCCATTGCGCCTGAAATTTCCGTAAATGCAACCACTCTTTTGTTTGGCTTATCCGTAGGCATCATTGGTTTTATAGCCACGGGCGTTGATTTCCCGAAATCAAATATGCGTTTTTCACGATTAACGTAAATTTTCCGAGGCGTTACCGAGCGAACGAAAAATCTTATTGCGAGAGCAATGACGCATGTAAGCCGGTAACGCTATTTACGATAAATTGATCGGTGTTTTCGCCATACAGGGTGGCCAGGCTCTCATACCCGCCCTTGTGAAACTGCTCTTTTGTGGTAATATAGCCAATGTAGCCGTTGGACAAGCCGGCAATCATGCTGAATGTATTCTTGTTTGCGGCTTTCTCACGAATCGCGTTTTTGATCATGAGCCCGACATCGGTGATGGCTTCGCCGGGTATCGTTGAAATGGTCAATGTTTCCATGGTATTATCCAGACAAACGGCTCCAAAGTAAGAAGACTCTTCCACCCATTTGGTTAACGCAACGCTGCCGCTGATGTAATCTGATAAAAATATGCTATTGTTGCCCGATAACGAGTCCATAGCGGATAAATCCAGTCTGGGTTCAGGCAGTTGAATATGCTTGTTTGCAATCGCCAACCTTCCTTTTTCGGAACATGAGATACCCTTTGATTCTTTTTCAATGGCCAAGGCGATTTGCCCGCCAATGAACTGCATCATGTCCGGTTCGCCAGGCGCGTGAGGAGAAACATCCCCTTCGGCGCCGTTTATAAAAAGAGCGGTCGACCCCGAAAAGCGGTTTTCAAGCGAACTCATAATGGCCCCCCCGATATCCGAAGAAAATTTAATGTTAGAGGCCGAAAGGGCCGTGCAATGCAAGGGAAAATTTACGACAAAACCAAGGATTGAATTGTCCGCCATTCTCAAAATTTTTTGATAAACGACCTCGTCATCCAGAGGGGCTTGGTCGGGAGCGTAGAACTTCTTTCTTCGATTTGATTGCAAGCCGGGGAGTTGAAATTTGCCAAAACCGATTTTCACTTCTTCGATGGAATTGCCGGCGGCTACAATGGATTCAACAATGCCGTCCGATAATTTGTCCATTACGGCCGGCGCAAAAATATCGCCGGTAGCGAGTTTCCAGAATGGCCGTGTTGCATATGCCCCCGGGCCCGAATGCGTATGAGTTGCCGATAAAATGAGTTGGTTTCTCGTGTGAAAACCGATGCGGCGGTCTGTTAATTTTTGAAAAACGATATCATAGAGATCCTGGCTGACGATAATTAAATCAAGCGAAACCATCGCCACCTTTACTTCGCCCGCTTTTATGATCAGCGCTCTGGAATAAACAGGATCCAGAATGCCCGCGTTTTTTTTAAAAAAGTGATGGTGGGGCGGTTCGCCTGCTTTTTTCGGATTTAATTCTTTTTTAATGCTCGCCCAGTCGATATTTTGCCGGTTTCCATAGCCGGCCAGGGGCAGATCGCCCTGCATTGAACCTAGAAACCGGTTTTCCAAAAGAGAAACTTTATTTGCCCCGGCATAAAATTTTTGATTCGCGGAGCTATCTTCATGAAAGATTTGATTCAACGGGGCTCTGTTCGGCGGCTGAAAGAGTCTATGATAAGAAAACAGATTGGGAACATGGGCAATGGCAGATAACCGTGACAATACGGCTTTTCGCATTACGCTGCAGCGATGAACAGACGAAAGCCAGTTGAATAAATTTGTTAGCATGTTTTTCCCCTTATTCCCTCACTGTTCATTGGCAATGAGGTGAAACGCCAAATTCGCCTCTACCGCTGCATACGATAGAAAACGGCAGAAACGAAACAGGATATATCCCGATAAAACATATTATAAAATCAATAGGGGAAAAAATATATTTTAATGACAATGTCAACGATTATACATTTTATTTTTGGTGAATTCCGGTTGAACATGATGATCGATTGGCTATTTTCCCGATTTATTATTTTATTGATAAAAAATTTTAAAAAACAACAAGAATAAAAATAATATTATTTACGTGATAAACATGTCTGGTAAAATTTGTTGCGCCGCGCCGTTCACTGACTTGATTAAACCAACTCATTTGACGGGAATTTCGGGGAAGGAGATAAAATGAAGATTTCAAAAGAAAATAAAAGAATTATTATTTGTTCCGATGGAACATGGAGCAAACCGGAAGAAGACCTGAAACATGATTTTCCGACAAATGTCCTTAAGGTAGCCAGGGGGATCGACCCCATTGATAAAGATGGAATAAAACAGGTGGTTTTTTACGATTGGGGGGTAGGCTCATATTACAACCAGATTATTGGCGGGGCTTTCGGGGCAGGTGTCAATAAAAATATCAAGGATTGCTATCGATTCATTCTTCAAAACTACAGCCCGGGCGATCAGCTGTTTTTCTTCGGGTTTAGCCGGGGGGCATACACGGTAAGAAGTCTGGCCGGGTTTATCAGAAATTGCGGCATCTTGAAAAGAGAACACGCGAACCGGGTTGTAGAGGCATTTAAAATATACAAGAGCCGAAACAAACATGCTCACCCCGATGCGTCAAAAACAATGGAGTTTAAACGCAAGTATTCCCATAAAGGGGATATTGCCATTGATTTTTTAGGCGTTTGGGATACCGTTGGCTCTTTGGGCATACCGTTGAGTTTTTTGGAAGGGGTTACCGGCGAAGATTTCTTTCACGACGTTCGAATTGGTTCTCACATTAAAGTCGCACGGCAAGCTTTATCCATTGATGAGCTTCGCGGGGATTTTGAACCTTCCCTTTGGGAAAAAAAAGAAGGGGTTGATTTAAAACAAGAGTGGTTTGCGGGTGTGCATTGCGACATCGGAGGCGGTTACAAACCCGACTCGGGCGGCATCTTGCTTGCCGACATACCGTTAGGGTGGATGTTGGATGAGGCTTCGGGGTTCGGGCTTCAGTTTGAGAGCCACTTGTCAAAAAATTTAAAACCTTCCATTATGGCAAGCAAACACAATGAGTACAAAGGAAAATATTTATTACGGGCAAAACATGTGCGCGATATCCCTGCCAATGCCGTAATCAATGAATCGGTTAAGATACGTTATCAAAAGGATAAGAAATACAGACCAAAGGCGCTTGTCAGATACCTGGAAAAAATCGGCCAAAAATGGTGAAACTAAATGCTCTTTCATTGATGGCAATCATTGCCGCCTTTTCAGCAAACGGAATATAAAATGGAAACCCGGGCGAATCGCGCGCTCGTTATGCGCAAGGCCGGTGCGGGCGAATCGGTGCGTTAGGGGATATGGGCGGGTGCATTTTGAATATTATAAGACAGGACGGCGAATCGCCGGTAAAGCGCACCTTGGATAGCGGGTTAACCGGCCGGCTTTGATTTTTTGAGATATTCAATGAACCGCATAATCCCGTACACAATCAACAGTGTTCCTGCAATGATGTTTGATCTTAGAACGATAATCTCGGGTATGGTTTGTTTGGCAAAGAAAAGAACCGCGGCGAGTAAACCCAGAAAGGCAGGCGTTGCAAGACCCGCAGAAATGCCAAAGATAAATAATTCTTTCTTGATATAATTATATTCAAGGGACTTTGCAATAAAAACGCCGCTCCAGAATATGATGGTCAAGGGGCTTGAAATAGTCAAAAAAAATGCGGACAAAAAACTGGAACCGGGACTTGAGTTGATGCCTTCGGGATAAGACGGATGGGGTGCAAAGCCGTTACCGATCATGTAAATGCCAAACGAGATTAAGATGATCGAGCTGAACACCGCCAGGCGCAGTTTCAGTCTTTTTTTCTCGAGAAGTTTTGCCACTCCGAAAATCGCCAATAAAATGTAGAGGTAATCGGCTACGGTAATTGCCGCAATCGCAAAAAAAGCGTCTTGTATTGTTCTCCGGATCGCCAGGAAAACAACAAAAAAGAAAATCGGACCCAATGCAAATTGAAGAATCAAGCCGGTGGTAAATCCGTTTTTAACTACTTTCATTTTTATTCATGTATTACTTAGATTATATATTTTTCGATAATTTGATTTACATAAATTTAGTTCAAAGATACGCCGGATATTAAATGCGCGGCCCGGTTTCACTGCTATTGCACTGTCGAATGATACAAAAAAAACATGTTTTTTAAAAAATCCACGGAATCAAGCGATAGCGGACGCGTTGGGCATAGCCGCGATAGCCTTTTAACTCGGTTTGCAGAGTCCGGTCTTCGAGCGTCGTACGAATCACTGCGATCAGTAACGCCACCCCCGCCGGGATCAGCGTCCACAGCGAGTTTAAAGCCAGGACTATACCCGCCAGCGCCAGAACATTCCCGGCATAGCCCGGGTGCCGTACAAATCGATAGGGGCCGCTGTCGCACACCACATGCCCCCGGTCGTTTTGAATGCGCACCACAGTAGAGAAAAAGCGGTTCTCTACCAGCGCCCAGGCGGCAAAGGCATACCCCAACGATATCAGGAGAAAACCTGTTAAGACAAGCCACAGCGGAAATACCGGCGACCAGTGATACCGGTGATCGAGCCCGGCTACAATAACCGGCGGGTAACTAAAACTCAGCCCCATCAATGGCGCAAGTATTTTGTCCCATGATTTGGCGTCTTTGGCCTTCTCCATATTTTGCCGTTCGGCCATGATGCCCGGGTGCCGGCGTTCCGCCAAAATGCGGCCCCCCGGACCGGCGGCGACAATCAGAAGGGAATAGACCCACGCTTGCCACCAGCGGGTATCGCCTCCGCAAGCCAGGAGTATGAGAGGTATGAAGAGATATACGATTACCAGACGTATCCATTGGCGAGCTGATGCCAGAGTCGCTTTTTGATTGTTCGCATTCGAGACCATGTTGTTTATTTCTATTTTATGAATCAGACCGGGCGGGTCGCCTCTTTTTTTTACTCTTGCGCAAAACCATCTCTACTTTTCGGAAGGGCGCAGGCAATCGCAATAGACCTTGAACCGTTTGTCGACGCCCCCGGGGGCCTCCACTTCAACATGGGTCTCGCTGCAGCTTTGGTGCTCTCCGCAATTGTGTGAAGAGCAGTTTAGTTTGACGATATCTCCCGATCTTTTCATTCGATGAATTTCTTTCACCGCGCGGCAGGATTGCGGTTCCTCTTCGCCGGCTTCTTCACAGGCACACCATTCTCTTTCAATAAGTCCGTATCCGCCTTTAGGCGATAACTTTTCTATTTTTTTCTGACATTTTCCCTTTTGTCTGCAAGAACCATAACATTGCAGGGAGCCGTACTGCGCTTTTGCGCCGCCGGGCGCGGTGACGAAATCAAGGTACATATACGCATCGCAAGAATGCTTGTTGCGGCATTGACCTGGCCCACGGATGACCATGATTATCATGAGAAAGGCCAAACCGATTGCAAATACCTTTGCCACAGCCTTTGCAATTCGACGAAATTGTTCGCTAACTTTTATTTTAATCATGGGTATATTTTGATCTTTATTTTCTTTTAAAGTTAATATTTTTGAAAAATTTTCTTATCCCATCCACCTTTTCACGCGCATTGTCCAAAACTTTATTCTTTTCTACGATATTGGATATTGTGTCTTTGATGACTTTTCCTTTTCCTCCCCCGATATTGGAAGCCCGTTCCATGACATTTTGCACCATGGCGGCTCCCTTTCCATCTCCGAATTTCCGGTCGGGAGTATTCGGGTTATCGCTTCTGCCGGCGGCCTTGCCGACTTCGCGAAGCCCCATGTACCCCAGAACAATGGAGGTCGCCCAGGGGACGGCTTCTTTGTAGATAATGCCAAACATGCTTAAACTTAAAACTTCGGTAATTGTCGCCAGAAACCCCGCTTTTTGCGCAGCGATTTCCTTAACCTGGTTCAGGTCGGCGATACCAAACGCGTAGTCAAATGTGTTAAAAACGATCAGTTCGCGCAACTCCCCGGCAGAAATCGCGACGCACCCGCAAAGCGAGATCAACCAGTAGATGGGTTGAACGATCCAGTGAAATACGAGATACTGAGCGATATCAAACCCGATTAAAAAAAACGGAAAGAGCAAGAGGTACATGGAATAGCGTACCGCCCAGGGGCGGGTTGTCATTCTCATCCTGGCTACTTCGTTGGCCGTCTCCTGGTCGATCTTATCGGTGATTGTATCATCGACCGTTCCAATCTCAAGCTCCAGACGTTCATTTTGAGCTTTGTACATCTCAATTTCCTGGGCCATCGCCTCAGCCCACTGCGCCTGAAATTCGGGCGGCAGTTGTTGAATTTCAGCCTCCAGGTCTTCGGGCGTAGATGCGACCGAGTCGCTGTTGGTGACCGATTTGACAAGTTCTCGGCCCTTGGAAAAAAGAGCCGAGAACTTTCTGATGGCTTTAAAAATTACGGGTAGAAGTGTTATGAATGACATTGTTTAATCCTTCGGTAGAACATTTGCTTTTTGCAGCATCTCTTTCACTCGCTGCGGGTCTTCCGGCAGGCGCGAGTCTGCGTCGCTTTTTAAGGGGTTCCCCTTTGCATGAAGTTGGGCATGGGGGTAATCCTTAAACCTCCGCCAATCGCCTCCCCAGGTCATCCCCGATTGGCGAACAGCCTCGCCATAAACTTCCCATTGTTCTTGCGCGTGGAGATATCTCCAGGCGGGTTTTCCGTTTACGATAGGGACGGCGTCAAAGGCAAGGCCGTAGTTATGCCATGACTCGCCGGGAGCCGCATTGGTCACATGATCGCCGTTACAGCTGCCAACCCTTTCAATAGCGTCGGCCAAAAACCAGTACCCCCGATCGCGAAATTTGGATATTTTTTCGTTAATCTCTCTTGTCGTCCTCGACTGTCGATAGAGCTTCGCCTGTTCTTCCAGGCTTCGCAAGGAACTTACGACAATTATTTTAATTTGCACCGATGCGCAAGCTTCGATAATCAATTCCGCTTTTTCCGCCACCTCATCCACGAGGCCTTCCATAATATTGTTCGCCATTACCCACCTTCCATTAATTCTGCCCTGTATAACATGTCTCTTTGTTATGGCAATAAAAATATTATATAAAAATATAACAGGTGTAAACCGGGAAAGAGTTTTTTAGTAGAAATGGTGAAAACGTTTTGCGATTTTATGAAGTTGTTGGAGGCTTGAGCCCAATTAAGGAGCGCAAACCAAACTCAATGTTTGGCGCGAGTTCTGGCGGATCAGTGAAGGTCGAAGAAAATGTGCCCAAGCGGTTAGAAAATCCATACGTAATAATCGATTTTAATCTTACCTATAGATTTAAAAAGCCGTTTGGGCACATTTTCAAATGCTTTGGCCTGCGGCAACGCTGCGCGTGCGTTTAACCGCTTGGTACGACCGAAACCCTGTTCAGGTTTCGGAGGACCGCTCCGCCCTATCGCTACCGCTATCGGGCGTCGGGCCTCGCGCAAATCAGAGATTTGCAGCGCTCTTTTCGATGACGATTGGGTAAAAGTGATCCATAAAGCCACATTTAATCCGGTGGAATATATTCATAACATATTCTCAGATCAATGGGTTTCCAAGGAAAGTGCATTTACAGTGAATGTATACATACTCAAGAAAAACCATGACCGCGAAAAAACAATTATAGTACTCAATTACTGAAAAATACAAATTCATTTTTCAGGTAACATAAAGTTTTTTGCGATGCGACGGTTGCTTTTGGTTTGCTTATTTACAATCTCTATCAATTATGGATCGTTACAATGTTAGGCATGTCTTCTCTTTCTGTGTGATAATTATTTAAATCACTATCAGGATTTGGATAACCAATGCTTACGCCGAGCAACAGGAGTTCCTCACCCGGAATATTCAATTCTTTACGAATAATATGGGGGAATGAAGCCAGGGATAACTGGGCGCAGGTTCCCAGACCTTTTTCTTTCGCAAGCAGCATGAATGTAGCCAGGAAACATCCGATATCAATACCGACGTACGTTGAAGGCGGGCAGGTTGAAGAAATAAAAATTACGGCAGGCGCATTGAAAAAATTAAAATTCCGCAACAAAAAATGATCGCGAGAGCATTTGTCTTTTCTGTCTATCCCTGCAACCGAATAAATATTCATGCCTAACGCAAACATGCGTTTTTTTATGTTTGGAGGATAATTTTGAGGGAAAGCGACATCGGGATTTATATTTTCTTTCAGGGCAACCTTTGTTAAATGTGCAGCTAGCGAATTCCTGGCATCCCCGGTTGCCAAATGAATTTTCCACGGTTGAGAATTTTTCATGCTCGGTGAGCGGCATGCTTTTTCGAGGATCTCTTTGAGCATACTCAAAGGAATAGAATCAGGTTTAAAGTCACGGATGCTGTGTCTTGTCTGGACAGCTTCTGATACGGATTTTGCTTCGTTTGAAATATCTGTGGTATTATGGTATGTTTTGTTAAATTTGGTTGTCATATTGAATCCCCCGGAATATCCGATAATCAAGTGCTATATACAGACAAGTCTGTCTGTTGTCAAGAAAGGATTTTAAATGGAAAAGGACAAGAATAGACCTTACAATAGAATATTAAAAAGCGCCGGAAGATTATTCATGATCCAGGGGTACCAAACTACAGGTATAAACCGGATTATTTCCGAATCAAATACTGCAAAGGCCAGTTTTTATCATTACTTCCCGTCAAAGGAAGATCTTGCTATCGAGTATATTATTGCTTTTGGTAACGAACAAATGGAACTGTTCAGAAAATTGATGATGCGAAATGATGACCCTTTGCGGTTTATGGCCGCCTGGGCGGCGATTGTGACTAGAAAAGCAAAGCAAAATGATTTTTACGGTTGTTTGATGGGCAATTTGCGGGCTCAAATCGGCGATGAAACTCATGATGAAAACAATAAAGAAAATACAAATGGAAAAGAAATAAAAACTACCTTAGAAAATATTACCAAAGATACCCTGGAATTAATAGAGAACTATCTCGGTACTGCACAGCAAAATGGTAAATTATCTAAAACCTTGAATGCAAAAGAAACCTCAAGAAAATTAATGTTAATCTATGAAGGAACCGTGCAAATGTTTCGACTTACAAATAAAATAGCTGTTTTTAAAGATATGATCGCTTTATCAGAATCAGTCTTGCGAAATACCGTTACAGGCAAATAGCGTATAACGTTTTGCGATTCGTCTGAAATTTTAAAATGCTTTTGCGCCGAAGGGGGGCCACCTTGCCGGCCGGGCGAACAAATATAAGCTTTATGCGAACCGCGAGTTTTGGCGCTTAAGCGAAAACCGGATTTTAATTTGCCCGGGCAGTCTGTACAAAACCTGAAAGTATTTTTATAAGATAATTGACGCGCTCCGGCAGTTTGGCAATATACGTTGCGAAGGCCAGGCAGCGCGAAATCGCAAAGCGGGCGGGTCAACCTCCGGGAAGCGCAGCATTTTTATGCTTATTTTTAAAAGATTAAACCGGTCAATCATTCTTTTATCGCTGCTTTATTGTTCTCAATTGCAAGCCATTGCAAACGCCCTGGCTGCAAAAAATATAGAGCATGCGGCACAATTGTTTTTCCCGGTTTTTAATTTTGACGAGTATCTATATTACAATAAAGAAAGAATCAAAGAATTATTTGATTTAACAATTCAAAATTCATCGGTAAAGTTTGATGCATATGATATTCTCTTTGATCAAACGGAAATTGTTGTCAAACTGCATGTAGAAGATTACAGTATTACGCAAACATATCATTATAAAGACAATGTGATTAGCCACAATAGCGTGGCAATCAATGGCTTCGAAAAAACGTTTCAGGAATATTCACTCTTAAATTCCGATTATGTCAAAAGTAAACAAGCATTGATTGTGTATAAAACGATCATTCAATTGGGTGGAGAAATGGTTTATGAGTTTTACCAAGATGAAATGTCTACGATCGAATCGAATAAGTATAGCCATGAAGATTTGAAATTACATTTTCCCGTATTAAACGACAGAATGTTAAATGAATTGGCGTCGCATACAAGACAACCCGCAATTTCTGTCTATACAGAGTACCTTGCATTTCAAAGAAATATGTTTGAAAAAATAAATGGAACCAAAACCGGATTATACGGATTCTGGATGATTCCGGAAGATAGCCTGACATATGTTTTTGATGTAGTATATTGCAATATTGGAATATTTCAGGGGCGGTGCGTCGATTACAAAATAAACGGGAATGAAGGAACATTTACTTTTATTTTCTACGACCATTATGATCGAAAATTGTATTCCGAGCCAATAAATTATAGTATAGATCCGGAAAGCAATTATTTAACTATTTATTTCGTGAAATATAAAAATGAAGTAAAAACAGCTGCACCGCAATGCTTTTCCGGAGATAACGAGAAAGAATTGCTGTTCGTATCTTATAGCGATGAAAGCATGATTCAATGGAATTGCCTAAAGAAAACTACGAATGGTCCTTCTCAGAATCAAACAAAATAGTATTGCGCATAACGCTTATGGACCTTATCCTGTGTTTTTAAATCATGCGGCGACCGAACGCAGGCCTGGCGGCAGCGGCCGGAGTAGGGAAGCGCCGAAAGATGAAATGCTTGCAATCGGCAGAAAAAATTCGTTTGCTGAAGCGACAGTTGGCAGAATATGATCTGATGAAAGTAAGCGTAACGGAAACAGAGGATCATATCGTTGAATTATAGTATAATAATCGGTGGCGGCGATATTTCAATCATAAAGAGTGTACCAAAAAAACAAACGGGTTGGTGATTGTATCACAAGAAGAAATATAAAAAAACAATGTACAGGAATGCAATTAAGACAAATTCAGTTTCACTGAGCTTAGCGAGAACGGCCGAATTGATCAGGTATATTTAATTATCTTACTATGCAGAAAATTTAAAGAAAATTAAGAAAATTTACGAAGAAGATTTGAGGAGAGAGAGTTTATGAAGTCAACACAACCAAGAAATACGGAGAGGGTCAAAATACCGGAGTACATAAAAAATGAACGTTTCACTGACTGGATCAATTTTGTTTATGACCTGTGCAATCCCGACTCCGTTTATTTTTGCGACGGAAGCGAAGAAGAATACGTTCGCTTGTGCGAACTCATGGTTGAAGCAGGCACCTTTATCAAACTCAACCCTGAAAAGCGGCCAAACAGCTATTATGCCAGATCAGATGTCAATGATGTCGCCCGGGTGGAAGACCGGACTTTTATTTGTTCTATTCGTAAAGATGATGCCGGGCCGACGAATAACTGGATGCACCCGCGTGAGATGAAAGAAAAACTAATGGGTCTTTTTGAAGGCTGTATGAAAGGAAGAACCATGTATGTCATTCCCTTTAGCATGGGGCCTCTGGGATCCGACATCGCCCAGATTGGCGTTGAAATCACGGATTCGCCCTATGTTGTTGCCAGCATGAAAATCATGACCCGGATGGGAAAGAAAGTCTGGGAAGTTCTGGGCAATAAACCCTTTGTTCCCTGCCTCCATTCCGTGGGCGCTCCTCTTGAACCCGGTCAAAATGACGTACCCTGGCCCTGTAATAGAAACCAGAAATACATTGTTCATTTTCCCGAAGAAAGAACCATTTGGTCTTTCGGCTCAGGGTACGGGGGGAACGCCCTTCTTGGTAAAAAATGTTTTGCGCTTAGAATCGCTTCCGTCATGGCCCGGGACAGGGGGTGGCTGGCTGAACATATGTTGATTCTCGGAATGGAAAACCCGGAAGGCCAAAAAACCTATGTGGCGGCCGCCTTTCCTTCCGCCTGCGGGAAAACAAATTTTGCCATGTTAATTCCGCCCGATGGATTTGACGGCTACAAAATTACCACCATCGGCGATGACATTGCATGGCTCAAGCCCGATTCTAAAGGACGTCTTCGGGCCATTAATCCCGAAGCCGGTTTTTTTGGCGTGGCCCCCGGAACCTCCTATAAGTCAAATCCGAACGCCATGGAGAGTCTGAAAGAAAATGTCATTTTTACCAACGTGGCCCTGACGCCTGACGGCGATGTCTGGTGGGAAGGAATGACCGACGAACCCCCGGCCGAGTTGATTGACTGGCAGGGAGAAAAGTGGACCCCGGAAATCGCCGAAAAAACCGGAAGAAAAGCGGCTCACCCCAACGCCCGTTTCACGGCTCCGGCCAGCCAGTGCCCGGTGATCGATAAAGACTGGGAAAACCCCGAAGGCTTGCCGATATCCGCATTTATATTTGGCGGACGCCGGGCCACCAATGTCCCTTTGGTTTACCAGGCCATCAGTTGGAGCTTTGGCGTCTATATGGCGGCAACCATTGGTTCCGAAATGACCGCAGCGGCAGGCGGAACCATTGGCGAAGTCCGCAGAGATCCGTTTGCCATGGTTCCTTTTTGCGGGTATCACATGGGCGATTATTTTAACCACTGGCTGCAGATTGGCCGGACTGTTCCGAACCCCCCGCGCATCTTTGCGGTGAACTGGTTTCGAAAAGACAAAGACGGCAAATTTCTCTGGCCGGGTTTCGGAGAAAACATGAGGGTCTTAAACTGGATCGTAGACAGGGTCCGTGGACGCGCATCTGCCATTGAATCTCCCCTTGGCTGGATGCCTTCTTATGAAGACATAAACTGGGAAGGGCTTGATTTCAGTAAAGAAGCCTTTAATGAACTCATGCTGGTCGACCGGGAAGCATGGAAAAAGGAGATCTTTTCCCATGAGGAATTTTTTGAGAAGATTTATGACAGGATTCCCAAAGAATTTATCATGATGCGCGAGTTAATTCTTTCCAGCCTCTGGCGCTCGCCGGAAACATGGGGAATGGCCCCGGAAAGATATGTCGTTACTCCGGTTAAGGAGTGAGGAGCCTACGGCGCTTTTGCCTGTCCATCAGCATGGGGTTCTGTCTGTGGAACTCCGGAGCATTGAATCCATTGGCCAGCGACGGATTATGCCAGAGGTAATCGTGAAACCATCCCGAGAGGCATTGCGCCGTCCGGGGAGGGATCATCCTGCAATAGCCGCTTGCCTTGTTCAGGTTCCTGCAGCATGAACTGAAAAGCGTCTCTCGGGTCGTGAAGAATATTTTCGGTCGCCTCAATGCGGGATGACGGATGAACGCCGTAGTGCAACTCATTTTCGGGACCGGAACGAAGGGCTTTGAAACACACCTTGCTGGATAACAGGAAACTTACCTCGTCATCGGACCAGCCGGCAAAGCGCCAGCGTACTTTTTTTTCTCTCTCAAGCCAGAGGCAGTGTGCAACCTGGGCAAAATAGGTGTCGCGAGCCAGTTCGACATTTCGGTAAAGTATGTAGTTGCCAATCCGGTTCGGCGACAGCGGCAGGGGATTTTCTTTGGAAAGAGGGCGGTTGAAGCGAAAATCCAGATAGAAATTGTCTTAAGCGCCGCTTCCATGACCCCGGCCAATCATTATAATAAAGCCAGCTTCCGTGTTCGGAATCTAACGGTTAATCCGCCTCCAAACTCATCAAGGATCGTATTCTTGGATTGAAATATAAATATATAGAAAATAAAAATCCGCAAATGGTATCTCGTATGGTTATTCGTAAAGAAAGAATCAGCTTCATGACAATCTCCTTTTAGAAACACCTTCTATTATCCGTGGACAGACCTCTACTGTGTTTTACCGGGAACTGTTTCCCTTATGAAGTATTCCAATTCGTTTATAATCAAAGTGCTATTCCAATGGAAAATTCGGCAAGTTCAAAGTCCATGATATCAGAGCCGGTACGGCTGGAAAAATCGGTGTATCCATACGTGTTGTTGGAATAGTCCCAGGACCAATTGGCAAAAGCGGCCCCAAGATAAACGCCATAGTTGATGAATATGTTCCGCCCGATAAGATATCTTTTCCCGTAATTCAGAGCGATAACAGTGGTATTATTTTCCTGGTACCATTCCCAGGGAAGACCGGCGGCATACACGGTATTTGACTTTTGAAAATCGAGCAAAAGACCAAAGTACTTGATTTTCTTATTGCTTTTATTGTAAATGTAAAGCAAACCAACGCCACTGGCTTTTACGGAATAATGATCAACCGCATCCCCGTCCACATCCTCGTTCAAAAGGCTCTTGCTCAGGTACCCGTAATCAGGCATCCGGTAATGACCATTGACGGAGATATTGTCTGTCAAACCATACTCGGCTGTAATGATAGGACCATACTGGACAAAACCGAGCAGGTTCGCATAGATGGAAATACTTCCTTTATCGCCCGATCTTTTTTCCGTTTCCTGCGCCATTACATTTTTAGACATTCCTGCGATAGTCAAAACGCATAGCATAATTATTCCAAATTTGATTGTATTCTTCATGATTAAAACACATGAGACCTTATAACTGAAAGGCGTCAACACATTATTGAGTTATCATGTTGAATGCGTATGTTGCAAATTATTTGTTTGCGGTTATGTGCAGTTAGGTAAGTATATTCATATTATACATAATAACGAAAAGCTACGCTAAGAACATTTGAATTAACCTTTCATCATGAATCGGGCAACGAGAAAACAATTAAAGAGAAAACGATTAAAAATCATTTTTTTGGTCTGAAATTTTCTTGGCATAGACAGAACAACCCCGCAATGCAATTTCATTACTAATGATTCGATATATTGGAACATCAGGATAATGTGACGCTTTAAACCGTATTTTAAATCGGTTGACCAGCTTCGATTTTAATAAATCGCAGGGAAAGGATTTTAAGATCCCACCCCACAAATACACGCCCTTCGTAGCCCCTAGAGCTAAAACCATATTGCCACAGAAACCGCCTAAAATAGAAGAAAACATTTCCAATGTCTTTCTCGCAACAGGGTTTCCAGAATCAAATAACTTGATTATATCTTCAGGAGTTTGTTCGGGTACATCGGAACCTTTTGCTTTATTGCTGAAATACCGATACAATAGCATCAAGCCTTGACCCGATAATATGTTTTCATAGCTAATCCAGTCTTCCATGATGAATTCTTTAATTTCCCTTTCTGTTGATGTTTCAGCGGGAAAACTCTGATGTCCGCCTTCCGATGGTATTACTATCAAGTTATCGATTCCACCGGTGGCCATCTTGATCCCGGCCAGTCCCAAGCCTGTTCCGGGGCCGCATACAATGCTTGTATCGCCAAATCCTTTCTTGGCATAGATTGTTTCATATTCATCATGTTCAAGAGTGGAGACTCCATAGGCCAGCGCTTCAAAGTCATTTAAGATATGTACTTGTATGCCGGGGAATCGATTTGAAAAATTGCTTACAATCAGTTCTTTTGAAATAATCCAATCAGAATTGGTAAATTGAACAGTATCTTTGTTTACATATCCGGATGCGCTAACTACAATGTGTTTTACTTTTTTTTCCGCTTCTTTGAAATCGGTCGAATCATCTAAATACCTGTTCAAAGCCGAAATAAAACCGGTTTCACCGCCGAGAAAATTATCTATAGAATACTTTATTTTATTGGATACAGAGTGATTATCGTCCACATAGGAAAACCTGATATTCGTTCCTCCCGCATCTGCGCAAATTTTCATAAAAATATACCTATTTTAGTTGTTCACCGGTAATATTTTTTAATAGTTGGGTTATTCTACTTTCAAACTCTTCTTCTTTAGGAAACAGCAACTTTGAGTAAACCCACTCTGCATACTTGCCTATTCTAAAAGTACCGGTTTTCAGCCTTAGACCTGCCTGAACATTGTAATCTTTATTATCGAGAATATTTTTTAGGTCATTTTTGGGTATAAACCATTGAGTGCCGCTAGATTTTCCGGGACGATAATCGGATAATATACACTCAAGTCCCTTGGCGGTACCTTTCAATATTGTTCTTTGAATCTGGGTCTGGTAAAACACAATATGATCTATATCATTTAATGCTTCAATTGATTCTTTTACAGAAGAGAAGCGGCTGCTAATTTCGTTTTCATTTACCGGTTCCCGCTTTTGTTCGGGCATTCTTAAAAATGTTTGATATGCAATCCATGTGCCTATCCCGGCAAATATAATCGTTCCAATATCGCTTACAAAAGTAGATATTTCAATTGCCAACTTCCACATTGTTTACTATCGCCTAATGAAACATATACAAACACGGGATATGAAAAAATGCATATTGTCAAACCTATTTTATTGTTTTGATATCATTAAAAAGATTATTAAATTCAATGTGATTGAAATGGCATAGTTTTGCATCTTAAAGTACATAAAAAGAATATGCCGGATGTAATGAAATATCGAAGTTATCATTTAATACCTTATAGTTCGGTCTTAGCTCTTTGAATGTAACATAATACTTTGAAATAGTAAATTCATGGCCATCCATTTTGAAATGCGCTTTCGGTTTTGATAAGAAATCCCCGTATTGATGATACTTGGGAAAGTAAAATAATTTACCAGTCTCTTTTTTTAATATAGTATCCCGGTAATGAATGGTATGGAGCAAATCAATATAATTGCCATGAAAATCAAAAGAACGCAAACGTCTTTCGCGAAATTGATAGAGGCGAGGCCCGAACTCCTGCGCAAGCCGGGCGCGAGCGGATAATCGCTGTTATGCAAAATTGGCCATAATATTTGTTGTCATTCTGTATTTATCTTTTAAAATGATATAATGAAACCATTAATCTTAGAATTTGCCGAAAAAATTACTGATGAAGACAATGGGTATTTAGATCAAATTGAATATTCATCGGAGTTAAATCTTTCGGTATTGAAAGATACTAAAACACCAGCGATTACGCAAGAAGTATTAGGTACAGAAACGTTTACAAAAACAACTGGAGAGCCTCGCGATCCAGATAAAGAAAATATTAAATATTTATTAGATACTTATACTAAAACTGATCGCCAACTTGAATCTGGAGATACTGATTATAATAAAGAATTTTTGTTAGGTACTTCGACCAAAACCAATGTAATGCCGGAATCTTCTGATAGTGACAAATAGAAATTGCCTCATCATTACACATACTGAAGATTATACTACAGACCTATTAGTAAATTATTTGAATCAACAAAATCTACCCTATTTTAGACTAAACACTGATAACTTTGATTTTTCAAATATTAACATAAGTTATGAGGCGGGAAATCTCTTAATAAATGGGATTAATATGAAAAATGTATATTCGATTTGGTATCGCAGAATCAAACCACCAATTGCTTTATTCGAAGATCAATATACACATTACTATTTTAACCAAGAGTTTAGAGTTTTCTTAAATAATCTATTTTCAATTCTTGATGTTCGGTGGTTGAGTAATCCATTTAATATCGAAAAAGCAGAAAATAAATTATTACAATTGAAGACCGCACAAAAGTTAGGCCTAAATATTCCACCTAGTTTAATAACATGTAATCTGACGGATATCGAAAACTTTATCGATAAGCATGGTGAGACAATTATCAAGCCTCTTTATGATAATTCCTTTTCCAACCAATCAGGAAGTTATCACATTTACACCAATGTAATTACAAAGCAACATATTTCTAAATTTAAGAAAGAAGAGAAAGTATTTGCGCCATTGCCTAGTATAATTCAAAAACGAATCAATAAAAAGTTAGACATTCGAGTAACTATTATCGGGGAAAAGGTTTTTGCTGCAGCAGTAAATCCTAACCTGCATAATACTCAAATATTAGATTGGCGCAATAAAGGTTTAAGATTTACTAATTACAAATTACCGAAAGAACTCTCCAAAAAGCTTGTAGAAATGGTTGCAGACTTAGGTTTAGCATTTGGCGCAATTGACATTGTTCTATCAGATACTAATGATCACTACTTTTTGGAAATTAATCCAAATGGCCAATGGGGCTGGCTAGAACTTGAAAATGATTTACCAATATCCGAGGCTATCTCCCATTTTTTATATAATTAAGTCATGATGCGTAGAACAAAAAGTAAATTTAATAATGATCTTTTATACGAAAAGATATCATATTTATCCAATCTTTTTTCTTTAGAAGAAAAACGAATGGTTCACCTCGAAAATAAATTATCAACTATTATAAGTCAGACAGCAGCAGTAATAACAGCTACGATTTTAATAGGCACTTTACTTTTTAGAACGGCAGACAACATTGATAAACTCTCTTTAATAATTATGGTTTTCTTTTTGGGCATAACCGTAATATTTTCTTTTATTGGTTTATTGCTTTCTATTAAAACTTTTAATATAAAAAATAATATATATATGAGTGGTGCACCTAGTACTGTAGATAAGCACAGTAGTCTTAAACCATTTCTCATCGAACAGGTTTCCGATTTACAAAAGAGTATAGATAATAATGTTGCAACAAATAATAGGAAAGGAAGTGAACTAATAAAATCTTACATTTATCTTCGTCGATCTTTAATTACACTTTTAATTGCAATATTATTTTATGTCTTAGGCTTTACACTTTCCTCACTTGATTTTTCGATTATCGAATATCTAAAATGTTTTTTTTCATAATGGCCAACTTCGCATAACAGAGCTTTTGCGTTCGCGCCCGACTGCGCGGGCGCTCAGGTCTCGCAAACAGAAACCTGTTAAATTGTAATTACATTTCAAGATGTAATAGTTCTATTGTAAAGCACAGTTTGCTCAACCAAATTGACATCGGCCTCGACTCCTCCGCCCGAAGTCGCGCCAAGATAGAGGTTTTTCTTGCGCTCCTCGGTCGGGTCTCGGCCTCTGTCAACTTCGCGAAAGCTCGAAACGTTATGCGATGTAACGATGGGTGGGTTAATTTCATAATCAATGCCGCCCATTTTTATTGTCGGAAACAAGGATGTTGCAGACGGTCTCTAATATTCCGGTAAAATCCATGGTTATTGATGAATGAATATTCTAAATAGAATTTATATCAATTTGAAAATGCAGTTCCAGATAATCTCTTACTTCTGCGACCAGGCCAAAAGGGCCGGCAACAGGCGGTTTTAACTCGAAATATGAAAAGCTGGTTACTATTTTGCCTGTCAGATAATTTTCTTTTCTAGTTAAATGCATTGCCACCGGAAATTCCTTATTGCCAATGGCAAGATTGCCTTCTAAACTGCCGGAACCATCAAGTACCTTCCGGTAATCGGATGAAGAATAGGGATTGCTGGTAAATAGAAGCGCAGGCCTTATCTCGCCTTCCAAGTATTTAAATACAAAATTGTCACGTCCCTTCTCGCCACTATCAAATTTATTGAGTGGTATGCCGGCCAGTATCACGATATTCTTATTTACCGGTTTTAGGGTTATGGTTATACTGCAATTTAAGCCAATGACATCGACACTATCCTGCATTATCATAGATTTATTGGTCTTATAGGCTACGCAGTTTTTATTTTGCGGAAAAACTACACTCAACTTTTGATCTGCATACAAACTAACGATAAATGCAAAAATGAACCCGGCTAGTAAAATTTTCAATTTCATATAAACTCCCAAATAACTTGTTTAGACAAGTAATGTACCCAAACTGCCGTAGTTTGTCAACAAAAACTTGTTTAAACAAGTAATTAATGACAGTGTAAGTGCCCATGATAACATGGGTATTATGACAAGACTTGAAAACCAGATAGGATTTAACTTGCATCGAGTTCATACTCTCTTTCGCAGAGAGTTAATAAATTGTTTAAGAGGGTACGAATTAAATCCAGAACAATGGGAAGTTATGGAAATATTATGGGAAAAAAGGGTTGTTAATCAAAAACAGATTCATGAAATCACTCTTCAGGATTTACCTTCGATCTCTCGTATGATCAAAAGGATGGAGAAGAAAGGATTTATAGAAATCGAATGTTCTCAAGAAGACCGAAGAATAACATTGATTCGTCTTACATCGCACGGGGCTTCATTAGAAAATAAATTGATTCCAAAAGTAACTAAACACTTTGACGGAATAATGAACCAATTGCCGGAAAATTCAAAAAAATCATTTATGAGAATATTAAAAATGTTCAGAAAAATGCTTGGTGATGCCATATCTGTTAATGAATAAAATCATCGTGTTCTTTTCATCTTTGCATAAGAGTAGTCTGACCATTCTGATAGATCAATTTATCGCCCATTTTAAAGTAAAAATACTCCGCTATACAAGAAAGTGCGGCGTCTCATATGGGCGGGATTCAAATAATCATGATAATGTTAGGGGTGAATGAGGGTTAGGCGATCGTTATGTTCGCCTAACGTTTCTGAGCTTACCAGGCGTTTTCAAATGCTTTGGCGCCTTGCGGGCCGCCTGCGCGCGTATTGAACCAAGGCCTGCACCCCGAGGGGGAGCGCGACCGGGCGGAGGCCCAACGGCTGTCGCCGCAGCAAGGAAGTTTCGAAAGCTAAAATGCTTTCGACCGGCAGATGCTCTGTGTTATGCGAAGATTTTTTAATTTATCTTGCAGCCATTCATGGTTACACGGCAATCGTTAATTTTTAAACAGGCGCCTGCCGGAACGGATGTTAAAAATATGTATATTGAAGTCTTAAACAAATCAATTAAAATCCGTTTACCAAGCCCGAGCAGATAAGCGCTGTTTTATGCGGTTACATTCAGGAGTTATGCATCATGAATCAGTAGAATGACTTTTCCAACAGTACGCGATTGTTCGCTGTAATCATGCGCTTCAATTATTTTGTCAATACGAAACGTTTTATCGATTATCGTATCTAACTTCTTTTTGCGCATCAAATTTAAAATATCTTTTAATGCTTCCATATCAGGTTGTACTGCGACAAATTTTGCTTTTTTTCCCGTAAACATACTGAATAAAATGCCGGTTAATAATCTTACAGTAGGGGTAGTTCCGATATACACTCCATTTTTTTGTAAGACATTGCGAACCTCTTTGAGTGATTTGTTATTTACAACATCAAAAATTATGTCATACTTTATTTCTTGTTTCGTGAAATCAGATTTTGTATAATCAATACAATTGTCAGCCCCCAGGGAGTAACAAAATTCCAAATTTTTAGTACTGCAGACGGCTGTTACTTTTGCACCATAGGCTTTTGCAATCTGGATCGCATAATGACCAACGCCACTGCTTCCGCCATTGATTAATACCATGGAATTGTGGCGTAAGTTTGCATTTTTCAATAATGCCTGCCAGGCCGTTGTTGCAGCCATCGGTAACCCCGCTAACTTTGCGAATGGTATTTTTAATGGAGCTTCGATAAACTGCCCCTTCTTTAGAATTGTATATTGAGCAAATGCGCCACCTTTAAAGTTATCCAGCTGCCCCAGAATTCGCGAACCTTTCTTTATATCCGATATACCGCTGCCAACTTCTTTGACGATACCGGCAATATCAAAACCCTGTTCAACCCTGGGTTTAAAGAAGCCGGTTAGAATTCGAAATCGCCCTTTTCTGTTTTTCCAATCAATTGCATTGATAGAGGATGCCATTACCTTTACCAAAATCTCATTTTTTGCCGGTTTGGGTATGCCAACATCACTGATTTTTAAAACATTTGAAGCCCCATATTTGGTATAACTAACTTTTTTCATTATGTGCAATAAATAAAAGTATAAACATATAAACAAGTATTTATATAAAATCATGTGCCATTTTTCAGGTCATTATAGAGATAACGATTTGCCCAGGTATTTCATGTATTCTTTAAGAACATCACGATTGACGGATAAGTGCAAATGCTGACCTTCTTTTCTACCTTTTATTAAATCAGCTTCACCTAATATTTTTAAATGATGAGAAATCGCCGGTTGCGAAACAGAAAACATGCCAGTCAATTTAGTGCAGTAAATTTCATCTGTTTCAGCAATTTTTTGGAGGATATTAAAACGAGTGGAATCGGATATTGCTTTCGTTATCTTGATAAAATTCATATAAATAGATAGATATACGTTTATTAGTGTTGTCAACATATATATAAGCGAAAATCAACAATCAAGAAAGCGTAAAACATTTATAAGCTGGAAATTATCCGGGGCACTTCAATGAAATTGCGTTTCATATTTTGCGATTGATTTAACATTTTCAAACGCTTTGGCGCCGCAGGCGGGCCGCCGGCGCGCGTATTGAACCAAGGCCTGCAGCCCGGAAGGGCGCGCGAGCAAGTCAAGGCCAAACGGCTGTCGCCGCAGCAAGGAAGTTTCGAAAGCTAAAATGCTTTCGACCGGCAGAAACGCTTTGTTATCGGCATGTAAATGCTTAAATACTCGGGAACCAATGAGGCAGGGAGGACGTATCGGTACGACAATTATCATAATGAATAAGTATATTCATGACGAATACCATTCAAAAACATCTTAATATCCTTGAATGACTTTAAATGATGAACTCTTTTTGAAGGCTCTGATTCCTTTATTAGTTGGCGATACCTCGGTGTTAATTTGCGATGGCAAAGAGGCAAAACTCGATAACTATTTAATGAACCTTTCAGTATTGGACTAAATTCAGGCCAGCCTTCCGGATTTTTATACATACCTTGGAACAATCTTTTTGTCACCCACCAGTAATGTATAAAAATAGGCAAATCAATATAGATAAGCGTATCCGCTTTGGAAAATCGCTGCCAGGCAGATTCAACATCTCCAAAGCCATCTATTATCCATTTTGATTGATTTAATATATTTGAATGAATATCGAGATAATCTTGGTGGGAGATTTCTACGCCACCTGATTTATATTTGATTTTATCAAGAGAGTACAGGGGAACTCCGGTGATCTTCGATAATTGGCAGGCCAGGGTTGATTTTCCACCGCCGGCATTACCAAATATTGCAACTTTCTTCATTGTGCTTTTCCTTTGAAGCTTTAATTTGCCCAAGAAGCACAAAAAAACCCGCCTCTTGGGCAGGTTTACCTGACTTTAGCGCATCAGATAACCCACCACTCCTATGGAGTGATAATAATTTGAGCAAAACAGTTATCTGAATAAACTTTCATTTTTATCTTATCATAAAGTATATATAAAAAATATTTCTGAATGTCAACAGAAAGTTAAGAAAATATTTTAATATAGATCAGATGAAGTATAGTTTTCAAGTCTGATATGCAGAAGAGTATTCAAGTCGTCTTTATAATCATAATGAGGATTATCCACTGGCGTAAGTTCATCAATGATTTCAATAGAGAACGATTCTGCACCCATTGCCAGCCAATCTTTAGCCAGTGATTGACTAGGTGGAAAATTGCCGGTTGATAATTGAAATTTAAGACTATTAATTGTTCCAGGGATATTCAAACTACTTGCAAGATAGACCTTGTTATTGACTAGATTTTTCAGCTGAATAATTCCCATAGCTTTTTTTGAATTTTTATATTCACTTATAATTTTCTTTCGATCAAGCATATTTGCCTTTTTCCTATCAAGTGTATATAAGCAAATCCATGATTCGAGGTCAATAAGCTTTAATTAAGCCAAGATATGAGCAAACTTGACCTGTACATAGATTCAGATTTATTTAGTAATATCAATACCTTTCAAATCGACAAGTGGTAGTAATCGCGAGTCCTCCAACGCGGCAGTGCGATGGCCAATACCTGCCATACATTCATGATTTGTTGCAAAGGCCATAAAATCAGATACAGAATTTTGACGAACAAGCATTACCAAATCCCATTGTTCTTCCTGAGGGCCTATCATATATTTACCGCCTTCTCCCAATAATACGATGTCTCCACCGCTTTCCTTGAGGAAAGGTAATGTGTGGTCTATGTATTTCTGATATGCTTCACGGACTGAAATGCTTTTAGCGGGGGCCAGTTCTGGGTTAGCCGTATAGTCAGCAACCACACGAAAGCGCAAGAGGTTCAGCATAATAACTTCACCCGTAATGTTTCGCCGAAAAAGCGCTGCTCCCGATTCTTGTGTAGCTTCTAAAAAACGTTCTTTCATTTGATCAACTTTTGTTAATTAACAGACCAACTATGCCATAAAACTCAAATACCCCAAAACTAATCCAAGAAGAATAAAACCAATTCCCGAAATACGTAACGTTTTAACCGCAGGTTTACCTGATTTAAGCGTTGCGCTTGGGAAAACAATAATTGCAATACCTTTCGCGAGGTACATAAAACCTAATAGTGAAACAAGTATCGCTAAAATATTATTCCATAGAAAATGATTTGTTAGAATCGCGGCCCCGATGTATAAATGAATCGCTCCTTGTAAAGTGACGGCTAAGGAATCACTCTTGCTGGAGCTTATTAATTGATTCGCATAAAATTCATGCGAAATAATAAATCCAAGACCATATGTTATCCAGTAAATTGCAGAGATCTTGCCAATGAATAAAGTTATTGGATCCATAATTTTTATCACCCTAAAAGATTGCGAATATAAAATACTCCGTTGCCTATTAACTTGAATTTGATCAACATACTAAAAAACATTACCTACTAACCTCAAAATATAAACGGTGTTCTGGCAGTAAATTTGCCGGGGTATTTATATAAGTACAGTATATTAAAAAAAAATTAATGCGTCAAAAGAAAAAATGTAAATGTGCTGAAAGCCGGATATTATTGAAACAGTTATAAAAACGGTTTCTTTTATAAAATAACTATTTGCGAACACATGGAGGTGCGAGCTTCTCGAATAAGACCGGCATTTACAGCCGATAACGTTTCCACGCAGCCTATAAGAAATATAGAGCTGCGCCGGGCCGTCCATTGACTTGCAAACAAGTCCATGGACCGTAATTGATCGTTGGGGGTAGCGTAAAAGGCAAAGCCTTTGCAGCTTGGCCGAACTCCGGTGCAAAGTTCGGCAGACCATCGGATTCTCATTGCCATATCGTCGCCTCAAGCCGGGGCAGGCTTGCCCCCGTAATCATAGAATACCGGATAGCAGCCCCGAAGGGGAGCGCGACCAAGCGAATACGCTATTCCCGTTTTTGCGGCCCGTCCCGTTCGCCCAATTCTATGGATACAAGTTTCGGGGGTACCGGGGACATCGAAATGAATGACATGTGAAATTGACGAAATGTCTATGCCTCGCGCCGCAATATCCGCCGCACCCATTATCCGGTATTTGTCTTTTTTAAAACCTTCTACTGCATTCCTTCTTTGATTTACCGAAAGGTTTCCATGAAGAGCTCTTGAGTTTGGCGCCCTATACCGACTACGCCAAAAACAGTCGCACTTCGAATACCTGATCCTCTGCTAAAGTCAATGATCACTTTGTTAATTTGCTCTGCAAGTTCCCGTGTTGGCGCAATAATTAACGCTTTGACGGACTTTTTAAGACTGCGATCAGCAAGAGCCTCAAGATTGTGTAATATCGGTAAAACAAAAGCTGCCGTTTTCCCGGTTCCTGTCTGAGCAATGCCGGTGATATCGTTTTTTTGCAGAATGCAGGGAATGCTTGTTCTTGGATGGGGGCAGGTTGAATGTACCCGAGTTTTTCAACCCGGGTCAGAATTTTATTGTTTAATTCAATGAAAAAAAGTTTTTCATTGAATTACCAGCGACTTGAGCCGCCGGAAGGTTTTTGCTGGGCTTCATTTACTTTGATTTCCCGGCCATTGATTTCTTGTCCGTTGAGCTTGGAAATTGCTTTAATACCCGCATTTTTTTCACTCATTTCTACAAATCCGAATCCTTTGGATCGGCCTGAATCACGATCAGTGATAACATTGGCGTTTACAACTTCTCCAAACTCGCTAAAAAGGTCATGCAGTGATTGATTTGTGGTCCCGTAATCGAGATTTCCTACGTATATATTCATAATATACTCCTGTTAATGTTATTTTATTAAATGATATTAAAGTTGAAAGGAATAAAAAACGAGCCAGTTAAAAGCTAAAAAGACATCTAATCAGAGTGTATTATATTCAAAAAATTTCAAAGTCATCTAATTTAATGGATACATACAGCTCACGAGTTATCTTGTCAAGTACTATTCAACTTTACTGGCAAAAGATTTATCATACACGATAACAATCTGATAAGAAAACCATTGTTTTTTTTGCATAACGTTTTCGAGCTTATTCTGATGTTGCCGAAACCGGGCGCCGATTGATGCGAGCTAAGCCAAGCTCACGCAGGCGAAAATTCGATCGGAGAAAGCGAGGTTGAGGCAATGTGCCCAAGCGGCTTTAGAAATCTATACGTGAAAATGAACATAATTGTTACGTATAATCTTTCGAAGCAAGAAACCGCCGCGCAGGCCCGTTTATTAACTTGCTGCGCAAGTCAATGGGCCGTTGTAATGAGCGTTAGGGGGTAGCGTAAAAGGCAAAGCCTTTGAAGCGAGGGGGCAGGCTTGCCCCCTATTTTTGATTAGAACCGGACAGCAGCCCCGGAGGGGCGCGCGACCATGCGGAGGACCAACGGCAGCGGACGAAGCGAGGAAGTGTCGAAAGCTAAAATGCTTTCGACCGGCAGAAAGGCTCTGTTAGGTGAATGAGTCTGATTAGAGACAAGAAGGTTTTCAATTAAAGATTATTAGCAATCTATAATATCTCTTATTGTACGTGTGCTTAATTAGCTCGATACACTATGTTATCATGAATACATACAGGATTTTGTTATTTCATTTGGAGTTACTGTTATAGGTAAAAAATAATTGCCAACCGAAGTTCCTTACGTTAATATGTAAATGTAAGGAAAGGCAATGCACTCTAAAATAACATCGAAATATCAAACTACTATTCCTAAAGAAATCAGAGATAAACTAAAATTATCGGTATCGGACACTTTAGAATGGAAAATTAAGGACGGGGAAATTGTAGTAGAGCCTTCAAAATCTCCATTTAAGAAACACTGTGGGACGATTCATATTGGGGAAGGAAATGTATCAGTGGACTTGAGACAAGGCAGGGAAAGTATTTCCAATAGATTTAAATGAAAGAATATATTATAGACACAAATTGTCTTTTATCGTATGTAACTGATCGGAATAATAATCAGCGATTGTCTATTGAAAAATACTTTGATTTAGCATTTCGCTATGAAATTGAACTAATAGTAATCGGCAACGTAGTTACTGAATTTGTGCATGTGCTTACCAATATATATTCTTTGGAAGTTTCCGAAGTGAATACCATAATTACAGACTTGATACAAACACCAGGAATCAAATTTGTAGAAGGCTACTTCCCTGAGAAGGTACTAAAATTTTGGCCAGTATCAATAAAAAATTTCGGAGACGCAGTTGTTGGTGCTTATGTGGCTATGGTTCATTTAGAAGTTATTACTTTTGATTCGACCTTTTCCAAAGAGTTGAAAAAAATCAATGTTAAAGTAACCATTCCGAATTAGAAATCATATAATCAGGGGTCCTTTGCATAACGGATTGAGCTTACCTGAAGTTTTGTCTCTTTTCGGCCCGATTTGCGAGCGCCAATTAACCTCTATTAATTGCGCGACTTCGATTGGATAGGCGAGAGCCGACATCAATTTGCCCAAGCAAACTCCATAGTAATTATGGAGTTTTAACAACTCTCTTTACGTGTGAAACCAATTATGTGAATCTGTTTGCGCCGGGCCGAGGGCACGCGAAGTCGTGCCCGAGCATAAAATCTCTGTTAGCTGAAGTGACAGTTTATTATCGGAACCCCTTTTTTACATGGATGTAAAAAAGGGGGAGGATTTCTGTATATCAACCTATGTACTTTAATTAGAACTACTATAATTAATAAAAATCCTTCAAAATAAACATCAATAAATTAAATTTGAAGAATGTAATTTAATCATTAGAACGATGCTACTTCTGTTCAACCTTTTGGCTATCGATAAATAAATAGTTGCCCTATAGGCTCAATTTTATTAAATTTACTAACATGAGTACGGTTACAATTTCATCAAAATATCAGATAGTTATTCCAAAATCGATTCGCGAAAAATCAGAGATCTCACCAGGGCAAAAAGTGGAAGTTATATTTTACGATGGACGTATCGAAGTTATCCCTTTGAAAAACATCAAAACTCTACGTGGACTGGCAAAAGGAATTGATACAAAAATTGAAAGGGAAGGGGACCGGTTTTGAATATAGTGGATTCTTCCGGGTGGATAGAATACTTTTCCGATTCCAAGCGGGCCGATAAATTTGCAAAACCAATTGAGAATACAAAAGAACTTATTGTTCCGGTGATTACAATTTATGAAGTGTTCAAGAAATTATTAATTGAAGCAAATGAAGATATTGCTTTAACTGCGATTGCCCATATGCAACAAGGGAAAGTAATTGATTTAGATCAAGAACTAGCAGTCTCCTCGGCAAAAATCAGCTATGAAAATAAAATCCCTATGGCGGATAGTATAATTTATTGTACCGCTTTAAGGTACAACGCTACATTGTGGACTCAAGATGAAGACTTTGGAAATTTAAAAGGAAAAATAAAATATTTTCCTAAATAACTAGATCGTAAAGATGTTATGGAAAATTACTTTAATGTATAATCAATTTGTATCAAAGATACTATAAGGTTGTCTTTATAATATACTTAATTAAATAAATCGAAATTCTTTGTGATAGAGACTCCCATAACCGCACACACCCACTATGTCAAGCAACTGCTAAAAAAACATGATCGGATTTGTAACACTGATTGTTGGCCCACATAGAATAGATAATTCTAAGCCATTTATTGGATAATGCCCTAAGAGCTACGGAGTGCTTCTTTCCAAGTTTTCTCTGTTTGTCATAATACTCTTTTGCCCATTTGGAGAATTTTAAAGAAGCGAATGCAAAAGTGTACATAATGTTTTTGCATCTTTTATGACAGGCTTTTCGCATTTTTACTTTATGGTAACCACCACTTTGATAGTTCATCGGCCCTGTCCCGAATAGGCATTGAATCTGATTTGCATTGGAAAATCGATTTTTGTTATCACCGATCACGCCAAGTAATTTCGCAGTTAACAATTTGCCGGCTCCGGGTAAAGATTGAAAGACCTGGCCTAATGGATGTTCATCAGTAATTTTAGCCATTTGTTTTTCTAATAAATCTAATTGGCGCTTTAAAGTTATTAACATTTCAGAAATTGCATTGGCCTCTAAGGATAAAGCAATTTCCACTTCTGGCATAATGCAATGTTGGTAATTGTTAATTTTCTCTTGAACACGTTTGATATACTTATTGTTACGATATCTATTTTCTCTGAGAAAGCTGTTTAAATTTTCCGATGACTCTGACTTCAAACTTGACCATGTTGGGTACTTTTGTACCATTCTCAGCATTATTTTTGATGCTGAACTGGAAAATAGACCATCGTAAAGCGGAAAATATTGTCTGAAGATGAATAGTAATCGTAGAGAACAACGAGTGTGTTCCTTGGTTAATCTTTCATGTGAAATCCCAAGGATTTTTAAAGTTTCAACTTCCTTCGAGTTGAAAACCATTTCAATGCATGTTTTTTCATTGATTCTAATAAATTGTGCAATAGCAAGAGAATCTACTTTGTCAGTTTTGTCCCTTGATACAGAATATATTTCCTTAAATCTTTTACCTTTAAAGGATTGAGGGAAAATATTTTATAGGATAATTTTCTTAAGTAATCAATCAATGGACCATGAGGTAGTTCAAACGCTATTACAGGGTTTTCAAATTTCAGTAATACGTTTTTCAAGTTTTCAAAACCTTCATAATTATTTTCAATATCAAAGGCTTTAAGTAAATTCTCGTTTTCATCGATAATGGAAACGGAGTGTGTTAGTTTGGAATTGTCAATTCCGACGAAATGTTTCATGCATATACCTCCAAAAAAAAATCCTCTGCTGCACCGTTATATTGGCTTTTGGCGGCCCACTATAAGCAGTCGGAAGAACCAGGGAAGCGGTTGTGTGCTTAGCATTTATTATGCTCGACGTGCTTGGCTTTCCCTGGTTATATTATCTTTCGATAACGCTCGTAGCTTTACATATAACGATGTGCGGTGCACAATAAGTTCACTTTCATTTCAGACAACGTGATGCGATTGATCTAAAGTTTTGGACCACCGAGGCCCAACAGGCGAGCAAAAAATTAACCTCTATTTTTTTGCGAGACCGGGCGGATTAGCCGATAAGTGACAAAATTTGGGTGAGCAAATTCAATAAAAACAAAGGACAGAAAATAAATATTTACGTGTCAAGTCGATTAGGTTAAATCTCTTTGCGAACCCCTAGGGCACACGCAGTCATGCCCGAGCAGATAATCGCTGTTGTGCAAATTATTTGGTAATACTCAGTAACTTATTATGAAGATTTACATCAGAATTGCCACGTTTTTTAACTAACTTTTATTAAAGTTCAATTATTCAAACTCTCTAACCAAGTATCCACCATTAAGTATTTTATTAATGCTTGCCGTGTAATCATTAATTGTATATTTTGTATAAGAAAACTGATGATCAGATCGTTTAAAGATAGTCTTACAGAAGATATTTTTCATGGGATTAACAACTCTAAAACTCGCAAGATTACAATTGATGTTAAAAAAGTCGCATATAGAAAACTAGACCAATTGAACTCATCAGTTGATATTGAAGATGTTAGGGTTCCACCTGGGAATAGACTGGAAAAGTTGAAGGGTAATTATAAAAACTATTATAGTATAAGGATTAACGATCAATTTAGAATTATATTTGAATGGAAAAATGGAGATGCATTTAATGTATCCATAGTAGATTACCATTAAAAGGAATACAAATGATACCAAAAAATAGAATTCCGACTCACCCAGGTGAAATCTTACTAAAGGATTTTTTAGAGCCTTTAAATGTAACCCAAGTCAAATTCGCTAAACACCTTGGAGTTTCTGTACAAAGAATAAACGAAATTATACGTGGTAAAAGGGGTATCACACCCGAAACAGCATGGCTATTTTCTAATGCCTTCGGAAACTCTCCGGAGTTTTGGATTAACCTCCAAACTCATTATGACTTAGCTGTATCAAAACCAAATAAAAGTGTAAAACCATTAGTGGCAATTGGATAATAAAAAACTCGCATAACGTTCCCGAGCTTATCTGAAGTTTTGTCGCTTTTCGGCCCGATTTGCGAGCGTCAATTAACCTCTATTAATTGCGCGACTTCGATTGGATAGGCGAGAGCCGACATCAATTTGCCCAAGCAAACTCTAAAATATTATTAGAAAATTAATAAATTATATACGTCTCAAACATATGAAGTAAAATCTGTTTGCGCCGGGCCGAGCAGCCCGCGAAGTCGGGCGCGTAGCAGAAAAACTCTGTTATCGGCATGTAAACCATAGTAGATTGAACGTGACATGGACGTCACGTGAATTTAGAGGTTTGGTTATTTTAACCAATTTTCTATTTGTAACCCTTCGATTCTTTTAAATTCCTTTTCATTATTAGTAACTAAAATTAGGTTATTTGCGAGAGCCTGTGCGCCAATCAATAAATCCATATTACCTATTATGTTTCCATCCCTTTCTAATCTAGCTCGAATTTTTCCATAAGTTTCAGCTTCAATTTCACCAAATGTCAGAATTGTCAAAGGGGCTAGAAATTCAAGGAGAGCTAATTTGTTTTGAGTCTGTTTTTGACTCTTTTCAACACCATATTCTAATTCTGCTTGGGTCATTGAGGAGATTGCTAAGTCATCAATATGATGTTTAGTCAATTTTTTTAAAATATTTTCAGGTTGCTTCTTAATAATATAAATGCAGATGTTAGTGTCGAGCAAATATTTCATTAAAATTCAATTTTCCTGTTCTGGGGAAGTGTATCTATTCTTTCAACCAAAAAATCATTAGTAAATTTAGAAAGACTATTTAGTAGTGGAGCCCATTCACTTTTTTTTGGAATTAGTATAACTAAATCGTCGTATTTTTTTATATAGACATCTTCGCCTTCAAACCGACATTCTTTTGGAAGTCGTACAGCTTGGCTGCGTCCATTATTGAAGAGTTTTGCCGTTTTCATAATAAAATCCTCTATCGTAGAGTATATATCATGGTATATTACATGTCAACAAAAATTTGATAAATCTAATAATCGAATACTATTCATTATTATAGAAAATAGCATTTACAAAACTCTATTGGAGAAATTTGCAAATCATAATGCATAATAATTACCAATATTTATTGAAAAGGTGAGGCAGGGATGCCGAACAGTTGACGAAATCAAAACATGGTGTAGTCTTTCACGAGATAGGTTACGATGTAAGCTTCCTTTTCTGTATTAATTTCTCATAGGGAGTTTTCCCGTCAAGTGCTCCGTGAGGTCGATGGAAATTATAGTAATCCTCCCACTCTTTAAGTTTCTTATTGAATAAATAAACATTTTCTGAGATACCATTTTTATCGATAAGCTGATAAAACTCTTGGTCATCAATTCTGTGAGATCTTTCAACTTTTCCATTTAGCCGAGGTGTACGAGGTTTAATGTATACATGACGAATATCCTGGTCAGCTAAATGACAATGAAAGTTAGATTGAAACTCTGATTCATTGTCTGTTTGTACTGTTAAAATTCTAAAAGGCAATCTGTTAATGACTTCATTAATAAAGTCTATGGCCGTTTTCTGATTACACTTATCATAGATTTTCAATACTCTAATTCGAGCACAATCATCTATCGCAGTAAACTGATAAAATCGCTTTCTCGTTCCGGGAATTCTTTCAAGGAATTTAACATCCACTTGCACTCTATGCCCCGGCTGTTGTTTTTCATAGCGTTTCCACTTGTTTTTAGTACGCTCATACTTTCTCCGGTTGGCCGGCAACCTGTTCAAATTGTGATGGGTAAGAATTCTTTGAATCGTTGACGAGGAAATACTTATACTATGATATCTTTGTAGGTAGTTGACAATTGTGCCAGCCCCAAAGTGATAGTTTTTTCGCAGATATAAAACCTTGCTAATCACCCCAGGTGGGGTTTCATTGGGCGATTGATTTGGTCGTCTGGACTTATCACACAGTCCGGCTTCACCAAACTCTTTGTACCGTTTTAACCATTTCCAAAATGTTTTTGTTGATATTCCGAAATAGCGACTTGTGGCCGTTGCGTTTGAGCTTATATCAAAGTAATGTTTAATTATTTTTAATCTTAACCTGATCTGGCGTTGCTGTTCTTGCTTTGTCATTTGTCTTCCTTCAATTTTGTTTCATTGAAAGGAAGCTTTACAGAGTGTCACCCATGTCTCCGAATTCTACAGAGTATATACACTACGGGAGTTCTGCTATGCATGAATTTTCTAGACCAGTATTTACTTGACATATTGATATTATTATGAATGTAATCTGCTTTGATAGCTCTAGTTGCGCTATCAAAGCGTGTGTCTGCTATAAAATTAT
>JBNLDQ010000030.1:0-73580 GCA_050304475.1 Turneriellaceae bacterium | reverse complement strand
AGAAAGGCTCAAAGTATGGTTTGCTAATCATTACCTCGGCGCAATTAATAAAAACACTTTTATCTTTACACCAAATAAAGAACTAATTAGTGTGATCAAAATCAATTAGAAGTGTTACCGATGTCTTGAGCAGTTTTCGTTACCGATGTCATGACTATGGACCCTTAGAAAAGAAATTAATCTTATCTAGGTGTGTAGAAAATAAATGCATTAATAAGTAACTGTGAAAAAATAAAAATTTTAAAGGGTGTATGTAAAAATATCATTGATTGGAGACGTATGATCACATTGGGAGATTTGACTTAAGATTATTCCTCAGTAGTTATTTTACACTCTGGTATGTACCATATTTAAAACGATCATTTACATACCTGGTATATTCAGACTACTAGGTGACTAAATTATGTATTGAACATTTTAGAATGGGAGATGAAATGAAAACTAGGTCTGCACTAACTGTATTGCTTTTAAGCATTATTGCAACATCGGGATTATTATACTCTAAATCCCAAAATATTCCATTAGCCTGGGTTACTGGAATTTGGAAAAAATCCTATAGCCCAGATTTGAAGAATGTAACAGAAATTGATGAAAGATATTTAGTTCTCACTCCAGATTATAAATTCTATTCTTTTGAAAAAGGGTATGACAACTCTGAAAGTATATTAGAAGGAATATTTCAAATTGAAGGTAACCAGGTAATATTGACAAATAAAAAATATTATAATAAAGAAAATAGTAAACCCCCAGAATATAAAATCCAAGATCCTGATGATATATGGGATTGGAGTACACGGACTTTATATTTTCACAGGAATACTGAAATAGTTACGTTTGATGCAATAAACAACCCAAAATACCGGGATGTGTTAGCTTTTAAAGATTCATTGAATTATTCCTTTTCAAAAGAATACTAATTATATCAAAACGTAGGAGATATTAGTATAATGAGTAATTACATTCATTAAATTTATTTACAATAATAACCACTTAAGGAAAAAATCTCTACCCAAGGGATAGGCCATGCTCGTTGAATTGACCCAGCCGAATTTCCGATAACAGAGTTTTTCTGCTGCGCGCCCCTGGCGGGGCTCGATCATGGATGATCGTTGTGTTTGCCTTTTGCAGCAAAAAAAAGCAAATCAGCAAGTAGTATCGAACAAGAGAATGAAAAATACATAAATGATTATCATTTAGAATGTATACAGTAATTTGACAAGCGAATAGAGAAACTTTAAAGTAAAGGCCGGGGGTGGCGGAAGCCGGTTTCCGGCTGCAGCCAGGGGGCCGGCGGCCCCCTGTATGTTTTACAGCGATATTTTTGTGTCACCGATTTCTTACTACACAGTATAAGTAACCCTTTCAGGGTTATTGGCTTTTGGCGATCATAACTTGATAAAATTACCCTAGTGAAAAGATAAAAAATATTTACAGAGTATCAACTGGAATGCCTTTCTGAAAAAAATAAAGTGGAATCAAAAATGAATAAAATAGTAAACATAGCACTTAGTGCGCTTACCCTTTTGGTAATCAACTGCGCCGATCTTCCGCCTCAGAAAGAAGTGCAAACGGATGTGTGTCAAAGTCCTGATGCATCGCACCTTGGACACATGAGTAATGTCTCCGGTTTTCCATACTTATTGATTTTACATACGATTGATGCGAATCGCCCAGGGTTTGTCTTTCATAGTGAAATAACGAATACATACTAGGTTTAATACTTTTCGATCAGTACGGCGCCGATAAAAAACGGTCACTTCTTTGCCAAAAACCGGAAAATACGGCGATTACAAAGCAAAAAGCATTTATCTTTGATCCGCTCTTCTCGGAATTCCGGGGGGGAGCCGGTGATTTGGCGAGCAGGCGGTCCTGAGCGGACCGGTTTTCCCGAACAGGGAGGGCAGGCGGAAGAGGGTGGGTATATACGGGCCCGTATATACCCAAGAGAATATCCGGTCTGACCGGAGCTTTTGAAAAAAAGTAATTTCAAAAGCTCCGAATGTTGTTTCGAGATTACGGGATGATCAATTGAAGCGGTGTTCTTTGGGTTAAATTTTGATTCCCCAAAGCTCCGCTCATCGGATCGCCCCAGGTCCATAGAGTTCCGTCTGTTTTTTGGGCTACCACATGCTGCTCCCCGGCTTTTACGGATTGCCAGTTAGTGTCGACTCCGACCTGAACCGGTGTGGCGCTGTCGGTAAAGGTTCCAATGCCCAGTTGGCCGAACGAGTTATCGCCCCATGCCCACAAGGTGCCGTCCGATTTCAGACCCATCGAAAAATTCCTGCCGGCTTCAACATCAACCCAGTTTGTATCAATGCCAATTTGAGTGGGTACATTGACAGATGCCGTACCGGCGGCAATTTGCCCGTAAAGATTTGACCCCCAACCCCAGAGCTTTCCGTCTGACGTGATTGCCAAAGCATGAGTACAACCGGCGCTGATATCGGCTACCCCCTGTAAGCCCGGGTATATTGGTCCGACCAGACTCGTTTGGGTAAGTGTATTGGTTCCATCTCCCAATTCTCCGCTGGCCCCGCCGCCCCAGGTATAAATTGCCGGGGTCGCTTCAAAGCTTCTGGCCATGGAGAAATTACAGCCTGCTGAGGCTTGTAGCCATGAGTTTACGCCAAAAGGTACGGTTACCGCTTGTATTCCGTACGAAGTAATGGTTGTCCCATCACCCAATTGCCCATTGCTGTTGCGGCCCCAGGCATACAGGGCATTCGTGGAATGAATTCCAATCGTATGGTCCTGGCCTGGCGACACAGAATTCCAGGTACCCCATGTTTGAACCGGCAATACCTGGTCTGTACCGTTGTTAATACCCAGTTTCCCCCATAAATTGTTGCCCCATACCCATAACGTATTATCGCTTTTAATTCCGTATACGTTATTTTGACCGGACTTGATGGAAGTCCAGGTGTCGATTCCGACAATAGACAAAATATCTTCATATATCCATGCGCCGGCACGGTCGTAAAACAGTTCTGGCTGATTGGAACCTGCCATATACAACCTTGAGTCGGCGCCGATTGCAACCATATTTGAAGAGCCGGCATCATAATCGAGATAGGTTGATGTATTGACTTGTACAGGCACTGACGCGTCGGCAGACAGGGTCGCGGCGCTTGCCCCGGTTCCGATTTTTGTCCGGTCGCCCCAAACATATAAAGAACCGTCATTTTTCAACGCTACGGTGAAGTCTCCGGCAGACGGTTCAACTTTATACCAGTCTGTTGTTACACTGGCAGTTCCTCCGCCATTTTGGACAGTACCATCGCCCAGTTTACCAAATGAATTATCGCCATTCAAGACCACACTCCCGGAAGCGTTAACCCCGCCATAGTGATTATTTTTAAAATGGATCGATTTGTTCAGCCATTGACTGGAGAAGTCGATGATTCCGAATGATGAACCGATTACATCACCTTCGCGGTACAAAACCCCGCTGCTTTTATCGATAGCATAGTAATAAAATGAGCTTAGGCTTGTAGCTACATTGGAAAATGTATAGCTGGCGGAAGGAGTGTGTATTACAGGCACAGGATCAACCGTTACCCCGTGCGTACCCCAGATATAAAGATCCGGATACATACCGACTGTTAGCCCCATGGTATATCCGGCGCCTGCAGAAACCTGGAGCCAGGTTTGAGTTCCGATTTTTACCGGCGCATGGCGGTCGATTGAGGTTCCGTCGCCCAGTTGCGAAGAAGCGTTATCGCCCCACGCCCAAAGGTTTCCCCCAGATCTATTTCTCAGGGCAAAAGAGTTGAGGTTCCCGGCGATAACTTGTTTCCAGTCTGTGTCAACCCCAATCCGGATAGGAACCGCGCTGCTTACCGTTGTTCCGTCGCCCAGCTGGCCTTTGCTGTTATCGCCCCAGGCCCAAAGCGTTCCGTCTTCTTTGATCGCCAGCGTATGGGTTTGCCCGGCGCTGACCAGTTTCCAGTCGGTGTCGATTCCGATTTGTACCGGCGAGAATTTATCAACGGTGGTGCCGTCGCCCAACTGACCATATGTATTTTGCCCCCAACCCCATAAGGTTCCGTCTCCTTTTCGGTAAATCGTATGGTGATACGAGCTGATGTCCGAAATGAGCCGGGGAGTTTCAGTATAAGTGATCATGTTCGATACTCCCGCATCATTAAATGCCGCCACCTTAAAAGTGTATGATGTACCATTCGTTAACCCTGTGATTGTATGGCCAATGGTTCCCGCCGGCAGTGTCGCTATGATGTTATCCAGAGCATCATAAACATAATAGCCGGTCGCTGAAAGCGACTCAAACCATTTCAATTTAATTGCCGAATCATAACTAATAACACCGTTACCCTGCGGCCACACGATTGCTATGGCGGTGACGGACCTGGTATTACCTGAGGGGTTAATGACATTGCCGGCCATATCCGTAACGTTAGATGCAGTGAGGGTATACACTGTTCCGACTGTTTGCGGGCCGGTAGACAAGTGAAAGTACAAAGGATTATTTTGAAAATTCCCTGTTACACTATTCACAAGAACAGAGTTTAGCGTTGCGTCTTCTAATGTGTAATTTGCCGCCGTAAGCGCACTTGCATCAACGGCCTCGTTGAACTGGAGCGTCGTGTCAATGTAACTATAACTACTGGCATAATTCATAACAGGCGCCGCTCTATCAATCTCTACAATGTCCAGAGTACCGACTGGATTCAGCGGTCTGGCTGATGCATCCGTTAACGCCAAAGAAGCGGTTGTGACGATATCAGGTTTGTCGGCCGTACTTTTGTATAAGCCGCTTAGGTTAACGTAGAGGATATTGTCATCCGCATTGTCGGCTTCAGGCGCAGCGGTTCCGGGAGCTAACTTAAGGGTATACCCACCGATATCCCATCCCGTATTGGCTGTGCCCAAAGAGTTTGGCCCGACATACCCCCCAAAAGAGCTGTCTAAAACCGGTTTGTCAAAGATCAACTTGTAATGGTCAAGAAAACCGTTCGCATCCGTATCCATGGTTTCGGCGCTGACCAAGTTAGGCGGCAAGCCGTTGTCATAAAGTACAATCAACTGAGCGGTGGTCCAGTTGGGGTTACCTGCCAAATCATTCACAGCCCATCCGGCGATATCAATGGTTACATTCCCCAAGGCTGATGCCGTAATGTCCGCTTGCCATACTGTGTTTGGCGTTACATTTACGAAAGTGCCTGCATTGATCGAGCCGTTTTGAACGGTTAAATCAGTTTCAGTAAAACCGGTGACGTCTTCGCTGAATGTAATGGTAATCGGAATTACGCTACTGCTTGTAACGGGCGCCGCAGCGCTTGTGATTGTCATGGTAGGTTTCGTTTGATCCAGAGTATAAGACAGGCTCGCTGTAGAACAAGACGAAGCACCATTGGTATTCGTGGTATTGGAATAGAAGGTGTATGTGCTATCGCCAGGTAATGCAGAAGTTGTCAAAGATACTGTGCTGCCTCCCGTTACAATACTGGCCACTTGAGTTATGCATGTTGCATCGGTAAAAAGCGCTACCGTATCTCCGCTTGTTACGCCTCCGACCAGAATTGTCGGGGTTGAATCATTACTGGGCGATGACGCCGGCATGATAAGCGTCAAGCTGTTGGGCGCAGCAGGCGGCGGGTTGCTATTTACCGTAACTGTATTTGTCGATGGCGCAGAGACATTCCCGGCAAGGTCAATTACATACAAGAAGTAGGTGTCAATCGTAGCCGGAGCTGAGATCGAAGTCGCTGTGCCCGTTGCCGAAGTCATGTTAGCGCCTGCGACAAAAGTTGTAGTGCCTGCCGGAGCCAGCCAAACCGCGTTCCCTGCGCCGGCCGGAGTAATGCTGATTGCAGTTCCGCCGGCTACGGTTGAACTTGCCGTTAAAACGGAATCCTGGTTGGTCGGGGCGATAGTGTCTAGCGTATAGGCAACGCTTGCCGAAGAACAGGTAGAGGCGCCGCCGGCATTGGTTGCATTGGCATAAAAAATGTAGGCGCCGTCTGTCAGGGCAGAAGACGTCAACTGGATGGTTGTCCCGGTTGAGGTTCCGGTTGCGACTTGAAGGGTGCAGATTGCATCCGTAAAGAGGCTGACTGAATCGCCGCTGATCACGCCCCCTACTTCAACCGTGGGGGTGCTGTTTGCGCCGGGAGATGACGCAGGTGTAACCAGGGTGATCACCGATGGCGGTGCCGGGGGCGGAGTAACGTTGACCGAAACAGAGTTAGCGGATGCCAGCGACACATTGCCCGCTGAGTCAATGACATACAGGTAGTATGTACCCACCGCGATAGGCGCTGCAATCGAAGTTGCAGTTCCGGTTGCCGAAGTGATATCGGAGCCCGCAATGAAAGTAACGGTTCCCAGCGGGGCTAACCAGACTGTATTGCCTGCGCCCGCCGCAGTAATGCTTACTGCTGTTCCCCCGGTTACGGTAGGGCTTGCCGTTAAAACGGAATCCTGGTTGGCCGGAGGCACCGTATCGAGAAGATAAGATACACTTGCCGTAGAGCAGGGCGAAGTGCCTGCCGCGTTTGTAGCGTTGGCATAGAAAGTATAGGTGCCATCAGCCAGAGCAGAGGTTGTCAATTGAATCGTTGCCGCAGCCGCAGTTCCGCTAGCCACCTGAACGGTGCATGCCGAATCAGTAAAGAGACTTACGGTATGACTGCTTGTGACTCCACTCACTTCAATGGTAGGTGTGCTATCATTGCCAGGCGATGATGGCGGGGTTACTAGCGCAATGCTCGAAGGTACTGACGGCGGCGGCGCCGGGGTGCCTACCGTTACCGTATTGATAGAAGGCGAAGAGATATTACCGGCTGCATCTACGATATAGAGATAGTAAGTGCCCGTAATTGACGGAGCAGTGATAGAGGTCGCACTGGAACCGGCACTTGTCATATCGGCCCCTGCCGTAAATACAGTGGTACCGGCAGGAGCAAGCCAGGCGGTATTGCCGGCGCCTGCCGCAGCAATGCTCACTGCCGTTCCCCCGGTAACTGTGGAGCTGGCGTTTAAAACGATATTCTGGTTGCTTGGCGCTACGGTATCGATGACCACATTAGTTCCATCGGTAGTTGCCATTACGAAGGCTCCGGCGTTGCCGATAGCGTCATAATATGAACTTATACTTTTTTGGACACTGCCTTGGTAATCGCCGGCGACAACCGTATGTGTGGCTGTATACGAGGTGCCTGAACCGGATACTGTTACCGTATTCCAGGCAATTTTGGCTACTGGCGAGGAGTTTGAAATATCTTCCGAAGAGGTAAAAGACAACGTGATAATATCGCCCTCTTTTGCCTGTGATGGTGAATTGGCATTGTTAGAGCTGATACTGACCAAAGTTAACGTTGGCGGAGTGTTATCGATTGTAACCCATGAGCCATCAGAAGTCGTTGTTACCGTAGCGCCAGCGTTCCCGGCAAGATCCGTAAAATCAACGGTAAAACTTGCTATGCCATCTATTGCGCCGGCGGTTACCAGGATATATCCGACATATAGATTACCCGATTGAGCGACAGTGGCTGCGGTGCCTGCAATGGTGATTACCGGGGTCGAAATAGATTCCGAAGAGGTGATTCTGACAGAGATGTATGAACCATTTTTAGCAAACATGTTACTTGTACCGGGTGCATATCCGGATGCATATGTTATCGCCTCCGTCAAGTTTGGCGCAGTTAGATCCAGTACATACCCGGCATTTGCCGTAGAGCAAGGAGAAGTGCCGCCGGCACTGGTTTTATCGGCGTAAAACGTATACGAGCCTTCTGTCAAAGCGGATGTTGTCAGTTGAATAGTTGTTCCTGCCGATACGCCCGATGCCACTTGCGTTGTGCATGTTGCATCCGTATACAGGTTTACCGTATCTCCGCTTAAAACTCCGCCCACTTCAATTGTCGGCGTTGAATTATTGCCGGGTGAAGCAGCCGGCGCAATCAGCGTTAACGAAGATGGCGCCGCCGTATTGTTGACCGTAACTGAGTTTGTCGAAGCCGCCGAAACATTTCCGGCCGGGTCAACGACATACAGGTAGTAGGTACCCGATGTTGCGGGCGCAGCAATTGATGTGGCTGTTCCGCTTGCCGTAGTCATATCGGTGCCGGCTGTAAACACGGTGGTTCCCGCAGGGGCGAGCCATACTGTGTTACCGGTCCCTGCCGCGGTAATGGTAATAGAGCTTCCCCCGGTTACGCTATAACTTGCCGCCAATACTGTGTTCTGGTTTGCCGGCGGAGTTTTATCGATTGTTACGCCGGACCCATCCGTTGTGATCGTATTGGCAAACCCCATTGGGCCGGTCGTAGTGTTCCAGGCAATATCCTTAAGCGTACTAATATTGAGATATACCTGCCCGTTTGTGCTGGAGGCGATCACAGAATAGGTAGCCGTATAGTTTGTACCGGAACCGTTTAAGTTGAGTGCCGTCCCGGCAATATATACCGTTGATATGCCGAGATCCTCTGAAACTGTAAGGCTCAGGGTAATCGTGTCGCCCATCTTGGCCAGAGTGGGTGTTGCGTTATCGGAGCTTATGGTGATAGCGGTTATTGATGGCGGTGTTGTATCCACAACATAAGACGCGCTTGCCGTAGAGCAGGTAGAAACCCCCGCCGCATTGGCTGCATTGGCATAAAACGTGTAGGCGCCCTCCGCCAATGCCATTGATGTCAGTCGAATAGTCGCCGAACTGGCGGTTCCCGAACTGACTTGTACCATACAGGCAGAGTCGGTGAAAAGCCGGACTGTATTACCGGAAGTAACGCCGCCGATATCAAAGGTTGGAGTTGTGTCATAGCTGGGTGACGGCAATGTGACAGCCAGGGCGATTGAAGTTGGCGCGTTAGGTATAGCGCCGCTTGTTACTGTAACCGTATTGGTAGAAGCCACAGAAATGTTTCCGGCGGAATCAATGACATACAAGTGATAAGTTCCTGGCGCTGTGGGCGCGGCAATTGATGTGGCTGTACCGCTTGCGGTAGTCATATCGGCGCCGGCGGCAAATACTGTGGTGCCTGCCGGGGCCAGCCAGACTGTGTTGCCGGCGCCTGCCGCTGCGATAGTAACGGAGCTACCGCTGCTGACCGAAGAACTACCGCTTAAAACGGTGTTTTCATTTGCCGGTGCGGCGGTATCAATTGTAACAGAAGAGCTATCTGTCGTGGCGGTTACAATGTTCCCGGGGTTGCCGGCCACATCGCTGTACGCCACGCTAAAACCGATTGCGCCCTGCGCAAGAGCGCCTACGGTGATACCGGCCGTGTACGATGCGCCAGAACCGGTAACTGTTGCGGAAACTCCCCCCATGGTTACACTTGGTGTGCCAAGAGGTTCCGAACCTGTGATGCTGAGAGTGACGGTATCGCCTGTTGTCGCCAACGATGCCGAGTTGCTATTGCTGGAACTGATACTGACTGTGGTTAAAGTTGGCGCAGTTGAATCAAGCATATACGAAACGCTGGCCGTAGAACACGGGGAGGTTCCGTTTGCATTTGTTCTGTTTGCATAAAAAGTATAAGAACCGTCTAATAGGCTCAAATTAAAATCAATAAATGTATCTCCGGGAGGGATGCTTCCCTGGGTTTTTAGAGTGGTGCAAGTCGCGTCGATGAAAAGTTTCACCGTATCGCCTCCCGCGACCCCCGAAACTCGAATCGTAGGGTACGGATTGGTGCCGGGCGATACCGGGGGGGTAATCAGAGATAGCGAAGTGGGGGCGGTTGGCGGAGGGATAACGACTGTTACCGTATTGGTCGAAGCCTGCGAGATATTCCCCGCAGAATCGATGACATATACGTAGTATGTGCCAGCGTTGGCGGGAACCGAAATGCTCATCGCTGTTCCGCTTGCCGTGGTCTTATCGGGGCCGGCAGTAAATACTGTGGTTCCTGCCGGGGCCAACCAGACACTGTTCCCGGCGCCGGCCGGAGAAATGCCGATGGAACCGCCGGTGTTTACGGTATTGTTGGCAGAGAGCACGATGTTTTGGCTTGAGGGCGCCGAAGTATCAATTGATACGTTTGTGCCATTTGTCGCGCCAGAAACATCGGGGCTTGCGTTGTCGGCAATATCGGTGATTCCCGAAATCAAAAGGGAAACATTACCTTGCGTATAATTCTGGCCGTTTTGCAATATCAGGGTTGCCGTATACGATGCACCTGAGCCGCTAACCGTTGCGTTATTACCGTCAAGAGATACCGTTGGCCCGTTGATTGGTTCGGATGCCTTGATCGACACGGCTATTGTATCGCCTGCTTTCGCCAGAGATGAAGAGTTGGTATTGTCTGAAGAGAGACTGACTGTTGTTAGCGCCGGCGCTGTTTGGTCCAGATCATAGACGGCGCTTGCACTGGAGCAAGGCGAAACGCCGTTTGCATTTGCGGCATTGGCATAAAATGTATATGAACCTTCCGCAAGGGTGGCGCTGCTCAGCTGGATAGTGTTGCCCGCGGCTAATGCGGAAGCGACCTGTGCCGTACACGCCGCATCGGTAAAGAGAGCGACTGTATCGCCTGCGCTAACCCCGCTTACTTCCATAGTAGGAGCCGGATTATTGCCCGGAGAAGAGGCGGGCGCAACGAGCGTTATGCCGTTAGGCGCTGCAGGCGCCGTATTTGTTTGGGCTGAATTGTCTTTCTTTGCGTTAATTTTGCCTACGTCTACCTGGCAGGCTCCCGAAAATGACATGGCTGCGATTAATAGTATTTCGATAAATTTTACGCCGTATTTTCCGTTTTGTTTCGTTTTCATAATTATTCTCCTGAATTGTTCTCCTATGGTTCACGTATGATCTTTTAATCCCTTTGTTTTATCCTCATATCTCTCGCGCCTTCTCGCCTTTCTGTTACGTTGCAGGCGCTCAAATCTGTATTTTGCAAAATTAGATTCAGCTGAGGTTTGAAGTCAAAAGAATAATTTTACACAATATCATTTTCGATAACATACCATAAAATTTTTTCTTTGTCATCTTGATTTATAAAAGATAAATTTGAATTTATAAATAAAAAATTGAAATATCAGAATAAACTCATAAATTGAGTTACTCCTCTATCATAATCAATTTCCAATAACGTATGATTTTTGGTTAGGGCAAATTGCCGTAGTTCATGTCGCCAAAAATTTCATGAGGATTTCTACCTAGGGTAGGTAGCGCCAGACGGCCATATCCTGGTTACCCAAGAGGTCTGCGCTGGAACCGGCTACCACCAGTTTTCCGTCACCCGGCTGAATGGCAATGGCATTGCCATAATCGTTTCCATTACCGTTAGCTGCCGAGTTATGGGTGACAAATCCGCTCCCGTTAAAGCCGGTATCAAGCGTACCATCGCTGTTGTACCGCCAAAGGGCCATATCGTAATTGGTGGCAGTTTGTGCGCTATAACCGGTAGCAACGATTTTTCCATCAGCCTGAAGAACAATAGAATAAGCCATATCATTCGCGTTTCCCCCGGCGGCAGAGTCATGAAATAGAAAACCGGTTCCATTAAATGTTGTATCGAGGGTTCCATTGGCGTTGTATCGCCAGATTGTCATATCGAAATTTCCCGCCGCATTGAAACTAAGGCCGCCTACGACGACTTTTCCATCGGCCTGAATGGCAACTGAATACCCGCCATCGGAACCTGTTCCTCCTGCGGCGGAATTATGCACTGCATAACCCGATGTATTAAAGCTCGTATCCGGCGTACCGTCGCTATTGTACCGCCAAATGGTCATATCCGAATTGCCGCCGCTTGAGACACTGCTCCCGGTCACGAGAAGTTTTCCATCAGGTTGAATGGCTATGGAATAACCGTAATCCGTCCCGTTTCCCCCGGCGGCAGAGTCATGGACCACAAAACCAGTGGCGTTAAAAGATGTGTCCGGAGTACCGTTGGTATTGTATCGCCAGATAACCATATCAAAGTTGGCGGCGGCATTCCTGCTGTAACCGGCTACCACCAGTTTTCCATCAGGTTGGATAACCAAAGATTTGCCATAATCATGCGAATTTCCGCCGGCCGCGTTGTGGTGAACAACCCAGCCAGTGGTGTTGAACGTGGTATCTGCCGTTCCGTCGGGATTGTAACGCCCCAGTATCATATCGTTATTTCCCGCTGGACCGGTGCTGTATCCGGCAATTACGATTTTTCCATCAGCTTGAATCGCAATGGCTTCTGCAGAATCGGTGCCGTTGCCACCGGCCACATTGTTCAGAGTCAACTTGCCGGTGGCGTTGAATGCGGTATCTCCGGCGCCAGTGGAAAGTTTACGCCAAATGGCGATGTCGCTGACCCCCGGATACGTACCTGCTATCACCAGTTTTCCGTCGCTTTGTATGGCAACAGATTTGCCGTAGCTTCCGCCGGCGCTAGGGTCGTATAAAGATCCGCTTACGCCAAACGCCGTATCCGGAACGCCTGAAGGTACGCTTTCCAGCACGTTCAAAGTGTAGGATGTTGTGCCGCTGGTGGTTGAACCGATATAGGTTACGGTTGCAGTCAAGGTTACCATTGCGTCACCGCTACCAATGGCGGGCCTTGTTACATCCCCCATATTGCTGATAACAGCAGGGTTACTGCTCAACCAACTGACGGTTGTATCTCCGCTCATCCCGGTCATGGGCAAAGATAGATTTGAAGTTACGCTAGAGGCGGTGTCCGTTCCGTTGAAGAGAATTTGCAGCAAAGCGACATCGTCAGCGACTACACCGGCGTAGGTAATAGCCGTTGAGGCGAGAGTAGTTCCGGATGATGCGTTGCCGCCGGTGTCGACGGTTTGAACCGTAAACGTATATGAGGTGTTTCCGGTAAGGCCCGTTGCCATAAAGTTTTGAACGCCGGCAAGAACGCTCTGAGGCGTTAGGCCGCCGGGAGCCCAGGTAATTTCAATATGATCGAAATCAGCGTCGTTTGGGTCGGTCCAGCTTAACGTAATTGCGCCGTCGCCAAGCGCCGGACTTATGGCAGTGACTTCTGCCGGGGGGGTCGTGTCGGCTGCGGGGGTTGCCGAAAGCCGGGCGGCTGCGGCAAAATTGCCCGCGTTGTCATAACTGAAAACGCTGTAAAAGTAGGCTGTCCCGTTTGTGAGCCCCGAATCGGTAATGAGGCTGGCTGTACCATTGTATACTAAGGTTGCGGCGGCGTCTGCCGGGTCGGTGGCATATGAAGCGGTTTTTCTAAGGACAAGCGCGCCGGCAAAATCAAGATCGGTGGGGTTGTTCCAGCTTAAATCGAGCGCGCTGCCGGCGGCGACAACGGTGATTTGAAAATTTGTTGCCGGGTTTATTTGCGTATCAATGGCAACGGCACTGCCGTCGGTGGTTGCCGTAACCGTGTTTCCCGCAAGAGAGGCCATATCGCTATAATTGCCAATGTTTACGCTGACAGGCCCCTGAGGGTCGCCTGCGGCCGTTAAAATTGTCGCTACATACAACGAACCGGAACCCGAAACAGCGGCCGCTTTGCCGGCGATAATCACAGACGGAGCCGTGATGGCTTCGGAAGCGGTGATATAGAGGATGACGTTATCGCCCGCTTTTGCCAACGTTGAAGAATTTACATTGTCAGACGCTAAGGTCACGACCGATAAAACGGGCGGTGTCAGGTCTAAAAGATAGGCGGCGCTGGCGCTAGAGCAGGGCGAAGGGCCGCTTGCGTTGGCGGCATTGGCGTAAAAGGTATATGACCCTTCGGTGAGAGCGGCGCTTGTCAATTGAATGACGCCGCCTGCGGCCGTGCCCGATGCAACTTGGGCTGTGCAGGTTGAATCGGTAAAGAGGGCGACACTATCGCCGGCGCCAACCCCGCTAATTTCAATTACAGGTGCCGGGTTGCTGCCCGGTGACGAGGCGGGGGTTACCAGCGTTACACCGCCAGGCGCTGCGGGGGTCGGCAGCGGCGGGGTGTTATTGACAGTGATTGAATTTGATGACGCCTGAGAAACATTGCCGGCGGAGTCTACGACATAAAGATAGTATACCCCGTCAACGGAGGGCGCCGCGATTGCGGTCTCGGTTCCGCTTGCGGATGTCATGTCAGAGCCTTGAGCAAAAGAAATTGTTCCGGCAGGGGCGAGCCAGACGGTATTGTCCGAACCGGCCGGCGATATGGCGACCAGGCTGCCGCCCTGCACCGTTGAACTGGCGCTCAATACCGTATCTTGGTTCGCGGGCGCGGTAGTATCTTGTTGCCCGCTATTTTCTTGTTTGGCATTGATCTCGCCGATATCGACTTGGCATGCCCCCATGTTCATGAGTAAAAAAAATACCGTGATCAATATTGTAACATGAGATTTTAAATTTCCTTCGATTGTTTTCATCGCTCTTTTCTCCTAAATTGCTTATTTGCTTTATATCTTTGTACAACCCCGATAAAGCAGCTTTCAACCGGTGCTTCTCATTGGCATGCCAAACAGATTCCTTGACGAATCAAATTCATTTATGGAATGCTATTCAGCTGCAAGTAATGTTACGGAATGTACGCTATTTGTGTGAAAAAGTCATCAATATTTATAAATGATTACTATACTTTTATTAAATGATATTGCTTGTAAATATATCTGCTTTCACCTTAAAAAAACCCGGGGGTGGCGTAAGCCGGTTGCCCGGCTGAAGCCAGGGGGCCGCAGCCCCCTTTTATTTTTCTTGTTTGATTTTCGTTTTCGTTTAGAGCGAATTTAAAGCGAGGGGTCTATGCCATACTCTTTGAGTCTGGCGTAAAATATCTCTTTGCCGGTTTCGTACAATTGCCGGTCGAGTTCAATTCTGTTTTTTGCAACGGCGTTCTCTTCAAAAACGGCGCGATTGATTTCGCGCGGTCTGACCTTGTTGATGTTGATCGATTTGTATTCGGGCATCTCTTCGGAGAGCCGGAACATACGAAAGAAAAGCTTGAGCGAAAGTTCAAATTCTTCAACGATCCCGACAAATTCAATTTGGCGGATGTTTTGAATGGCTTGGCCAATCAGGTCAGCCCGCTCTTTTTCTTTTTCCGGGCCGGGGTTGGGGGTCGATACTTTGCCGCAGAGATGTCTGGTTTGCAGGTTTGCCATTCGGTCGATTTCAGAATCGTCAAAGGCGCAAAACTTTTCAAATTCCATCTCTTTCGCTAATTGAACCAGACGCTTGTCCCAGGGGCGCAAACGGTTTTTCGTGATGGCGTCGTCGGGGCTTTTTTTAAGGTGATAAAACTGCGAGGCCATTCTTTCAATCGGGTCGCGCAAAAAGGTTAAAACAACCGGCTTTGCCTGAAACCGTTCAATGTCTGAGTAGTCCCAGTGCCCGGCAAACAAGCGGTAGAGTTTTTCGTTTTGCTCAAAATCTTCGCGCAGTTTAAAAGCCTGGTATGCCGGAAAAATCTCATTTTCAGGGAAAAGGCTTTTTAAGATGGAGGTAAATGTCATCCCCGCTGTTTTTGGAATATGCAAAAAAACGACTTTTTGATGATCGAAAGAATTTTGATCAGTTGGATTACTCATAGATCGGATAGTTTTGATACGATTGTTCCTTTTTAAAGTTTTTTTTCAACAATTCGGCATTCGGATACTTTCATAAAGAAAAGGGGCAAGTCTGCCCCTGGCTCCGGCTGCTGCGCGAGCCTCCGCCACCCCGACGTCTTTTTCTATTCGGCCGGTGGCCGGATACGACTGGTGTGAAATTCCACAACGGGGGTATTTCAAACGGATGTTTTTGCCGGGCAAAGAGCCGAGAGAAACTTTGCTTTTTATCGACGATTGCTCTTAGAAATAGTACATTAACACGAAACGCCCTCTTCTTGCGATTTTTTTTGCATTGGCGCGGGCGTTTAGAGAGATTAAGAATGAAAATTGAAGCTAAAAAACATGTATCAATTGAGTATACACTCAAAGACGACGATGGAAAGGTTGTGGATACTACCGAGGGACGCGCTCCGCTTGGTTATGTTCATGGCACAAAAGCCCTGATTGCGGGCCTGGAAGAAGCTCTTGAGGGAAAAGCGTCAGGCGACGAGCTTGATGTGACGATTCCCCCCGAAAAAGCGTACGGTATGCCTGTACCGGAGATGATTTACGAAGTTCCCCTGGAAGAGATGGGCAACATTGAAAACCTGGAAGCGGGAATGCAACTGCAGGCGCAAACGCCCCATGGCGTACAAATTTTTACCGTAACCGAACTGAAAGACGATGCAGTCGTTGTTGACGGCAACCACCCAATGGCCGGGAAATCGCTGAATTTCAATGTAAAAGTAACCGAAGTCAGAGACGCTACCGAAGAAGAACTTTCCGCAAGAGACCACCAATGCGGTTGCGCCGACGGTTCCAAAAATGAAGGCGAGTGTTCGCACGGCGAATGCAATTGCTGATCTTTCCCGAATCATCAAATCTATCGCTCTAAATTTCTTTTTTTCGTAATTTACGGAAAAAAATTGAAAATTACGCGATTCATTGGTTGAAAAGCGAAAAAATGAACCGCTACAAACCCCACCCATACAGGGTGGGGGTGGTTTGTGGATTTTCATTCAAGAAATCCGTTAGTCGCGCGGCCACTTTTTGTATCACGCTTGTATTTCAAGAGAGGCGGGTTGCGAAAAAAAGAACTATTCTCTCCTTTTTAATATCTTTACGATATGGAGATATACACAGCCACGGAAAAAAGATTAATAGAGCAGATCAGCAGCCAAACCGGCGGCGCCTTTCTTGTGGATTATCTATCTGAGAATATCTCAGGGGCAAACCTGTACTATCATCGCGCGAAAAAAAAGATTCGGCTTGAATTTCACCGTGAAAACCAGGCAAACGATTTGGCCGGGCCGGACGATTTGGCGCCCTTCATTGAACAAATCGAACTATTTATTGTCAAAGCGGCAAACTTGATGAATCACCTGGAGCGCAACGGTTATATTCTCACCTTTCTCGATACCGGCTCGGCCCTTACCGAAAAAAAGATCGCTACCACCCAAAGCGCCCCGGACGATTATGTAAAAGACTTTAACGACCCCGGCACCAGTAAAATGCTGATCAAGTATTTGGACAAGAAAATAATCGCCACACCCCGCCTGCGCGAGTTTGTTGAAAACGGGTTTAAAAACCGGGCTGAAATAAAGTTTCAAAAGCAATACCGGTTGACCTGGGCGGGCATCATTGCCGCCCTTTCGGTCAGTATTTTAGCGATTTTGTTTACCGCATTTGACCGGCCTTCGGGGCAATCTTTGCCTGCGGACGAAATCATTCAAGCGATTGAAAAACTCGAGCAATCTGTGACGGAAACGATTCGCAAGCAACCGATCAATAAAGAAGCGATTCATCTTCATATGGAGCCTCATTCGCCTCATTAAAAACGCGCCTTAATAGCGGCGCAAGACGGGCTATTGGTTTGCAGGGGTTAAATAAAAAAACCGAAAGACCTTTCAGGCGGCTTGGCCTGGGGAAGGTCTCCCGGTTTGATATGCGAAATCGGTTTTCTATTTCAGTTGAATTATTTCGCAGGGGGAAGAAAGCCAAGTTCGATAATCACTTTTTTACCTTCTTCGCTATGAATAAAATCAAGGAAACCGGCGCTCTTTTCGGCCGTTTTACCGTTGATGTACACTTGGAGCGTTCTTGCCAGAGGGTATCCTTCTACGCCGCCGGCCGCTTCGATGGGGCCGATAAATTTTCCGGTTTCATCGTTTTTAATAGAGACCGCTTGTACATTGTCGTTCAGCCATCCCATGCCAACATATGAGATTGCATTCGGATTCGAGCTGACTTGATCAACGATTTGTTGCGAGCTTACGGCATAGGTAATGACATCACCGTACTCGGCGGTTGATTTTTTATCGCCCCGGCGAACCACTTCTTCTTTAAAAAAGACATGCGTTCCGGAGTTGTTTTCGCGTGAAATTGCTACGATCGGTGCGTCGTTTCCGCCAACATCTTTCCAGTTGGTGATGGCGCCGGTGAATATTTTGCTAAGTTGTTCGATGCTCAGCTTCGCGGCAGGGTTATCAGGATGGATGACTACCGCCAGCATATCCAGTGCAATTACGTCTTCGGTAATGACCAGGCCTTTTTCTTCGGCAATTTTCCACTCTTTTTCTTTCATTTTACGCGAGGCGTTCGCCAGGTCAATGGTATCGTTCAAAAGCGCAGCGATTCCGGTGCCTGATCCTCCGCCTGAAACCGATATTTTTTTACCGGGATGAGCTGCGGTATAGGCTTTTGCCAGTGATTGTGATAACTGAACGATGGTGTCGGAACCGGCAACCGATAGAGTTTCTCCATCGCTTTTGCCTTTGCAAAATCCGCCCATAAAAGTCATCATTGCCGCTAAGGCAACAACGCCAGCTGTTTTTGATTGAAATACTGTTTTTATCATTTTGTTGTCCTTGTTATTTTTTCCTTTTCTATTAAGATGTTTTATCACAGTGAATACTAATTTGCAATTACGTCTTTGTTAGGATTTGGTTAATTTTGCCTGTTTTTGCCGTTTTGTCTTATCGTTTCGCTTTTTCGGTTCCATTTTTCTTTTTACATTTTACGCAACCGGTCAAAGTTTCTTTTTAACCAAACGAAATCGTTACCATGAGTCAACCTAAAAAAGAATTGAGCTTTACGCCATTTGAGAAAAAACTTGTATTTTCATTGGCTCTATTGCAATTTACGCATGTCATTGATTTTATGATCATGATGCCCTTGGGCCCTTTGTTGATCGGGGCTTTTGAGGTTACCAACAAACAGTTTGCCTATCTTGTTTCGGGGTATACTTTTTCTGCCGGTATTTCGGCTTTGGCCGCTTCGGTTGTGATTGACCGCTTTGCCAGAAAAAAAGCTCTTCTTTTTGTCTATTTTGGTTTTTTAATCGGCACATTGGCTTGCGCTTTATCTGACAGCTATGATTTGCTTTTGGCGTCGCGCATTGTTACCGGTTCTTTTGGCGGTATTATCTCGGCGATGATTTATTCCGTGATAGGCGATGTCTTTCCGTATGCAAAGCGGGGCAGCGCCATGGGTGTAATCATGGGGGCTTTTTCGTTTGCCGCTGTGGCAGGCGTGCCGGCCGGGTTGTACCTGGCGAATCTCTGGTCCTGGAATGCCCCATTTTTTATGCTCGTGGGCTTAGGCATTCTCTGTTTTATTTATTCTCTGTTTGCGGTTCCGGTTACCGACCAGACCGCTTCGGACCATACATTTCTGGCCCTCTTCCAGGAAAAAAATCATTACGCGGCATATTTCATTACGCTGACCATTGTTATGGCCGGTTTTTCGATGATCCCCTATATCAGCAACTACCTGATCTTCAATACTGTGATGAACCAAGAAAGGCTCCCGCTGGTGTATTTGTTTGGCGGCGCAACTACCCTGGTTACGGCCCGGTTGTTCGGTTATTTAACAGACCGCTTTGGTAAAAAACAAATGTTCTTTTTTATTACAAGCGTCTCAATGTTGCCGATTTATTTGATTTCTCATCTCGACACGGCCGGAACCGTGACGATACTGGCGGCGACGACTTTTTTCTTTATCTTTGTTTCGGGCCGTCTTGTGCCTTACATGGCAATGCTGACTTCATCGGTACAGCCCAAAATGAGGGGCTCTTTTATGACGGTTAATACGGCGATCCAGCAGGTGAGCGCTGCCGTTGCTACGGTGATTGCGGGGCTGATCATGACCGACCAGGCGGATAATCGCATTGCCAATTACGATATTGTCAGTCTTTTTGCCATTGGCTCTACCATACTTAGTCTTATCTTTGTGACCCGTTTGCGTATCATTGACGAAGGGCAAACCCCGCTTAATGGCGCTCCGGGCGCTCAGGGGAATGAACCTGACAAAGCGATCGTAACAACCGATTCTACCGGCAGCCGGTAGTTTACCCGGCAGGGCATTTTGCGTTTTCGATTCAGGTGCAAGAAAAACCTCTTGCCATGAAACCCTTTGCTCGTAAAACAGGGTTGCCCCGTTTAAAAGAAAGAAGGTAAACCTGTGCGTACTTTAATACAGATTCGGCTTTATTTTTGGTTCATTGCGTTCGCTTTCAGCGTCGGTTATTGCGGTTTCTCTTCGGGGGCTCCTCCCGGGGTGCACGCCGAGGCGCCCGAAACAACAGCAGAAGAGAAAACCCAAACGCAACAAATATCATTAAAGGAGAGCGCTATGGCGTTTAAAATAAGTTCGGATTTTGCCGCCGGTGAAAAGATTGGCAGTAAATATACATGCGAAGGCGAAAATATCTCTCCGCCGCTTTCGTGGACCGAGCCCCCCGAAGGCACAAAAAGCCTGGCGTTGATCGTTGACGACCCCGATGCGCCCGACCCGGCTGCGCCGAAAATGACATGGGTACACTGGGTTGTGTATGATATGCCGCCCGACCGCCGCGAGATTCCCGCCGGGGTATCGCCCGAAGCGAAATTACCGGGGGGAGGAGTGCACGGGATTACCGACTTTAAGCGCTACGGCTATGGCGGACCTTGCCCTCCGATTGGCGAGCATCGGTACTATTTTAAACTGTATGCCCTTGACCGGATTTTCGATTTACCCGAGGGGCAGACAAAGACCGAATTGTTAGCCAGGATGGAAGGTCATGTTCTGGGAGAAACGACATTGATGGGCCGGTATCAAAAACGTAAATAATAAAACTCGCTTTAAACTCCGAACCCCACGCCGGTTAAAACCGGAACAATGGTTGGCAATCTGTCTCATGAATTTAGCGTTGTGAAAAAACAATGGGTATATGATGGGTCATTACATTGAATGGGAAAATATCTATGAAACCGGCGTAGAGCGTCTTGACACGCAACACAGGCGGTTAATTGAGATCATGGATCGAATCGCAAGCGTAGTTCACGGGACAGGCAATGCAACAATATTGCCGTTTATCTATACCGATCTCAAAGCCTATGCCAAATATCTGTTTCATATTGAAGAGATATTAATGCGCAAATGCGATTACATAGATTACAATCAACATATTGAAATGCATGAAGAATTTATCCGGGCTCTTGAAAAATATTTGGGCCAGGAAGAGGGCGACCCGATTGAAAACGCCGAAAAAATGATCGAATATCTGCAAAACTGGCTTTTTGATCATATCTTAATTGAAGACCGCAGAACCGTAGAGGCTTTAAAGGCAAGCAGCGATCCGGCGGTGCGTTTTTACTTGCGTTAACCCAGATTTTTGCATTTCTTCTTTTTGCCGTTGAAATGGACGGCAGTTTTTCAAACAGAAAGGGAAAATTGTTGACTATGCAAATAGAATTTGTCATGTAAGAGAGAATCTGAGCGAAAGGCCGGCTAGTATCATGTTTACTGAAAATCTTGATTTTATCAGAAAAGCGGTTGAGTGCGGGAACCCCGAATACGGTATTTTATCGCTGACTGCCGATACGCTGGACGCGATGCGCAGCGTGGTTTCTGAAGATCATTTTGAAGAGATCAACCGGTATAAATTCATTTCATCCATGAATAAAATTCTCGAAGGGCTTTATGAGCTTGATGAGATTATCGATAAAGCGGAAGGGCCCGAAGAAGTCGAATAAACGGGCATTTTATACCCGGCCGGCACGGCCATAAAAATAAAAAAAATATAATTAATATTTTGCGGCGAAATTTATAACGGACGCCGGCGCCAAAGCGGCGGAAAATTTAGAAGTCTACAAATACAAAACCCATATTATTGCTTGACAAAATGTAGGTCGCTAATCAAATACATTTAAATAAAAAGAAATTTATAAATAGAAAACTACAGGTAGAGAAGCATGAGTGTAAAAGCGATAACGCCATATATCCCATTTAGAATTCTGGAAAAGCTGGTCTCTGATGAAAAGAAGAAGTTCCAGCGGGCTGAAAAGTTAAACGGTTCGGTACTTTTTGTCGACATGGCAAAATTTACCCGTTTGACCACAGCGATTGAAAATTCAATTGAATCCGAACAACAAGGCCGCGGGGCTGAAATTCTGCAGGCCATGTTGACCGAGTATTTCACCGTATTGATTGAGACCATACGAAAATATGGCGGTATTGTCTACCAATTTGCCGGCGATTCCGTTTTAGTTGGCATGGAAAAAGAAGATGGCGAGAGCGACGCGGAAAGCGTCTTGCGCGCTTCGGCCTGCGCCATTGAAATTCAAAAACAGTTGCAAAATCTGGCAAAAAGAAAAATTGCCAACGAAGAGTTTGAATTGGCGGCCAAGGTATCCATCGGTTTTGGCGATTACTACCAAATTTTGTTAGGCAGCCCGCGCTATTTCATGAACTCTACCATTCTGGGGAAACCGATTGAAGACGCTATCATTGGCGAATCCATGGCAGAAGCCAACCAGATATTCATTTCGGCCGAAGCCTGGAACTTACTTTCCGGGGCAAAAGAAGGCGTGGCCAAAGGAAATTACTTTATTATCAAGAGCGTTCCCGCTTACGAGTATAAATCCAAGCGAATGTACGCGATCAATGACGACGATTTTGAAAAAAATCACCTGAAATTGTGTTCTAAATTTATAGCTCCCGTATTGTACAAGAAAATCAGCAGCGGGCATACCGGATTTTTAGGGGATTTTCGCGAAGTTACTTCATTATTTTTGCGCTTTGACGGCTTAAAGTACACCGAAGAAGCGGCTCATTCGGTTTCATTGTTAAATACATTTTACGAACATGTGCAGAACTTAAGCGATGACTATGGCGGAGCGCTTATCCAGGTAGACTTGACCGATAAAGGAAATGTGTTTCTTGTTTTGTTTGGCGCTCCCCAGGCGCTTGAAAACAAAGAAATCATGGCCTGCCGGATGGCAGACAAACTTTTCTCTTCGCTTGTCGATTTCGGTTTTGCTAAAAACGTACAAGTGGGGATAGCGACCGGGCCTCTCTATTGCGGCGATCTGGGGGCAAGCTTTAGAAAAGGTTATACGGTTGTCGGTGAAACCGCCAACTATGCTTCGCGGTTGATGAACTTTTCCGGCGAACAAGCCACTTTCATCGATAAGCACACTGCGAACAAGGTCGCCGACAGCTTTGAGCTTACCGAAGTCAAAGACGCAAAACTCAAAGGGGTGCAAGACGCTCAAACCGTTTTTCGCCTGGGCCATGAAATTGTAAAAACCCGCGAGCAGAAAAGTTTTGTGTATACCGAAGAGCTGGTTGGCCGTCTTGATGAGATGCAGCGAATGAAAGACGCCCTTGATTTTTCCATGAAAAGCCAGGGGCAGACTTTAATTATGACAGGCGAGGCGGGCGTCGGTAAATCGCGATTAACGGCCGCGTTTCTGGAAGACGCAAAGGAATACAACCTTATCGTGTATGCCACGGCCTGTTATTCGTATGAAAAAAACACGCCGCTGTACCCCTGGAAAGATGTTCTCTGGTCCATTTTTAAGCTCGATACAAACCCCGATACGGTAAATGTCGTTAACGCCATTAAATCGTATCTGGCTACTCTGGAAGACGTCAATGAGGACTGGGCCAATGTCATCGCGCGTTTGCTGGGTTACCCGGTGGAAGAGACGGCTTTTACGGCAAACATTGAACCTCGGTTAAAGAACGACAGGGTATTTCAGATTATCCTGGAGATATTAAAGAAAGAATCTTTAAACAAAAGCATCGTTATCTTTTTTGAGGATATGCACTGGAGTGACGAGCTATCCAGAAATCTATGCGCCTTTTTAATTGATCATATTGTCGATGATTCGATTTTAATTCTGCTGGTCGGCCGTCCTGCGGATGATACGAAATCTTTGATTGATAATCCGAATACGCGCTGGATCGATTTAGCCGAATTAGGAGACGCCGACGCCCGGCAATTGCTCAAACTGCGACTCTCTCTCGATAAAGAGAATCACAGAATTGAAGAGCTTGTGCTATCGCGGTGCCGGGGGAACCCGTTTTTTATCGAGTCGATTGTACATAGCTTTCGCGAGCAGGGAATTCTTGAACCGGCCGGAGAAGCGAATTTTCGTTTGGCAAAAGAGGTAAATGAAATACAGGTGCCAAATACGCTGCAAGACGTTATTTTGTCGCGTATTGACCGCTTAACCGAGCATGAACAAGCCGTTTTAAAAACGGCATCGGTGATTGGGCGAATTTTCTTACACGATATTGTGGCCCGTCTGGCTCCGGCGAGCGCGGCGGCAAACCTGAACCATCATTTTCAGTCGCTGATCGACCTGGAACTCACCCCCGTTGAATCGACATCGCCTTTGAGCTATATCTTTAAGCATATTGTAATTCGCGATGTCGCGTATAACTCTCTTTTAACGAGTACCCGAAAAGGGCTCCACCTTCAACTGGCGGAAATTCTGGAAGATGAAAGCGACGGGGAAAACATTCACGATACGGCGGACATTCTGGCCTATCACTATCTGGAAGGCGATAATTACGATAAGGGCTATGAATACAGCTTAATGGCCGCCCGAAAAGCTCGTGAGCAATATGCAAACAATGACGCGATTTCGTACTATTTAAAAGCAATTGACGCTTTAAAACGTACCGATCGAAATAATAAAGAAGAATTGTTGTATGAGATTAAGGAAGAGTTGGCCATTACCAGCCGCCAGGGCGGTAAGTATGACGATGCCAAACAGCTTTATTCGGAATGTCTCAAGTACTATAAAAAATCGATTAAAAAAGGGCAGCTGCATATTGGTTTAGGGCAACTTTACCAGGAACAGGGTGACCCGATCCATGCAATCAAAGAGATGGAGACAGCCTTGAAGTTCCTTGGCAAACGTCCTCCGGGGAACATTTTAGCGACGGTATCGGCTCTTTTATACCAAACAGGCATTCAGTTGATCCACGTTTTTCTGCCGTTTATGGTCGTGAAGACGTATAAAAACCCGGAACGGTATCGTTTGCGATCGCAAGCGCTCATGGTTCTGCAAAAGATTTATATTTTTGTGAGCGTGGAACGCGTCGCCTGGTCAGGTTTGGCGCATGTAAACCTGGCTGAGCGGATGAAGACCGACTATGACTTATCGCTTGCGTATTCCAACTATGGCGCCATTTTAATGGGGATCGGTTTAAAGGGCGTAGCGCGAAAATATTTTGAGCTGGGTCACGAACTTAGTATTAGCGCCGGGGACCCGTATGCCGAAGGTACCGCGCTGCAACTGTACGGTTTTTACGGAACCTTTGTCAACGATATGGACCATACGCTGAAATATTGCGGCCGGTCGATTAACATGTTTAAACAGATGGGGGAACACTGGCAGGCCGGTACTTCTCTAATGATCATGACCTTTGGCTATGACGGCAAAGGCGATCATCGCAAATCTCTCGAACAAATGGAAGAGATGTATGAAATTGCCGATTCGGTAAATTCAAAAATGCATATTAGTTGGGCGATGGGTCGAATTGCTTACTACAAATTCATGCTGGATAAAATGAATACTGAAAGTGCATTGGAAAATGTCCGCCAATCCAAGGATATTGCCAAGGAAGTTATGGATTCACCGGGCTTTTTAACTGCCTTGCGCTATGAAGCGTTGATCCTGGCTTACAGCGGCCGGTATGAAGAAGCCTATGACGTGGCAAAAACCACGATTCAAGAAATTATCCAATTTAAAGTGAAGTTCCCGCATATCATCATGGGGCTTGTCGATATGGCGGAAATTCTTACCGAGGGTTTGGCGGCCGGTTTTTATCAAAAATCGAAACGCAAAGCCGAAAAGCTGGTAAAAAAAGCCTTTAACCGGGCGATCAGCGAGGGAAAAATGATGCCGGTATTATCGGCCCCCGGGATGCGGGCGAAAACCAACTTTATCGCCTACAAACAAGGCGCTCATAAAGCGCGTCCCTTGTTTGAAAAAACGCTGGCGGCCATACGCAAACACCCGAACCGGTATGAGCTGGCAAAAACATTGCGCGATAAAGGGTTGCTGTATGAAGATGCCGCTTTAATTGACGAGGCGAAAAATCTTTTTGAAGAGAATTACCCGCGCGAAGCCGAGCGTTTAAAAAGAAGAATGGAAGCCTCTGCTGCAGAAAACGCTTCTTAAAGCGCTAAAGCAGGGTTTGCAGATTCTTTAAAATATTTTCCCGGTAAATGCGGTCCGGTTGGCAATTTTCGGAACCGACAGGCAAGACTTCGCGATCGACTGCGCCATACGAACGGTTGAAATTTTTTTCCACCCAGGCATTCGGTAAAATTTCCATTGCCGAGAACGATTGCCGCTTCAGGCAGTCTGCGCAAATGCTCCCGCTTGAAATCAAGTAACGATCTTCCGGCCCAAGTTCGGTTTGGCATTGCGAGCAATGAGATGAGAAGTGGAGCAGACCCATGGCGTCTAAAAATCGAAGATAAAAGCGGTTTAAAATATGGTCTCTTGAGCCGGGGTTTGCCCAGGCTTTGATGGCCGACGCCAGCTCAAAGTAAAGATCGGGCAGGCAAATTTCCGGGCGCACATATTTCATCGGGACCCCCAAATCCGCGAGAAGAGACAGCTCTCGGTAACTTACGTGAAAATCAAAAGGGGCGGTAATGAGGCTGTACTCCCGCGGGATAATAATATCGCGCCGGCTCCCCAATAAAGTAAAATCCCAGAGGGTGAGAGGAGCCAGAAAAAAAGCGTTTCGTTTTTTCGACTTCAAGATCCCGGGGATTTTTAACTTAATGCGATAGCCTTCTTCCGTGAGTACATCAACCAGCAACGATGCCTCGGGGAGCTCTTTTCGCGTCAGGACAACGGCGTTCATCCGATATCGACTGGCGGAATATAAACGGTGACTTTGCGGATACGGGCGTCTTCGGAGTCGGTAATGGTCAAAACAATATTCCCGTACTCAATTTTTTTACCCGGTTCCACATCGCCCTTGAGTTCATGAAGAAGAAACCCGGCGACGGTGTTGAAATTTTCCTGGGGCAGATTGATGGCCAGCTCTTTGTTTAAATCCAGAATATTCATAGAGCCGTCAATCTGGTATAGACGGTGCCCGACTTCCATAATTTGCATCTGGCGGCTGTCATGCTCATCTTTAATTTCGCCTACAATCTCTTCCAGAATATCTTCCAGCGTAATTAACCCGGTGATGTCGCCGTACTCGTTCGCGGTCAGCATGAGGTGTTGTCTTTTGACGCGCATGTCGCGCAAAAGCGAAAGCAAGCTTTGGGTTTCGGGGATAATTTGAATTTCCCGCATATAATCGCTGACTTTGAATTTTTTCGATTTCCGGGCAAACGAACGCAACAAATCTTTTGAATAGAGCAGGCCAATGTATTCCGTTTTGCCGCTTTCGATCCGGTACAAAGGGATCCGGGAATGACCGGTTTTGCAAATCGTATCGACAGTCTTTTTCAGGTCGGTCTCTTCGGGCAAGCTGACCATATTGGCCAAAGGCACTTTGATTTGTTCGGCGGTAAACCCCAGCATTCGAATGACACCCAGGATCATCTGCATCTGGTCATTGTGGATAGGTACTTCCTGGTCTTCAAAAAACCGGCTAAGCTCTTCGCGCAACGGATCTTGCCGGGTAAAAATTTGCGATAAAATCGTTTTTAATCTCGATGATTTTGAGTCCTTTTCGGGCTCGTCTGCTGATATTACATTGCTCATATTATTGCGTCAAGGGCGAAAGATAGGCAAGTTCAAGCCCGTTCAAGAGAAAACTTTCCATCGTCTTCATTTCGCGGGCTTCCGGCTCGGAAAGCTCGTGGTCGAATCCAAAGGCGTGGCAAACGCCATGGACCGCCAAAACAATGATCTCTTCGGCAAGAGAGTGACCCTGCTCCGTTGCCTGGCGCGCAGCGGTATCTGCGGAAATATAAATTTCGGCTTCGGGCAAGGCGTCAAATTCATCTTCTGACTTTGTCATTGGAAACGGAAAGGTAATTACGTCGGTTGGCGAATCGATTTCTCTAAAGCGTTGGTTGATTTCGCGGATAGTTGCATCGGAACAAATCACTACCCGGATAATTAACCGGTCTTTATTTCTTTTTTCCGATTCCGGTAGTCGATTTTCCAGATCATTTTCCAGGATTAATTCTTGCAGTACAGATATTTTTTGGCTGATAAAGTCCCGGTCGGCCGGTGAAAATTCGGGCGTTTGATCGTATTCAACAGGGATCTTCATTCCAATAAAATTAATATTACCGACGGATGTTGTCAAGTTTGTTCTTTCCGAAGAAGCGGCCGGCCCCTATTTTGCGTAGTGCGTATGGTTAAAGTAAATTGCCGAGCATAACAGAATAACGGCCCCCCCCTGGTGGGCGGCGGCAACGGACACAGGAACATACATGACAATGGTGGCGACTCCCAGGAGGAACTGAAGCCCCAGGGCGCCCAATAAAAATTTAGCCGCTTTTTGTTTTCTCGGGGTGTCAAGACTCTCTTTGCTCAACCATAAAAACGTTGGGATAAAGAGTACCAAAAGCCAGGCAATGGTTCGATGGGCAAACTGAATGCCGGCATTGTTTTCAAAGAAATTAATCCAGAACGGCTTTAGAAAAAATACGGTTTCGGGAATCCAGAAATCGCCCATCTTGGGGAAGGTGTTATAGCCGAAGCCGGCCTTTTTCCCCGCAGTGAACGCCCCGAAAACAATTTGCAATGAGATGGCGCCGGTAATCCAGAAAGAGTTTTTAAATAAAGGCGATTTCTCTATGCGCTCCTCCCGGCCTTCGCGCCAAATTTCAAGGGTAACCCAGTATAGATAGACCAGAATAAAAAGCGCCAGGGAAAGGTGAGCGGCAAGGCGGTAGTGGCTGACCGAAGGCCTGTCGACCAGACCGCTTTTCACCATGTACCAGCCCAATAGACCCTGGAGCCCGCCCAGCACAAATCCAAAAAGCAGCTTTCGGGTCATCGGCTTGTCGTAATATTTTTTCAGATAGAAAAATACAAACGGAACGAAAAAAGCGAAACCGATAAGGCGTCCGAGCAGGCGGTGGAGATATTCCCAGAAAAAGATTTTCTTGAATTCGCCAAGCGTCATCCCCTGGTTGAGTTGCCGGTACTCCGGGTAGTCCTGGTACATTTCAAATTTATCCATCCACTGCTCTTCATTTAAGGGGGGCACGGCGCCTAGAAGGGGTTTCCAGTCCACCATGGAAAGTCCGGAGTGGGTAAGGCGGGTTATTCCGCCAACAATGACCATGAAAAAGATAAGGGCGCATACGGAGAGAAGCCATACAACCGTTCTGCGTCGTTGTATTTCGTCCATACCAATCCCATGAATTTTCACAAGGTACTTCGTAAAGTAAATTCGAGGGGTCTTGAGGTTGTAAACGAACCGGTAAATACGTTATCTCTTTTATAACATATGTATGTTAAAGAAGAAATTGCGCAATCGATGTTTCCGAATTTCTGCTTGAAACCCTGTGGATCCGGACAATAAATGTCAGAAGTGAAAAAAGTAAGCGCACTCATTTTCTTGTTTTGGCTTTTGAGCCTGGGTTCGGGCGAGGCGTATGCGGAAAATAGCAAGGCGGCCGAAAACGGCATGACTTTATTTGCCGGGCCCGGGCCTGCCGCCGCCCCTTTTTTAGGGGCGGGCGTTTCGTTATCTTATTTTAACCGCGAAAAACACCACGGGGGTCTTGACGTTTCCGTTGGCTTGCAGCAAAGCTTGTTTGGCTTTGACGGGCGCATTCATTACGCATACGGAATGAACCACCGGGCGATTGGCGGGTTGGCTTATTTTCGCGCCAGGGTGCAAAGTTATGAAACCAATTACATTGCCCTGAATACCGAAAAAAAAATACAGCAAACATACAACCGTTATTTGCCCGGTTTTTTCGGGGGTTATGAATTTGTTTCCGATGGCGGGTTTTGCGCCAGAGTGATGGTCACCTTCTCTTATAACCGGGTTGAGTATTTAATCGCTCCCGAAGACGGATTTTTTTCGGCATGGAATATGACATATTGGTTTACTGCCGGTTACAAGGTTTTTTAAAAAATTTCCGGCGCCGGTTTTGGGGTTGGCCTCTCCGCGCCGCTTTTGATCAGCGCAAAAATCCCACGGAGAAACTGGTTTACAACGGAAATCGGTCGGAAGAGTTGCCATAGAATGCATGGAGATCGCGCTTATATACCAAACCCGAATTTAACTCATTCCAAAGGTCCTCTTTTGGAAGAAAACGCCAAGGAAAATCCAATCGATCAATTTGCCGGCTGGTTCCAAGAAGCGTTAGACGAAAACACCGTGAACGGGAATGCCATGACATTAACGACTGTTGCCGGCAACAAGCCTGCCGCGCGGGTTGTTCTTTTAAAGCGTTTTGACAAAAACGGATTTATCTTTTTTACGAACTATGAAAGCAGAAAGGGCGTTGAACTGGAAGCTAACCCCAGGGCGACGCTGCTGTTTTTCTGGGCGGAGCATGAACGCCAGATAAGAATTGACGGCGTCATTACCAAAACGCCGCGCGAAGAGTCTCTCGAGTATTTTGTTTCGCGCCCGAGAGAAAGCCGCCTGGGCGCCTGGGCTTCGCAGCAAAGCCGCCCTCTCTCAAACCGGGAAACCTTGCAGCGGCTTTACCATGAAAAAGAGAACGAATTTGAAGGGGAAGAAATTCCGCTGCCGCCTTACTGGGGAGGGTATCGCCTGACCCCGGACGCTATGGAGTTTTGGCAAGGGCGCCCAAGCCGTCTGCATGATCGTCTTTTGTATACCCTGGATAATGGCCGCTGGAAAATCGAAAGGCTTTTCCCCTGATGGCAATTCGAAATGCAGTGGTCCTGGTCAATACCGGATCGCCCGCTTCGTACCATACCGCCGATGTCCGCCGTTATCTACGGGAATTTTTAAGCGACCCGTATGTCATTGACTTGCCTTCTTTTTTGCGGTTGCCGTTGGTGTATGGGATCATTGCGCCTTTGCGCGGACCAAAGTCGGCTCAAATGTATCGCTCCATTTGGGCCCCCGAAGGCTCGCCTCTGCTGGTTCATACGCGCCGGCTGGCCGAAAAAATTCAAAAAAAGATTGGCAAAAATGCAAAGGTCACCTGGGCCATGCGATATGGAGCCCCTTCGATGGAATCGGTATTGAAAGGGCTGAAAGAAGAAGGTGTGGAAAACTTGTTTTGCATTCCTTTGTTCCCCCAATACGCTTTGTCGACGTACGAGAGCGTGAGCAATCGTTTTTATCATTTGGTTCGGGTGGCTCGCGTGGCTCCGGATTTTCAAAAGACGGAAATCATGGAGCCTTATTTTGACCAAGAAGATTACATTGAAGCTTTGTATGATCTGTTGAAGCCGGGTTTAAAGAAGGGCGGTTATACGCTATTTAGCTTTCACAGCCTGCCGGAAAGACATTTGCATAAAGCGGATCCGGCTCGCAACCATTGCCTGAAAACCCCGAACTGCTGCGAAACTCATTCTCAGGCGCATGCCACTTGCTACCGCGCTCAGGCTTTGAAAACGGTTGAGCTTTTAGCCCGGCGCGCTGCTCTTTCTCCCGGCAGGTATTCGGTCAGTTTTCAATCGGCCATGAACGGAAAATGGCTTGGGCCCGCCACGGAAGACGAGCTGGTTCGGCTGGCGAAGGCGGGCGAGACTCATGTGACTTTGATGGCGCCCGGGTTTGCCGCCGATAACCTGGAGACCTTGGAAGAGCTTTCTATTCGAGCCGTACAAGCCTTTACCGGGGCCGGGGGCAAAGAATTAAAAGTCATTGAGTCTTTGAACTCGTCTCCCAAATGGGTTGACGCCTTGAGTCGCCGCATTGCACAACAGTTTTCAATTCAATGATTAAAATGAACTTTTTCATTCATATTTTCAGAAACCGGCGAATTGGCCGGGCGGTAAAAACGGTGTTTTGGAACCTTCTTTTACCGGGCCTTCTGATACAACCATCTATGCGCTCTTTTCTTGCCGCCGCGCAACCGTCCGGGGCCGATGTTCTTCGCGACAATCTTTGGTTGGGTCCGAACAAGTTGCAATTGATTGTCGAAGGAAACGCCCCCGGCAATATACCCTATGTAAACCAGCGAGAATCGTCATGCAATGTCGCTGAAAACTCCATTGATGACAAATTGATTTCGCTCTATCCAAACGCCGCGCGAATCCGTTATAGAAAAGTCATTTACAAAACGCTCTATTTCAAAAAATCGGAATGCACCCTGATTGTTCATATCAAAGCCCCGCAATTAAAAAGGAAACTGCAATGATGATTCCCCTGACTCCCGAAAGGGAGATTTTACCCGAAAAGAAAATCGGCGGCCGCCACCCCTTTTTTTTAATGGCCGGCCCTTGCGTAATAGAAGAGCCCGAAACCCTGGAGGTTGTTGCCGGCGCTCTGGTTGCCGTCAGAGATGATTTGGGTATCCCGGTATTTTTCAAGTCTTCGTTTGATAAGGCAAACCGTTCTTCGATTGACTCTTTCCGCGGGCCGGGGTTGCAAGAAGGGTTGGAAATTCTGGCTGCAATCAAAAAAAGCCATGGATTGCCTCTGGTGACCGACATACATGCCCCGGAGGAGGCCGGTCCTGCCGCAGAGGTGGTTGACATCTTGCAAATCCCCGCTTTTTTATGCCGCCAGACCGATTTGGTGGTTGAGGCTGCCAAAACAAACCGGTGGGTGAATATTAAAAAAGGTCAATTTGTCGCACCCGGCGATGTTTTTCAAATTGTAGACAAGTTCAGAAGCGGGGGTTCGGATAAGCTGACCATATGCGAACGCGGTTATACGTTTGGATATAACAACCTTGTTGTCGATATGCGCTCTCTGGAAATTTTGCGCCAGGAAGGGGTGCATACTGTCATTGACGTCACTCATTCAACCCAACTGCCGGGGGGAGGCAAAGTGACCGGAGGAAACCGCGAGATGGCCTTTCCGATTGGCCGCGCTTCGGCGGCAACCGGGATCGACGGCGTTTTTCTGGAAGTTCACCCCGACCCTCCAAAGGCAAAATCGGACGCTACGACCCAGCTTTCTCTTGATCAGTTCCGGACTTTGGTGGAACAGATGTATGCCATTGACCGTCTTGTGAAAACCGGTTGATTTCGCTACGGAGTTGCCGCGCAAAAAGCTTGACCAAAAGATTATAGATCGTAATAAGGTATTATGGAATTGCAAACTTTACAAAAAAACGGGCTGGACGATTTTAAAATTCGTGAACTATACTTATATAAAGTGCCTGTTTTGAAAACTTGCGACAATTGGGCCATTGTTAAAGAAATTGGCCGCATTGATTTTAAAGGTAAACATGCAATTTATAACGGCGCTCTCGTGCAATACGGAGAAAACGTCTATTTTATTCCCAATTCAAGAATTGAGGCTCTGGCGCCCTACCGCAAATGGCGGTTTAAACACGTAATTACCGTTGTGACAGAAGCGGATTACAAGAAAAAGAAAGGTTTTTAAGCCTTACTCAAACGGATAATGAAATTTGCTCCGGCATTCGGGGCAAAGGTATTGGCCGGCTACCCGCACTTTCAAACTTTCCCCGCAATTCGGGCAAAAAACAATTACGGATTTTGCCGAAGTCTCGTTTGCCATGAGCTCGGAATCGGCGCTTAAGTCAATATAGCGCTCATCCTGGTCTGCAACGCCGGCGGGAACCCCGGTAGAGGACATTCTCGCCTGCTCCAGTAGTTCGGTTGGCGATGAGTTTGATTTTAAGTCCGCTTGTTTGGTTCTTGTTGCCGCTTCTCTTTGAACGCCTGGAGCGCCTGAACTGGATGAAGAAGGGGAAAACCCGTCATCTTCCACCTTCAGGTTCACGATTTCTTCTTTATCAGGCGCCGATTCGGGGCGCCGTAGAGAAGGGCTATATGGTAACTCCGGCGAATCTGCCGGGAGGTCTTCTTCAGCGCCTTCGCTTGCGCCGGCTTTCACCGAATCGGCCGCCGGAGCTTTGGCTTTGGGGCCGTACGAGGCAACAATCTCATCAAAATCGGATAAAACGGGGATTTCTCCGGAAATTTTCAGAAATTCCAGCAGGTTTAAAACTTCATTTCGCACATAGTAAAGTACGACAGCGCCATGGCGCGATTGCAAAACCCGGTGGACTTCAATCAGAGAACTGATCCCGCGCGATGAAATGAACTCAAGGCTGCGGCAGTTGAGCGCAAAAACCGAATACCCGGCCACGTTTTTTTCGAGCATCCACGCTTTAAAGTCGGAAGCGCTTTGCGAATCGAGCGCCCCTTTTAACTCAATGTCGAGTATCTGCTTGATAACTGCGGTTTTCAGTTCTAACATTAGTCGCCTTTGATTAAAATCGCTTCTTTTACTTCTTTTTCATCGCGAGGCGATCTTTGCGCGTAATTTTCAATTTCATGTATTTTTTCGTCAATATATTTAATCTCTTTTTCCAGGTTGTACGGGGGCCGGTTAGCAAGCGGAGCAAAGGCTACCGCCTCAATGATCCGGTTGTATTCCCGGATCTTGCTCGAAGCGTAACCCGCTAAGATAATGGCTGCAAAGACCACGGAAAAGATGGCGCCAATTAGAGCCAGAAAATAAGTTGCAACATAATCATGCAGTAGCCGGTAGAGGTACTTGCGCGAGACAATCAGGTGCATGGTTCCTTTGGATTTTGATCCCAGGTAGACAGGCGCCGAAAAATCCATTGGATTAAAAAATCCTTCCGGCAGGAGCGATTCAAAAAGAATGAGAAACTTATGATCGCCGCGGTATTTTTCGTACGGATACTCCTGGACCAAAATTTCGCCTTTTTTATTCAGGACAGCGGAGTGAAAAAGTTCATTATTGTAATCGCCGGAGACTTTGCTTACGCGGCTCCCGGCGTTGGCGGTTATTTTACTGATATCGGAATGAGCCGCAAGTTGGCCGCTGCGTTCCAGGTAAAATAGTTCATGTACATTGGCAAAAATAGCATCGCTGTTTTGTTTGTCAATCAGGTCCCGCATGGAGTTCATTAGAGAAGTATAGCTTCCTTTTTTCACCGCATCCGATGCCTGGGCGGCCAGTAATGCGGTCGTCTCGCTGTAGCGCCAAACAAAATCTTTTTCCATACCTTCGGCTAAAGGTTTTAAGGTAAAATAGCCCAGGGCGGCTATGGCTAGAATGGCCCAGATGAGTAAAATGCCAACGGAAACGACAAAAAAGCCCCCGGAAAACGAAGGCATGGAAATTCGCTTTGGCGATTCTTGCTCATCAGGATCAATATTGACTTCTACGGATCTTACTACGGACACACCGACTCCTTTTCTTGTGTATCTATCGGCAAGTTTGTAAATTTTTCGAGTGTTTTTTCCGAGGGTTTTCATGCGATTATTGTTCGGCGTCTTTTGCATTTTTTTTGCAGGTGAATTGCAATGAAATGAATATCCGTAGAGTCAAAAGCGGACAGCCGGCAAATGCCGACCCAAATAAAGGTGTAAAATGTTATTGACAGAATTCCAACGCCCAGAAATAAGACATTTCAATAAATTTAGAAAAACAAATCAAGGCAATGATTGAGGGGGTGGATATGCTTTTTCACGGGATAAATTCAGAAAGAAGAATACGCTTTAGGGGAGGAATGCTTCTTTTAGCGCCTCTTCTGATATGGGTTTTACATTGTGCGGAAGCGAAAAACATTGAAGATACGCTGGTTCAAGGCAACGAATTCATTGTATCCACGATACCCAGTAACGGGTTTGGCGCGCATTCGCGCGACCGTGCCATTGTGGTTGCTTTTACCAGAGATATGGACCCTGCTACTGTTACCGCACCGGGCGTGATACAGGTAACTGACTCGACTGCAGCGGTTGTAGCCGGAACTGTAACATACCACAATATTGGCAAAGCTGCCGTATTTATGCCTGCCGGTTTACTTGCTTCCGGTGAATTGTACACGGTAACTGTCGCCGGAACGGTCACGGACACACAAGCCAATACCATGGGCGCCCCCTATACTTTTACATTTACGACTTTTGTACAAAATTCTCCAAAGCTGGCGGAAGATACTACCGTACCTTCCATTGTTTTTCGCTATCCGGTAAATGGCTCCGCCAGTGTGACTACCACTACCGGAATCTCCATCTCTTTTGACGAACCGCTTCACCCAGGGTCACTGACTCCGGGGATCGTGAGGTTAACAGACGGTGTAAACACGGTTCCGACGGTTGTTACCTATATTGTACCTGGTAACACGATTATGATGTTCCCTGAAGTCTTGCTGCGCAATAATACTACCTATACAATAGAAGTCGCCGGAGGAATTACCGATACGTCGATTGTCGCCCCCAATACAATGCAAGCGGCTGCTCCGGCAACAACGGTCTCAACCTGGTCGTTTACGACAGAGCTGGACCAGATACCTCCCGAAGTTTACAGCACTTCCCCGATCAACGGAAGCAACGGGGTTGCCCTTGATGCAAGCATCAGCGTTACCTTCTCCGAAGAAATTGACCAGCTTACCCTGGATCCCGTCAATTTTGAAGTGCTCGATTTAACCGCCGGGGGGGTTGTTCCCGGCGCCTATCAATTCGATGTAATTTCAAATACGGCTACTTTTGTCCCGACTGCGGGAACGTTCTCTCCTTCGTCGACGATTCAAGTAACCCTGAATACCATGGTGGCGGATTTAAGCGGCAACGGTTTGACGGCTCCGGTTCAATTTACTTTTACCAGCGGAACCCAGCTTGATACGGTTCCCCCGACGGTTGTTTCGACTTCGCCCGTTAACGGCAGCGTGAATACAAACCTGAACGTCAATATTACGACCAATTTTTCAGAGCCGATGTTACCGGCAACGGTTGGTAATAATTCGATTCAATTGACACTCGTCGCCACGACCAACCCCCTGGTGCCGGTTGCCGAAATTGGCGCTACGGTAGCCGGGAATGTCTTTTATAACGGTACCAACAATAGCGCCGTTTTTATGCCTGCAAGCGATCTTTACCCGAATACCGATTATCAACTGAATATTGCCACAACGGTGGCCGATCTTTCGGGTAAGAACATGGCGGCTGCATTTTCGTCCGCTTTTCAAACAGGCGCCCAATCTGACCTCACCGGACCTGTTGTCGTTCAGACAACTCCGACAAACGGGGCCGCCAGTGTGGCAAGCGGTACTGCAATTACCGCAACATTTGATGAAGAGTTAAACGCTTCGACAGTCACGGCTGCAAATGTCACCTTAAGCGACGGAACAGCGAATATCTCAGGGTCGGTCAGTCATTTGTTTGACGGAGTTAACAGTATGGTTACGTTTACTCCTGATCCCGCAACTCCGCTGATTTATGGGAAGGTCTACACTGTTACATTGAACACTCAAATTAAAGATGTCGCGGGTAACCCAATGACGGCTGATTATCGCTGGTCATTTTTTATGGAGCCTCCCCTGCCGCCTTCTGTCGCCTATGTGACCCCGGCAAACGGAGCGACAACGGTTGCGAACGGAGATCCCATTACGATTCATTTTAACCGTTTAATGGATGCCACTACGATCAATACCTCGACTGTCAGCATTGATGACGGAATGACTATCGTTCCGGCAGTCGTCAGTTATGCAGACGACCCAAGCGATCCGGTATACATCATGGGCGTCATTACCATTATTCCCGATCCGGCGATGCCTCTTCAACCCGGTCTGATCTATACGGTGTCGGTTTCCGGAACGGTGACCGATATCGACGGTGTTGCGCTGGGGGCTGAGTATCGCTGGTCCTTCTCGGTACGTACTTTGCCCGGGCCGCAGGTGGCAAGCGTAACCCCGTTGAATGGAGAAACAAACTTCTCTACCGCAGGAATCATCAGCGCGACTGTGAACGGTCAGGTTGATATGGCGACTCTGAATGATACTACTTTTACTCTTACCGATGGCGCGACCGTATACCGGGGGAATGTCTCAGGTCTATACGATACGGCTACCAATAAGACAACTCTGGTATATACGCCTGACGCCACTTTTACCCCGTTGACTGAAGGCGTGTTATATCTGGCAACTCTGACGACAGGCATTGCCGATATAAGCGGCAACAATATGTTGAGTGACTACTCCTGGTCATTTTATATCCCGTCGCAAGCGACGAACCCGATGGTAATCGCCGTGACTCCGGCGCCCGATTCAAGCAATGTTCTGGTAAATAGCCCTATTTCGGTTACGTTTGCCGCGCCGCTTGATGCAAATACCATAGCGAACCTGCAGAATTTAATTACCGTCGAGTATTCACCGTTAGGGAGCCCGGAATACCTTTTAAAGGTTCTTCAAAGAAATATTTCAAAAGGCATTTATTCTCTTGCACAGCCGGTAAAGGCGAATGTATTTTATGATTCGCTGACTGATACCCTGCTGATCGACATCGGGGGAATGGCTGACTACACTCTCTATACGGTTAAAGTGAAAGCGGGTATTACTGATATTTATGGAACAACGTCGGCGGTTGATTCTTCCTGGTCATTTACAACCGAGCTGAACTATTCCATTCTTGTCACCGTAAACGGTCTGGCGTCGCCAAACTCTTTGGTGGTGAAAAATAACACGGATGGTTCAACCGTAAGAATGTATGCAGGCATATTCTCCCAGTATATGCCGAATAAGTACAATATGAATACTCCCTTTGATGTGGTTATTGATACAGCCGCATCCTCTTTATCCGGTCCGGTTCAAAGTTGCGGGATTTCGAGTACAAGAGATATGCGATTGACAAGCTCTTACGTTCTGGTTCAGATAAACTGTTATACGCAGCCGTTCAATATCGGGGGGACCATTACCGGCATTATCGGAGGCTGGGCGCGACTTTTATTAAACGGAGGCGTATCATCGGTGACATTGTCGGCTGACGGTCCGTTTCAATTTCCTACGCCGTTACCCGATAGGTCGATCTATAATGTGACATTACTCGACCAGGCCCCGGGGTATTCATGTCAGGTTATAAATGCTAACTCTTTTATTGCCGGGGCGGATGTGACGAATGTAATGGTAGATTGTGTACCGGTTCAGCCAGTGTATGTTTTCACAGATATAACAGGATTACCCCCCGGAGATCAGGTACTCATACAAATTGGGCAAGATTTGATTGGGCAAGAGTTTATTGCGGCATACGCAGACGGACTCTATCAGTTTCAAACGCCATTTTTACCCGGTGATACCTACTATGTAACGGTAAGCCAGCAACCTGTATCAGCCACGTGCACCAGCTCTATGCCGGGCCCCGAAATCGTCGACCCGAACATTCAGCCTGTTGCATTCATTACCTGTGTCGCTAATCACGTACCGGCATGGACCTCTGTGCAAGAGGGGGTTGGTGATGCAGCATACGTTGATGCCGTGGAGCTGAATGGCTTTATCTATGCCCTGGGCTCAATGGTAACGTCAACAGGCCAACAGTGTATGGTAGTCCACCGGCTTGTTAATGTGTCGTACGGTATTACAAGAGACCCGACATGGGATCCGGCGGGCGATGGCGCCAGGCGATTTCTGTTTTGTCCTCCGGGCGGGGAGAGTATTCGACCGGTTGGCATAAAACCGGACGCTTTGATGGATTTAATCATCGTCGGAAATGCTGCAGGAGGATATCCTTACATGATCAAGATGACGCAGCAGGGACAACATGATACGGTGTTTGCCAACGGAGGTTTTTTTATCTCTCCGGCGCTCATGGGTTTAAATGTAAGCAACATGATTATTCAGGAAGATCGCAATATTCTGCTGGTTGGGCAAACCGGCCCTATGGATCCCGTACTTGTGAGAACCACACCGGAAGGAGCGTTGGATGCTTCATTTGGGGTGGGGGGAGCTATCCATCTTTTGGGGCAACTTGGCTGGACAGTTGATCCGACTTTATATTTAGACTTTCAACCTGTCGAAGTCGTGGAAGATGTATATACGGGGATGGGCTACTTTATCACCATCAATGCGCTGAATATGTCAACCGGCATGCCCGATCTTATCCTGCATAGTTTCAATGCCAACGGTTCGCCCAATCCATCCTTTGGGCAAAACGGAAGCGTCATGTTACCCAATACCAGAAGTTCGGGTATTTTTCTCAATCGGTTTGCCGGAATCATTGTTCATGGGGCAACTCAGTTAAGTGGCGATCCGGCAGGTACTTTGATGAACGGATTCCTGGCCGGGTATAACTTTACAGGAGCGCCAACGAGCATCTCAGGCGGTTCCGGGGGGATGGTCACTTATGCGGGATGCACGATTACCGACTTGATGTATTCGTCTGACGCTCACTATTTCGCAGCGGCCATGTGCAATGGCACGTCTCCGTCTATCATGAAAATCAACGGCGCCGACGGGACCTTGATTCCGACGTATGGAGTAAACGGTCAGTATACTCACGTGCCTTCGGGAGGCGTAAGTGTAGAAACCCGTCCGATACTATATGCTGATACTAGGGATATAGTGATATTGGGATATGTTCGCGTGACTACCATGCCTTCTCAAATGTTTGTATGGAGAGTTCCTTCTTTTTAAAAGGTATTTTTTATAAAATATTTCGGGCAGAATATTGTGCCCCGCTTGAAAATAACTGCCATGGCGGGGCAGGGGCGCGCTTTGATCGCTCTTCTCAGTTAAACGAAACCGTAAAAATCCGGGTGTCTGCATGGTAATAAAAGTCGGCTTTTTGACCGGCGCTCCCGGATATATTCAATAAAATCGTGTTAGGATCTTCAAAGCTCATCTGAATATCCATGCCGGCCGAGTAAGAATAAGAAATGTTTGTGATAAAAGGAAACCCGGTAATCGGCGGCGCATAGACGGCAATGTTGTGGCTCCCTGCCGGGAGTGTGATGGTATAAAGACTGGTATTCAACGCATATACTGTCCGCCCTAAATCTTTTGAGGTAAACGACCAGACCACCGTTTGGTTGATTCCGTTTTCCACATAAGCGAATTCAGCCCGGTACCCGGTGTTATAGTCCAGCCGGTCTAACGGAAAAAGAGCGTATTCAAGACTGCTGAACCGCGCATTCGGGTCGGTTGACAGGGTTAAAATTCTGGTGTTTGTAATTTCCGTATTGTCGATGGTTCGAAATAACCGAAATGACACAAACGTAATGGCGGAATGAAAAGAAGGGTTAAATTGAACCGAAATAGGGTAGCCCGAAACGCTGTAATCGGGCAGCGGATCCGGCGACTCTTCATAGAAGGCGGGCAAAACCCCGGTTTGCAGGTTCGGGGGCCAGAGCAAAAGGTCGGGCTGCAACGTTGATACGTCATTCAAGGCGGTATTGTAGTCGGCTTGCCAGATGTAAATCCCGGTACTGCAAAGGTTCGTATAATATGATCCGGCTCCCGAAAGCTGAGGGCCTTCGCAAATCCCCCGCATTGAAGTGTTGCCCATATTATAAACATATCGATTGGTGTAATAACCAACGCCCACCTCATTGTAATCAAACGAAAGAAAACCGAAGCGGTGGTAAATGGCTGTCATCAAAAGATCAATGGAATTGATGATCCCGCCTTCCGATTGCGCTACGTTTTCGCTGACAAACGCGGAAGGGTACCCGGCGGCAATGGCCCTGTCCCAGGGGTTGGCGCCGGTAAAACCGGACGTTCCCTGTGTTTCGGTATGGCCGGTAATGTTGTTTGTAGATAAATATTTTGCGTGGTTTTGAGCCGAAGACGTTAAATTGGCGTTGGTTGAAAAAACACTCATCCCGGCCTCTTGGCGCACGGTTGCCAAATGGTTTTCGCCGGAGGTAACAACGTTTGCATCAAAAGTAAAATCTTTTGCCGCATTGGTTTCAGGCGGAGCAACCTGGCAATACGTTATGATATTTAACATTGCCAGAAAGGCAATGGTTTTTAGCGGGTAAAAAAGCAATGGGCGTGCTTTTTGTTTTTTCAGGGGGGCTATACCGCGAATCATACGCTAGTTAACCGGCAATAGAGGTTTTGTCAAGCAGATGACGATTTTTGCGCCCTTCATTTTGCGTTAAAATAGAGGGTAAGTCCCTGGAGGAGAATTTGCACTGCCAGCGCCGTTAAGACCATCCCCATGAGTTTTTCAATCGCTTTTAAAATTCGCTTTTCGAGAAATTTTGCAAGCCATCCGGAACCGGCCAGTATGACGGTACTGACCCCCCAGGCGCCTAAGAGAGCGAGCGCCAGCTTGTCATGGTCGTTTGGGTACTGCGTCGAGAGCAAGATGATCAAGGTCATGGCGGAGGGCCCGGCGATCATGGGAACCGCGAGGGGCACAATGAGCGGTTCTTCTGACGGTTGTTCGCGCTCTTCCGTGTGGTAGCGGCCAAAGATCATTTGCAAAGAAATAATAAACAAAATAACGCCCCCGGCAATGCTTAACGACGCCGAACTTAGCCCGAGCCCCTCGAGCATATAACGCCCAAAGAATAAAAATAAAAAAAGGATAAACAAAGCAATGAGCATTTCCCGGAGTATAATCCGGAATTGCCGTTCGCGTTTTACATGCGAGAGGGTCGATAAAAAATACGGGATATTTCCAAAAGGGTCCATGATGAGCAATAGCGTTATTGCGATGGAGTACAGGTTCATTGATTGCCTCTCTTTTTATACAATAAACAGAAACGCCGCGGATTGCCTATTATTATTTTTGCAAAGTATGATTATCAATTTTTCTTTTCAAAACGGGCCTGCTCCGTATAAAGCCGTATGAGTTCCGGTTTTAATGTCGCGATCGATCAAGGAACGCACGCGTCTCGCGCTCTTTTGCTGGATCGCGCCGGCAAGACTCTGGAAGTTTCTCATGTTGAAATCGGGCTCAATAGAATTTCCGATGTGGAAGTCGAGCAGGATCCAATTGAAATTATTCATTCGGTTCAAAAAGTATTCAAGCAAGTTACCGGTGAGTTTCATGACCGGGCTTTGGTCGCGGGGATGGCTACGCAGCGCTCTTCGGTGGTTGCCTGGCGAAAATCGACGAAAGAACCGCTCTCCCCTGTACTGAGCTGGCTGGACCGGCGGGCTTCGGATAAACTGGAGTCGCTAAAAGATAAAGAAGAACGTATCCGGGAAAAAACGGGCCTGCCTCTATCGCCGCATTACGGGGCTTCCAAGCTGCAATGGCTGCTGGAGCAAACCCCCGTGCAAAAAGCCGGAGAAGAAGGAGACCTGGTTTTCGGACCATTGAGCGCCTTTTTAATTCATCATTTGACCGGAAGTTTGCTGGTGGATCACGCCAACGCTTCCCGCACGCTCCTTTGGAATCTATCGACAACGCAATGGGACCCCGACCTTTTACAATGGTTTGGCATTCCCGCGGATTTCTTGCCGCAACCTGTCCCTATTTGTCATCATTACGGTTTGATTCAAGGAACCAAAATACCCCTAAAGGCGGTAACAGGCGATCAAAATGCGGCGGTCCTGGCTCGCGGTTTCCCGGCGCGGGGCGAGGTAATTGCCAATTTAGGCAGCGGGGCTTTTTTGTTAAAACCGGTAGGGGAGATGCGTCCGGAACAAAACCGGTTGCTTTGCGGTTTAATTTACAGTGACGGTAAGAGCCGGCTTTATGCGCTTGAGGGTACGGTAAACGGGTGCGCCCTCGCGCTGCAATGGGCGGGTGAAGAAATGATCAAGCGCTTTGGCCAAAGCGCCGCGGTTCAAGAAGTTGACCATTGGTGGAAAGAGATCAAAAACCCCCCGGTTTTTCGCAACAGCATAGGCGGGCTTGGTTCGCCTTACTGGAGCCCGGGGCCCGAACCTGGCTGGCAAACCGACCCGGAAACGCCGCGCCATGCCGTTGTTTCCGTTCTGGAAAGTATTCTTTTTTTATTGCAGGTAAACATAGACGCCATGCGATCCGCGGGTCAGCTTGTTGAGCAGGTGACCATGACCGGCGGGTTGTCGAAAATTTCATCGCTTTGCCAGGGTATGGCCGATTTGTCAGGGGCGCCGGTGTACCGGCCTGCCGAAAGCGAGGCGAGCGCTCTGGGCGCCGCGCGATTGGCCTCGAATCAAATGAGTGAGATAAAAAAAGAGAGCTACCTCTCTTCTTCGGACGCCTGGTTTTACCCTGGCGCCTCTACGGATAGTTTGGGGCCGGGGCCGGGTTTTCATGACAGGTACCGTGAATTTTTACAAGCAATCAGGCCCGGATAAAAGAAAATGCGCTTTACCGGCAAGGCGGGGGTGCTTGAAGTAATACAACGTAAGAAGATATGCCATATCAATTTCTAAATATTGAAATATCATCTCAGGTTGCCTGGATTTCGATGAACCGGGCTCATGAAAATGCGTTTCACGCAGAGTTCATGAAAGAGTTATCGGATGCGCATGGGGCGCTGGCTCGCGACCCGCAGGTGCGCGCCGTTATTTTATGTTCCGGGCAAAAGGGCTTTTTTTCCAATGGTCTTGATGCGCATGATTTGCTCGCCGGCGACCAAAAGCAAAGGCTTGCCATATTCACCGAATTTTACCGCACTGTCTCCGTGCTGGTTCGGTTCCCGAAACTTCATGTCAGTTTAATGGAAGGCCATGCCATGGCGGGGGGCGCTATCATTGCCGCCACTTCCGATTTTCGGTTTTGCGCCGATGCGCCAATGCGCATTTCATTTTCGGAGGCGCGTATTGGCATTGGCATTCCCGGTTCTTTCTTGCAATTGGTGCGGGCTATTTTGCCGCCTTCCGAAGTGGCGCGGGCTCTTCTTTTATGCGAAGCATACAAGCCTGCCGAAGCAAAAGAAGCCGGCCTGGTACACAATGTATTTGCTGCCGAAGAAGCGCGTTTGAAGGTACGAAAGTTTGTTGAAAATATACTGAAATACCCCGATTCCAGTTTTTTACTGACCAGGAACGAAATTCGCAAACCTCTTTTGGAAGCATTTGCCATAGAACCGGAGTTCTTGCAAGAAGAGTTGAACCGCTTCATTTGCGAAGAGTTAACCGAAGGGCTAAGCGCCATTCTGGAAAAACGACGGCCCCATTTTCACTAGGGCTTTGCCAGGGCGCTTTTGTCTGGTTGTGGCCGCCGGTGTTTTCGGATTTAATGAATTGACGGTTCCATTTTATCTCAAAAGATTGGATCGACCAAGTTAACGCAACCAGGAGCCTGCATGCCAAAAACGGGAGTCCAAATTTCATACCAACGCTTTTTAGGCGACAGCGCCCCCGGGATTGTTTTTTCCCTGTTCCTCATGGCGGCTGTTTTTTGGCAGATTCCGATTTTTGGTCGAACCTGCAATATTGATCCAGCCGCTCTCGATGAAAATGTGATCATCGGTTTTTCGGTACTGGCGGTCATGCTTGTCTCCCCGTTAGGCCTTTTCATCAATTCGTTGAGTTATATCATTCTCGGGCGATGGGAAAAACTCGGCGTAAATTTTTTTCTGAGCCATGGACGTTTTGGTTTTGCCAATGTTTTGCAAAATTATTTCTTTTACCAATGGAAAGATTTTTATCAAATTGACGAACCGGGCCTGCACAACCGTCCTGTCAACTGGTATGGTTTTTTAGAAATCATTAATTCCGTGATGGCCGTCTATTCGCCGGGGTTGTTGCAAGGCCGGTCTCATGTTTTAGGCGTGGCTCAATTTGCCAGAAGCTTTTCGCTGATTTTGTTGTTTGTTTTTAGCAATATGCTGGTAAACCGAATGGCGGGCGTCGAATTTTCTTTTTATTTTGCCGGCATCATGCTCTTGCTGTTTTTAGTACTCATGTACACTGTGGCATATTTAGCCGCTTATTCCGCCGTGAAAGGTCTCTCTACGGCCTATACCGTTTTGGTTTGCTCTCCGGATCAACTCGAGAAAGACAAAAAACCAAAAAAGATTTCAGGCGCAGAATGCATGCATTCTTTAAAGAAGGCGCTGACGGCGTAGCCGTAAATGAATATACAGATTGGTATGATATTCAAATCGTGAAGTATGGAATCGCGTAAGCTCTCAACGACCATTCTGGGCGCTTTTTTGGGGCTGATTGTCGCGGGAACGGTTCTTTTATATGCATATGGGTTTGCAAATCCGGCTCAAGCGACCATTGTAAATGCAATTTTTACGGCGACAAGCGCGGTATGCGTCACCGGGTTAACCGTAGTTCACACCGGGCACGAGTTAACCGTAGCCGGAAAAACGATTTTAATTGTGTTGATTCAATTGGGCGGTCTGGGGATGCTTACTTTTTCAAACTGGTTTTTACTCTCTTTCCGGCGCCGTATGTCCTTAAAACAGGCTTTACTTACGGATGAAATGTTCGGGGGTTCTTATAAATTGCCGCCGGCCGATTTAATTTTTGTAGTAATCCGTTTTACGTTTGCCGTAGAGCTGGCCGGCGCTTTGTTGTTTTTTATCATTTTTACCAAAGACTATTCCATTTCAATGGCGGCCGGTTTGGCTGTTTTTCATTCGATATCGGCGTTTTGCAATGCCGGTTTTACGCTTTTTGAAAACAGTCTCACCGGCTATTCCGGGGATGTGACTTTAAATCTTATTTTTATCTCTTTAATTATTATCGGAGGGCTGGGCTTTGCCGTGATTGGCGAGCTGATGCAATATTTTGAAGATCGCCGAAAACGCAAACATACGAACCTCTCGCTGCAAACCAAAGTGGTGCTTAAGGGGTCGGCGCTTTTAATCGGGGCCGGGGCGTTATTGATTTTTCTGGCAGAACCGGGGTCGCCAAACGTCAGTTTTTTAACCAAGGCTTTGCAGTCCTTGTTCGCTTCTGTCACTGCCCGTACGGCCGGGTTCCATACGGTTGACCCCGCTTCAATGACGACGGTGAGTCTTGTTGTTTTGATTTTGTTGATGATTGTGGGGGCTTCGCCCGGCTCAACCGGCGGCGGGGTGAAAACAACCACTGTTGCGGTTTTTTACGCTTTGTTAAATTCAACGTTAAAAAGAAGAGAGCAGGCCGAAGTCCAGGGGCGAACGATACCCCCTGAAACGGTCGCCAGGGCCATTAGCGTGATCCTGCTTTATTTGCTGCTGGTCGTCATTGCATCGGTGTCGCTTTTTTTAGTCGAGGTTGGTGTCATACCGCACCGCGCTTCCGAAGGGTTGTTGATTGAATATTTTTTTGAGACGGTGAGCGCCGCTTCTACCGTCGGACTAAGTACCGGCGTTACCCCTTCGTTGACAGCGGCGGGGAAAATCATCTTGTCGGTATGTATGTTTTCGGGGAGAGTTGGTCTGCTCTTGATGGTAACCAGTATTCTCGGGGCGCCGAAAAAAATTCGCTATCGTTACCCGGTCGAACAAATCCGGGTGGGGTAAGGAGAATCTTATGCAGGAAAAAAACCAGACATTTGCCGTTTTAGGGCTTAGCCGTTTTGGGCACCAGGCTGCCGTTTCGTTGTTCCGCCTGGGGGCCGACGTCGTGGCGGTAGACCGAAGCGAAAACGAGATTCAAAAGGTTGCCTCCAAAGTTTCCAAAGCAGTGCAGGGCGATGTTCTCGATTGGGATGTTTTGGAGCATGCCGGGATTCCTCACGCCGATGTCGTCATTATTGGTTTGCGAAGCGCCTTTGACGCTACGGTTCTGTTGGTGCACCATTTGCGCAGCGATACCAAAGTGAAAAAAATTATCGCGCTGGCCGATACGCGAGAAAAAAAAGAGGTACTGGAAATCATAGGGGTGGATGAGGTGATTTTCCCCGAACATGATACGGCGGACAGGCTGGTCAAGCAACTGCGGGTTCCGAACCTTGTCGATCAATTGACCGTTTCGGCGGACATGACATTAATTGAAATTGATTGCCCGCAGGAATTTGTCGGGTATGATCTGAAAGAATTGAAAATCCAGACGAACTTTCACGTCAACGTCATAGGCGTAATCCGGCCAAAGCGGGGTAGAGTCAAATCAAGAGCCATCATTGCCCCCCATGCCGATCTGACATTTCAAGCTGACGATAAAATTCTCTGCCTGGGGAACCCGGAGTACATTATAAAATTTTCCGAAGCGTTTAGCGGTCTGGGCGACAAATAAAATCGCGCTTGGGTATGGCGCAGCGTTACTGGTATTTTTGCAGGTAAGCGACTGCCCCCCCTGCGGAATTTTTGCCGCCAACCACATAGATTTTATTGCTAATCATGGCAGAGTCATGGTTGGTTGTGGCATAAACTTGCGAACCGAGAATTTTCCATGAGTCATTGACAGTGTCATATTGAAGAACGGTTCCGGCCAGATTTGCCGTTGCGGTTACGGAACCGCCAATGATATAAACGTATTGGCTAATGGCTTCCGCGCTTGCGCCGGCAATGTTCAGCGGTGCGGCTTGCACGGCTGTCCAGGAACCGCTGCCGCCCGGCGTAAAAAACTCGCCTGTGTTGGTGGTCCCGGCGCCGACATCGCCCCCGAAGACATAGACTAAACTGTTGTATACCGCCGAAGCTCTTCCGCTGGCGGCGAGGCCCATGGCCGTACATGCGCCGCCGCAATTGTTCATGGAATCAAGAGCAGTGTCGTATAACTCTACCATGGATTGATCGGTGGCGCCAATTTGGCCGCCAATCAAATAAATTTGCGTACCGATTGTCTGGCAAGTCATAGAGGTACGGGCGGTATAGGTGGCGACCCTGGTCACCCAGGTATCCGTGGTTGGGTCATACCGGTAGATGTTGCCCCCTGAAAATGCATAGACGAGGTTGCTTGCCGCACAAGCCGACAGTTTGCTGGCGGCGACCGGTAAAACCGAAGCGGTCGCCCAGGTATCCAGAAGCGTTGAATAAATCTCCACGGTATCAAGATCGGAAACGCCGTCATTGCCGCCAATGGCAAAAAGATAATCGCTTACGGCGGTAACGGCAAGGTCAAAACGAGCGGTGGGCATGTCCGTCAATGTTGTCCAGGAGTTTGCCGCCGGCGTCGTGGCGCTCAATTCAACTACATTCGTATCGACATTGCCGGCTTCATCAACAGCGCGCACCATAAAATAATAGGTAGTGTTCGGTTGAAAGATACGGTAGTTTTTCGTTAAAACACCGGCGGCAGTGGTATCTTTGATCGAAAACGTTGTGGCGCATGCGCCGGTTGTCGTAGAGTAACATACTTGGTAAATAATATCGGGCGACAAACTCACAGCGTCAGTTGCGTCAAGCCAGGTGAGTTTAATTTCAAAACTGGAGATAACGGTAGCCAAGGCTATCCCGGCAAAGGTTGGCGCCGTAGTATCGGTGTTGACCTGAGTCACCGTAACGCCTTTGTCCACGCTCGTATCAAAAAAATCCATATTCACAGAGGTACAAGATACGGAAAGGAAAGAGTATAAAAGCCAAGCCGCCTGGAGCTGGCTAAAACGAAATAGGTTTCTTCTTTTATTTATCATAAACATGCAGTGTTCCGAATCCCGCGTTGACGGGTTCTAGCTTCATATACCCCGTGCGGTTAGTATTGTCAATATTTTTTACACCGTAAAAAACAATAACTCTATTTTCGGCAGATTCGTCTATTAATGAAGTAAATCCGGCGCTATTTGAGATGATCAAACAAACCTTTTACCGTTTGCTTTTCTTATCGGCGATAATTTCTCCGTCGCGCAATTCAATGCGCCGTTCGGCAAAAGGCAAGATCCGCTCATCATGGGCGCTGAATAAAAAAGTGGTGTCGGTACTCCCGTGTATTTCCTGCATCAAACGGATAATGTTGATAGCGCTGGTCGTGTCTAAATTCGCCGTCGGTTCGTCAGCCAGGACTAACCTGGGCTTGTTGATCAGCGCACGGGCAATCGCCACTCTCTGCTTTTGCCCCCCGGAAAGCTCATCGGGTTTTTTATGCATATGGTCTTTCAGGCCGACAGCTTCAAGCAACTCTTGCGCTTCTTTTCTCGAGCTTGAAGAACCCTCCCCGTCAATCGCCCTGGGCACCATGACATTTTCAATGGCCGAGAGAACCGGAATTAAATTAAACCCTTGAAATACAATTCCGATTTTTTCGCGCCGAAAGTCGGCGAGTTCATCGAAGTCGTCGGTGGTCACTTCATGGCCTTCAAAAAAGATCCGCCCCTCATCGTGTTTTAGCAAAAAACCGATGATATTTAACAAAGTACTTTTCCCGGAGCCCGAAGGGCCGCAAATGGCAGAGAACTCACCTTGGTTTAGAGTGATGGAAACAGACTTCAAGGCCTTGACCCTGGCGCTCCCCGAGCCGTAGTATACGCCGACATCTCGCATTTCAATGAGAGGCTTTGCGGGAGTTTTGCTCTTTGCCGGCGTCTTTACGGGGGGTTTTGAGGTTCGTTTCCGGGGCTCTTTTTTTGTTTTATCTGTCATTCTTTTTTCCTTTTTAGTAACGTATAACGTTGGCTCATTGGCGTTGTATTGGTCGCTTTTTCTTTATTTAAAAAGAACCGTACACCTCCACTCCCGCCGAATACTCAAAGGGGATAACGCTGCCATAATGCGAATCGTCCGGCCCGACCGGAAGCGATCCGAACAAGCTCAGTCTCAAGTAATCCGAAACGGATGCCGAGCCCCGGAGAGCCAGCATCCATTCGTCGTGCGCGATCCCGTAGGTCGCGTTAAAATAGAGGTCAAAACGATCCGCCAGGTCCAGCGAATGAATCGAGCCAAGGGCGTAGTCGCTGAGAGGCAGTTGCATCCCGCGGTCGTCTTCGAGGTTTAAGATGGCGATGCGATAATATTGCAGGTTTGAAACCGTATCGGGTTTTTTTTCGGGCCGGTCATCCCGGTGGAGGTATTCCAAAACCATACCGGTTTCTGCGCTAAAATCAATGCGTGCCCCGGCCAGATAATCGGTGTACAACTCTTTCGATTTAACGAGATGGCGGTTTTCGCCGGTAACGGATTCATAGACGGCAAATTCGCCATGGAGTTCCAAAGCCTCATGAAGATACCGCCCATATGAAACGCCGCCCTGGCGCCGGCGGTCGAGATAGTAACCAATGACATTCAGGTCGCCTCGCATGAAGTTGGCGTACATTCTGACAAACCCGCCCATGTCATCGGGTTGCCACTCTTTTTCGGTTCTTTCAGGCAACGGAATAAATGGGTTATCGGATAAGGCAAAGAGTTCGTAATTTGGCTGCCAAAAACCGTACCGGTTCTCGGGGAGCCGCGGCAAATAAGCGGCGCTAAATAAAAGAGACGATACAAGGCCGGATGCCAAACGAATGTTTTGCGAGATTTGCGCTGTCCATACTCCGTTTCGTTCCAGGGGTTCGCCGGGGCTGGCTTGCGATGAGTTATGCCGGTCAAGGGGGTTTTCAAAAACGCCGGGCGCAAACACCATTCGGTATTTGCCGGCGAGAAAAGAGAACCCGGAACTTGCGTAGTACTCGAAAAAAATCTCGTTTAAAAATATACGGTCTGCATAATTCTTGGGGTAAATTGTTTCTTGCGAATACATCGTTGAGTATGACGTTTGCAGGTCAAAGCGGCCCGCCAGGTTTTTCAAGTTATTGTAGGTAACTTCGCCGCTCAATTCAAACAAGGCCGATTTTTCTTCAAAAAAATTGAACGCCGGGGGAACAAAAACGCCGCTTCGGAAGGGAGAATGGGTGAAAGTCGAATACGTAAAAAACCGGGTTTTGACATTGCCGGGTTCGTTTGAGCCGGAGCCCTGCGGAAAATCTTCTATGGCGCCGGTATCGGCATCTTCAATGGGAATGTCCGGAAAGTTTGGCGCGACTTGAGCGTGGACCTTTGTATGTAAAACCAATAATAGCGGCAAAATGAAAATGGTGCTCCGTTTTCTCGGGGGCGTCATTGGCTTACCTGCTATTTGCCCAGGTTCTCCTGGCGAAAACGGGATTCGGGCAGATTCGATTTTTTTTCAAAGGTGATGACTTCGAGAAAGGTGCGTTGCCCTGTAATGACATTTTCCATAATCAAATGCGCGGGCCGCGTCGTATCGGAAAATTGTTTTACTTCGCGGTATTTTAACGTTTTCAGGTGATGGCCCGAGCTATCGTAAAAGTATTGCTGGATAGGTTGATTGTCTTTTCGGGAAACCCAGAGGCGCATCATGTAGTAGGTCGCTGCCGCGTCGGGTTTGGCTTTCATGTCGATCACCCATTGGCTTTCCGACTCTTTGACAATTGCCATAGTATAGTCTTCCAGCCAGTTTAATTTCATGACATCGGCGTTGTTAAAATCGCCGTTCCCAATCGAGTCGCGGTCCGCCAGCCTGACGACCTTACGCGAATCGGGCAGGTAGCTCCAAATCTCGCCGTTGCGGTTTAAAATCTGCCGCCCAACGTCGACAGCCGGCGAAGTAAACACAATGTGAACGGTATCGCGGTCGTAGGCAAGCACTTCCAACGTATATGTTTTTTGCGTCCCGTCGGTCCGGTAATTTGTAAAACGATAGCTGCCCTTCCATTGACCCGGCGCAAGGTTATTGAGTATTTTTGTTACAATGGTTTCGGCCTTTTGGTCCGCTGCGCCAACAAATTGATAAGGTTGCAGGGTTAGAAAGAGAACCGCCGCTACCGTTAAAACCGTTTTGTTTTTCATGTTTATTTATCCTTTTGCCGGAACATTAAATATGGGTCATCGCCTCTACCGGGCTTAAGCGCGAGGCATGGTACGCCGGGTAAAGCGCGCCTAAAATTCCCGAGATGAAACCGACGATTGTAATGAGACAACTGAAAAAAAGAGTCTGGAAGGGGCGTATGATAATGGGCGTATCCGTTCCCGGTATGGTAAAGGTGATTCCGACGTTGTTTAAAATAAAGATCAAGACCAGCCCGGCAATGATTCCGGCGACGGTCCCGGCGCCGCTGACAAAAAGACTTTCAAGGAGAAACAAGCGGATAATATGTTTGCGCCGGTATCCAATGGCCATTAAGGTGCCAATCTCGCGCGTCCGTTCCGCTACGGTCATTAAGCTGGTGATGACAATGGCGACAATCACAAAGAGGACAATGACAAACATGATAATTCCGAAAAAGGCGTTTTGCAAATCCATGATGTTGACAAAAAATTTCTGGATCTCATCCCAGGGGTAGGCTTCGAGATCGTACTTTGCCAGTTCGTCGTTTAACTTGGCGGCGACATCAAAGCGATTTTCGGTATTGTCCAGCGAAAGAATGAGCTGCGTCGCCATGCCGGGGGCTTTGAGCAGTTCGCGGGCGGCGTCGAGCATCACATAGATGATTGTTTTATCGGCGGTCGGATTGCCGCTGTCCATGATCCCGGTGAGCCTTACCGGCATTGATTTTTGCCCCCCATGGATATCCGATGAAATAATCACCAGTTCATCTTCAGGTTGCGCAATTCTCTTTTGAGGTTGGCCGTTTGCTTCTATGTTCGTATAAAAGCCTTCTTGCATGTATGCGCCAATCAATACCTGGTGGTATTCGGTCGCTTCGGCGATTAAATCTTTTGCCTCATTATTTTGCACCGGTTTTGAAAAATCGATGTCATCCATCGGCGCCTCATCGATATCGAGAGTTTGATTTTTAGCCAATACAATAAAATGTTCGCGTTGGGGGTCGAGAAAGTGGCTCTGCCCGTCATCGCGGATAAAATCTTTCAAGCGGGGGCAGACCAACTCTTCCGCTTGCGGGTCAACGCCAATGGCTAGAAAGGGGGTGGTTGTTTGGCTTTGCTGGTGGTTAATCATGCCGGCAAATTGCAGGCGCGCCGCCATCCCCTGCACATGAGGGGTATGTAAAATGGTTTGGTGCAGGTCTTCGTTTACGGTAAAAAGGTAATCGAGAGCCTTGGCGGGCAACGCTTCGCGGTAACCTTTCCGGGATATCTGGATCTCCCCGGTCATCCCTTGCGTCATGTTTTGGCTGATTTCGCGTTGGAGCCCGTTAATAAAACCTCTGACAAAATAGACAAAAGCGATACCCAAAGCGATAATAAAACAGGTGAGGAGGGTTCTTCTTGTATTCCGCAGAACGTTTTTTAATGCAAGGCGGATAAACCCTTTCATTGATTCCAGGTATCAACGTTGCCTGGCTTTTGCAACCCTTTTTTGCGCAACCCTAAACGGCTTGCGGCGAAAGCAACTCTTCGGCCGGCAATGGACGGCTAAAGTAATACCCCTGAGCCAGGTTGCATTTGATGTTTCTCAAGAACCGTACTTGCCGCGGCGTTTCAACGCCTTCGGCAATGGTCTCGAGAGAAAGGCTTTTTGAAAGAGCGACAATCGCTTTGATGATCCCGCGGGCGTCTTTTTTGCGTTCGAGTTCAACAACAAATGATTTGTCTATTTTAATGGCGTCAATGGGAAGCTTGGTCAGATAACTCATGGAAGAGTAGCCGGTTCCGAAATCGTCAATCGATATGCGAATCCCCCGCTTTTTAAGCAGTAAAAGCTGTTCAATGCTTTTTTCAATATTCCGCATTAAGATGCTTTCCGTGATCTCGATTTCAAGGTACTGCGGGTCGCAATTGGTCCGGTCAAGAATTTCCAGAAGATCCGGGCAGAACTTCTCGTCATACAACTGTTTGCTGGAGACATTGACCGAGATGGGGGCGATATGATTGTTTTGCGCCAGCTCTTTTTGAAATTGAATCGCTTCTTTAAATACCCATTTCCCGATATCCAGAATAAGGTTGCTCATTTCGGCAACGGGAATAAACACGTCGGGGGGAACTAACCCTTTGTCCGGGTGGTTCCAGCGGATGAGGGCTTCATACCCGTGCATCTTTCCTGTGTTTAAGCAGATTTTCGGTTGGTAATGGAGCAAGAGTTGGTTTAAATCGAGGGCTTCTCTCAAGTCGGTATCAAGCTCAATGCGGCGCCGCACCATTTCGTTCATTTCTTGCGCAAAAAAAGTGTAACGATTTTTACCTTTTCTTTTGGCGTTGTACATGGCGGTGTCGGCGTTTCGCAGTAGCGTATGAGGGTCGTTGCCGTCCGCCGGGAAAACGGCAATCCCGACGGTTGCGGTCGTGTGTATGGTGATATTATCAATGGTATATGTTTCCGAAAGAGACTGCGTTAGTTCACTTGCAATTTGCCCGGCTGAAGCGGGGCTATCAATGTTTGTAATAATGATGGTAAACTCATCACCGCCCAGGCGGGCAATAAAGTCCGATTTTCGGGCCAGTTTTTTTATCCGTTTTGCGGCCTCAATCAGGAGAAGGTCGCCAATATTGTGCCCGTAGGTATCGTTGATGTATTTAAAATTATCCAGATCGAGAAAAAGCAGCGCCAGAGTGTGGTCCAAGCGCTGGCTTTGGTCGATCAAGGTTTGCAGTTCCTGCAAAAACAAGGTTCGGTTTCCCAGGTTGGTTAAAACGTCGTAATAGGCAAGTTTGTTGATATGTTCCTGCGCTTTTTTCTGCTCTGTCATATCGAGGTAAATGCCAATATAGTTCGTTGTTTCGCCTTCTTCGTTTTTCATGGCGCTAATCATTAAATAAAGCGCAATAAACATCCCTTCTTTATTTCGGTCCCAGATTTCGCCTTCCCAGTGGCCTGTCTTGTGCAAATCTCCCCACATGTTCCGGTAGAAATCCGGGGTATGAAGGTTCGATTTCATAAACTTGGCTTTCCGGCCAATCATCTCTTCTCTGGTATAGCCGCTTAAGCGAACATAAGCTTCATTTACTTGTAAAATATTGGATTCCTGGTCGGTAATGATAATGCCTTCTTTGGCAAATTCAAAAACGCGCGCTGAAAGCTTCAATTGCGCTTCATCTTGTTTTTGGCGGGTGAGATCCTGGTAAACGGCGACAATATACTCATCGTCAATTTTGTAGACATAATTATCGCGCCATCCGGTGATGCGCTTGTCGCTGTAAAAGGTAAGAGGGAAGTGCGTTGCCTCGCCGGTTCGGTACACTTTTTGAAAAACGGCAAACAAACCAAACGCTTTTATCGCCGGGAAAACTTCGGTGACTTTTTTCCCGATCAGGTTTTTTTTTTGAACCTGGTCGGCTTTTTCCGCTGCCGGGTTAAAATCGGCAAAGATAAAATCTTCCCCTCCGTTCAAGACCCGGTAGACAGCCACGCAATCCTGAATGCGATCAAAAAGCGTTTCATAAAATTGCGAAGGCATCTTTGTTTTCTCTTTTGACGAGGGTTTCATGCTTATTCACCTAAGTGACCATTATATCAGTATATAACTTATATACGTATTTTTCTAATAAATTCTAACTTTATTATAGGCGCCGCGATAGCCACGAGCAGAGGGAGTGGTTGATAAATTCCGAATGCTGGCCGGTTTATTCGGGCAAATACCAGGTCAGGCCTGCAAATAGAGAGGCTTCTTCTTCTTGCCAAACCGTACCGGCAACCCACCCGTTTGTTTTATACTGGGCTCTGGTATAGAGTTCTATCGTATCCCCGGCAGGAATGCGCAGATCCCCCTGCAGCATGGCGCCCGGTTCCGATGATGTTGCGGCATAGAGCAGATCGGCCGGTTGCAACCAAAACGCAGCCTTGAGCGAGACAAAGAATCGACGCATACCGGTATAGATGGGGTAGCGGTAAAGCTCGATATCCAACCCTGGCATGTACAAATTTTGAGAGACATAGTTATGATACGAAATTACAAATTGTTTTTCGCCGCTTTTGACGTAGAAATCGGTGCTAAGATCGTACCCGAATGAAGTTAGATGGTGGGTAAACGCAAAGTTCCAGTAAAAAGGTTCCCCGAAAACATATTGCTCGGGTTGAAAGCGGTGCTTGCCCCACATCATCGGGTTAACCAGGTTGAGTAACGAAAAATAAAACTGGTTTTTCAATACGGTTTTTTCCTCATCGGTCAAGTCCGAACGAAGAATATAGCGGTCGATTCCCGTCCCGGAAGCATGAATGCCGCGGGCCTCGTAAGGTTCATTGGGCCGGAAAAGATCGTATACCCAGGCGTTGCAGTCCATGCCGGTAAAATCCCGCTCGCTAATATTCGTCCCCTCTTCTCGAATCATGTTTTTTACCGTGTCATCCGTAGACGAAATTGTGCAAGAATGCCGGTAAGCGGCGACATTTATGACGTTAAAAATCATGATGAAAGTGCTGGAACTGTAAATGGAAGTTTGGTGAAAAAAGCGGTCTTTTGCCATGGCGGATACCAGCTCAAGGTCGGCTTCCATCCCCGCGGCCGAAAGACGAACCATATCTGCGGGGCTTTCTTTTTTAAGGCGAATTAAATCAGCGTCAGCCACATGCTTGACCTTCATGTATTCCGCAAAGAGCGGAAATTCGTTTACTTCATTGAAACTGCTAATGCCATGCTTCGTCAATACCGAACGGTGCCACTCTTCATGGAGCCAAGCCGGTCCGCCGGGTATCCAAACGCTGAAAAAATCAAAAGCAAGAGAACTAAACTCATTTAGCGGGCCGGGCTTTTGAGGGGCCAGGTATGTCCCGATTATATAGCGAACGCTGTAATTCATGCTCTTTGAAACAAGCAGCGCCTGACTCATCGAGGGGAACGCCCCGCCGTCCAGCGAATTAAACGGGTGCTCATAGAAGATCAAGTCTATCGGTACGCTTCTTTGGTCGCTATCGTAAGAATCATACAAGGCGGTATCTCTGTTAAAATTTCCCGAACCGGAAACCCCGGCCCCCTGGGCCAGGAGAGCGCCGCCCGGTATGGCGATAAGAAAAAGTACGGCGCCGGCGAGACGGGCCGCTTTTAAAGACAGATTTCGATAATGATTGCGGAAAATAAACTGAAATATTTTACACATAGAAATGTCTACAAAAGGTTTTGATATCGAATGTCAAACCTTATTTATTTTTACTCATTTTGAATGATTATCAAGATAAATGAACGAAGAACAGGCCGGACAGACGTTAGGCGAGCAAATGGATTTACGGGTTCCGGCGGGGTCGCCAATGCGGCGCTTCTTGATTGTAAATCGTCACAGATAGAAAGTGGAAACAGGAAACAAAAAACGCTTGATCTCCAAATGTCTTGTTTTACAATGCCATTTATTTAAAAACCAATTGAAACACGGCATTTCATGAAAACGAAAACGAAGAAAAAGAACGAAGTCTGGATTGTTGAAATAGACGGTCCTATTAAATCGGGTATGGAATTTGACTTGGCTGACGAACTCGAAAGCTGTATGCACCAAAGCGAAACCCCCAAAATTATCGTGGACATGAAAAGCGTCCCTTTCATTAACTCGGCTGCGCTGGGTATCTTTCTCAACATCTACAAAGAAATTGAAAAACGAAACGGGCGCTTTGGTTTGGCCTCTATCAGTCCGGATGTCGACAATCTTCTTGAAATCACAAAACTCGGCTCGGTACTTGAAATTTTCAAAAACGTCGATGATGCGCTAGACTCGCTTACCGACTAAGTGAAACCCCGTACGGCGCCGCACGATCGGTTTTTTTACAAAATCTGGTGGTTTTCCTTTTTCATGGGGATGGGTTTAATTGTCCCCCAGATCGCTCCTTTTGTCTATAGCGTCCTCTCCATCGAACGGCCCGGGGTTATCTTTCTTTCGGCGCAAATCGCCATGCCAGTAGGAACTTTTCTCTCGGGGTATATTTCAGACAGGACCCTGCACATTCGCTATTTGACCGTGGCATTAACATTGATGGGGGGGGCGGGTTTATACGCTCTCTCTTTTGTCGCCCCGGGGCCCGGCGCCGTTTTGCTCGCGGCTGTTTTATGGTCGGTCTTTATGTTTTCATTGGGCGGGATCATACCGTTAATGAATGTTTCGTATTTGCAAAACCGCAACGAAAAACACAGCTTTGGGCGCGTCAGGCTTTACGGAACGCTTGGCTTTACCGCAGTAAATGCCATTCTTATGTTTTTTGATCTGGAAACGGCAAAGATCGTTCAACTTGCGGGCGTCTTTACTTTGCTGAGCGTGATTTTCTTGTTTTTTGTTCCGCCGGGCAGGCAGATTGAAGCCGGCAAGAAAAGTCCGATTACGTTGCGCCAGACATGGAAACTTTTTTCATCGCCGCTGTTTTTATTTTTTCTAACCGTTTTGTTCTGTTTTTATTTTTCGTTTTCAGCGACCGAATACATTATCAGCGATTATGTAGCGCCGCTTGATTTCCCGTTAGACCCGGTTCCGTTTGTATGGTTTTTAGGAACATTAAGCGAAATCGCTTTTTTCTTTTTTTCGCCGCGCCTGCTGGGGTTATCTAACGGGGCATTGCGTTTGATCGCCCTGGGGGCGGCGGCCGGCGCGCTTCGTTTTTTTCTTCTGACGCTCGATTTAAAACCCCATGAAATTATCTATGCGCAAGCCTTGCACGGCATTCAGTTTTCGGGCGTATACCTGGGGTCGCTCATTTATCTTCAAGAAAAAACACACCCGCAGCGGCTGGCAACGGCGCAAGCGCTGGTAACGGCTTTCGCCCGGGCCATGGGAACAGGGCTGGGAGCTTACCTGCTGGGCAATCTGGCCGGCGGGGGGAACCACCAAAGCGGTTTTAAGGGGGCGTTTATCGCTGCGCTTGTCTCGATCGTTCTTTTGATCGTTTACGTTCCCATGCAACGAAAAGCGGACCATTTTGTAGAAGAAGACGCCTAAGACAAATGCCGCCTGACTTTAAACAACTAAGAACCGAGGCCGAAGATTTTTGCCACCAGCTTCTCCCTGATTTTACCCGGCGTGTATTTCAACATAATCCAGTTTTTAAATTTATTCCTGGCTGTCGAATACCGGGCGCTCGGGTTTTTCCTGTTAAAAATGCGAAAGATCAGCCCGGCTTGTTCGTCGATCGTATGGCCTTCTTTTTCCAGTTGTACCAGCGTAGTATCCGAGAATTTTTTTAAACTATTGATGTAATCGGTTTTGGCATAAGGCGAAACGTCCGCTAGTTTGTCTCCGATACTGCTGTTGACAAACCCGGGCGCAACGGTAACGACTTCAATGCCGTACGGTTTTACTTCCTGGCGCAAGGTATTCATGATCCCTTCCAGCGCGTGCTTTGTTCCCGAGTAAGCTCCGAGAAAAGGTACCGCAATCTGGCCCGATCCCGAACTGATATTAACGATACGCCCCGGATCCGATGCATGGTTTTTGCGAAAACCCAGCAAAGGCAAAAAAGCTCTGGCGACCTCCAAAGGGCCGTACGTGTTTACTTCAAACATGCTCTTGATTTCGCTCATCTTCATATGAACGATGGGGCCGGGCGAAACGGTGCCCGCGTTATTGATCAACCCGCTTAAACCCTTGCCGCCTAAAATTTTAGAAACACTTTTAGCGGCTTCTCGAATGCTCTTTGCGTCTGTGACATCCATTTGTACGGGAACAAATTGTTCGCCCAGTTCCTTTTTCAAGCGCTCTTCATCTCTCTTTTTCCTCACGGTGCCAAAGACAAGATAACCCTCGTTGATAAACTTTTTAACGACTCCATACCCGATACCGCTCGAACACCCGGTGACCAATACGCTTTTTTCCTTTCCCATCATGACTCCCTCTTTGTTTTAAATTGAAGAAACGTATGCAAAAACTATACGCCCAACGTCTTATTTCGGTAAAGGCGGGCAATATACCGGTTCCACTGTCGCGGTTTGCGCCGGAACCGTCAAATACAAAAAGAGAAATAGGTAGAATAAAATTTTACGAAAGGGCATTTGATTGCGGCAAAATTCAAGTCAAAAAAAGCAAGTCAAAAAAAGAAAATCGCCAGGGCGCCGTTTATTTGACCACCGAAAAATTCCGCACAAATTCATCGCCGGTAAATCTCGAAAAGGCATCTTCATTAAACACAAAATAGTCATGCCCGGGCAAAGCGCGAATAGTGCCGGAGTCGTTATCAATTTGGGCTTCCAGTATTTTATAAGCGACGTATTGCTTGCCTTTGGAATAAGAAACATTTTGATGCTGTAAGTCGTTGAGAGGCCGCGCTAAAAAATGACCGTATCGATGGTAGTTTGAAAAATATTTTAACTCGCTTTTTTCCCGGCGTATAACCCGGTCATTGAACGAAAGAGAGCGTTCCAGTTGAATCGATGAACTTGAAAAAGTAAAATCGGTGGTCATGCTGACTTTATCATCGCCGAAAATAAAATAAGAGTTCGACGGAAAGTACAAGGTATTGCGCATGCGCTTTTCATCAAACGATAAGCCATACAAATACGATTCAGCCGTGCCGGTTCCGCCGGTAACAGCCAGCTCGGTAAAATAAAGATTGCCCAGCCGGTAAGAGTTATCCTCGTTGATCCCGTATTTGGACTCTTCTTCAAAAACCTGAATTAACTCATAGCGGCCGTCTTCATAAACGATATAAGAAAAATGGCACCACCACGTCGCGCCGGTCTGTTCCATGATAAACAAGTACCTGTTATGGCCAAGATCGACAACCCGGGAGTTATTCATGTCATAGAGAAAATCTTCCAAATTCAAAGAGCCATCAGGGGCGGCAAAATAATCGTGAAAATCACGGTTGTGTTCAAATAAATGCGTTGCGACCATCTCAAAAAATTGAAATTTACGTTTGCCAACGCTTTTTTGAATAACGCCCGCCGGCTCTTCTCCCGCTATGGCTCCCGGCTTCGCATGCCGCGGCAGAGAACTCTCTTTGCAATGATGAAAACTCAAAATAAAAACCAGCAAGAGAAAGGTAACCCGGTAGCGCCGCATCGACGCAATAGACCGGCGCCTCGCGCAGGCTGTACAGAACAAAGTTGAAAAGGGGGCAAGTCTGCCCCCTCGCTCCGATCGCCTTTGGCGCTCTCCGCTCCCCCCTGACATTTGACACCGCTTACGCGCTTCGGGATTTTCCATAAAACGATTTACGCCGGCTTGTAAGGCGACATAAGGCTGTCTTTTGCGTGTGAATCCCCCCGCCCAGGGTGGGGGTTACCCAAAAAATCGCCGGATTTTTCGCTTTTGTCCCCATTCTCCCCCATTTTAATGAAAAAACCGAAAATTTCGCTGTTTTGAACCATTTTTCCCCCAAATTTTTAATTTGTTTCGTTGTCGAAGCAAAAGAAATTAAAAGAATAAAAAATTTTCAGGTTCAGCCGATAAAGACGGTAGCATGAAAAAGAAGGTTTTCTCATGGTTGGCAATACCGGGCGTAGTTCTCATTTACCTGGCGCAGGCTCCCCTCAACAGCCGGATAGAAGCGAACGGCGTGGCGGGCGAACAGACCTATTTTGAAATCGATTGGGAAAACTACCACTACATGGCGACATCGCAGATTTTAGTGGAACGAAATACGCCGGTTCATGAACGATACTACATGCGATATTTTTTTCGCGACCTGATTTTGCAGAAAATCAGCATTGGGCTCGAGAACCTTTATGTGGATTCTTCGCATAAAATCATGGATATTCTTGATGCCAACAACGAGTTTAAGCGCGAATACCCGCTCTATCTCGAGGCGATGGAACTCACCAGGGTAAATTTCAGAAATAACTACATCGAAGTCTCTACCAGCCTGCCCCTGCGCGGGAACAAGGGACTCATCGGTAAATTGCCTCTCCCCTGGCAAACCCTGGCTTACGCAGGTTTGACCGAAGCGGAGTATGTGGGCGAAGCCTATGAAAGCAGGGTGGCAGAAAGTGAGTACCGCGGGGGGATCGTTCCCATCGCCTATACCGGGCTCTTGATTGATTTGCGGGGAATGGACGTGAACCAGGCGCTTGCCCCCCGGATTTATTCGCAGAGCGGCCGCTTGATTTACGGACCGGAGTACATTATCAAGGAAATCGGCGTTCAGCGGGGTGTTGCTTCGTATGTCAAAAGTCTCAACGATTATGAAGTGAAAAACAGGGCGGGTGAAAAACCCTATTTTGCGGTGGCGCTATCAACCAAAGGCAAATTTAAAACAGACGCCGTCATTTCGGATATGGACACGGCAAAAGCCTTTGAGCATGAAGAAACGTTAAATAATTTACTCAAATGCCGCGTAGTTTTCATTGTCGATTGAAAAAAATCAAAAAAAAGCTCAAGAAATTTTACTTTTTTCCGAGCAAATACGGAAATACGACTGAGGCTCAGGTTGGCCTGTATCTTTAAATAACTTCCCATAGTTTTATTTAGCATTTGCTAACCTCTCTTAGCGTGAATCACGTTTCCGGGGGCAAAATACCGAAAACATATGCAGGGGAAAAGGCATTGCTGTCTTCAGCGATCTTTCATCTGAAAACAGGAGGTTTTCAAGTGAAAGAGTTGCCGTTTTCTGAATGGTTCAAGGAGGAATCAGAATGATTATTAATCACAATATGTCCGCGATCAACTCGCATCGCGTACTGAAATTTCAGAACTGGGAAGCGACCAAAAGTCTGGAAAAACTTTCCAGCGGTGTGCGGATCAACCGCGCCGGGGACGACGCTTCCGGGCTTGCCGTTTCTGAAAAAATGAGAACCCAAATCAAGGGTTTGCGACAAGCAGAACGTAACACCGAAGATGGTATGAGTATGATTCAAACCACTGAGGGTTATCTGACAACAGCGAACGATATTCTGCAACGAATTCGTGAGCTGGCAATCCAAAGTTCCAACGGTATTTATACCGATGAAGACCGCCAATTGATTCAAGTTGAGGTATCTCAGCTGGTTGATGAGATTGATCGCGTCGCTTCTCAGGCTGAGTTCAACACCATGGCTCTTTTACAGGGCGATTATGCGCGTGGTTCACGAACGGCTTCCATGTGGTTTCACATGGGGCCGAACATGCACCAACGCGAGCGAGTATTCATTGGTACAATGACCGCTCTGGCGTTGAACATGAAAGAGCAAGATGGAACCATCGTCAGCATCTCTACCGCCGGACTGGCCAACCAGACTATCGGTAAAATCGATGCTGCCATGACACGCATTGCAAAACAACGAGCTGACCTGGGTGCATACTACAATCGTCTGGAGTATGCTGCCAAGGGTCTGATGAATGCCTATGAAAACGTTCAGGCCGCCGAATCGCGGATCCGTGACGTTGATATGGCTGAAGAAATGTCACAATTGACAAGAAGTCAGATCCTGAGTCAGAGCGGTACGGCAATGCTGGCAATAGCCAACCAACAACCTCAGAACATCCTGAGACTTCTTCAATAGTTTGAAGAATGATTTGATTCGGGCCTCTTTGGGAGGCCCGAAACTTTTAGAGTAACACGCTCTTATTTTGAAATATAAATAGGATCCCGCAGAAAATCGGGTGAAGAGATGCAAAATGATTTTTGTCTCTCAACGTTTCGATTTTCGGAGGGCTCATGCCGCCGCCCGCAAATTCCTGGAGGTTCCATCGGGCCTCCAGGAAGCGTGCGTAGACACTACGCATGGCTGCCTGGACGTCCGATTGTGAATACCGAACTTTGACGTTCAAATCCAGGACAAGGAGTGTCTATGATTATCAAGCACAACATGAGCGCAATCAATGCTCACAAGGTGCTGAAGTTTCAACACTGGGAGATTGACAGAAATATCTCCAGGCTGTCATCCGGTAACCGTATTGTTACCGCAGGCGACGATGCAACCGGTTTGGCTGTCTCGGAGAAATTGCGCACTCAGGTGCAAGGTCTCAGACAAGCCGAAAGAAACACAGAAGACGGTATGAGCTTTGTGCAAACCACTGATGCGTATTTGGACCAGGTTGCCAGTATCATGCAACGAGTGCGTGTGCTGGCTGTTCAATCGGCGAACGGAATCTACACAGAGGAAGATCGCCAATTGATGCAGGTTGAAGTATCGCAGCTGGTGGATGAAATCGACAGGGTAGCTTCCCAGGCGCAGTTCAACAGTATGGAACTGCTTTTGGGAGATTTTGCCAGGGGATCCCGAATAACATCAATGTGGTTTCACATGGGTCCGAATATGCACCAGCGCGAGCGAGTGTTTATCGGAACTATGACGGCGACATCTTTATCGTTGAAGCCGGGAAATCGCGCAATTTCAATTTCTACCGTGGGTAAGGCCAACGATGTGATTGGCATCATCGACGAAGGATTGAAGACTTTGATGAAACAGCGAGCGGATTTGGGAGCCTACTATAACAGGCTTGAATATTCGGCTAAGGGGCTGATGAGCGCGTACGAAAACGTACAGGCCAGTGAGTCCAGAATTAGAGACGTCGATATGGCGGAAGAAATGGTCAAATTTACGACCAATCAAATTCTGGTACAGAGTGGTACGGCGATGCTGGCTCAAGCCAACAGCCAACCTCAGCTTATATTGAAACTGTTGCAGTAAGCTATTCCCTGCCAAAATATAGCTTACTGGCGAAAACCATTTGCTCACACTGAGACAGCCGGGCGTTTGCCCGGGCTGTCTTTTTTTTATCCGCAAACCACCCCCTCCCAAAAGGGCGGGGACTGAAAAACGGCAAATTTTTCAGTCTACTTGCTCCAATGCTCTTGTAATACCATTTTTTAGCGATTTTTTGCAGTTTTACGATAACAAATGAGGCAAACGCAAAGAAAAAACTTAATTGTCAAATTAACTCCCAAATGAAAATATTTAATCTAGTCTCATTCAAATAAAATGCATAAAGGCGGGTATGGATGTGTGCGGCAATAAATGAAGAACGGCGATTCCCCATTGGGCGGTTTCAAAAAAGCGATGATTTTTCGCTTGAAGATGTGAAAAAAAATATTGGCGAATTGAAAAAATACCCGGAACAATTGCGGCGGGTCGCCGGATCATTAACCCCCGAGCAGTTGGCGACCAAAACCAAACCGGGAAACTGGAGCATCGCTCAGGTGGTAAACCATGTGGCCGACAGCCATATGAATATGGTGATCCGGGTAAAACTAATGTTGACAGAGGAGAACCCGACAATCAAGCCCTATCATGAATCGTTATGGGCACAGCTGCCCGACGGCCGTGATACGAATATAGAAAACTCATTGAGTATCATTGCTTCGGTACACCAAAAATTAACCGGGCTGCTGGAGCAACTACCTGAAGAGGATTTTCATAAAACGTATTTTCACCCGGAAGATCAGGTTAAATATTCTCTGGCAAATGTATGCGCCTTGTATGCCTGGCATGGAAAACATCACCTGGCATTCATTGAAGAGCTGATCAATGAAAAAAATCGGGCGCTGTAATCGCATATAATTAAAAAGAAAAAATGGAACATTTCGGCGAAAATCATACTGTTAGCTTGTCCCCGCTTGAGCGAGTGAAGGCTTTTACCGCATTTGAGCCTTACGGGCGTTGGGTGAGGGGGTATCCCGGAGTTGTGAATGAGCCCCTGGTTGACAGTAAAAATGTAATGCTCCTTTGGAGAAAAGAGCATATGTTCCCTATATATGCCTTCCCCGGGCAAGATGTAAAAACGGATCAATTGCAAATCAGCCCGCGTAAAAAATTTTCAAAACAATTCGGGGAGATGCTATATTACCACCATGTTCTGGGCGAGCAAACCAGGGAAAACGCGGCATGGCAATATGTAAACCCCCCGGAACAATGGAGCTTTTTAAAGGGTTATTTTTTTATTGAATGGAGCGCGATGGAGCGCTGGTTGGAAGAGTCGGAACAGGTGCATGTTCATGCCAGGGATCCTTACCACCGGGTCGATGTTTTGCCCAGTTCCCGGAAAGTGGAGGTGCGCATTGGCGGTGAGACGGTCGCAAAAAGCGAACGGGCCATGTTTTTATTTGAGACCGGCCTTCCGGTTAGGTACTACTTGCCGCCGGAGGATGTGCGCACTGATTTGCTCGAGGCAACCGCCTTGAAAACAAGGTGCCCTTACAAGGGCGAGGCCTCTTACTGGTCGTTTCGTCCAAATTCGGCTCAGGGCGAAACAACATTGTACGAAAACATTGTCTGGAGCTACCAAAATCCGATTGAGGAGTGTCCGAAAATAGCGGGCCTGCTTTGCTTTTACAATGAAAAAACGGATGTCTCGGTTGGCGGCGTACCCGAGGAGAAAGTCAAAACCCCCTGGTCTTGATGGGCGGCCTTGCCGCGCTTGTTTGCGAGCTGTTTTGACTTGTTGCGGGGATTGTTCCCGCGAACCCGCCCCCCACCCAAAGGGTGGGCGGCCCTGAAGCCGTTTTTTGTCACCCCTGATAATAATGATCCTGTTTTTTTTGAAATTTTTCAAAAAATGATGAAATATTTTCTCCTGTAAGAGAGAGCCCGGTTTCGGGAATAGAATAAGAATAACTACATTTAGAAGGGAGATAAAAATAAATAAAATTATATTTGACATAATATTTGCGGAATTCAATTTATGTAAGCATGTTTGCCGTAAGTTAAACGCCGTTGTTATGCAATTTTACCGGAATCATCGCTTTCTCGTTTATTATTTCATTGTTGCGTTATCCGGTTGCCGTCAGTTCTTGAAAAAGAGAATCATTCAAGGCGGGGGATTTCTCTTCATCACGCTTTGCTTTTGTCCCGGCGCGTTTGCCGGCGAGCAGCAAGCCGCTTTGCCCTATCCTTTTTCCGGGAAGAACCAAACGCAGTTTAGCCCGAATCAACTTGACTCAAAAGTCTCGGTAAATCTTTTCAAGAATGCATGGCTTGACCTCGGTTTTACCAACCTGTATCCTGTTTCAGAGAACCCTTTGGCTGAACTGGTTGAGAAAAATTACGGCGGGATGTTTCGCTTTAATTTCAATCCGGAAAAAGCTCCCCGACTCTGGATCGTTGCCGGCGGGATGATCAATGCAAATGTGCCCAATCACCCGCGCATTGAAACGTACACTGACTATGGCCTGTCTTTGGGCGCCGGTTACCGGTTTGACCTTCCTCTCTTGTTTAAATTTACCCCGCGCTTTTCCTATGGCATTATGCTTCACTCCTTATACGGCAACTATTACAACTCCTGCGTATGCGAAACCGATCCGGTCGGCGATGCCAAAACACAAGACTATTTTCTGGACCAGTTCCTGCAGTACGAACTGGATCTGGCGTATGATATCAGCCGTTTTACAGGCTCAACAAAAGGGGAACTCTTTGTCGCTCCTTCGTTTGTTCAGATTTTTGAAAAAGCGAACCAGGGTTTGGAATACGGTTATACATTCGGCTTTCGCATGAAGTTGCCGTCGCTGCGCACAGCCGCCCCCGTTGCTTCGGCCGAAGGGTTCGCCGAGCTGGTGGGGAAAGTAATTGATCTCAATACCGGCAAATCAGTCGAAGGCGCTCTTTCCATTCTTTCTACCCTCGAAGGCGCTTTGGCTGCCGAAGCGCAAACCATACAAGGAGAAAGCTTTGCCTATCAATTGGAGCCCGGCAAGGCGTATTCTTTAAAGATTGAACGCGAAGACTATAAACCCTTTGTTTATGAGGTGAACCCGGAGGCGGTGGTACCGGGCGAGAGAATTACATTGGTCGTTCCCCTGGCGCCTGAAACGGTTTGGGGAATTTCTGGGCAGGTTCTTGAAAAAACAACCGGCGAGCCAATCGGCAATGTCGAAGTGAGCGTGAAACCGGTATCCGCTGAGGGCATCGCGAAAACCGCTTTGGGCGAGGATCTCTGGTCTGCCGCGTTGGCGCAGACTCCGGTTGTGACTTCTTCTGCCGGGGAAGCCGGAGAAAAGGTGGCTTTTACCGATAGCAATGGGCAGTTTAAGATAGAAGTAGGCAAAGATGCTCTTTATGATATTGTTTTAAAAAAAGAAGGGTATATGACGGTTCATGCCGCAATGGATATGCAGGGGAAAAAACCCGGGTGGTATGACGTGATGAAATTCATCAATACTCCCATGGAACAAATACGAGAATCGTCTGTTATTGATTTTGGCAATATACTTTTCGAGTCGGGTAACTGGGTCATTACGTCAGAAGGCGCCGCCGTACTAAACAAGATGGCCCGGTTTTTACTTGATAACCCCCGGATTGTCGCTGAAATCGGAGCCCATACCGACTCGCAGGGGGACGCGCGGTCAAATTTGGAGTTATCTCAAAAAAGGGCGCAAAGCGCCGTGGATTACTTAATTCACATGGGCATACCCGAAGAAAACCTTGAGGCAAAGGGATACGGAGAAACGCGCCTTCTCAACCAATGCAATGATCGTATCGCCTGCTCGGCGAAAGAGCACCAAATAAACCGGCGCATTGAACTCACGATCATCAGGATCTCGGGGAACTAACAAAGTATGCCCGGCTTCATGCGTTTTTGCCTTGCCCGGTTTCGCAAGAGGCTGTTTTCCCATGCGTTGTTATTTCTACCGATATTGGTTTCCGGTTGCAGCTCGATGCTGGAAATTCCCGAATTCGATATCAGCATTACTTCATGCAATGGCGGTTTTTCTCTTTCCGAATGGAACGGGGTGTTAAAACTAAATGTAGCTGTGGGCCGACCGCCTGACGCCAATATAACAATCCCGGTTTTGGCAACGAACCCGGGGCTTGTGACTTTATCCGATTCTGTTTTTACCTTTACGCCCTCGAACTGGTCCCGGCCGCAAATACTAACCGTCACCGGAATCGACAATTTTATCACAGACGGAAATAAAAATATAGGGTTATCTTTCGGGCCGGTTTCCAGCCCCGACCCTACGTTTGACGGCTATTCGATCGCTCCTTTGGACGTTACTGTTGTGGATAACGAAACAGACAGCATTGTCGTTTCTCCGGCTTCGGGTTTATTTACCCGCGAATCGGGCAGCGGCTCCGGCTTGTGTACCGGAGCCAATAGCACGGCCACATTTACCGTCGTCATGGGTAGCCAGCCTTCCGCCGGTGTGACCATTCCCTCAATTACACCCGATGCCACCGAGGGCGCGGTCGACAAGAATTCGCTTGTTTTTACGCCGGCGGATTACAGCATACCGCAAACCGTAACCGTCTCTTGCCTGGACGATAATGTCCTCGATGGCGATATTACCTACGATATTGTTTTTGCAAATGCCGTGACAACGGATCCGGTTTATAACTCCATGCCGGTTGGCCCGGTTTCGGTGACCAACTTTGACAATGAGCTGCCCTCGGTGACGGTTACCCCTTTGGTTTTGAACTTGACCGAAGGGGGAGCGACGGGAAGTTTCAGCGTCGTTTTAAACAATGCTCCGCCCGGTCCGGCCGGGTTTTCGGTGACCAGCGCCGACCCGGCCCGCGCAACAGTCGATCAGTCGCTGCTTACGTTTACGCCCGCCAATTATAATACACCGCAAACCGTTACCGTTACGCCGGTTGACAACAACATCATTGATGTTCCGCCGGTCAATAGCGTCCAAATTTTAATTGGGTCTTCTGTTGTTTATGCAAACACCGATCCGCCGGATGTGACAGTCAATGTCGCCGATGATGACATTGCCGGGGTTTATGTATCAAACCTGAGTTCCGACACAACGGAGTCAGGCCAAAGCGCGACCTTTGATGTTCGTCTTCTCACACAGCCGTCCGCTAATGTTTCTATTGCCATCAACGAAACCAACGATCCGAAAAATGCCATGAACCGCGAAGGCACCATTACGGGCGATCCCGTTACGTTGGTATTTACGCCGGCAAACTGGAATGTGACCCGGCAAGTTCAAGTGAACGGCGTGGACGATTATGTCGATGACGATCATATCCAGTATATCATTCAACTGGAAAACGCAATCAGCGCCGATCCTTTTTATAACGGTATTACTCCGTCGGGCGTGACCGTAAACAACCTGGATGACGATGTCGCCGGTTTTACGATTACAGGCGCAGGGTTGATCACCGACGATATGGGTAACCTGGACAAGGTCGTATATTCCACTTTTTCAGTACAACTTGACTCAGAGCCAATTAGCGATGTGTGGTTAAATTTAACGAGCAGCCGGCCCGATGACGGTACGCCCGATACCGGCCAGCTTTTTTTTACGGCAGCCAACTGGAACATTCCCCAGTCCGTTTCGGTACACGTTACCAACAATGGAGGAACTCCCAATCATATTAACGAAGGTAACCGCAGTTATTCGATCAATATGGCGCGGGCGACAAGCGACCCGAAATATACGCTTCTGGCGGACCCCTCGGTGACACTGCAAAGTTGCGATAACGATGGCGCCAATCTTGTCATTGGTTGCGCCGCCGCCGGCACATCCACCTCGGAAAATCATGGAACGGCCACTGTTTGGTTTATTACGCAAACGCAACCTTCTCAAAATATCACCGTGCCGGTGAGCAGCGGCAATATAAATGAAGCCGTGGTCACTTCGTCGGCGTTGATTACGCCAACCAATTGGAACACCCTGAACCCTGCCGGCACAAACCTGGTGACGGCCACCGGGGTAGACGAGCCCGATATCTTTTTACCCCCGGTTTTTGACGGGAACACTCCGTATCTTCTTCTGGCCGGCGTAACAACGAGCGCCGACCCGTTGTATGCCAATTATAACGTAAACGATTTGCAGTTGCGCAATGTCGATAATGAACAGGCGTTCTTGTTTGATACGGCCGCCAGTGTTCCGACGACCGAGGCGGGCGGGTCGACGACTTTTGGCATAAGGCTTGCGATAACGCCCACGGCAGATGTGACGGTTACCCTGGCTTGCGGCAGCCCAACCGAATGCGCCGGCGTCAGTCCGGCGGCGATCACTTTCCCGGCGGGCAGTTCTCTGTTTCAACCGGTAACGATTGCCGGTAAAGACGACAATGCGGCAGACGGCGACCAGCCCAATTGCGTTTCCTTTGGCATATTGACCACAACGGATCCCGTTCTGGACGGCATAACGCCCCCGCAGGCTTGCCCCGTAATGAATTTAGATGACGACAAAAGAATCTGGGTCACGAACTATACCTACCTCGGAAACTTTAACGCAACAATCGATATGGTTTCGATCGACTCCAAGTGCGATATCTCCAGCGGCGACCCCAACCACCCCAACGACGGAAATCTATACAAAGCGTTAATAGCGCATAACGTATTTCGCGTTGGCACGACAAACGGAACCGATGCGACCGGTCAGACAGGTTGGCCATTGGCGCCCGACACGAAATATTATCTCAAAGAAGGCGCTGCCTATACCAACCGGGTATTTACAACCGACGCGTTTGGCCTGGTTCCTTTTAACCTTGCTTATCCTTTCAATGGAACTCAGGCGTGGACAGGCTTTAACCCTGACTGGACGACAAGCGTAAATAACTGCGGGGATTGGGCTGATAGCGTCACCCCCGGTATTTCTGGTCAATACGGTTTACCGGGTGTCATCGATTCAACAGCCTTTAGTTTTGCCGGCGCCAGTTGTTTGATTGCCGATGCCGTTCAAAAAAGCCTGATCTGCGTACAGCAGTAAAATGAGCTTCGTTGGTGCCATCGACGCGGTTTCTTACTGCATTCGTACTCCGCCGCACCGGCTTCCATGCGGTCATACGGGCTTCAGTTGCAAGCGGACAAGGTATGCGGTCCGGTCGTATCGACGGTTGGCGGTTACCATACTATGACCAAAGAAAGGTAACCTGGCCTGTTATTTTCCATCTTTTTGTGTTTAGATTTTCCCACTACCCGCCACCCCACCCATATATGGGTGGGGGCCGGAAGGCCTGTATTTTTCGGTTCTGTTCTATCAATCGCCGGTTTTTGAGATTTTTTTCATTTGAACGTAATTTTTTAAAAAATGAGCGTGATTTGGCGCTATCATAACCGGTGATATTGAGGTAATGATCGATGGGGGAAGCGCAGGCTCATTGCGCTCGCACGCAATAGCCGGAGCGAGGGGGAAGACTTTCCCCCTTTTTTCCCGAATCCATGACGTATGCTTGCTTCATTTTAACGGATTTATACAAAATATAATTAATATTATTGACTTTCCGTTGAGCCGGTACAATGCATGTACTATGCCCGAGTTGCCTGAAAAGCCATGGCTTGAAAAGTTTATTACGCCAATTGCCGTTACTGTGATTGGCATCGTCGGGACAATCAGCGTAACGCAAACCCAGATTAAAAGCAGCGAAAAGCTGGCGGACGGCCAATTAGAAGCCCAAAAAGAAAAAAACAAATCGGATCATGTCTTGTCTCTTATTAAATTGTTTTTAGGAGAAAAAGACAAAGATGTTCGTAAGTTTATTTTGGGCTACATTGAAAAACTTGATGAAGAAGTCGCTGCAAATTTAGCTTCTTTGATAAAAGATACGCCAGGCGAAGATAAGGCCCTTCGAGAGCTTTCTTTAAAAATTGTAAACAAGACCCAGGAAAAGAAAATAGCCGAAATAAGCACGAATTTACCGGCAAACGAATTAAATGAAAAGTTTTTATTTTACAAAGACATGGCAGAAGCGCAGTTTAACCAAAAGCTTTATCTTGAAGCTCTGGATAACTATGATGAAGCCCTGCGAATAAAAGACGATTCCGATGTGAGAAAAGCCCGCAACCTCACGAAAGAAAAATTAAACGAAATGGTTGGAAATGAAAAATGAAGCGGTTTAGATATATATTATTTATATTTGTAACCGGCGCGATGTTTGGCGATACGGTCATATTTGACAAAGCAAAACCAATCAACGTATTGTATGCAAAATGCGATCGAAATACATCCATCCAGATCGTCGAACAGGAAAATGAATTTGGGAGAATCGTGTGGCAGTGGGACAACAAGAAAGATTCGTGGTGCGGTTGGGGTACTGACAGTATCCCGAAAGATTTAACAACGGAATACGAAAAGATATTGATGATTCGATACATCGGCAACTTCTCCGGAAAACCGCCCGAAGTAAAGTTTATTGATATTTATAATAAATCGTCAAGCCTGGTCAGTTTTGAAAACTACAGCCTGGGCAATCAAGTCACAGGAGCCATCGCGCAAATCCCCATTAAAAAATTTTTCCAGATTGGCAAAAAAGATACGTTTGATCAGAACAATGTAAAGGCGCTGCAGTTTAACGCCGAGTACTCTTCATCATTTGGTAAAATCAGCATAACCGGAATTGCAATCATTGACAAGCCACTCAAAGACCCGCCTTGATTGCGTTGTCTTTGGCTATTTCAAATGAGCCGCGCCAGGGGGAAGGGGGAGGGGGCAGGTCTGCCCCCTGGCTTCGACCGCCTTCGGCGTTCTTCGCCACCCCCGACGTTTGGTTCTTTTTACAGTTTCTGTTCTACGGTTCTTGGAGTTTTGATGGTACTATAATAGCTATGTCAATTCGGTTTGACTTTCCCAAAGAAAATCTATGAGGTTATGTATTATACTTATTCCTGTTTTGCAA